>JAUZNX010000001.1 GCA_030706745.1 Bacteroidota bacterium
GTGTTCTGGATCGTCACGGCGAACGTGTCGCACTTGGTCAGCGATGTCAGTTTGCCCTGGCCAGAGCCGGAAATTACCACACCGGCTCCCGTGCCGGCGAGTGGAAGCGTCTTGGTCGATGCTGCCTTCTCACTGGCACTGACAATCACCGAGCCTGGCATGATGCCGATCGTGTCCGGCTTGAAGGCGACGCACAGCGTGCCAGTCCCGCCCGGAGCAATCGGACCAACGATGAATGGTGCAATCAACGAATAGGCATTGCTGGTACCCGGGCTGAGTGCCGCCGAAAAAGTCTCCGGTACATCGCCACAATTCGTGACGGTGATGCAGGTGTCATTCTCTGTGCCCGCAAGCGTCATTCCGGAGTATGCGGCGGAGCCAAACGCGAGTGGCGATGGCGCTGCATCCAAACATGCTGCAAGGCCAACGCCTTCGAGCGGCAGTGACTGTGTGAGCGGACGACCAGATGTCGTGCCGTTCAGTACCAGCGTTGCTGTTTCGGGACCACGTGTCGAAGTCTTGAAGCAGACCGAGACTGGCACCGATGCACCAGACGGAAGCAACATCGGGAAGCTCGCACCGCTAAACGTGAAGTCCGATGCATTCGAACCCGTAATCATGCTGCTATCAACTCGAAGATCCGAAAGACCCGAATTCTTGATCGTCACCGTGCTACATACGGTGCTATCGAGCAATGCCGAATCCAGGACTGTACCGGCAAGCGAAAGAATGCCATACGGCACTCCGGTGCCCGTCACGCTGATCAGGAATTGACTGGTGTCGCGGTTGTCAGGATAGGTCAGTGGGATGTTCGAATAGAATCGAATCGAAGCGAAACGAGCGCCCTGCTTGATTGGCTTGAAGCATACATTTACGATTTTCGATGCGTCCGGCACAAGCATCGTATCGGCGCCCGTCAGCGGATAGAACGAAAAATCGTAATCGCCATAGGTCACAATTTGTCGAAGTATGTTAATTGTGTCCGAGCCAATATTATGCAGCGTAAGCGACCGACAAATGGAATCGCCGATGGCGACCGAGTCGAAGACCAACGTGCCTGCGCCGCCTACCGTGCTAAGGCCTCTCTCCGGTGTAATGACAAGGTGCCCCAGAATCCCAACGCCCCACATCTGCACCGTATCGGAAGGCAGATTGAATGTATTGGTATTGACGACGAGTTGCGCATCGGGTCTTCCTTCGAGTCGAGGCTTGAATCGCACACCGATGGAATCGAATCCGCCTGGTGCCATTGGATTTGGCGGCGTGTGAATCACGCTATACATGTTTGCCTGCAAGCCGATAAAATAAATACTGTTGAAGACCAACGGTGCGGAACCGGTATTCTGTACATAGAAATACTGCGTGGCCGAATCGCCGAATCGCCGTGCAACGTGATGGAACAGTGTATTAAACGGATAGACGGTATTCGGGAATGTATAGACGACAAACGGGGCGAGCCCTGTGCCATTCAAGAAGCAGGATTGAGTTGCCGAATCGTTGCCATTCGTATTGACTGTAAAGGTCGCACTCCGAGAACCGCCTGCGGTTGGCATGAACTGAATCCCATAGGTCGCCTTATTTCCTGCGGGAACAACCGTACCATTGGCGGGTCCGCTCACGATGGAATAATCGGATGAGCCGGAGAGTGTCGCTGTGTTGATGATCAGCGGACTTGAACCAACGCTATAGACGGTGTCATACAGCGTGAGCGACGCTCCTGTGCCGACGCTACCATAGTTGAGCGATTTGGGCTGAAGCGAAAGCTGAGCTGGCGGCGGAGGCGGAGTAAAGACAAGGTCCGTCGCCGGTGTCGTCTGCGTTCCTGATGTATACGTCAGCGACTGAAAGGACGGCGAGGTATAGCCATTCATACCGATGCCCACCGAGTATGAGCCGCCCATGTAATTATTGTGACTCTGATACAGGTACTCGATGACGTTCGATGTCTCAAAAAACTTAACCTGCATGCTGACAGCATAGCTAGATGAGGTCCTGGCTGCGCCGAATCCGGTGTGGACCTTTGTCATCTGAATTGTAAACACGCGGTTCGGCGCTGAGCCTGTGGTCTGGGTGTAAATGCCATAGCCGACTGTCCGATCTCCGATCTGAACGTAATATGCCCCCCATGGAAGGAGTCGCTGAGGATAAGAGCCGTTTCCCAATCCACCATAGTTGATTCCATACGACCCACTCATTCCAAATCCGATAATTCCATCGTAAATATAGAGAGTCGTACCCGCCGAGACGGACGTGTTGTCGTAGTTAAACCCGAAGGGAAGACTTACTCCCAACGCGCCCTGATAGTAGCGCCATTCACTTCCATAGATCAGTGTACCGCCCGATGAGGAGAGATCGATCCACGGCTGATTCTGAGTTGTGATGCTGTATCGATTAATGCGGCCTTGCGCATGAACAGCACATGCGAAAAGTGACAGGAATGCAATAGCGAGACTCGCAAAAAATATATTCCGAATTTTCATAGCTCAACATGGGAAAAAGTGTCTCGCTTGAAGACGCCAGACGAGGCCGGTCAGAATCACCAGCGCGATCCAAGCAGGATTCAGTAAAGGAACACGGAAACACATCTCTTCACCAACGGTCTCAGGCGGAGACACTCCGCCGGAAGACCAACAGGTAAAAGAGCGACCCACAAATATACTACAATTTTGGCGGAATACCAAAAATTCAACAGATGGCTTTCTTGGCGCTCAATAGGATAGCTGAACGCCCGCAATCACAAACAATCCGAACCAGACGCAGATTGTAGAAAAGCGAAAAGCCCCTCTTTCGAGGGGCTTTTCATCAATCAATCGAAAAATTCTACTTGCTCAGGATCATCTCCCGCGTCAGACGGATGTCGCCACTCGTCAAGACGTAGAAGTAGGTGCCGCTTGCAAGATCGGTTGCATCCAGCGTAATGGCGTGATCGCCTAAGCTAAGCGTTCCATTGTAGATGGTCCGTACGACTGAGCCCTGAAGGTTCAGCAGAGCAATCGTTACCTTTGCCTGTCCTGGCATCGTCACGATCACGTCGGCCTTGCCGTTCGTCGGGTTCGGATAGCTCGCACCGAGCGAGAAGCCGTTTTGCTCCGTCCGCTCCGTTACACCTGCAGAGGTGCCTTCAGCGTTCAGTGTCACTGTGCCGGAGAGCGGCGCGGGGTTCGATGTCGGGAAGGACATCTCCGCAGTTTCAGTGCCGGAAGTCGTCGGGCAGAACTGCACCATCAGAACTCCCGAACCGCCGGCTGGGATCGTTGCTGGTGTCGTCGTGCCGATTGCTGTGAAGTCCGAGCCATTTGCTCCGGACATGACTGCACCCGTACCAGGTGTCCAGGGCGTGTTGCCCGTGTTCTGGATCGTCACGGCGAACGTGTCGCACTTGGTGAGCGATGTCAGCGTGCCCTGGCCAGAGCCAGCGATCACCACACCGGCACCTGTGCCGGCAAGTGGAAGCGTCTTGGCCGTTGCCGACTTCTCGCTTGCGCTGACAATCACCGAGCCTGGCATGATGCCGATCGTGTCCGGCTTAAAGGCGACGCACAGCGTGCCTGTTCCGCCAGGGGCAATCGGACCAATGATGAATGGTGCAATCAACGAATAGGCATTGCTGGTACCCGGGCTGAGTGCGGCCGAGAAAGTCTCCGGTACATCGCCACAGTTCGTGACTGTGATGCACGTATCGTTCTCAGTATTGGCAAGCGTCATTCCGGAGAACGCCGCAGAGCCAAACGCCAGCGGCGATGGGGCTGCATCCAGACACGCTGCAAGGCCAACGCCTTCGAGCGGCAGCGACTGCGTGAGGGGACGGCCGGACGTCGTGCCGTTCAATACCAACGTTGCTGCTTCGGGGCCACGTGCCTTTGGTGTGTAGCAGACATTAACAAGCTGCGATTGCCCCGCTGAGAGCGTGATCGGCAGTGGCGGAGTCGTGCTCTCTACGAAATTATTCGAACCGGTAACCGTCGCACTCGACAGAGTCAAGTCGGTAAGACCGGAATTCTTAACCGTCACAGTAGTGCAGAGGGTACTATCGATCAAAACAGAATCCAGTACGGTGCCTGCGACCGACAGAACACCATAGGGCACACCTGTACCTGTAACGCTGATCAGGAATTGGCTGGTGTCGCGGTTGTCCGGATAGGTCTTAACAATATTCGTGTAGAAGCGAATCGAGGCGAAGCGAGAACCTTGCTTGATCGGGACGAAGCACACGTTGACGATCTTCGATGCATCTGGCGGAAGCGTCAGATCGGACCCGGACAGCGGATAGAATTTGAAGTCGTAATCGCCATAGGTCACAATTTGCTTGAGGATCTTGAGCGTGTCCGAGCCAGTATTGTGCAACGTCAGGGATTTACAGATTGAATCGCCAATGGCGACCGAATCGAACATGAGCGTACCCGCTCCGTTCATCGTGGTAAGTCCCTCTTGTGGCGTGATGACGAGGTGAGCAAGAATTCCCACACCCCACATCTGCACGGTATCCGATGGAATGTTGATCGCGTCCGTATTGATCACCAATTGCGCGTCCGGCCGTCCTTCCAGGTACGGGATGAAGCGCACCCCGATTGAATCGGCTGCACCGGCCTGCATTGGGTTGGGCGGAACATGGATCAAGGTATACATACCAGCCTGCAAGCCGATAAAATACATGCTATTGAAGTATAGCGGTACTTGTCCCTTGTTCTGCACTCCGATATACTGAATGGCAGTATCACCAAGGCCGCGGGCGACATGATGGAACAGCGTGTTATACGGGTAGACCGTGCTTGGGAATGTGTATTCCACAATCGGAGCAAGCCCGGTTCCATTTAGGAAGCACGACTGGGTTGCGGAATCATTACCGTCCGAAACAACTGTGAAAGTTGCGCTGCGCGCACCATTGTTGGTCGGAGCGAACTGGAGACCGTAAGCCGCGAAGCTGCCGGCCGGAACGACTGTCCCGTTGGCGGGTCCGCTTACGATGGAAAAATCCGTTGAACCGCTTAGCGAAGCAGTCTTGATCGTCAGTGGGTTTGAACCAACACTATAAACTGTGTCGTATTGCGTAAGCGTGAAACCGGTGCCGACATTGCCGTAATTAAGCGACTTTGGCTGCAAGGATAGCTGCGCGGGTGGGAGCGGCGGGGTGAATTGCAGATCGGTTCCGGGCGTGCTCCATGTGCCGGTCGTGTAGCTCAAATACTGGAAAGAAGGCGATGTCGTGCCATTGATTCCGATACCGGCGGAATAGCTTCCGGACATGTCATTGCTGTGGGCCTCATAGAGGAATTGAATGACGCCGGTAGCCTGATAAAATTTGACCTGCATACTACTGATACAGGACGGCGAGGTATACATGGAGCCCCAGCACGTGTGAACGCCGGTCATCTGAATCGTATACACCTGATTCGGCGAGGTCCCGGTCGTCTGTTCTAAAATTCCATAGCTCGGGCTCTGGCCGGCATTGGTGGAGTTGTCGCCCATGGCAACGTAGTTCGCGCCCCAGGGAAATAGACGCGCAGGGTATGAAGAATTAGCAAGCCCGCCATTATTATCGCCGTAGTTCGAGTTCGACCCGATGCCGATCGACGCATCCTGAATATAGATGGTCGTACCCGCACTAAACGTCGTGTTGTCGTATGTGAACTTGAACGGGAGAGATGTCGTCAGGGCACCGTAGTAATAGCGCCATACATCGGTGTAGAGCCAATTGCCTCCAGTGTTCTGGAGGTCATTCCAGCTTAAGTTCGGCGTCGTCACCGTGTATTTATTGACCCGTCCCTGCGCGGATGCGCCAGACGTGAATGCGCCCATTGCGAGCAACATCAAAACCAGCGAAGCGAGGCTCGCCGTACCGAATCGTATCCAAGTTTTCATAACCTAATCATGTTTTAAGTTGCCCCATGCTGAAATCCAGTCAAGCATTGCATGCCGCAACGAATCAAAAAACGAACCATGACCATCAGCACTCCCCATGAGCTGTTGATGGAGAACCACTAAATCGAGAATACCTCGCGCTTAACTTAGGTGCACAAAGATAATACAATTAATTGCCGATTGTTCGAAATCGAAAAGAATTCTTCCACTAGCATTCCGTGTGCAACGCCCGGATATTATCTTATCTACTTCAAAAGAGAAACCCCTCCGGAGAGGGGTCTCTGTCAAGATTTCGGCAAGACGAATATGCGCCTACTCCTTTTCAATCACGAACTTACGGACGACGGTGAAGCCGCCGATTTGAATCCGTGCGAAGTATGTCCCTTCGGCCAATGTGGCTGTTGGGATCGGAAGCGTATGATCGCCCTTCGGCATCGTGCCGTGCGCAAGCTGCGCAACTTGCTTGCCGCTCAGATCGAGCAGATCGACTGTCGCATCCGCATTCACAAGCGAAGTGAATTGCAGCGTCGCAGAGCCATCGCCAGACTTGTGGGCCGGATTCGGAATGACTTGAATATTGGTGACAGTACTCAAATTACCCTGATTCGATTTCAAGATGATCGAATCATTGCAGTTCAATTCCAACTGTACCGGTATCTGATCTCCGTTACTCAAGGCCGAGGCCGTGCATCGTGCGAAATTCACATCATTCGGATTGAACGAGGCCGGACCAATCGAAACGGACGTCTTATCTGTATCCGGAATCGCCGCAGTCATCGAAACCGTAGCAATTACATCACCAGGATTAATCGGTGCTGTTGGTTGCATTACAAAGACAAGCGAATCATTGGAGCCGTCAACTGGCTGGCCAGATCCGTTCTTCCAATTTGAGCCAGGAGCAATACCAGCAAGAGTCAGTAAATTCGTGTTATACTTCAAGTCAATTTTGAAGTCAGTTACACCGACTGAAGATGGGATCTGACTCCCCTGCGCGGTAATAACAAAACGCTTGATGGCATTTGTCGCTGAACTATGTGGCGAGATCAACGCTCCATCCGGCGATGAAAGTGCAAGCTGCACATTATAGTGCGAACCCGTGACGTTTGTCTGAATCGGGATTGTGATCGGCGTTCCCGGGCTGCCATCTTGCTTCGTGTAGGTGATGACGACGCTCGTTGTTCCGCCGCCTGCCGCGAGATCCGGATTGAAGCTCACGACAAACTTGAGAGTCTCACCTGTATTGACTACCTGCCCGGTCCCCGGAGGAAGCACTGTCAGGCTATAACCACCTCCAGCCGGATTTAGAGTGGCCGTGTTGAACGTCGCCGAACCACTTAATACCGTGATCGACATGGTGTCGAGCAACACGATACAACGTAGTGTTGAGACATCGGTTTTGCCCGCGGTGTCGATTCTGAGTGCCGTTCCTGTGCTGCACGGCTGATACGGTATATTGTACGGCACCGTGAAGCTGGTATCGCCGAAGACATTGATTTGTCCGGAGATAAGTCCCGCGGTTTGTGTCGGCGTGGGTGGCGCAAAGTGCGCTGTGAAGCAGAATGTCCCGCCGGGCGGGATCATCGCTGGAAAGCTACCCGAGACTGTGAGATGAGCGGAGCTTTGGACGGCACTATCGATCTTAAGCGGAGCGCCGCAGCTCGCCGTGTTCACAATGCAGATCGTGGTATCCCAGGTACTGCCGCATGGAATCGAATCCTGCTTCTGAATCGAGGATATCGTCGCGCTTTTCTGAGCAGGGATGACATTGGCGCACCATGTAATCGTGTCATTGACACCAAATACCGGAGGCGTCGCACTGGTAATAAACAATGAGATCGTACCACAAATTTGGCCGGTCTCGCCTGGCTGCGGCACGAAGCGAAGATGAAGTGGGATGGTAGTATCCGGCTTGAGAATATCACCCACTTGCGGACTCACCAAAATGGCTCTTCCAGAGAGGAAGTTGATTGATGCAATCTTCTCGATTGCATTACATCCGGTGTTTTGAATCGAATCCCATACATCGACAGAATCACATCCAAGCCGTATGTTGCCGAGCGTATTCGAAAATGGAGTGATTGAGGCGTTGACACTTGGGCATGCCGTGCCACTGAAAGTATACTGAACTACTGAAGAGTCAGAGCCGTGGCGGTAGGTGACTGTGACCGAGCCATTAGCTGGGTTCTGAGTAGCGCCGAACGGCCATACGACAATAATTGTGTCCTTAGCACCCGGCAGAAGAGAGTCGCCAACCACTGGATGTCGGATTACTGAATAGCCGCCGAGCGTTATGTTCTCGCTGTATCCACTAACGCGTACTCCGAAATCACAGGGATTCGCAATCTTGATAGGGAAGAAGATCGTATCTCTGTTACATGGCGAGATACAACCGAACGGTATGTTCGTCGGACCCGCCGGCTTAAGAGTAATCGGCTGGAGAATAGTGTATTCAATCGGCGTTCGCGACATTATTCCAGTGCCGTCGGACATCGTATCGATCCACATGATCGTATCTCGATAAGTGCCAGGCTTTGTGCTGAGTAAGTGAACCTTAAGTTTTAGGACCGATTGATGACCCGGCGGTGGTGGTGGCGGATACACCGTGTCGGGCAATTGTGGGAGATCGATCCGGAAATTGGGGTCGTTTTGATTTGCAAGCTGGATGTTTGAGATGTTTACTGGCAGGCAAGTCGTGTCAAAGTAATAGACCGCCGTATCATTGAGGGCATGCCGGACGCAATCGAACGTATCCCGCAGAACAAAACCGCGAGTGTAAGGTGGGATGATACTTCCCGTGTCTTCGTAAGTGATGTAGAAAGTCTTATCAGGAAGACCATTTACATGGACCGTGATCTGCAAATTGAATGTATTCGGCTTCGTTGCCAGAGCATGAATATGGATTGCTTGCGAGCCGCCATGGCCTGGCAATAAAAGTTGCCCTGATGGAAGGGTTACCGAGAATGCACCGTCGATCTGAGGGGTCGTTATGCTCTGAATTGTAAGATCGGAACAAGTGGTATTATACAATATGAGATCAGTGTCCACCTGTTGGCACGATTTCCCATAAATGACTACGGCCTTTTGGGTCGAGAAATTGGCTGTGTACGTGGCTGGCGCACCGTTACCGATAACCTGGATAGGAGTATCGATCGTGGCCCCGTTATTCTGAATGATCAGATGGGCGATGACGGTATCGGGATTTGGTCCATTCGGTGTGTACTGAATATGGGCCTGATCCGGTCCGCAGAATGCATGTGGCAATGGTGGTCCCGGCCACATCGCCCCACTGCTATTCGAGCCAACGGCAAATTTACTCGTATCTGCTGCGACCCCAGAAATGTGCTGAATCGAATCAAAAAGGAGTGTTGCGTTGCCACAATTACATCCGAACAGCTGAATGACAGTATCAGACGTGAAACATCCGGAATGCGCAAAGTTAACGGCGTTAGGGTAAATATGGATAGGATGCGGCGTCGGGCGTTGAGCCGACTGCAACAATCGTGTTCCATCAAATGCCCAGATGGAATCGGAACCGACATAGAAGCGCAGTTCGAGTGGGGTCAGCGGTCCACCACTCATCGGCTGCCAGGTTCCTCCATCATCGATCGAGTAAATAATTCCGTTTCCGGAATTGTCCGCAGCGACAATACAGCAAGGATCCCCGCCCATTGTTTCGGTCAGTTCGTCGGTCGTCTGCAAAAAGCCTGAGTTTGCGCGCCAGGTATTGCCGTTATCGGATGACGTGTAAATGCTGCTCTGCTGAGGCACCGTCCGCTGATAATTGGTTGAAGCGAAAAATGCTTTGGTACCTTTAAGCGCGACAGGCTGCATGCTGCTCACGTTCATGGGAATTTGTTGCCAAGTAACTCCTCCATCGTGCGAAGCAAGCCATTTAGGATCGCTAAATGGATCTAACGGACTCGCGCCGACGCATGGGTTAACTGGCCCACCCTCGGTGGCAAGCACGATGTCCGTTCCATTCCATGACGCGAAGCCAGTATAATAGCACCAAGCGGCAAGATTTTCGGCTGGATTGGGCGGCTTGGTGACGTTTATGAGGCTCCAATCCGTGCCATGGTTTGTCGAGACAAAAGCACCCGTCATCCCGGAAGTACCAATATCATCGATGCCACCACTCGAGCAGTACAATCGCTGGTTGTTCCAATTGTAGAAGAGCCCACGCACTTCTGGAGGCGCATTTGTGAGGAAATTCCAGGTCGCTCCGCCATCGGTGGTCTTGAGAACGGCCGAAACAAGCGGCAAAGAATAGAACGTGGGTGCCGCACCATAGATCGAGGCGTAGCCCGTGAGCGTATCCTCGAATGAAAAATCGCTGATCCAGCCATCAGTCCAGTTCGTAGGAACCGTCGCCACGGTCCAGGCCCCGGTCGAGTTACAGTACTGGATGCCTTGCGGCCCCCCCACGAGGCCATGATGGAACGTAGCCATTGGAAGCGGTGAAGGCTCGCGTGCGTTTTCGGCCTGCAGGAATTTCACGCACGTAATATTGAATGGCGCGGTAATCTTACCACTCCATTGCGCGAGAGCGTCCTGAGAGGTCGCGAATCCGACGGATGCGAGAAGGATGACGGAGAGAAGTGTGGCTCGTACTTTACTCATGGGGACGAGTGAAAGTGGATGGTTACAAAATGATAATAAAAAACAACGCGGACCGGGCGAGAATAAATCGCATGATTGCTCATGCCCTCACCGGAGTTACAAAAATACAGCGAAAATCGCCGGAGCCTACAAAAGCGGGGTTTTGGCTCCGGCGGCAGGTTTGTTTAGACCCCAGTCAGAATGGGTGTTTGCACCAGGGCGCGCACGCGCTCACGGATACCCTCGCGAGTGAGTCCAATGCTTGCACTCAGGGCCTGGGGCGCTCCATGCTCGATAAACTGGTCTGGAATGCCGATTATTAAGGGATGAGGGATAACGGATGAAGGATGAAGGATGTTGCGGGATGCGAAATATTCCGCCACTGCGCTGCCAAAACCGCCAGCTATCGTATTTTCTTCAACGGTCACAATATGCTTGAAGCGCGCGGCGAGTCCTTCGAGCAAGGCGGCATCGAGCGGCTTGACGAACCGGGCATTGGCCACGGCGACCGAAATGCCATCGACAGCCAGGTCCTCGGCGGCTTTGAGCGCCTCATAAAGGATAGGTCCAACCCCGACAACCACGACATCTGAGCCATCGCGCAGCATTTCGCCCTGACCGATCGGGATGCGGCGGAAGCCTTTGGCTGCCAGCGGCACACCGACTCCGGCGCCACGGGGATAGCGAATAGCGATGGGACCCTTGCAGTTGATAGTGGATAGTGGATAGAGGGGAGTGGAGTGGGTTTCCGCAATCTCTCCACTATCCACTGCCAACTCTCCACTACCCGATGTTGCGGTAAACAGCATATCGCGCAGTTCCTGCTCGTCCTTTGGGACCATGATGGTCATATTCGGGATGAGGCGGAGATAGGAAAGATCGAACGCGCCATGGTGCGTCGGGCCGTCGGCGCCCACAAGTCCGGCGCGGTCTAACGCGAAGACCACGGGCAGCTTTTGGAGCGCCACATCGTGGACGATCTGGTCGAACGCGCGCTGAAGGAATGTGGAGTAGATCGCGCAGACTGGTGTAAACCCCTGAGTCGCCATGCCAGCGGCGAATGTCACGGCATGTTGCTCGGCGATTCCAACATCGAAGAACCGGTCGGGCAACTCCTTCTGGAGAATATTCAGGCCTGTGCCGTCCGGCATCGCGGCCGTGATGCCGACGACGAGTGGATTCGCCTTACAGATTTCAAGCAAGGCGTTGCCGAAGACTTTGGTATATTCGGGTGGTGTAGGGGCCGCAATAGGCTTGACGATCGCTGCGCCAGTGATCTTATCGAACGCCCCAGAGGCTGCATGGTACCGCTGCACGTGCGACTCGGCGGGCGCGTAGCCCTTGCCCTTCTCGGTGATGACATGCAACAACAGAGGCCCGGTCTGGTCCTTTAAAAATTCCAGCGTTTCGACCAGTTTGACCACATTGTGGCCGTTGATCGGACCAAAATACTTGAAGCCGAGCGCCTCGAACATCATGCCGGGCGTCATGACGGCCTTCATTCCGTCCACGAGTTTGGAGCCGGCCAGCCGCAGACGGTCGTGGCCTTCGAGTTTATCCCAAACCTGGTCCTTGAACTTGCGGACTTTGGGGTTCGTGATGAGCGAATTAAAGTACTCATGCAACGCCCAGACGTTCGGTGCGATGGACATCCGATTGTCATTCAGGATGACAAGAATGTCCTTTCTGAGCATGCCACAGTTGTTGAGCGCCTCATATGCGATCCCGCCGGTCATGGAGCCATCACCGATCACGGCGGCGACTTTGTAGGTATCACCGGCAAAATCGCGGGCGGTGGCAATACCGAGCGCCGCGCTGATCGAGGTCGAAGCGTGACCTGCGCCAAAAACATCGTAATCGCTTTCTTCGCGCTTGAGGAACGGCGCGAGGCCACCTGTCTTGCGGATCGTGCTCAGACGGTCCTTGCGGCCGGTAAGAATTTTGTGCGGATATGCTTGATGTCCAACATCCCAGATGACCTTGTCTGTGGGCGTGTTCAGCGCATAGTGGAGCGCCACGCTGAGTTCGACAACGCCGAGTCCGGCGCCGAAATGTCCGCCGGTCTGCGAAATGGTGTCGATGAGGTACTCGCGAACGTCATTGGAGACGCCCTTCAGGTCGGTTACCTTCAGCTTGCGGAGATCGGCGGGAGTGTCGATTTGATCGAGATAAGGGTAATCTGGCATAAGCTCAGAACAAATCCTCCGAATCCTCTAAATCGTTCTCTTCGAGGTCAGACTCTATAATAGTGGATGATCGGATGCTCTCTTCATGGATCGCGGCAAGCTTCTCGACTCGAAGTTCTGCTTCATCCAGTGTCGTTTTCAGCCGCTCCGAGAGCGTCATCGCCTCTTCATAGAGCGCGAGCATCTCGCCAAGCGGGACATTGCCTTGTTCAAGCTTGTCGACGAGCGTTGCCAGCCGGTCGAAATCCTGCTCGAAGTGCACCAACGGTGCGCTCGCGATGGGTTGGGGGTGTTGTTTCTGTCGCGCCACTATTTTTGTAACAACCGGCCCTCGCGCTTCGTCCCGGCTTAACTCGCTAGCCAGTTCTGAAGCATCGCGATGCCATGCTCGGTCATATAGGACTCGGGATGAAACTGCACCCCGCGAATATCCAGGTGCTTGTGCCTGAGCGCCATGACGACTCCATCCGGACCGCTCGCGGTAACCTCCAGATCGTCGGGTAATGATGCTCGGTCCACCGCCCAGGAATGATAGAGGCCTACAAATGTCTCGGCAGATGCTCGTTCGAACAGAATGTCATCCTGTTCCCGCATGATCTTGACACGCCGGCCATGCCGCGGCATCGGCAGATTGTAGAGCGACCCGCCAAAGAACTCTGCGATGGCCTGCATCCCGAGGCACACACCGAGGATCGGCTTCGATGCGGCATAGGCTTTAAGCAGATCGAACAGCTCGGGAAACTCGCGCGGCAAGCCGGGACCCGGCGAGAGGATGATCTTATCGAAGCGACCAATCTCAACCGAGCCAATGTTGTGGTGCGCCACAATCGTACACTCGCAACGCGCATTCTCGCGAATGATCTGCGCGAGATTGTGCGTAAACGAATCGCGATTATCGACTAATAATACTTGTGACATTCTCTGGCGGACTTGCAAAATGGCTCGTGCCTCAGGCCGAGGTCTTCGCTCGTATGAACGAATGGGGACGCGAGTCCATGCCGTTTCTTTTCGTTATCGATTATGCGATTCGCCAGCCACTCCTCATTCCGCTTTCGGAAGTGAAGCCGGAAGCGGTGCTGTTCAAGATTCCCAATCGAACGAACGCCAACGAGACTTCCGATCATGCTCCCACACTTGGTTTTTCGAAGTTACCGGAATCCTTCTCGGTCTATCAACAAAAATTCGCGCGAGCGATGGCGCACATCCAGCGCGGCGATACCTACTTGCTGAACTTGACGTGCAGGACACCAGTCGCGCTGGAATCCAACTTGCGATCGATCTTTCATGATGTGAATGCCGAATATAAGATTCTGCTTGAGGACTCGATTCTCGTTTTTTCACCCGAGTGTTTCGTGAAAATCAAGGATCAACGCATCGCTTCCTGTCCGATGAAGGGCACCATTGACGCGGCCTTACCCAATGCCGAGAACAGAATTCTGACCGACCCGAAAGAGACCGCCGAGCACTATACCATCGTCGATCTAATTCGCAATGATTTGAGCCAGATTGCCAGCAGCGTCGAGGTCGATTCATTCCGTCATATTACTCGCATCGAGACAAACCAGAAGACACTTCTGCAGGTGAGTTCAACAATCAGCGGCGCACTTGCAGGCGATTGGCCTGCACGCTTGGGCGATATTTTTCAAGCGCTGCTGCCCGCCGGTTCGGTCACGGGAGCGCCGAAGCAGAAGACGTGCGAGATCATCGATGAGATCGAGGGTTACGATCGCGGATACTATTCCGGAATCTTCGGTGTATTCGATGGTAACGAAGTGGATAGCGCGGTGATGATTCGCTTCATCGAGAAGTATGATGCTGGCTTTGTATTCAAGAGCGGCGGTGGCATTACAATGTATAGCGATGCAGACGCTGAGTATCAAGAAATGATTGATAAAGTCTATGTCCCTCTTGTTTGAAGCGATCCGTGTGCAGGATGGCGCGTTTCGCTTGCTCGAACTGCACGCGGAACGGATGAACGCCTCGCGCAAGGCGCTCCTCGGACTCGATGACCCGATCAGCTTGCGAGGTCTCACCATACCCGACGAATGCAAGTCCGGTCGCTTCAAATGTCGCATCGAGTATGGCCGCGAGATCGAGCGCGTCACGTTCGAGGGATACATTGTCGCACTGCCCGAGAGATTTCAGTTGGTACGCGATGACGCAATCCAGTACTCCCACAAGCTCACCGACCGGCAACGATTGCTCGCCCTCATGGACTCCGCCGCGCCGGACGGCATCATCATCGTAAAGCACGGCTTCATCACTGATGCGTATCATGCCAATATCGCATTCTCTGATGGCGAGCGATGGGTCACGCCGGACACTCCGCTGCTCGCAGGACGCATGCGCGAGTGGCTCTTGCGAACAGGACAGATTTCTCCTGCAACGATTCGCGACGTTGATCTGGCAAACTTCAAGTCGTTCAAACTCATCAATGCGATGCTCGGATTCGAGGAGTCGCCAGAGTTTGGGATTGACAGGATTGTCACGCGGCCCTCTATTCTGTCCCATGGACACGCCATATAATTATATATTGTGTTTTGGGAAATTTTTCATGAAACAGTTACGGTGTCACCCGGCAAGCCATGACTGCATTTTCTGCGAATTTAGCCACCTGACTCACCGCAATTCATATTTCATACTTCATATTTCATATTTCGATGAGGCCCCCCTCCACCTAATATAACGTGGTTCGATACCTCCGGCATCGCATATTGTTGATGAATTTTGAAAATTGTTTTGTCCCGGCGCATGAGAGTTAGTGGCACCCGCCGCGCCCATCCTCGGTTTCCAGGAGTCGCTGGAGTTTGGGACTCGAGAGGATTGTGTGGGAAATACAGCATTGAGTGAAGTGGCTTCCGGTATGGCAGTTGTCCGGTTCTCGCTTCGTGAACGTATCCGATTTGAAAGTGGAGATTACTCTGTGGCTCGTGGCCGGATTGCAGGAGCGCCCAGCCCCCTTCGAGAAAGAGTCCGTAATAATTCCAACCAAGTCCTAAGCCCAGCGAACTCCAGCTAGGGGGAGTCCCCTCTCCGAACAAATTTGGCGCAGCAGTTGAACTCGCGAAGGCGCAGATCTCGAAAAGAGTGGTGCTATTGCGCGACACGACATACGAGAGTGTTCCCTGCGCCGCTTCGATAATCATGTACTTACCTGCCTCCTCCGCGGGAAGCGCGCCAAGTCCAACGCCCGATAACCGATCCGGGCAGCATATCCGCCAGCAATAAAATTGAGCCCTCCGGGCGTGCCGATCGTACCGCCAAAAACGATACTCCCTTTGAGAAATTTGTCGCTTCGGTGCAGAGAGGGGGCAGGCGGTGGATACTCGATCCGAAGTATCCGGTCCCGCGAAATCAGCAACTTGTCTCCGTAGGACTGTAGAATCACGAACGTCGCGCTATCGGCTAGGAGCGTGCCTTCGTATCGCGAGCTATCGGTCGTGAGCACATGGACCCACTGCGCGGGAGCGGCAATCGTAACGACCATTAGCGCCGCCGCGAGCAAGAAGAACTGTACAACTCGTTTCTTATTCAAGCTCAATCCCTCCCAAAGTCTCAACGGCGGTGCCGAACGCTTTCGTGCCATTCTTGTATACCGGGCCCGTGTAGCACAGCCTTTTAGGCCGTTGCCGGGCTTTAATCGTGCATCAGCGGAGTCGGTCTAAGAGGCTTGTCCTGAGCCTGATGAAGGATCGACTCGCAGCATTCAGTTGGATGGCGTCAGAAGAACTCTTGACGCGCCTGAATTCGATATTCGAACGAAATTGAATCGAGCCCCATGAAACAGCACACCGAGATCGTACTGAAAGCGACCTGTTCCGGCTCCGCTCAATTCAACTGTCCCGACAATGACACCAAGCGTATTCAATGCGTCCAGGCGTATGGGACTCGAATTCCAGATACTTACATCAAGTATGCTCGAGCCGTCGCGCTCGACGATTCGTGAATTGAATGGCTCATCGTTAAGGTAGTGTCGAAGGATAGGATCTGAGCAGGCC
Source organism: Bacteroidota bacterium (assembly GCA_030706745.1). Classification (NCBI taxonomy): domain Bacteria; kingdom Pseudomonadati; phylum Bacteroidota; species Bacteroidota bacterium. The sequence continues at coordinate 16,643 of JAUZNX010000001.1, forward strand.
GGACGAAACGTATAGATTGCATCACTCAGGCACTCTGAGATTGTACGCCCATTCGCGGATAGCGGTGTAATTGACACAGTCAGGTCTTGCGAAACAGAATCGGAATAGATTAAGGAGAGGGTTGCGCTATCGGATGACGCCTCAATTCCGGAATCTCTCCTATAGACAAGCGAAAGCGATTCCGAATCTATCGGTGACATCGTTAGCGTCCATCCACTGGCAGCCTTAACTTGGACTTTGCCGAGACTAAAATTCGCCCGGAGCATTGCTTCAAATGAAGCTATAGGGTATTGCTTAAACGTCGAATCGATGTCGAGAAACAGCTTCGTTTCATAACCCGTAGGGGTGACGTAGGTGATGACATTCGAAGCGATAAGGTGCCGCGCAGGCAAATCGTATTTATACACATTGCAATTATTATCGCAGGCATAGATGCCAGTCTCGTCCATGGAAAGGAAATGACCTGAGGAAATACCCCAGCAGTCAAAGCCTCCGATACTATCCCATGTGTAACCGAAATCCTTGGAATACCAAATGCCTTTCGACAATAGTACACTGGGAGCAATAGCGATTCCCTGACACGACCCATCGACCTCCGGCTCCATCCGATATTTGAAAATGTGCCGAAGTTGCCACGTATTGCCTCGGTCGCTTGAAACATACAACGTGTCGTGGCCACTAACACTACTTCCACGAACTGAATAGATCTCTCCAGTAATCGGTGAGTAATAAGGGCCCATGCATTCGCCGCGATAATCGCTGAATTGATTCCACGTGTTACCTCCGTCCGTTGTTCGAACGGAGTTAGAAAACGAACCACCACCGCCAAATGTCATGTAAGTCATGTCGTCAATGAAGATAAACCCTCCACCGAATAATCCCTGTATCCAACGAAACGTTAATCCATCATCCTTGCTGATCAAGAATCCCACATTCGCGCTAAAAATCAGGCACTTTGCAGAAGCATAATAAAAGGCCTTGTAGAAATGAAAATTGTTTGGGCCGAGTCCAGGAAGGGGCGTTGACAAATTCCAACTCATGCCTCCATCGGTCGTAGAATAAATATGGGTTGTTGTGCAAGCCCATCCAACCAAGCTATCCTTGAATGCAACATCTTCAACAAAATCGCTTGGCGCTGGCATCGCGCAGCCCTTCCAAGTACTTCCGTAATCATCCGTCCGGTATAGAGAATCGGCAAAACCATCTGCCGAGCCATTGGGCTGATAAAACGAAGCGAATCCGGTGTTAGGAAAGCCTTGATCGCGCAAGAAAAAGCAATGAGAGAAAAACGGCACTTCTGTTTCAATCTTAATACGTCCAAGCTTGCGCCACTGAGCGTGAGATAAATTGGTGATCAATGCGATCACCAAGACGGCCCATGCAATTTTGAAACATTGGAAACAAACCCGCCAGGAGCGAATGGAAGAGGATGTTGCGATAGAATTTGCCATCATGGAGGTGTTTGTTACCTCAAGAACCCTGCAATCGCACGAAAGTTACACCCTATTTGACAAAAGGCAGCCGGAGTTATCCGAGTTCGAAAGGTCGTCCTCTCTCCAGCTCGGACTCATTGACGAAGAGTAGCCCAGCGAGAGATCCTGGAAGTGCCACGGTCCGGCGCACCATCGGAGCGATTCGCCTCACCCTGGGCTAAGTCCATTCGCCGCTTCGCGGCTTTGGCTGGGCGTTGTGTTGTACTCCGCAAGTCGCTACCACTCGCGAGATGTGTGGAGTGGAACTCCACACTACACAATGCGAGAAGATTGCTTCCTTTAGCGGGACTTGCTTTTTGCGGCTTCGACACCTGACCTTACAGTCCAAGCGTTTTGCGGAATTCCTCATAAGAGACGCCGGGGTCGTCCGCGTTTTTGCGGATGGCTTCTTCGAGATCGAGCAGATCCTCGTAATCCTCGGCCTTCTCCTGGAGTGAGAGAAATTCGTCCTTAGGCAGAACGACCACCTCGGTGCCGTTCTCTATCCTTCTATTTTGTGCAAACGCATGGTCTATCTCCTCTATCGTACCGTGGGTTGAAACCCACGGCTACAACTATTTCGCTCCTAACGGAGCTACAAAGCTATGTCCATTCGCCGCTTCGCGGCTTTGGGTTGGCGTTTTGTGGTACTCCGCAGGTCGCTACCACTCGTGGAATGTGAGGAGTGGAACTCCACACTACATGCCTTCCTTGCGCTACTCGAGGTAATACCGCAGCGGGTTCGGGCGGATCTGGCATTCTTCGGCGATGCGAATTTTGCTGGAGATGCGGCCTTCATCGCGCAGACGATAAAGATTCGGGACGATACGATCGCGGAGTTCGAGCGGCGCGATGGGATTGATATAGATCGACGTGCCCCCCTCGAATCCGGCGGCGGTGTTGACGCGCCACTTGATGAGGACGTGCCACGGCATTTTGTAGATGGCATCGATCGGCGTGTAGTACCATTCTTCGTTCGAGGAGATGCGCGCGCCGCTGGCGGCATGGCAGGCCTGGACGAGATCGCTCATGCCGCGAATTTCCTGTTCGGAGTGTTCGTAAGGCCGTGAGAAATAGCTCTTGGAAAATACTTCAATCGTCGGGTGCCGGTGTCCGATACCGGCAAAGGCGACGGCCTCTTCGTTTTCGGCGAAGATGAGATTATGCATCGAGAGCAGGTTCGCAGCCAGACTGTTATAGACGTTCGGGTCGAGCCGGAGCATGTCGATCTGGTGCTTGATGGATGCACCCCAATCGTCGATTCCGACGAGTTGCTTATGGAGGTGCTCGAAGCTCGCGCCGGCCGGGGCCAGCCAGTTTTGGAAGACCGAGATGTATCGAATGTAGCGGTTCGATGCGAAGATATCGGACATCGCATCGATCGTGAACTTGAAATACTGGTGATGCTCTTCGGGTGTCATATCGCCCGAAGAAAAAAGCTGAGTGGCATCGGTGGCATCGCGCGTGAAGTGTGGAGCGGCAATAACAAGCTCGTGTCCCCCGCCGAAAAAGGCATCGGCCATAAGAAGCAGGTCTTCTTTGGGGAGCGAGTCGATTCGTTCTTGGGACATCCCGGTGGCCCGCAGCCGATACGCGAGGATATCCCGAATGTGGTGCGCGCCAGCCGGATCCGCGAGATACATTTCTTTCCAGTCAGTATTCTGGCTGGAAAGATGGTAATCGTAGTTTTTCTTCCAGTAGTCGATGGTGACGATTTCGAAGAGGTTCGGCACGCGCCGGAACAGCCAGGGATTTGGCGTATGCTGATCGATTGCGGCTTGAATTTCGCTGGGCGGGACGTGATCGCGGTGTGTGTACGTGCCGTCGGCTTCCGGGATCAGCCGGGACTTTTCGGGTGGAGTCTCGAAGAGCCGGTCGGAGCAGAACGCGCAATAGGAGGTAAGATCCTCGGGCGCGAGCGGCTGGGCATGCGGCGAGGAGCCATTTGGCGAAAACGCCTGCGCAATGCCGCTGGCCACCCTTGCCGAGCGGCCCGGCACGCTCCAGACCTCGTTATCGGTGAACGGGTTAACCTGCTTGATGGTCCCATCGGCCATCACGGTGTAGTAATTCGAGTATTGCACCCCGGAAATAGTGGATAGTGGAAAGTGGATAACGGATAGTTGGGCGGGATGACTTCATGATTTCGTTTTCGCTCTCGGTTCCTCATCCTGATTCTCGATTACCCCCCAGGTGAATTCCATTGACTTGGAAATGGTTTACTTATTGGCACATCCTTTGGAATCTGAACTCGAGCAGAAGGTGAACGCATGAGAAACAATGGCAAAGCAGAGAACCACATGAAACTGGATCGAATGGAAACCCGCACGGAGTCTGGCACCTCAAAACTGGGGCCGTTTCTGCTTGGCGCGATTGTGGGCGCCGTCGTAGGCGGAACGCTGGCCCTGATCTACGCCCCCGCGGAAGGTGTCGCACTCCGCCGCAAGATCACGGATACCTTCGATGATATCGCCGATGGTGTTGGCGGAATCGTGGAAGGCGCCCGAACCGCTGCTGATAAACTATTCAGCGATGGCCGTGGCAAAGCGGACGAGATCATCGACCGCACCCGCGAAAAAGTAGATGATATTTTGGAAGATGCCGATCGCGCCATCGCCGAAGCTAGAAGACGTTCTGAAGATCGCTCTCGCGAAGATGACGAATAGGTCGGAGACGGCTTTTTCGTCTAATTAAGGACACGACAATGGAAATCATTTTGTACATCACCGGCGGCATTGCCCTGCTTGCGCTGGCGTGGTTGTTTATCTCGCTTGCAAATGCAGTTAGTACGGTGAAGCTGTTGCTCGGGGAAGTTCGCGGCGATGTAGCCGAGATTGTGACAACGATCACAGAAGTCAAAGCTCAGGTGCTGCCGATCCTCGGCAACGTCAACGAAATCACCTCGAACGTGACCGCGATCACCGGTAACGTCGAGAAGCAATTGCTGCATATCCAGGAGACCATCAACGATGCGCTGGATGTGGTCCGCGGCACACTCGATGATGTCGAGCGGCTCAAGGACGAGATTGTTTCGACGGTCGAAGGACCGGTGACGCTCATGCGCGATGCCACTGGTGGCGCGCTCGGAGCGGTCGCGGCGGGCTTGCGACTGGTAGGTAAGTTAGTGGGAAAGAACCGATCGTCCTCCAACGGGCGACGGGACTGACCGGAGCGGTAAGTCTGACGTGACTTAGAGATCCTTTAACAGATCCGGTCTTCGATCTTTGGTTCTTCGCATCGCTTCGGCTTCGCGGTAATCGGCGATCTTCGCGTGATCGCCATTCAGGAGAATATCAGGCACGCGCATGCCTTCGAATTCTGATGGGCGAGTGTAGATCGGTCCTTCGAGCAGGCCGTTTTGGAATGAGTCCATCATGGCGCTTTCGGAATCGTGGATTGCGCCGGGAATGAGTCGCACGACGGCATCGATCAGCACGCAGGCCGGAAGCTCACCGCCGGTCAGCACATAATCACCGATGGTGATCTCGCGAGTAATCCACTTTTCGCGGACCCGTTCATCAACCCCTTTATAATGGCCGCAGAGGATGAGGAGATTGTTCTTCATCGAGAGTTCATTGGCAAGCGGCTGCGTGAGCTGCTCGCCATCAGGCGACATGAAAATGCGTTCGTCGTAATCTCGTTCGGAGGTGAGCCGGCGAAAGAGAGCAAAGAGCGGCTCGGGCTTCAGGACCATCCCGGCTCCGCCGCCAAACGGCTCGTCATCAATCTGGTGGTACTTGCCGAGACCATACTCGCGAAGATCGTGCGCAACAATCTCGATAATTCCCTTCTCCCGCGCACGCTTGATGATGCTCTCGGAGAGCGGACTCTCGAGAAGTTTTGGAACGGCAGAGATGATGTCGATGCGCATGTTCTGGTTTAGCCAAGCTCCAAGCACGATGCCAGAAGATCCTGCCCAAAGTCAATAATATCAGCCGCATGATTGCGAAGAATATTCTCGATGATGGCAGTGGGCTGATTTCCACACCGAAGCCAAATTACCTTTGGCGGAGGACCAAAGAGTGCGGCCATGTCCGCGAAGTCCGAATCTTGAGAGACGATAACGAAACCATGGTCCTTAGCATAATGCCAAATTTCGCGGTCGCTCGATTGATCGAAGCCAAGGCGCCGGACCTGATCGGACGCTGGGAATAGCTCAGCCAGTTGCCGGCAGAGTTTAAAACTGAGATTTTGATCGAAGAGCAGCTTCATGCGATCGGGTCTTCGATGTGAGAATGTGTCTAGGCCACAGTCATAACATGCCGTTCCCGATCGGCGGCATAGGCCAGCGATGCTCGGATATCTTCTTCTGTGAGCTCAGGATAATCGCTCAGAATATCGGCATGCGACATACCGGCTGCGAGCCACCCGAGCACATCGGCCACAGCGATCCGCATACCGCGAATGCACGGACGTCCGCCTCGCTTCCCTGGTTCGATTGTAACAAGCTTGTGGTAGTCCATTCTAGACTTTGAACGGAGATCAGCTTCGCTTTGTGCCCTACGGCAGCGGCCTTACCCGCGCGCGCTTGACGATGCTCTCCGAGAGCGGACTCTCCAACAGCTTCGGAACGGCGGAGATGATGTCGATGCGCATGGGACAATCCTCAGCGCTTACTGGCGTGCAGGATCGTTAGCCCGATGAGTGTCTCGTCGCGATAACGAAGAATGATGTCATCTTCCGTCAGCTCGGTATCCGTCGCGCGACTCGGTTTCTCGAAGTTGACGTATAGCACGTCGGCCTCTTCGTCGTAGGAGGTCCAAAAGAAGCCACCCGGCGCGTGGAGAACCGCAGGCATAAGTCGCAGGAAATCTTGAACATCGGCTAAGGCCATAGCTGAACCCTCCTCTTCAATGGGCTTTCTCTTGTTGTCAAGAATGCGGTTATCACAAAACCGTCCAAATCTAATTCACGATAAACTGTGATGTGCGCCCAGCGCTCGTCCGTCAGACGAATGCGCTTGCCGTGCTTCGAAGTCGCTTCCAGCGTCATACAACTGATAGAAGCGGAGGCATGAGGCTAAAGTTCGGCGTTACGGCAGCAGCACCATCATCCGCGCCGCGCTGGTTGTGCCGGTTTCGAGGCGGTAGCAATACATGCCCGATGGCAGCGTGCCGCGATCGAACGTAATGCGGTGCTCGCCAGGATCGAAGACCTTGATTCTATCTGCCCCCCCCCCCCCCGTTCTATTTCTTGCTTGATAATCGTTTTGAGGCACCGCATTCCACGCGTGAAGATAGTCTGGACCGTCTTGGTCTTCATGCCAAGCACTTCAGCGACCTCCCAGAGCGGATATCCATCTATGATCTTGCTGACCATGATCTTCCGTGTCCGTTCGGGTAATTTTGAAAGCGCCCATTCCACAATTTCCCGTGCCTCGTCAATTGCTTCATCGCCGGGCGCGGCTACATCATAACCATCCGGCATCAAGGACTCGCGTGACGAATGAGCATGGTTGCGATAGAGACAACGCAAGCCAGTGCTTCGAAGCCACTGAAGCTGCGAAGCTTTGGAAAGATCGGACGGCATGCAGGCAAGCGATTGGGTTATCGCTTCGCTCACAGCATCTTCGATATCCTCGAACCGCGTTTTGGGGAACCCGTGATGAAGCGTTAGGGTCAACCGGGATCGACCTCTGTCAGAGTCCATAATACAAGAGCGCTATGTGGAACGACCATTGGGAACATGCGCGAAAATAGCACAATTTCAGGGATGTCATGTGAATTCTCGAAAAATCTTCAGAAGCTGTGACGACTCATCGAGGCACAATCGCTCTTTAAGGATGGGAGACGAATTTATCTCTAACACGAAAGTTCTTATGAAGAGGATACTATTCACCGTTGCATTCTTGTGTCCACTTGTCATGCACGCTCAGACTCCCGCCTGGCCTGACTCATCCGGGCCGACGAACGCCGGTTGTTATCGGATAGCGGTTCCACCGCTGAGCCAAGCGCCGCCGCTCCATACCGATATGAACTGGATGACCCTGCTCGGCTATGTCTGGATCGATAGCATGATGCGACACCCATTCACATCCACCGATTGGACCGCGTTGGACTCCATGCAGTCCCCCGATACTCTGAAGCAGTTTCTAAAATACTGGTATGCGATGACCGACTATGACCCATTGTTATTCGAGGAATACGGGAGAGATGCAAAGTATCTTGATACCCAATATTGGGGGAAGCCCGCAGGTCTGATTGGTTACATAGCTCAGAAGACATCGCAGATCATGGGTGATTCCGCACGGGTTGCCACACTCCTTGCATCAGCGTACATTCTTCACATCAGGGTACGGAACGTGACCAGAGATTTTGATACTTTTGCGCATCTCGATAGCCAGGCAATGCCTGTTTGTTGCGTCGAGGCGACGATCATCGATACGATAAAAGGCGTCCACATAGCAACAGGGCTGTGTTCCTTGATTTATCCAGTTGTACAACAGGTCGATAGCCTTCCTTCGACTGGTTGTCTGCATTTCTCTTATTGGCCAGTTTGGAGAAAAGATGGTGGGGACTGGCTTCGCTGGTCGAAGGAGAGTGACTCCACATCTGCATTTCCTTCTGGCAGCATGGGCTGGGATGTGCTAACACCTGGCAATGATTACATTGTCTTCTTACGCTCGATATACCTTGACTATGATGGTATTAACTCTTATTTTGCTCTGTGGCCGATGATGGGAGATAAAGTCGGAGGAATTTATCCGATCCACAGTGATACGGTTTCGGACCCCTCCAACTATTGGGGCATGGGTAGCAGCGTGCCAGTGAGTACGTTCGAAACAGGAATCCGGCAACGGATTTGGAATATCTTGAATCCGTAATACTTGACGAAGGAAGCAATGAACATCATGATCAAGCTGGTCTTATCGGCGATTCTACTTTGCTGCGCTGAAAAACTCACGGCGCAAGATCTAATTCCTTGCCCAGAAATCGCTTTGCCCTTTTATGTGCATGGCCCTGAGACAGAGTGGGGAAACGATCCAACAGACTTGACGGATATTCAAAATTGGATATCACAAGGGGACGGCTTTTGGGTCGGAAGGTGGCAGGGGTCAGAGCCAATTCTCATCGAGTACACCACGCCTGATGTTGGTCAGCACTCATCTTATAATAACTGTATCAAGCAGGTCGACTTGGACAACTGCATTGACCAGGATTTTGCAGCTTGGACCGACATATGCCCCGGCATGTTCGCTACGAGCAAGGTATCAAGCATTACTACTGGTTCGCCAGGTATCAAGATGCAGTGGTCTACAGACCCAGGTTACTTTTCCGGAGGTATTTCGGCTGGCAGCACCGGACTTGGCAATTTTGGCGATAATGGTACCATTACACATGGAAATATTTGGCTCAACAACAGTAATACATTCAACGATAAGTATATTTTTACTACTTGCCCGCAACATTGCACAGTTTTGAAGCCTCAGTTGCCGGTTTCCATTTGCGAAGTGCTCTTGCATGAGCTTGGCCATGCATTTGGACTAGATGATCTCCAAAATGACGCATCAGGGTCTCGGTTCTCGATCTCCGTCATGTGGGGCGATATCAATGCCGGCAAAGCAGGCTGCAATGGCTTTCAGGGTCTTCAGGACATAGATAAGTGCTACTTCTGCAAGCTTTACTGTCCTGCGAACTGCGAGGACCTTGGCACCCCGCTCGCTCCCGGTGATTCTTCAATGTCCCTTTCGGTTTTTCCAAATCCAGCAACGAATTCGTTTACATTGAACTACCGTACCGATGCGGTTCATCCGCGAATCGTGATTCAGGATATTCAAGGCCGACCGGTCAGATCAAGCAAGCTCGACCTCGCAGAGGGCTCGATGACGTTAAATCGCGACAACATTCCGGCAGGCGCCTACATTCTCAAGCTTGAAGGTCCTGCTCATTACGTTGTCAAGATGCTAATTATTCAGTAGTGCTTATTCCGGCCTAAGCTCCCATCGCTTCCACTCCGGCTTGTGCTGAGTGAGCGAGAGCCGCACAAGCGCACCCTGCTTATAGAGATTCAGCATATCGCGGTAGTGATCGCCGAAGATGGCTTCGGAGTTGCCGGTGGGCAGCACGGCGAGCAACTCGTCCGTCTTCATGTCGGCGATCATGCGCATCGAAGGACCAATGACCTCCTCATACGGCGCCCAGAGATGATACATCGCTTGCAGCACCGTCGTCGGTCCGCCGGGCATCGGGCCGGCTTGCACGTCAGCCAGCTTTGCAATCAATGCGCTTGATTGGCTGAACGGATGGTGCATCGTTAGCGTGTGCATGCGTCCCCATTGCCATTGGCGAATATCCCGGCCAAAGCTGGTTGCGAGAATGCGCAATGATTCGCGGAAGCTGAACTCGATGATAGAATCGCGCGGGTTCTTCGCCACATCGAGGCCCGAAGCATTATCCCACGTGATCGTATTCTGCGTTGCATCGCGCCACCATATATTTCCTGTGTCCGGCAAGATGCGCTGGAGTGTACTGAGCGGCAAATTCTCCAATCCGATAAACTCCTGATACCGCTGCGTGCCGAGCTCATCGTGAAACGTATTATAGATCAGCCGGTTCAGAAAAACCGAATAGATCGCCGGTGCAATTTCTTCGGGCCGCATGCCGCCATCCCAATTGCGAAGATACTCCAGTACGAGCGTGGTAAACCGATCGACTTTTGGCGCCTTGATCGTGTCCTCCGGCTGCCGGTGCACAGCAAGGATCGCCGAGTCCTTTTGCCGAACGAGCCGCATCATGCTATCGCTTACATTGGTCCCATGCTTGCGAATAGAATCCTCCTTCCAAAAAATGTCCATCGAATCGAGACGAAAGACCGACGTACTGTCGGGCGTCGTGCGCGGCGGATGCGGATCGGGGTGCATCGCGAGAATATACTGCAATACGTGCCGAAGGTCGTATGGACTGATAACGTCGAGTTGAATGCGCGCGATATCCCCTGTCGAAAGTTTGCCACCATGTTCGACGAGTTCGCTGATACGGTCCGCGCGAGCCGACGGCTCCCAATCGTTCGAGATCGGAAATGGTCGTGATTTCATCGGCGCATTGTTGGCCGAGACAATATACCCACGCGGAGGATTCGTCACGCTCGGGAGTTGCGCCATCGTGATAAACCCTTGCCATGCATCGGCGGCGTTGGTACCATCGCGCGGCAGCATGATACGGTCTTCGCTACCGGAGCGCCGTGGCAGGCGACCGATGAATTGATATCCCACATTACCGCGCCGGTCCGCCAGACAGAGATTCAAACATGGCGTTGCGAAATTCGTCATGCCGGCACGCGCTTCATTCACAGTCTTTGCGCGAGTCAGATTTAAGTATCCGGCAATTTCATCGCTCACCGCGTACAAGCCATTCCATTGCATGGCAACGGGTTTCGCAGTGTGAAAGAATGTGGTGTCCGGAATCCCGCCCGCGTTTCGGTTGTGCTCGACGACTTGCACGAGGCTATCAGGGTGAAGTCCACTGACGATAGGACCATCCGTCGTAAGTTGAATGTCAATCGCGTGCTTGTATGCCGCCCCACCGGCTGAGTCGCGAATGCGGATCGTATCGTGGATGATCGAGAACGCCCGCCACGTCCCACCGGGAATCTGATAGTATGTACCGGTCGAATCGCTGTGCTCGATAAAGAAATCGGTTTCATCTGCCATTGCGGCCGAGACGCCCCATGAAAGATCTGGCGTTCGGCCAACTTCGAAGACCGGCATTCCCGGAATGAGAAAGCCCGCCACGTTCAGGCCGTCATCACTCGTGATGTGAGCGAGATACCATCGCGCAGGCACGTCGAGCTTGAGATGGGCATCGTTTTCGAGCAGTGCACCATTACTGGCCGATCGCTGTGGCGCGACCGCGAACGCATTGGAGCCACCACCCATCTGGCGTGGCCCCAAAATACTATCAACCGACCGCTGGATCGCATACAGCTCATGGATGAAGCCCTTCGGAAATTGCGCTGCGCCAATTCTTGGTGGTGGGTTTGGAATGTGCGGCTTCGGAGGCTTGAAGTTTGGATGAGGTAGAGGCGCCGGTGTCTTGGGTTGCGGCTTGGCTGGTTTCGTCTGCGTTGGGCTTTTCGACTGTTTGCCATTCGTCGCTTTTGGAGCGCTCGCGGACTTCGCTGTTTTTGGGGTCACCTTCGTAACAGGAGTGGCCTTTGCGGGCGGGGCCGGCGGAATAGGCGCTGAAGCAAGAATCGCTCTCGCCGGGCTGATGGACGTTGCCGGGACTGGAGTAATGTGAAGATAATTCGATACGAAGTTCCGAGGATCAACTCCATCCACGATGGTCGCGCCATCTTCGGCATAATCGGGAAACAATGAGCGCATATGCAGCGAGTCCAGCGCGAGCGCGAAATCGCCATACGCTGCATCCGATAGATAGGCGAAGTTCATTTGCCAGGACATCAGGCGCGCCACGATGAGGCAATCCTCGGGCTTCCAGTATTCCGGCACAAGCTTCAATGCGTCGAACTCGAAGCCGAGCTTCGTCGGATGCTCGCGAATACGCGCGTTGATCCCATCGGTAAATGCCGTCAGCACTTCGCGGGAGTGCGGCCCACACTTTTCCCACATCGCACGCGCAATACGAGCAAAGCCAATCGTTCGCGACCAGGTATCGAGTGTCAGTGTCCTTGCACCGAATACCTCGGACATCCGACCTTGCCCGACACGACGGGCGAACTCCATCTGGAACAGCCGGTCCTGTGCTTCGGCATAACCAAGACCGAACCAGGCATCGTGTTCGGTCGCGCCATGAATGTGCGGAATCGCGAATTCATCGCGGTCAATTTGAACGGACGCGCTAATGCCTCGTACGGTCGCCTGGCCTTCGAGTGGAGTCACCGTGCCCGACATAAAATGGACACCAAGCGCAACCAGTCCGACCAAAAGGAGGACAAGCACGAATCCGAAGCCGAGTAAGAAACGAGTCAAAGTGAAATACTATGTGGTAATGTCGAATTTAGGCTGGCCATGCGCGTGCCATCGAAACACATCCGGAGTCGTAAGCACTTCAACCAAGCACCATTTTAGTATTGATTGAACGAACCCCTTTAAACGCATATAGCCCGGGGCATCCCGCCCCAGGCTACACGCGCTTCTTTCACCTTCACCACATTAGGCTCTCGAGTAACACTCAGAGAGCCTTCGCTTAATACAATTCGAATCCCAGAGTCAAGATTCCCCTTTCGAACCGCGAAGACGGTGAAAATTCACGAAAAATCGCTTTCTGAAGAATCTCTCATAAATGGCATCGGCTGTCGCTGAGACGAAAGAGTTAACGGTCTTAATCCGCTTGGTTAGAGCCTTCGTTTCGGAACTCCCCCCGTTCGCGTGTTGGTCGTCCCTGGCTACGTGGACGTTGTCCCCGATTCGGCCGCGCATTGCGGCTACGAGGCTGTTCGGCTCGTTGATAATCATTGCCGCCAGATGATTCGGGGTCTTCAAAATCATCCTCGTGCTCATCATGCCCGTGATGCTCGTCATGCATCTCTTCGCTCATCAGCGGTTCATCTTCCACCTCATCCAGTTCGCTGGCCTCAGCGTCCTCGGCCGCATGGGCAGCGGCCTCAGCGCCGGTGGACGAGTAGTCTGCAGTGACATCGCGCTTCTGCTTGCCACTGAAGAAACGGAATTCGTCACCGGTGAGCGATTCGTCCAGTTCGAGCTTCAGCCGCATCAGAAACTTCATCTGCAAGTTGCGCATCGGCGAGACCAGGCCGTTTGTCAGCATCTGTCCAAGCGTCGGATGGACTTTGAGCGTAAGTTTGCGCTCTCCGCTGGCAGCGCGGAAGCGTTCGAGCCAGCGCTCGATCTGTCTGAGAATCGTCGTGCGATTGACCAGCAAGCCGGTGCCACCGCACACCGGACACGTGTCCGAAAGTGACTGCACGATGGACTGCCGGATCCGCTGCCGGGTGATCTGCATGAGACCGAATTCGGTCAACGGCAGCACCGAGGATTTCGCACGGTCCTTTCGCAATTCCTTTTTCATCTCGTCATAGACCTTCTTCCGGTTCTTCTCTTCACCCATGTCGATGAAGTCGATGACGATAATACCTCCAATGTCGCGCAATCGAATTTGCCGGGCTACTTCACGCGCCGCTTCAAGATTCGTTTTGAGGGAGTTCAGCTCCTGCTCGCGACGCGCAGCGTACCGGCCAGAATTCACATCGATGACGACCATTGCCTCGGTGTGCTCGATAAAAAGATACCCTCCGGATGGCATCGCAATTTTTCGCGTCAGCGTTTGCTCGATCTGGCTCTCGATATTGAATGCATCGAGGATCGGTCGCGAGCCGCGATAGAGTTCGACAGTACCGGTCAGGTTCGGCGCGGCCCACTCCACATAGTCCATCACTTCGCGATACATTTTCCGCGAGTCAATCACGATACGTGTAATGTCCGGCGAAAAGAGGTCTCGCATGACACTCGATGTCAGGCTCGAATCCTGGTAGACGCGTTGGGGCGGCTTTAGTTCACGGACCTTCTTCTCAAGCTCGCGCCACTGCTCGAGCAATCTCGAAAGATCCTCTTTGAGCGCGGACTCCTCTTTGTTTTCTGCGACCGTACGAATGATCACGCCGAGTTCGCGCGGCTTGAGCGATCGGACAATCCGGCGCAGACGGGTGCGCTCGCGGACGGAAAACACCTTGCGGCTAATGCCAATACCGGGTTCAAACGGAACGAGCACCAGGAACCGGCCCGGAAGAGAGATTCTACTGGTAACACGAACGCCTTTGTTGGCGAACGCTTCTCGGGTGACCTGCACCAAAATTGGCTGGTCGGGCTCAAGCGAAACATTAGCACCCAGCAGTGTCGGAATCGGCTTGCCACCCCGGGAGCGAAGCGCATCCGATGTACGCGGAGCCGTGCGCTGATTCGCAAGGCGCAACTCCAAGTTACCACCTTGACCCGCAACTTGAGCCGGTTTCGGCTCAGCCCGTTGTGCAAGCCCTCGATCGTTGGAGCGCGATGGCTGTCCCCCGCGTCCGCCACGGGGTCGATAGATTTTCTGTTCGGCTGCCGTCGCTCCTTCTTCAACAAGGTAGTCTTCTTCCTCGTCGTCATCGTCGCGCATTTCGGCTTCTTCGCCGGCCAGGAATGCTGAGGAACTCTCGTAAGAATCTCCAACGTCGGAGAAATGCAGGAACGCATCCTGTTCCAGTCCAACATCGACAAACGCGGCGTTCATGCCGGGAATGACTTTTGCCAGACGACCGAGATAAATGTCGCCGACGTGGCGCTCGGTCTCGGGTGTTTCGATGAAGAGTTCGACTAAGCGGCGGTCTTCAGTGATGGCAATGCGGATTTCATCTTCACGTTCGGCATTGATGATGATTTCTTTTCGGATGCGGGGGATATAGGTCACTGCTGTCATGGGGCCGGCTTCGCCATGGCGAGTTGCCATAAGGCGGGCGGCCAGATTCGTGATGGGTGTCCTCGCACCCTGCGGGGCGTTACGCTCCGCGCTTGGGTCGGCAGTGTCTCAGGGCAGCACGTGGATCAGGAGAGCAGTCCATCGCCGAGTAAATAGATTCGGCCTCTGGTCTTTGGATACCTGAAGAGATTTGGAGGGGTTTCTCGTTTGCGGTGAGGGCTGCGCCTCCACACGCTCGGGTCAGTGGTCATTTCTCCCGCAGGACGCGCGGATCCGATGGGTGCTGTGTGGCCCATCGACCGAATCGGATAGGCGGCATCGAGCACAAGTGCCCAGATGCGCCGCCAAGACGTCAGGAGATATAAAACGAAGTTAACCAATCGGATTCTTCAGGATTCACATGGCCTTCTGGTGGCACTTTGGGCGCGGAGCGCTCGAAGGCATCACCGAGAATAATACCCGACGGGGTATGACCACGATCCTCTCTCATTTCTTTAGGTGGCCAACCGCAGGGGTCTGCGGTATAGTCACCATGCACAATTGCTGTCTCAACACCGCGGCTTGCCAGCCTAAGCGGCAAGCCCGAGGGGTTAATAATTTCGAAACGGTGCCAACGATCGCTCGTCGGCTTGAACAATACGTCAAAAAATCGATAGATTTAGACGAAAAATCGTCTTTTTGAACGAATTTCTTCCAACTGTTCATGGAGGCGAACACCTGCCCGAACAGAAAAGCTTCCGCATCCCAATTCACGAATGATCTTTTCTATCAGCGAGGATGGCCGTTCGGCAGTCGTGCCCGGAGGACTGACGGTAAACGGATTGCGCTGACGCCTCCAAAGAAGCGTCAGCGCAATTAAGAACACAAAAAAGAACGTTGGCGCTCGCGTGAGCGTCTTAGGAGTAGCACAATGAGGATTGGCTTGATCCTCGCCAAAGAGCTAGTGAAGCATTAGCTCTTCGCCGCGCCTTCGGTCTTGCCCTTGCAGCAATCGTGCTTACCGGTGGCTTTAGAATCGCAACCGGCCTTTGTGGCCGCGCTCGTGCCGTGCATGGAGCAGCCGCCTTTTGCCATGTCGGCTGTCGTGCCATGCATGGTGCAGCCTTCTTTTGCCATTTCGGCGGCGGTCATGGTGCATTTGCCATTCTTCATGCACTTGGGATCCGTGCAATCCTTCATGGCAGTCTTTTTGCCTTTCACGTGGCCTTTGCAGGCTGCCTTATCACCATCGCAGGCATTTGCGGAGGCGGCGGCAAGGAACAGACCGAGAGTCAGAAGTAAAGTAAGTTTTCGCATGTTACCGATGATTAAAATGTTGGTGCTTAGCGAACAGGCACCCTCGAGAATCGGTTCGCAATCTACACCTTAGAACTTTAGCACTTCAGCACATGAAAATTGGGATGATCGGCCTCGGCCGAATGGGCGCGAATATGGCCGCCAGACTGAGCCGGAATGGCCATGCAGTATTTGGGTTCGATCCAAGTTCCGACGCCAGAAAACGGGCAGAAACGGATGGCATTCGATCATTCGACTCCCTGGCCTCACTCGTCACCGCTCTTCCAAAGCCGCACATCCTTTGGATCATGGTGCCAGCGGGTAAACCCGTCGACGACACGATCGGGGCACTCAAGCCGCTTATTCAGAATGGCGACATCCTGATCGATGGCGGCAACTCGTACTATAAGGACTCCATGCGCCGGGCAGAATCGCTCGCTACATCAGGGATCGCATACATCGATGCTGGCGTCAGCGGTGGGATTTGGGGATTGAAGGAAGGCTACAGCATGATGATCGGTGGCGATGAGAAGAGGATCGAATCGCTTCGGCCTATCTTCGAAACGCTTGCACCCTCGCCAAATAGCGGCTGGGGCCGCGTGGGGCCATCGGGCTCAGGACACTTCGTCAAGATGGTACACAACGGAATCGAGTATGGACTAATGCAAGCGTATGCTGAAGGCCTGGCTCTGATCAAAGCGAAGAAAGACTTTGCGCTCGATGCGCATCAAGTCGCTGAGATCTGGCGCGAGGGAAGCGTGGTGCGCTCGTGGCTGCTCGATCTTGCCGCCGATGCGCTGAGCAAGAATCCCGAATTAGAAGGTATCGCGCCCGTCGTTGCGGATTCCGGCGAGGGCCGATGGACAGCCTTCGAAGCCATCGAGAATAATGTACCGGCTCCGATCATCACGCTGGCCCTTCTCGAACGCATCCGCTCGCGCGACCAAGAATCATTCACCGACAAACTACTCTCGGCACTTCGAAATGAGTTCGGTGGACATCCAATGACAAAAGAATAGCATGACGCACAAGGCAGAACCAGCCATCATCGCCATCTTCGGTGCCACGGGCGATCTCGCGCACCGGATGCTGCTGCCTGCACTCTTTGAGATCGAGCAGGCGGGCGAGTTGCCCGAGGGGACGATCGTGCTCGGCATTGACCGAAGGCCCGGCATGGACGACGCGTCGTTCCGCAAGGACGTGCATGATGCGATCTACGACCATGAAAGCGACACCGCGACCAACATTGCGGCCTGGTGCGCAAAAAACTTGTTCTACTTCGGTATCGGCGAGAGCACGCCGCAGGATTTTGAAGGACTTCGCAAACGCATCGAATCGCTCGAAGGTGAGCATACGCTTCCGGGCAATCGGCTTTTCTATCTTGCGGTACCACCTGTCGCGTTCGGTCCAACAATCGAGTCGCTCGGCCTCTCCGGGCTCAACAACAGCCCTGGCTGGACGCGGTTCGTCATTGAAAAGCCATTTGGTCGCGATCTCGAATCGGCTCGTGGATTGAACGCGCTCATTCATCGACACTTCGCAGAAGATCAAGTCTACCGGATCGATCACTTCCTGGGCAAAGAGACCGTTCAAAATCTGCTTGCCTTCCGATTTGGCAATACGCTGTTCGAATCGGTCTGGAATCGCGATAAGGTCGAGAAAGTCGAGATTGTCGTCGCCGAGGAGTTGGGCGTCGAGGATCGCGCGAGCTATTACGAAAAGGCCGGCGCCTTGCGCGACATGGTCCAGAACCACCTGACGCAACTCCTTGCGCTGACCGCGATGGAGGTGCCATCCGCGTTCCAGGCCAACGACATCCGCTACGAAAAAGTCAAGGTGCTCCGCGCAATCGCGCCGATCGAAGAAGAGGATGTCCTGATGGGCCAATACACGCATGGCGTAATTGGCAGTGAGGGGGTACCCGGATATAAGGAGGAGCATGGGGTCGCTCCGGATTCGAAAACCGAGACGTTCGTAGAGCTTAAGCTTTCCGTTGAGACGTGGCGCTGGCACGGCGTGCCGTTCTATCTTCGCACGGGCAAGCGGCTGAAGGAGCGTATCTCTGAGATCATCGTGACGTTCAAGTGCCCGCCAGTCTCTATCTTCAAGCCATACGATATGTGTGAAATTGCGCCAAACGTGCTCGTGATCAAGTTGCAGCCGAACGAGGGCTTTCGCGTCTCGTTTCAAGTCAAGAAACCCGGCGCCGAGATCACGCTGAAGACCGAATGGATGAACTTCTCGTATGCTGAGGTCTTTGGCCCGCTGCCGGAGGCCTATCATACGCTGCTGCTGGATGTTCTGCGAGGGGATCAGACGCTATTCGTTTCTGCCGACGAAACGCTGGCGTCCTGGGAGCTCTATACGCCGGTGCTTGAGCGGCAGCACATGATGCATCCCTACCCGGCGGGATCGTGGGGGCCGAAATCTACTTCATAGAATCTATGAATTCGATTGATTCCATGAGCGTGTTCCCCGAGCTACGAACTTTGAGCGCGGCGGCCGCCAAGGAACTGGCGATTTTGGCTGGCAATGCTATCGCCGCTCGTGGCCGCTTCTCTATTGCCCTTTCCGGTGGCGAGACGCCTCGAACCCTCTACGAAATCTTAGCCCGCGATTACCGAGACGCCATCGACTGGCAGCATGTCCACCTCTACTGGGGCGATGAGCGCTACGTGCCCCAGACCGATCACGAAAGCAACTATCGCATGGCGCGAGAGACGCTGATCGACCGGATTCCGGTACCAGAATCCAACGTCCATCCCATTCCAACATCATTTGCCAATCCTGAGGATGCAGCAATAGCTTATGCCGCAGAGCTTGAATCGGCCATGCCGCTCGATCTCATTCTTCTGGGTCTGGGCGAAGATGGGCACACTGCCTCGCTCTTTCCAGGTACGTTCGACCCGGCTGATCGGCGACTTATGATCGTGACCCGCTCGCCGAAGCCGCCATTGATCAGAATCTCGATGACGCTTCGCGCGATTAATGATGCGAGGAATGTATTCTTTCTTGTGGCTGGTGAAGAAAAGCAGGGAATTCTCGAAAAGATAGTGGCGGATCGTGAAGGGCACTACCCAGCATCATTGGTGCGCCCAAAAGGCAAACTTGCCTGGTTTCTTGATCGGCTGTCGTCTGAACCGCGAATTAAGAATTGAGACACAGGAATTCGTGGTTCTTCATTTGTCATTCGTCATTCGTCATTCGTAATTGAAACAGTGGCCGAGTTCGTCCATCTTCATAATCATACTCATTACTCGATCTTAGATGGCGCGTGCAGTGTCAGCGATCTTGTTGATGCCGCAAAAGCCGAGGAGATGAAGGCTGTCGCGCTCACGGACCATGGTGTGCTCTTTGGCGCGTTCGAGTTCTATAAGAAGGCGAAAGCCGCCGGCATCAAACCGATCGTCGGTTGCGAGGTCTATTTCGTTTCCGATGGCTCCGCTACGGAACGCGAGCGATTCGATGACCCTGAGGGAAAGAAGAAAGCTTACAATCACCTGATCCTGCTGGCCAAGAACGAAATCGGCTATCAGAATCTGATGAAGCTCGTTTCTCGAGGACACACGGAAGGTTTCTATTATAAGCCCCGCATCGATTGGTCGATGCTCGAGGAGAACCACGAGGGCCTCATCGCGACCACGGCATGCTCCGGCGGTATTATTGGACCCTCGCTGGTAAGCGGCGATTACGAAAAGGCGAAGCGCATCGCAACACGGTTTCGCGATGTCTTCGACAAAGATTTCTACCTTGAAATCCAGGACCACGGCCTGGAGCGCGAAATCGCTGTTCGCGAGCACTCTCCTCGATTGGCGAAAGAATTGGGGATCAAGCTTGTTGGCACAAACGACTGCCACTATGTCAGGCAGAGTCATGCCGTCGCGCACAATGTGCTGCTGATGATTCGCGACTCATCGAGTAAGGATACTCCGAATGTCCACAACCTGAAGTACGGCACGGACACAAACTATTTCCGGTCGGCGAAGGAGATGACGAAACTCTTTTCGCAATGGCCGGAGGCAATCGATTCGACGCTTGAAATCATGGAGAAGTGCGATCTCACGCTCTCCAAGGATTTTAAGATGCCTGCGTTTCCGATTCCGCCCGAGAGCGGCACCCAAACACTGGAAGCGTATCTCGAACATCTCACCAATGAAGGACTGAGCAAACGATTTAGTCAATCGTCGCGCGAAATCGAAGATCGCGCCGAGTTTGAACTCGGCGTCATCAACCGCATGGGATATGCCGGATACTTCCTGATCGTCCAGGATTTTATCGCGGCGGCTCGCAAGATGGGCGTAACAGTTGGGCCCGGACGCGGCTCAGCTGCCGGTTCGCTCGTGGCGTATGCTCTGGGTATTACGAATGTCGATCCGATCAAGTACAATCTGCTCTTCGAGCGATTCCTGAATCCCGAGCGCGTCTCGATGCCCGATATCGACATCGACTTCTCGGACGACAAGCGGGAGTTGGTGATCGATTATGTGCGCGAAAAATATGGCCGCGAGTCGGTCGCGCAGATCATCACGTTCTCCACGCTCTCGGCGCGCGCCGTGCTGAAGGATGTGGGGCGCGTACTCGGAGTCCCGCTTTCGACGATTAACGAACTGACGAAGTGCATTCCGGTCATCATGGGCCGCGTCACGCCGCTCAAGGAAGCGATCGAGCTGCCGGAAATGAAGATGGTGCTTTCGGCGCACAAAGATCCGCTGATCGACCAACTCATCGAGTATTCGCTTGTACTCGAAGGCTTTGCACGCGCGGCATCGAAGCATGCTGCCGGTGTGGTCATTGCGCCCGGAGATATTTCGAACTACGTCCCGCTCTATAAGACGCCATCGCTCGAAGAAGCCGTCACGCAATTCAACATGAAGGACGTTGAGGAGGCTGGCCTCCTCAAGATGGACTTTCTTGGTCTGCGGACGCTTTCGATCATCGACACGACACTTGCGCTCATCGAGCAGAACCACGGCGTCAAGATCGACATCGACACGATCCCGCTCGATGACGCGAAGACCTACGAAATGTTTGGCCGTGGCGAAACGGTTGCGGTCTTCCAGTTCGACTCGCCGCCCATGCAGAACCACATGCGCGCGCTCAAGCCGGAGAACATGGAAGACTTGTCTTCTATGAACGCACTCTATCGGCCCGGCCCGATGGACCATATTCCCGAGTTCATCGACCGCAAGCAAGGGCGCCGGAAAGTCGAGTACCTACATCCAAAGCTCGAGCCGATCCTTGCCGAGACGTACGGTGTCATCGTCGTGCAGGAGCAGGTGATGCGCGTTGCGCGCGATCTGGCTGGCTTCTCGCTCGCCAAAGCCGACGAGATGCGCCGCGCGATGGGCAAGAAGGACCTTGCCAAGATGGAGGCAATGAAGGAAGCCTTCATCAAAGGCTGTGTCGCGAACGATGTTGCCGACAAGATTGCGAAAGAGCTGTACGAACAGCTTGCGAAATTCGCGTCCTACGGATTCAACAAATCGCATTCGCTGGCATACGCGCTGATCGCGTATCAGACAGCGTATCTCAAAGCGCATTACACTGCGGAATTCCTTGCGGCGAACATGACGCACGAGATGAACGACGCGGATTACGTCGTCCAGCTCATCGACGAGGCAAAGAAATTTAACATCCGCACCCTCGCGCCGGATGTGAATTTGAGCAACGTCCACTTCTCCGCTTCACGCGAAGGAATTCGGTTTGGCCTTGCCGGTATTAAGAACGTTGGCGAAAAAGCGGTCGAGGAAATCGTCCGCGAACGGACCAAGAATGGTCCATTCACTTCGCTCTTTAATTTTACGTCTCGGTTAGATACCCGGCTCGTCAACCGCCGAGCAATCGAGGCGTTGGTCGAGGCGGGTGCATTCGATTCGTGTGATACGACGGGTCTCGCCACGGCTGCATTCCGCTCGGATCTGTTCGCGAACGTCGAACTTGCACTGCAATATGGCCAGCGCGTTCGCGATGAAGCAAAGAGTTCACAGAACTCACTGTTCGGCGATGCCGATACGCCGCACGTCCTGGCGCCGCCCACAATGGTCTATGCCGAAAAGCGGTGGACCGAGATCGAAATGCTCTCGCATGAGAAGAAATCGGTCGGCTATTATGTGAGCGGCCATCCGCTCGAACCGCATCGCATCGATGTCCTCAGTTTCGTCACACATAAGGCCATCGATCTCAATGATGCCAAGCAGGGCGATCCGGTGATCGTGGGCGGCGTGATCGTCGCAATCACCCGCAAGCTCGATCGGAATGGCAATGCCTTCGCCATTCTCAAGCTCGAGGATTTTACCGGCAAGACCGAGTGCGTGCTTTGGAGCGACGCTTACAAGCAATGCCAAAATTTGATCCAGGACGAAAAGCCGGTGTTTCTACGCGGGAAGGTCCGGCGGAATGGGCCTGAGGAGGCACCAAGCGTGATCGTCGATGAGGCGTTTGAAATCCGGGGACTTCGCAAAAAGCTGACGCGCGGAATTCTCGTCCGGTTGTTCGATTCCGAGCAAATTCAGCCGACAATCTCGCAGGTCGAGCGAATTTGCGGGCGGTATCGCGGGAATTGCACCACGTTTGTTTCCGTTGAAACTGCCCAGGGAATCAGCCGTAAATACCGGTTACCCGAGCAGTTTCAAGTCGATCCGAACGACGACCTGATTCGCGAGTTCGGGGAAGTATTTGGGACTAACCGGATACTATTTACGAGATAACCGCCACGTAATTTTAGGAAACGCTATGACTGCCACCTCCACAGGACCCCTTCATCTGACTGATGCGAGCTTTGAACGCGATGTCATTTTGAGCGAAAAGCCCGTACTCGTCGATTTCACCGCCACATGGTGCGGACCTTGCCGCATGATCGCTCCGATCATCGAGGACCTTTCGAAAGAGTATGAAGGCCGCGCCGTATTCGGCAAGCTCGATGTCGATGAGAATCCGGAGACCTCGATGAACTTCGGCATCCGCTCGGTGCCGACGATGCTCATCTTCAAGGGCGGAAAGGTCGTCGAGCAAATCATCGGCGCCACCGGCAAGCAAAACATCCTCGCAAGACTTACTCCACACTTGGCTTGAGATACTTCTCCTCGCGGAGAACTCAACCTACACCAAAAGGCAGCCAGATTGGCTGCCTTTTGCATTTTGGGTGTAACATCATGGCAGTCATGGCTCCTGGGGGCTTCAATCCCCATGAGTGCAGAACCAGCCGCTGAGGATACATTCACATGTGCATCGCTATCTTTTGACTATTCTCAAGTCTCTCATTCAGTCGTTGAAAGTTTACCCGCGTCTGCTATTTCAATTCATCAATCCAGCGACCATCTAATTACTCACGCCGATCGTGAGCCGATTTCGCTTCGGC
The DNA here is from genome assembly GCA_030706745.1 of Bacteroidota bacterium. Classification (NCBI taxonomy): domain Bacteria; kingdom Pseudomonadati; phylum Bacteroidota; species Bacteroidota bacterium. Next base: position 40,123 of record JAUZNX010000001.1, read on the forward strand.
TCGTGAGTGTGCTCGGCGAAGTAGTATTAGCGAGGAATGCCAATCAGGATTTGGATATCGATCTCTCTCTTCTACCTCCAGGCGTCTACTTCGCCGAAGTAATCTGCGGCGGGCAGCGGGAAGTTCGTCGGATCATTAGGTAGCCTAAGGATAGAACCGGGCGCAGCATACTTAGCGTTCTTGCCGTGTGACGTTCGAATGGGATCCGAATAAAGACGCGTTGAATCGAGACACGAATCATCAGCGCACGGAGAGCAAATGGAAAAGAAAAGGCCCACTACCAAGCGTACAAAGAAGCAGAAGAGTGAGGTGGAAGACGATCTGCGGCCACATTACGACTTCGATTACTCGAAGGCGAAACCGAACCGATTTGCACATCGCCGTCGCGAACAGATGCTCGTGCTCCTCGATAAAGACTTGACTCGCACGTTCCGGACGCCAGAGCAAGTCATGCATGCCCTTCGATCGCTCGTTGATGCTATGCTTACAAAGCGTAAGCATACCCCCGCAGCATCTTGAGGTCACAATTTGTGACCTCAAGATTTGATCCTTCGTGTCTCACAAATTGTAATCCTAAAGAATCCGGCTTACGCTTCCCGATCAGGGATCTTCGTCTGCTCCGGGGTATCAGTAACGGTCCCGCGGGCCATGGTCTCGGGGGGAGCCGGCTGGCTTGGCGCGGCGGCTGGCGCCTGAGGAGGCGGAATTTTCAACTCGGCGTGGAGCGGCTCGGCGATTTCACGCATTTTGGCCTCGAAACCTTGCTTGGCGCCAGTCAGGGCTTCCAGCGGCTCCTTCATTGCGGTCTTGACCTGATCTTCCAGACCGGACTTGGCATCGTTGAACTTTCGAAGTCCTTTTCCCAAACTCTGAGCGAGTTCTGGTATCTTCTTCGGACCGAAGAAGATTAGAATGACCAACAAAATGAGCAGAATTTCTCCGCTCCCAATGTTTTCAAACATAGTTCTGTAAAGTGATGAGTAACGGGTAACAAGTAAAGAGCCCGATGCTCGATACTCATCCCTCGTTACTCGCTACGATTTATGCTTTTGGCGCTTCCGGGGTCTTTGGCGCATCGTCACCCTGGGTGGCACGCTTGAACTCATTGATGCCCTTGCCGAGGCCGTGCATCAGTTCTGGGATCTTCTTTCCACCGAAGAGCACCATAATGATGACCACGATGATCAAAAGCTCGAATGGGCCTAAATTGCGAAACATACGGATCGTTCTCCTACGTAAATGAGCTGAATTCGGAAAATACTACAACACCGGCCAAACTGGCCCTATCACGAGAAGGTTCGTGAGCAAGCTCTCATGCTTTCCCAGGTGCTTTGCCCGGGTACTTCAGGATCCAATCATCGCCAGACTTGCTGTACCGGTAGCTTTTGATTTTATGCGAGCGCGGGATCACGCGGGCAGCAGCAACCACAATGACAAGCGCCGCAACAGCCAGGAGCGCAAATAGCCCAATTTGGAGGATATAGCCGAAATCCATGTGTCAATTCTAAGTGCTAAGTACTGAATGTTGAGAGGCCGCAACTGCGAAATCGAAGTGATCGCGAAGGCTCTGGAAGACTTTGAGTCCGTCCGCGCTGCCCAGGATCGTTTCGCAAGCTCGCTCGGGGTGAGGCATCATGCCGAGTACATTGCCCTCTTTACTAACAATGCCGGCGATGTTGTTTTGTGAACCGTTGGGATTCGCGGAGCGAATCACGTTTCCATTCTCATTTGAGTAACGGAACACTACTTGATTGTTCTGCTCGAGATCGGCAAGGACTTCATCAGTCGCGATGTAATTGCCTTCGCCATGCGCAATCGGAATTCGAAGCACTTCACCGGGTACGAGTTCACTCGTAAACCGAGTGTCGGTGCGCTCCGTCTTCAAATACGTTTCTTTACAGACGAATTTGAGTGATTCATTCCGAATGAGCACACCAGGCAAGAGACCGGATTCGCACAGTACCTGGAAACCGTTGCAGATACCGAGTACCGTGCCGCCCTCGTTCGCATAGCGAATCACATCTTTCATCACAGGCGAGAAGCGTGCGATGGCGCCGGTTCGCAAATAATCTCCGTAGGAAAATCCGCCGGGAAGAATTACCAGATCCACGTCCTCGCCAATCGAATCCTCTTTGTGCCAGACAAACTCCGTGTCCGGCTCGCCGAGCACATTGCGCACCGCATGCATTGCATCGTGATCGCAATTCGAGCCGGGGAAAACAATAATGCGGGTCTTCATACGGCGACCTGAGCTAGAACTGGCTCATCGCTGACGTGAATGACGGAAAATGTCTCCATGATGGGGTTCGCCAGGAGCTTTTCGCTCGCCTGTTCAGCCACGGAGCGCGCCTCGTCCGAAGTCGGCGCATCGACGGTCAATCGAATCAGTTTACCGACTCGCGTATTTTCGATTTGATCGAAGCCCAGCGATCCAAGCGCATGCTCAATCGCTTTGCCCTGAGGGTCCAGAATAGCTTCCTTGCGCTCGATGGCGATGTAGACGAAATATTTCATTTAGATCCCGAAGGTCGATTTCTCCTCACGCTCCAGTTCTTCCGCATCGAGAAGCGCCGCGGCTTTTCGCTCTCGCAAGAAGCGAACGCCGCGCTCATAGACAGAGCGTGTAAGTCCGTGGAGCACAAAGAGAACAAACAACGGGAAGATCGCGCTCCCCTTCGTTGCAATTGCGGCAACAATGCCAACGAAGTAGATTCCGAACTTGAGCGGGTGCGCCTTGATCTGCCGTAGCGAGGGCTTCGGAATCGTATCGTACTTGATGGTGCTGACCATCAGGAGCGAGGCTGCGATCGTGACAATGAAAATCCATGGATCGCTGAGCCGCTCGGCTACCGGCAATGCAAGATGATGAAAGGTAACATAGGACACGATGAGGATCGCCGCGGACGGAATCGGCAAACCGCGGAAATAATCCTTGTCGAAGCCTACCAACTGCACATTAAACCGTGCGAGCCGGATGGCACCGGTGATTGCGGGAAGCGCGGCCAGCAACAATCCCGTACCGGGATACTGGTAGAAGAATAATTTGTATAAAATCGCGCTCGGCGCCACACCGAATGTGACGATGTCACAGAGCGAATCGAGTTCGACGCCGAACTCGCTCGATGCATGAACTAACCGGGCCATCATGCCATCGAGCATATCGAATACACCGCCGAGCACGATATACCATCCGGCCACGACGAAATTCGAATCGACAAACGCGGCCTTGATTGCGATAAAGCCGCAGAATAGATTCATCACCGTGAAGAGACTCGGGATCACGGAGCGAACTTGGGGTACGCGCAAGGCGCGGCGGCTCTTCATTGAGCGATACTACTGATATTCTGCAAGGACCGTTTCCCCTGCTTTGACCGTCTCACCGATTTTCGAAAGCACATTTGTCCCGGGCGGCAGATAAAGATCGACTCGGGAGCCGAACTTGATCATCCCAAATCGCTCGCCCACAGAGAGCGAATCACCCACTTTGAGCGGACATACAATCCGTCGCGCTATATACCCTGCCACTTGTGCAAAGAGCAGCTTGTGATCTCCAGAGGCAAGACCGATCATCGCCCGTTCATTCCGGTGGACAGCTTCCGAATCGTGCGCGACCAGAAACTCACCTTTGACATACCGGAAGTACTCAACGTGGCCGGAAATCGGTGCGCGATTCACATGAACGTCGAGCGGCGACATGAAAATGGAAACGAGCGTCGCCGGACCCTTCAGGAATTCCGGTTCATCCATTTGCTTAATCAGCACGATCTTTCCATCCGCTGGAGAGACGATGAGTTTTTCGAGCGGACGGCCATTTGCAGCGATGCTGCGGTCCGGGTCTCGGAAGAAATTCAGCGAAAACCCTGTCAGAAAGAGCGCGACCAGCACGAGCAGATACCGAAGCCACCGCTCATCGGTCCAAATTGCCAAAAGGACGAGCACAATCACGATCGCGAGAATCGCAAGCAGAACGTCTGTACCGTAACGGGTTAGGTGCATCGGACAGTGAACACATAGTCCGAAGAATTGAGTCGAACATTTCGGTCAGCCAGAAACTCCCTCCCTATTGCGCGAGTTCAATTATGAGTGAGATTGGCCCCGGCTTGGAGCCACAGTAGTTGTTCTCCTTCCCTAATCAGACAACCATGGCCATCCGATTTCGCAGACGTATCAAGCTCCTTCCCGGCGTTCATCTGAACATCAGCAAGTCCGGTATTAGCACGAGTGTGGGCGTTCGCGGCGCGAGCGTGACGCTGGGCAAACGAGGAACATACGTGAATACCGGTTTGCCGGGGACCGGAATATCCTGGCGGCAAAAGCTCCCAGAGCACACGACTACGGGTCGGACGATTGAGGCAACGACCGGCGCGGCCGCCACTGAACATACGAAGACTCACCACCTTCACTGGTGGAAGATCTTGCTCTTTATCGGCACGATGATCGCAGCCGGGGCGACGAAGAATACCACTGTGATCAAAGTATTCTGGTTTGTGTGGTTCGGATATTGGGTGTTCCTATTTTTGCGTTTGATTGTGCGATGGATGCAAACGAACCGGCAGACCAAAGCCACCTGATGTAGTGCTTTAGAACTCCGCCTTGATTCCGCCACCGGCTCCGCGCACTTTCCACCACGCCGTATTATAGCCGGGGCGGTACGAATTCCATGAGACATTATCGAACCGATCGGCCCAGGCTGCGAGATTGAGGGGTTCCCACAGGAATAGATTCGCCTGATCGTCGTAAAGGATCTTCTGTAATTGCTTCTGAAGGTCGAGCCGCTTCGCCTCGTCGAACTCGCCCCGAATCTGCTCCATGATGCGGTCCGCCTTCGGATTTGTATAGCTATCATAGTTCGAGCCGCGATTGCGCGCCTGCGATGAATGGTACAACTGATAGCTATCGGCCTCGAACGGATCGTTGATCCACGCGCCAACGTGAGCATCGAGCTGATGATCGCGAAGCCGATCGATATAGACGCTCCAATCGAGCGTCTGGACTTCAGCCTCGACGCCGATCTTTCGCAGGGCCTCGGAGAAGATGAGCATAACTTTTTTGCGAATCTCGTTTCCGGCGTTGGACGTGAACGTGAAATGAAATTTGACTCGCTTTCCACCGATCACCTTATCGCGAATACCATCGCCATCGTGGTCCTTCCAATCGAGCGAGTCGAGAATATGCTCCGCCCGCTGCGGATCGTACGGGATAAGCGGAAGGTCGTGATTGTATTCGGGATGCGTCGAAGTGATCGGCGATTCGGTCATCGTCGCAGTCCCAAAGAGCAACTTATCGATGATGAGCTTCCGGTCGATCATATACGCCATCGCCCACCGAACGCCGGGATCGCGGAAGATGGGGCTCTTATTGTTGAACCCTATGTAGGTAAAGGCGCCGAGCGGAAATGAGGTGCGTGCCAGGCCTGTCTTATCGGTATCGATTGACTTCCAATACTGTGGCTGAATGGTCCCGAGAAGATCGACATTGCGCGCCTTGAGAGCGGTTACGGCGGCTGGGAAATCAAGAATCGTCTTATATATGAGGGTATCAGGATTTGCGTCCCCAATGGCGCCCCAATGATTCACATAATTCGGGTTGCGGACGAGCCGCACATATTGCTGAGTGACCCATACGTCCAGCTTGTAGGGGCCGCTTCCTTGGATATACTGTGGCAGGCGCTGGCGGTCCGCGGCGGCGAACCACTCGGCGAACTCGCTCATTGCAGGGTTCTTATGCTTCGTCAGCATCACGCTATCAATCACCGTGTTGCCGGATGACTCTACAATCGAAGCAATGTCGTCCCAGGAGTATTTATCCGTAAGCCCGTTCGGATCGAGTATATGCTTCGGTACGATATAAAGATTGTCGCCGAATGTCGATTGGATCGCGAGCACATACGGTTTCCAGAACGTAAATCTCACGCGATAGGGATCGCCATCGATGAGCTCGGCACTATGCACCGCATCGACATAGACGCGTTTCTGCGCTGAGAGTATGTTGAATGGATTCTTCAGCGCCTTTAGGCTGAAGATCACGTCAACGCCGGTGAGCGGCTTGCCATCCGCCCACTTGACATCTTTGCGAAGCGTGAAATCATATTGAAGGTGGTCAGCCGAGACCGTCGGCATCGATTCTGCGAGAATCGGGACGGTGTATTTCATCGTCTTGACATCGATCCCGATCAGTCGCTGGTAAATCTGCTCCTCCGTGTACGTCGCATTGGCATCCGTGGAGTTCAACGGGTTCAGTCCCGTCGCGAAGTCCGATAGCTCCCACTCGACCACCCGGTTACTTACCGAGGCAGGGTGATTGGATGTGTGGCCGCATCCCAGCATAAAGAGAAGGATGAGGGATGAGGGGTAAAGAATGAAGCGGACTCTGCGAGGAATGTTCATGCTACAAAAGTACGAATTCGGGGAATTAAGAGTTAAGAATTACGAATTATGCGTTATGTGATCGTAACTCTTCATTCGTTATTCGCAATTCGTAATTGACCGTAGTCATTATTCCCGCCCGCTACGCTTCCACCCGGTTACCCGGAAAGCCACTTGCCATCATTTCCGGCATGACGATGATCGAGCGCGTTTATCGGCAATGTGAGAACGCGCAAGAAATCGATGCGGTGTTCGTGGCAACCGATCATCCGGCCATCGTTCAGGAAGTCGAGCGCTTCGGCGGCCGCGCGGTCATGACATCGCCAGAATGTCCATCAGGGACAGACCGCGTGTTCGAAGCAGCACAGATTCTGGAGCTACCCGATTCGGCTATCGTTATCAATGTGCAAGGGGACGAACCGCTGATCGATCCCAAGGTTATCACCGCTCTTGCCCGCGCGATGCAGGAAGACGACACGATTCAGGTCGCCACGCCGATCTCGCCGCTTACTCGCGAGGAGGAGATTACAAATCCCAATGTCGTGACGGTCGTAAGAAACACGAAGGGGGATGCCCTGTATTTTTCGAGAACAGCCATCCCATACCACAGAGATACTCCGACAACAAGCTACCTCAAGCATGTCGGTGTATATGCCTATCGCATGGAGGCACTCCGACAATTCGTTTTGCTCGGCGAGAGCCATTTGGAGCGCAAAGAGCGGCTCGAACAACTTCGCTTGCTCGAAGCCGGCATTCCAATCCGATGCGTGGAAGTAGAGTACGAGTCAGTCGCAGTGGATAGTCCGGAGGACATAGAAAAGGTAGAACAGAGGCTGCAGGGGCAAGACGGAGTGAACTTTTCGGCTTGATTTTGGCATAATGCATATCATGCACATGCGAGCTAAGAAACCAAAGAAGTTGTCGGCGGCGCAAGAGGCCGAACGACAGGCTAAAGTGCGAGCGGCTTTCGGAATGTTCTCGTATGTCAACACACGTTCCATGGCATTCGCATTGCGCAAGGCGGAAGAGATCCAGTTGGAAGATTCGGTCAAGCGAAGTTGAGCATACTGAGGTTCGTCGTCGACGTCTTCCCCACGATTCGGTGACCATCGATCAAGCCCGCCGCGAATTCCCGCACACCTGGAGCGACATGGTGTATCTGAACCATGCCGCAGTGGCTCCGCTCTCGTTTCGCGTTCGCGATGCTGTTGATCGCTACCAAACCCGCCGCGCGCTTAAAGGAATTGAGCCATATCCCTGGATGCTAAAGACCGTTCAGGGAACGCGCGAGATGCTTGCTCAATTGATGGGCGCTCGAGCAGATCAGATTGCCTTCGTGCTGAACACCAGTGATGGGCTCAACATCATCGCACAAGGACTAGACTGGCAGCCCGGCGACCACGTGCTCCTCAACGATCTCGAATTTCCGGCGAATGTATATCCATTCCTGAATCTGAAGCGGCATGGCGTTGAGGTTGATTTCATTGAAAAGAACCTCCGCCCTTCCAAGGCGGGGGCAGGGGGTGGTTATTCCATATCGGTGGAAGACATCCAGAATCACCTTACACCCCGCACCAAATTGGTTTCCATTAGTCACGTCCAGTTTGCCACCGGCGCGAAGGCCGATCTCAACGCGATTGGGAAGCTCTGTCGCGAGCGCGATATTCTGTTCGCAGTTGATGCGATTCAATCGTTGCCGCATACCCCGATCGATGTCGAGCGCGATTGTGTAGACTTCCTCGCTTGTGGCTCGCACAAGTGGATGATGTCGGATATGGGCGCAGCGTTTGTCTATGTCGGGGATCGAGCGCTCGCGCGAATTCACCAGGCTTCGCTCGGCTGGACAAGCATCGAGAATGCCTTCGACTTCAGCCTACGTCCCGATGAGTTGCGCGCCGGTGCTGCACGGTTCGAAAACGGCACGATAAATTTCGCCGGCATCACTGCGTTGCTTGCTTCGCTCAATTTCTTTTTTGAATTCGGACTCCAGGAAATGGAACGCGCTGTGTTGGACCTCACTGGTTATCTCATCGACCGATTAGAGATGCGAGGAGTAGAAGTCATCACGCCAAAGCCGGAGAGCGAACGCTCGGGCATCGTGTCGTTTAACTTCCCGGATGCGGAGAAGGTCTTTGAGCGGCTGCAATCCCGGAACATTCTCATCTCACTTCGCCAGGGCCTGCTGCGCGCCTCGCCGCATTTTTACAATACAGAGGAGGAGGTGCGGAAGCTGATGGTGGCCTTATTTGAGTGATTTGTGAAACTGCCTCAACTAAGACGAGGGTTTGACAAGTGAACAAACCGGTCTTACCATGAGTAGACAGAAAGATTTGAAGCCCGATGAGATTAAGCGGCTATTCCGCTCTAAAGGCTATGACTATTATTATCAACTGCAGAAGCCCGAAGAGGCGGACTTCATTTTTATCGGCCTCGATGCGAACCGACCTCCCTACTCGAAGTTCGGCTTAGTCGAATCCGAGCGGGCATTCCTCAAAGACGGTAAGAAATGGTGCATGAATAACGGAATACTCCACCCAATTCTTACAAGGGATCCTGATAATCCAATTCCGGGCGATACAGCTGCTCTGAAATATTGGAAGCATGCGCTCGCTGTGATCGGGCCGTTGAAAAACGCCTCGCGTTGCTCGATGGTCGAACTTCTTCGATGGCCCACTTTCGGGGCATGCGGCTTCTGTGTTTCCAGTTTGCTAAGACCCACCAACCGAAAATATCTAGCCTGGCTCGCAGATTTCATTTCAGAATCAAAGCAAAAGAAGTTCTTCATGTCCCCTTCGGTGATTGGTATGCTCAATCACACTGAACTGAAGACCATTGTGGCTAAGGTTTTCCCGAGGAGAGAAGTGGTTATGGATGCCGCGAAGCGTCGGCCTCACCGAATCGGAAAGTCTAACATTCACGTTATAGGGCACTTCTCAGCGAGAGATTCGAAAGATAGAATTAGTAAGACAGTCTCTCACGTTCAAGAAGTATTTCGTAAATATCCGAAATAATGCTCAAGCGTTTCTTTGAATTGCCTTCACTCGAGCATTCTCTGCCCTTTGCGTACATGTTGGCTTCTTTCGCGATAGGGATTATGTCCCTGATCGCTTACCCATGCTTCTCACAGCATGGCAAGGTACCCCCGCCACCAAAACCCGGGATGACAATTCCGGATCCACTTGACGTCTGTCACGATAGCGTGGAAAGAATCGCGACTTTGCTCCGTCGGTTTCCCCAACTCGCAAAGGAGGGCTCTCCTCTCATGGAGGTCCTTTCTTGCGAAGAAATGGCATCTAACTCTAATGAGCCATATTCAATGGATTCCGCCCGCAAATACCAAATCGTAGAGCTACTTCTCAAATACGGCGCCGAACCAAACTATGCCCTTGGTCAGTGCCGGGACTCTGCAATAGCAGAATTGTTGATTAGGAACGGGGCCAAAGTTGATGAGGAATATGGGCGCGAACTAAAATCCACACTAACTGAAGAGCTTGAGTACTTAGCAAACCCTGCTGGAAGCTTACGTGGAAAACTCGTTAAAGGAACAGGACACACTGTACTTTTTGAAGTGTCTAGCGATTGGCCGGGCTGGTCTGGCGGTTCAAGGGGTTCTCCATGGAGCTTCGATGCTGCGACATCCGACTCGATTACTGGTCGAAGACTCGGCTTTATGACGGTTCTTCTGACTCATGGAGCAAAACCAAACGCGAACAATGCTTCTATGCTCATAAATCTAATTCGGAATATTAGCGCGAGATGGGAAAATGATGAAGCGAGTTATCAAGGCGATACTATTCACCTGCTGTGCTTAAATCTTGTTAAGATTCTTGTTGAAGCTGGGGCTGAGGTTAACATCAGTTATCATGATGTTACACCCTTGTTAGCGGCTGTTGAAAGTCACTGGCCCGCAGCAGTTGATTACTAATTATCCAGAAATGCCAATGTTAACTTCAAGGATCGGAATCGTGATCCGATTCTTTATCATGCCTTGGAGGCCAAACGTGCGGACGAAGGAATCCGGCAGAATTTGGACGATGAAATCATCAGTATTCTGCGGCTGCATGGCGCTCTTGAGAAATAAATAAGGCGAGTAGCTCACCCCATCTGCTGCCTCTTATGGAAGTACCGAGCCCGCCCCGGCGGGCGCGGTCGAAGGGCGAGAACCCAATCCTTGCGCGCGCTCGTTACGGTACATCGTATGAAGAAGGTGTATCGCCAGAAGCCTGTACCAGTGCAAGCGCCGAAGAAACATCGCGCGCGGGCAGCGCGTGCCGTGAAACCTAAGCGAATAGGTCCCATCGAGAACGGATCACATCCAGCGACTCTCGGTGTCATCCCGCCGTTCGTACCGGTCTGGCAGATCAGCGAGCAAGAACGAGAAAAAATCCGCAAGGAACTCGTCTCCGGACTCAAGGAGATGAACGACCTTTATCTGGAGGAATCAAAAGCTTGGCACCCTCTCGAAGAAGAAGTGTATGAAAAGTCGATTCGAAACGCTCGGCCGAGGAGACATCATCCGAGTCGTCCTCGATCCCGTAAAAGGGCATGAACAGTCGGGCATTCGTCCTGCGGTTGTTCTCTCGCCTCTGCTGATTAACGAGTTCTCCAGTACGATCTTAGTTGCTGCCATTACCAGCAAACGGCTGGATCGCATTCTATCCGTTGAAGTCCTTATCGAAGCGCCGGAGGGCGGTCTAAAGTCGGATTCCAAAGTGCTTCTTCTTCAAACTCGTTCGATTGATAAGAGCCGGATCGTCGGCGTTTACGGCTCGCTGTCTCAAGAAACGATGAACCGAGTCGATCAAGCTCTTGCTATTGCGACTGGTCTGATGAAGCTATAGCTACCCCATCTGCTGCCGCTTGTGCAGGTATTCCAGCAGCGCGCGGTCGAAGGGCGTGGTGGTTTCGAGCAGGAGGTAGTCGATGCCTTCCGAGAGGAGGGAGTCCTTCAGGTTCGTGAGATATTCGCTCACCGATTTCTGGTAGCTTGCCTGCAATTGGTAGGGCTGCGTGCGGATTTCCTGGCCGGTCTCGACATCCACAATCGTCGCGTCGGCGCTGTGGAGTTCTAGCGTCAACTCTGCGGGATCGAGCACCTGAAAGGCGATGACTTCATGACCCGCATGTTGCATGAGGCTGAGCGGCAACTTGATCTCATCCGGATCGTCTAAGAAATCGCTAATGACAATGACCAGTCCACGACGCGTGAGTCGCTCGGCGACACGGCGAAGAGCGGACTGCGTGCGGGTTGCGTGCGAGGGCTCAGTGGTCTGTAGTTTACGCAGCATCTCGCGCAAATAACTTTGCTTGAGCCGCGCAGGCATGAATACGCGCAATTCCTCATCGAACAAACCCAGCCCGACCGCATCCTGTTGTCGAACGAGAAGATACGCAAGCGCGGCGGCGAGCATTGTCGCATATTTGTATTTTGTGATGCGTCTGGGATCGCTCGTGTAGTTCATCGAGCGCGACGCATCGACAATAATGTGCGCTTTAAGATTAGTCTCTTCTTCGAACTGCTTGATGTAATGCCGGTCCGTGCGGCCAAAGAGCTTCCAGTCGATATTCCGAATTGCATCGCCGGGCAAATACGGACGGTGTTCGGCAAACTCAACGGAAAATCCGTGATACGGTGATTTGTGCAACCCTGTGATGAAGCCCTCGACAACAAATCGAGCAACAAGCTCCATCGAACCAAGACCGCTCGCGATCTCGGGACGAAGGTAGTCGGTAAGGTCTTCAGCCATGATTCAAGATATTCGAGGTGGGGTTAATGGCATTAACCCGTTTCTGTCATCGTACTCGCCAGTGGGTTAATGCCATTAACCCCTACCTGAGCATGGAGAACTTCCTTCATTGCAGCAACTGCTCGTTCGTTCTCTTGCTGGGTGCCGATGGAAATACGGACGCAGTCCGGCAGTCCGAAGCCGCCAAGCCATCTCGTGATCACGCCGCGTCGCTCCAGCTCGTCCGTTAATCGCTTCGCATCTTCCTCTGTACCAAGCGGCAGACAAAAGAAATTCGCGGCGGTCTCGATGTAGGCAATGCCCATTTCTTCGAATGCCTTCGCAAGATAGACCTTGCCCGCGCGGTTCGTCGCGATAGTCCGCGCGAGGAATTCGTCGTCATCGAGCGCCGCAATGCCCGCGGCCTGCGCGAGCGTGCCTGGCTCGAATGGAAGCTTCACCTTCAGCATCGGTTCGATCAGTTCGCGCGGACCGCTGCCAAAGCCGATGCGAATTCCCGCGAGTCCATGTGACTTGGAGAACGTCCGAAGGGTTACGACGTTCGCACGAATATCGGTGAGAAGCGAATAATAATCAGGTGTATCTCCCGCCGCAAAATCATAGTATGCTTCATCGTGCAGAATGATGACATTGGGCGGGACCTTCTCGTAGAAGGATTCGAATTCCGCACGCCCAACAATCGTACCGGTGGGATTATTCGGGTTTGCGATATAGATCAGGCGCGTCTTTGGCGTGATCGCGTCCGCAAGCGCATCGAGATCGTAGCCATAATTCCGCATCGGTGTGCGCACGAGCTTCATGCCGATCGCACTCGCCAGAACATAGAACCCACCGAACGAGCCTTCACTGGTCACCGCCTCATCGCCAGCCGAAAAAAACGTGCGCATGAAGGTCGTCATCACGCCTTCGCTTCCGCTTCCAGCGATGAGCTGATCGACCGAGAGCCCAACTTTCGCCGCGATGGCCTCGCGAAGGGATTTCCCGCCATTGGGATATTGATGGATCCCGGCGACGGCCAATCGGACAGCCTCCATTGCCTTTGGCGAGGGACCGAGCGGGTTCTCATTCGAAGCGAGTTTAATCACATCCGTAAGGCCGTACTCGGCGATAACGTCCGCGATCGGCTTTCCGGGCTTATAGGGCCGGAGCGAGGCAATATGTTGTGGTAACGAAATCTTCATAGTCTGGGCGGTATATTGGAGGTCGAAGATGAACGAGGGATATGCCGGAAGTCGTTTCCGGGTCGTGATCTATCTCGACAACAGCGCCTCGACCGAATTACTGCCGGAAGTCCGCGCGGTGATGGAGCCCTTTCATGCCAGCGAATACGGCAATGCTTCGAGTGTGCACCATCTTGGCGTCGAAGCACGCACCGCGTTGGAAGATGCGCGCGAAGCAATCGCGCGGGCCATCCATGCGGAGCCGCGCGAGATTGTTTTTACCTCGGGCGGGACAGAATCCAATAACACAGCACTCAAAGGTGCGCTGTTCGCGCATTATGCGGAGCATTTCGCGGGTAAGCGTTGGGATGACATGGGCATTCTCACGAGTGCCGTCGAGCATGACTCGGTGCTGGCTCCAGTCCATTGGATGTCGAAGATCGGCGCGAGCGCTATCTACGCGAAGACCGATGAGTTCGGCGCAGTCTCCCCGGAGAGTGTGAAAGAGGCGCTGGGAAGCGGCTTTGCCATCGTGTCTCTCATGATGGTGAATAATGAGACCGGAGCGATCAGCCCCATCAAATCGATTGGCCAGATGATTCGGGAGAATTCCCGAGCGATGTTTCATTGTGATGCCGTGCAAGCACTCGGTAAGCTGCCGATCGATGTTCGCGATTTGGGAGTCGATCTGCTCACGCTCAGCGCACATAAGATTCACGGACCGAAAGGCATCGGTGCTCTTTATGTGCGCTCTGGCGTGAAACTCGAACCGCTGCATCATGGTGGTTCGCAAGAGCGCAACCGGCGCGGCGGCACCGAGGCGGTTGCGCTTGCCATCGGGTTTGCGGAAGCCGTGCGACAGATGCAGGGACATGAGGCACGCTACCGCTCGTTGCGACAGCACCTTCTTGGGCGGCTGGCCAGAATTCCCGATGTCATTTTGAACTCCGCCTCTGACGAACACTCGATTGATACGATTGTTAGCTTTACCTTCGCACCGGAAGTCCTCGCGCGATTGGATGCAGATACATTAATCATCCGGTTCGATCTGGAAGGCATTGCCGTCTCGAATGGAGCAGCCTGTAGTTCGGGAAGCCAGCAGCCATCGCACGTGCTGCTCGCGATAGGCAAGCATACGGATGTCGCGAGCAAATCGGTACGCGTGTCGTTCTCGCGGTTCAATACGCTTGAGGATATCGATCGGTTAGTGGAAGTCATCGAGAGAATTCTCAAGCACTAAATACATGTCCTCACTTGCCAATGCGTTTCGCCTCGCCACCTCGCACGATCTGTCTGCTATCGTGCAGGTGGTCAACGCTGCGTTCGCAGTCGAAGGATTTCTGGATGGGACGCGGACCGACGATGAGCGCGCCGATGAAATGATGCAGAAGGGACAATTCCTGCTCCTCGAAGACCCCGCCGGCGAACTCCTCGCATCCGTGTATATCGAACTGCGCGGTGAACGCGGATATTTCGGAATGCTTGCCGTTGATCCGCCGCATCAAGGGAAAGGTTTTGGAGTTGCCGCAGTCAAAGCAGCGGAGGACTTTTGCCGCTCCCACGGCTGCAAATTCATGGACCTCACCGTGCTGAGTTTCCGAGTAGGGCTTCCAGAGTTCTATCGCAAGCTTGGATATATTGAAACCGGCACGAAAGCATTTGTGCCAACACGACCGCTGAAACCCGGGATCGAATGTCACTCGATCATTATGTCGAAGCCACTGTGATGAACTTACACGAATAATTCACGCAAGGCAATTCCATACCGTAGTCCCTGTGTGCTGACAGTGACTTGCTCAGCCCCCAGATACTCCATAACTTCCGCAAGGATAAGCGTGCCGGCAGGCAGTATATCGGCGCGTGCCTTATTGACGGCGGGAAATCGTTCGAGCAGCGTTGCGGTACTGACGCTGAAAACAATTTCGAGCATCTGATCGACGGCTTGACGCCGAAGCACATAGCCGTGGACTTTTGCGGCATCGAATACTGTGAGTTCCTGATGCATGGCTGCCAACGTCGTTGGAGTCCCCGCCACGGCGACAAGATTTTTAGGGGCGTCCTCTGCCGATGCTCGTTCGACGTCATGTTCCAACATATGCCGGACAAGCTTCCGGGCCGCTTCTCGCGCTTCCATCGTGATTGGACTCGTTGCGAAACAGCGTTCAGTGAGCCGCACGGCGCCGATATCGAAACTCGTACCGCGCTCGAATATCTGGTCTGTTCCTGTAGAGATTTCCGTGCTTCCACCACCAATATCAACGACACGAATGGGACCTTCAAGTGGCATTCCGTCGATCGCTCCGCGATATGTCCAGCGGGCTTCCTCGCCGCCGCTTAAGAGTTCGACTGCAATTCCGGTATCAGCCTTAGTTCGCTGAATGATCTCCTGACTGTTGTCGGCGTCCCGCATTGCACTTGTAGCGACGGCCACAACTCTGTCGCAGGTATATTCAGCGATAACGCGCTGATGCTCGCGAAGAACTCCGATCAATCGCTCGTAGGCCGCATCGCTAATCTTGCGTGCGCGATCGACGCCTTCTCCCAGCCGCGCGATAGCGTGACGATCGGTCACGACGCGAATGCCGCCGTTCTCGCGCTCCGCGATGAGGAGCAATACGGTGTTCGTGCCAATATCAAGTATTGCGGCTCGCACTGCTACGAAATTGGAAATTGGAAGGTCAAGCAGTCCCATTCGTTCTCTTCCGAACGCGCCAGAAAATCGAAACCGGCACGCTCGTACGCCGCACGTACTTCGACCGCGTCATAACTAAGAAGTCCGGACAAGATTATGAATCCGCCGGGACGAACATGCGCTCGGATGTCTTTCGCGAGTTCGAGCAGAACATGCCGATGGATGTTCGCGAGGATAATATCAAACACCTCCGCATCGCCGACAGCATCCTGGAGTGTGCCTGCGCGAATGTCCAATTGCTCCGGCGAAAAATCATTGAGTCCGCGGTTCTCCTCGGCATTTTCGATGGACCACCGGTCGGTATCGACGCCAATGGCAGACGTGGCGCCGCGCATGAGCGCGTAAATCGCCAGCACGCCGGTGCCGGTACCGAGATCGAGCACGGTCTTCCCGGCACATTCGATCGTTTCCAGAGCGCGGAGGCACAAGCGCGTCGTCTCGTGATGTCCGGTTCCGAAACTCATTTTGGGATCGATCTCGATCAGGTACTTCGCTCCCATCGCGAGGGCTGCAGCTTTGTGCCAGGCTGGAGTAATGACAAGTTGCGGCGTCGCACGCTCCGGCTGCACGGACTCGCGCCACTCCGCGCTCCAGTCACGGTCCTCGATACTTTCGGCGCCGAGAAATCGAATCGCCGGCGTGGACGTCAGGAAGAGCCCAAGCGCCTGCTCGCGTGCGGGCGTCCATTCGGTCTCTTTGACGTAGTAGCAAGTCTCTCCATCCGCTTCCTCGATACCTTCGAGCGGCATCTGCATGAGCATGAAGCCTTGAAGGTTATCTTCGAGCGCGATCGGCACACGAAATCGAAGAGCTATATGCGGCGAAACAACGGGTGACATCACAGCGTCGGAATGTCCCGTGGCAATCGATCGTAGAATAATGTCAGCAACAGACGGCCAACTTCGCCGAGCGTCTGGCTGGAGAGATGGTACGGCAGATCATCGAGCGTATGCCAGTATTTGCGGTCGGCATCCGGCGAAGCATGTCCAACCAAATCGCCATCAATGAGATCGACGGAGGGAATCCCGGCATCGATCAGCGGAAGATGATCGTCCTCGATCGTCGGACCCGGCGTGGATTTGAAGTGCGAGAGGCCCAGACTCTCCGCTGTCTTCCAAATTTCGGTCACGAGTTGCGGCGCGGACTGCAACGAATGTCCCTCTGGCTGGAAAAGCGCCTTCTTATCGCCGACCATATCGAGCAAGATCGCATAGCGCGGATTGTAATCGGAAGCTTTGGCTTTAACGAAATACTTCACGCCCAGAAAGTAGTGCGTTAGATCGTCGATCTTATAGTTGCCGTAGTCCTCGCCATCATCGAAGAGGAGATCGACCCCGATGGGCGGCGGATTGTCCTTCATGACACGAGCGAGTTCCAGCATGACGGCCGTGCCCGAGCCGCCATCATTTGCGGCAGGGACCGCTTGCTTCTTGCTCGAATCCGCAGGCGATTCATCGGCAAACGGGCGGGAATCGAAATGGGTGACGATCAGGATGCGCCAGGTCGCACTCGGGTTGAACGACGCGATGATATTTGTCAGCGCAAGCTCTTCGCCAGCATCATAGCCGGACTGGGTAAACGCCTGACGCTGCACATTCGGCGTGCATTGCTGAAGCGAGCTATAGAGCCATTCCACTTCCTGGTCGTGTCCGGCGGAGTTGGGCACGCGGGGGCCGAAATTCACCTGGGTATCGACGATCCGAAGCGCGCGCTCCGCATCGAACGCTGGGACCGGTTTGGGCGGCAGTGCCGTGGCAACCAGTCCCGTGACAAGCGGCGGAGCCGGTATTTCTTTCTTGCAGGATGAGAGACCCGCGACAAAAACGATCGACGCGAAAAGGCTAAGACGAAGGGGTATGCGCATCATGAATTTTCTGATGCCGGGTGTAACAAAACTCGCCAGCGCAAGTTCTTTAGAATGCAGCCAGATCCAAGACTAACCTCCGGGCTGACTGCCATTTGCCACACGAGCCATACTTGGCGCATGATGGATCATGCAGCATGTCTCATCATGCCGGAAGCGACCTCTGTGGTGATTTCATGACATGAATGACCGGCCCGCGAGCCTGTTCGCGGGCCGGTCATTCCATTTCGGAGCGCCCCCCTCCTTTTCCGGGATAGGGTTATTCCTTTACAAGCTTAATCGTCCGCACTTCGCCGGTGCCGAGTGTGATGCGGAGATAATACGTGCCGGAGGCGCAGCGCGAGAAGTCGATCGGGATCTGGTGCTGGCCCGATTCGAACAAGCCATCCCCCGTTTTTTGAAGCGATGGGCACGGCGTGTTGTTGCCCATCACATCGAAGACCTCCACGCGGACATACTCCGCATCCGAGAGATCGAACCGAAGCGTCGTCATATCATGCAGCGGGTTCTGCGAAACAGAGGCGGAGCACAAGCTCGAATCAATGCACCGCGGCTCCGCAACGCTCGCCGTGCCCCAATCCTCTTCCCAAAGGCCACCGTCTTTCAATGTACCTCCATCATCGAACACGCTGCCGGCGAACGTTACACCCTTTGCACTATAGAATTTCTCAATGTTCTCAGCCACATCCCCATAACGGCCTGGGCCGCCATCATTTCTCCACGTAATTCCCTCATCGGTGGACAAGTACATCCCTGAATCTGTCTGAATATATAACCTACTAAGATCACCACGAATTACGCCGATGCCACATGGCGCAATGAAGTTGAATTGCGAGTCAACGAACGGACCAAAATCACTTAGTACCCTCCAAGTTTGACCGTAGTCATCGCTGCGACGAACAATAACTCTTCCACCATCCACCTCGAAACAAATAGGGGACTCCGGAATCGAAAGTGGTTGTTCACAGGGTGCAGATGTTTCGGCCAAACTCCATGTTGCACCAGCGTCCGTTGTGCGCATAATCCCATGTGAGGTGTCTCCATGAGGGTAAGCCGCAGCAATTCCTATGGAGTCCGATGAGAACGATATGCCGCCGGCCTCGACGTTTGATGCTGGTAGCCAGGTATCTCCCAAGTCCGTCGAGACTTTCATTCCCGAATCATTGGCCATGCTAAGAAATAACCGATTTGTGCCGGGACGATAATAGACTGCCGAAGCCCCATAGCTTGATCCCGGCACCGGAAGAAGAGTCCAGGTGCTTCCGCCGTCCGATGTTCTGTAGCAAGCGTCTGAAGAGCCAAAGATGGAGAACCATCCTGTCAAAGTGTCTTTGAAACAGATGTCAGTTACATAGTAATTTGAGAATCGGCCGCTCCCCCAGACGCTACGCCACGTCTTTCCACCATTGGTTGTAGTGTTCCGACAAAGCCGATCCTTGGCGGCCCAGGCAAGTCGAGAAAATACACGCACGTAATATACTCTCCAAAATATGCAATCTTTCTCCATTGGCCAATTGCAGGATCGGAGATCATAACTAGGACAATTGCGATTAATAGCTTTTGCATACATCCTCCAAATTCACCCGGGAATGACCAATGGCCATTCCCGGTAAGTTGATTTAGCTCACAGAATATGATAGAACCGTCGAATACCCTCCGACGGAAATATGGATGTAATATGAGCCTGATGTCGATGGAGCCGGGATGGGAAGACGATCCCAGACCTGAGCGTCTGGTGCCTCCCCCGAAAACTATTAGCTTTTATCATTGACCAAATATGTTAAGGTGTGAACGAATCGGAATGGGCGTAGGGAGCCGGTGTCAGCGTGGGCAGGAGCATGGGCTGGAGCCAGAGCGGGCATCGGGACGAGCGTCATCCGAATGAACCGCTACAAATATACGAACAAATTTCGAGAATTGTCCAAAAATAATTTGAAAGTCGAGTACCAATCACACTTGCATATGGTATATTACACGCAGGGTGATGTGCACCTATTGCTCATTGAAAAATCCGTTCGCGCGCGCTTGGCTGGGACCGGGCGTTCATTAAATGACAATTCAAAAGAGAGAGTTAAAGCGTTACTTTAACTTTGGGCACCTGTTTTCATTTGGAATCTGGAAAGTAGTTCATTCGAATAAGGAGATCAATAATTCAGTCAAAAGCATCTGCGCGGCAGTTCGAAGCTTGGCACTCTTCAGAGCAGAGGCCGGTTGAGCCGCTTCAGCCAATCTGCAATATTTAGCCATCGGAACATGAAAAAAACAGCACTTGCCTCGCTCCTAACACTCCTGGTTATGTCCCCATTGGTCCGCGCCCAGGCGCCGTTCGAAGGGACTGCCACATGGTCTCTCTCCATCCCCCAAATGGACGATGAGAAGCATGAGATGACGATCAACATGAAGGCGGACAAGGTCGAGACAGATCTCGATCTTGGCGCGCAAGGTGGGATCAAAACGTATCTCGACCGCGCGAACAAGAAAGTGTACATTGTCATGTCGGCGATGAAATCCGGCATGGTGATGGATATGCCGAACGACTCGGTCATCAAATCGAAGACGGAAGATATCGAAGTGAAGTCGACGGGCCAGAAGGAGACGGTTGCTGGCCACATCGCCGAAGAGTATCAGATCCACGCGAAGTCCGGCGAAATCTCGATGTGGATGAGTGCTGATTTTCCGCAGAATGTTCGCGATGCATTCCATCGCGCAATGGGCGCGCAACACCAGGATCCGGCAGCGAGCCACGCGATGGAGCAACTTGCAGCGAAGGGTCTGGTACCAGTGAAGATGGTCGTCAAGAACGGTGGCGAAATCGCAGCCGCGATGGAGCTCGTGAAGCTGGAGCCGAAGAAGCTCGACGACAGCGTCTTCGAGACTCCGAAAGACATCAAGTTCAGTCCGATGCCAACAGGCATGCACGGGATGAATTGAATGACAAATTACAGATGACGAATGACAAATGAAGTGTGTTTGATGAGAGCAATGGATTACCGCAATTCGTCACTCGTCATTCGTCATTCGTAATTGTTTAAGAACAAGGCTCTCCTGCCGATCGCGGTCGTCATTTTTATCGACCTGCTCGGCTTCACGATCATCCTTCCTCTGCTGCCGTTTTACGCGACCTCGTTTGGGGCATCGCCGGAAACGATTGGCTATCTCGTTGCGAGCTATTCGGTCTGCCAGTTTTTTGCAGGGCCGGTGCTGGGTGGATTGAGCGACCGCTTTGGGCGGCGACCGTTGCTGATCTACTCGCAGCTTGGCTCGATGGCAGGCTTTATCCTGCTGGCTTTTGCGAACTCGCTGCCGATTCTGTTTCTATCGAGAATCATCGATGGGATTAGTGGTGGCAACGTAACGATTGCCTCGGCTTATATCGCAGACGTCACAGAACCAAAGGAGCGCTCCGGCGCCATGGCGATCATCGGCATCGGGTTTGGGATGGGCTTCGTCGTCGGGATGCCGCTTGGCGGAATGCTGGCGCAGCATTATGGCTATGCAGTCCCGGCGTTTGTGGCAGCGGGATTCGCACTATCAAGCACGCTTCTCAGCACGTTTTATCTGAAGGAGCACCATCATGTTCGTGACGATAGCGTGATTTTCGGCTGGCACTACTACACGAGGATCTTCGAGTACCTTCGCATTCCGAATCTTCGAACGTTGCTCCTCACGTTTCTTTTCTTCGTCCTGCCGTTTTCGCTGTTTATGTCGATGTTCTCATTGTTCGCGATGCTGAAGCTGCAGTTTACTCCGGAGGATATTGGTCTCTTCATGGGATTCGTCGGCGTGCTTGGCGTACTGTGGCAGGGCGGTGTAATCCGACCATTGGTCCGGAAGCTGGGCGAACTGACCTGTCTTCGGATTGGACTTGCAGCAATGGTCGTTGGCTTGCTGGGGCTTGCCGTTGCGCAGACGATACCCGTCTTAGCCAGTGTCGCGGTTTTATTATCCTTTGGAACGGGCATTACGCGGCCCACGATCTCAAGCCTCATCACACAATATGCGCCACCAACACGCAAGGGCGGGGCGCTCGGAGTTTCTTCATCGCTCGAAAGTTTTTCGAGAGCGATCACACCGATCCTGGGTGGCTGGATCATCGGCGGGCTGCATCCGAATTACATTGGTTACATCGGTGCGCTGATGGCGGCTGTTGCGGTATTTTTCTCGATGCGGGTGCATTACGATAGCCGTGATCTGGCGAAGGCTACTCCTTAACAAACTGCGAGCGGCAATGACCATCGCTGATGGAATAAACTCCTTGCGGAAGTTTGCTCACATCTATAGTGCCATCGCCGGACATAGCACGCATACAAGTCCGCCCAAGCAAGTCCGTGATGACAATGTCATTCGAGGTGGATTCGATGTGCAATTGGCCGGTTGTGGGATTTGGATAGATTTGGAATTGACTGGAAACTGTCTGTGCCTCGGTAACTGCGCTCGTTGTGATCATCTCCGATAGCGGCCTTCGACAAACTTGAGCTTCGTAAATTCCTGCAAAAAGGAATGTGTTATTCGCAGCAAGTGAATAGACGTCAATGTGTGAGCTTGGGGCACCAGCGGCAGGTAGGCCAGTACCAACCGCCACCCAACTTGCGCCATTGCTTGTACTGAGAAATACGCCGTTTTCAGTTCCAGCAAAAACATTTGTGCCGCTTGCAGCAAGCGCATAGACAAAATAAGCGTCACTTAGGCCACTGCTGACCGAAGTCCATCTTGTGCCTTCGTTAGTCGAAACAAACACATCCCGACCGGTACTTGCATAGATGGTTGTGCCGCTTGCCGCGAGGGCGATGACAGTAGAGTCTGTTAAGCCATTATTCACTTTGGTCCAGCTTGCGCCGCTGTCAGTCGAAAGAAGAACTCCTCTGCTGGACCCCGCGAAGACATTCGTGCCGCTCACAGCAAATGATTCTACATCATTATCGTTGTTAACCGCTGACCAGCTTGTCCCGTAGTTCGTTGAGAGATAAATGGTTGGGGTAGCAGCAAAGAGATTTGTGCCGATCACAGCGAGGGCATAAACATAAGTGTTAGTCAAGCCCGTCGGTGTCCAGCTTGCGCCGCTGTCGGAAGAACGAAAAACACCTCCTCCACTATCGGCACGGCCACCAATCCCTGCAAAGAGATGCGTACCAATTGTAGCAATAGCAAGGACAGATGTGCTTGGCAGACCTTTATTGACCCCATTCCACTCGGCCCAGCTTGTGCCGTTGTCGCTTGAGTGAAAAAATCCGCCATAAGCGGTTCCGGAAAACAGGTTTGTCCCGTTCACGGAAAGGGCATCG
This sequence comes from Bacteroidota bacterium, assembly GCA_030706745.1. Lineage (NCBI taxonomy): Bacteria > Pseudomonadati > Bacteroidota > Bacteroidota bacterium. Next base: position 63,233 of record JAUZNX010000001.1, read on the forward strand.
GTAACCCCTGCATCGGACGGGACACTCAGCTCCGTCCATTGAGCGTTCGCGCGCTGTGAGGCAAAAGAGGTAAGTGTAATAATCGAAGCAATTATCAAGAGTTTCCGTTTCATGGCAAACTGACTGTAGTTAATCAATATATAAACCTGTGGGGCGATAGGCTTCATTAATACACAACCACTATCGCCATAGTGCCCAACTTTGGCTACTCAATCAATACGGATGTACTCAAAGCCAGCTAATCATACTCGACTTGTGCGACGGCATACGCGGCAACGCCTTCCTCCCGGCCGACAAAGCCGAGCCGTTCGCTGGTTGTCGCTTTGACGGAAACGCGTTTGACGTCGAGCGAGAGTGCCTGTGCGATCCGCTCGCGCATGGCTTCGATATGAGGACGAAGCCGGGGCGCTTCAAGCACAACGGTCGCATCGACATTGACAATGTGCGCTTCCTGATGTCGAAGAATATGAAAGACGCGCGAGAGCATTGCAATGGAATCAGCACCACGCCATTCTTCTTTAGTATCGGGGAAATGTAAACCGATATCGCCGAGCGCGAGCGAGCCGAGTAGCGCATCCATGATCGCATGAACGAGCACATCGCCGTCAGAGTGCGCAATCGTGCCCAACCGAGATTCGAAAGTGACGCCGCCTAAGACGAGTGTCTCGCCTTCGGCTAACCGGTGAACGTCATATCCGAAGCCGATCATCCTTCCTTCGTTTCGCTGGCAATCTCGTTTTGGGATTCGTCGAATTCCCGCTTGCAGTTTGGGCACTTAAGGAATTCCCCGCGATCTCGCGTCCATTTCGTCGCAAGCCAATTATTGTTGCAGACTGGGCATGGCTTGTTGACCGGCTTATCATTCGAGATGAAGTCGCACTCGGGATATCGAGTGCATCCCCAGAACTTGCGCTTGGCCTTGCCGCCACGCCGCTCGGCGATATCGCCGACGAGGCACTTCGGGCACTTGATGCCGGTGGGCATTTGCCGCGTAAACTTGCACTTGGGATATCGGCTGCAACCAATGAATTTTCCGAATCGGCTCGAGCGAATCAGCAGTTCGCCAATCCCTTCGCCATCGTTACGCTGGATGCACTCCGGGCATGCTTCGCCAGTTTTTTCTGGCGCCGGTTTGCCTTCGTTCTTGAGTGATGTCTTTTTCCCGCAATTTTTGCAATCGAGATACATCCCGAACCAGCCCGACTTTACCTCGGTCTCCTTCGAGCCGCATGCCGGGCATGGTCGAACCGGCATCTCCTCCGACAACCGCTCATCTACCTGATCGAGCACATGCTTGAACGGAACGTAGAAGTCCGTCATGACCGACTCGTAGGTACGTTCGCGGTCGGCGATCGTATCGAGTTCAAGCTCCATCCGCGAAGTAAATTCGACGTTGAAGATCTCTGGGAAAGACTTGACCAAAATGCGATTCACATCGCGGCCAAGCTTTGTGGGAAATAATCGCCGTTCTTCCTGCTCGACATAATTTCGTTCCTGGATCGTCCCAACAATGGAGGCGTAGGTCGATGGGCGTCCAATTCCGAGGGATTCTAATTCTTTGACAAGTGTGCTCTCACTAAAACGCGGTGGTGCTTTTGTCTGGCTCTCAGCCAGGTCAATTTCTTCGATGTTGGCGGTCTGTCCTTGCTGAATACCATTGGGCAGCCGTTTGGAATCCTCGGCATCTCCAGACTTCGCAGGGGCGTCATCTACATCCTCCAACACCTGCATGTAGCCGTTGAAGGTAATGACCGACCCAGTCGCACGGAAACGATACTGGCTTCCTGCTTTCTCGATCGATTCGATCTCGACCTGCGTCTGGTCCATCAAGGCCGGAGCCATCTGGCTTGCGACAAAACGCCTCCAGATCAATTCATAGAGTGCATAGAGGTTCTTATCCTGCGCCTCGAGAAACGGGCGGACACGCTTCGGATCGTAGAAGGTTGAAGTCGGACGGATCGCTTCATGCGCTTCCTGAGCGCCCTTCGCCTTCTTTACATTGCGCTCTGGTCCCTGATATTGCGCTCCGTAATTCTTCTCGATATAGGAGAGTGCTTCCGTGCGTGCCTCGTCCGCGATCCGCGTCGAGTCAGTTCGCATATAGGTGATAAGACCGGTCAAACCTTCTTCGCCGAGCTCGACACCTTCATACAGCTTCTGCGCAAGCCCCATGGTCTTGCGCGGATTGAATCGCAGTTTCGAGCTTGCTGCTGCTTGCAGCGAACTTGTAATAAATGGGGGTGGGGAGTTCTTCCGAACCTCCCGTTTCGTAAGCGATGCGATACGGTACGTTTTGGACCGCGCATCGGCAGCATAGCCGCGCGCAATCGTGCCGTCGCTAATGAAGCTCTTGGCCTCTCCCTCGGCAAGGTCCTGTGCGCTGCCTTCGGGGTTGCGAAAATCGATACCATCGACCGAAACAAGTTTTGCGTGAATTGGAAATTCTGTCGATTCGGTCGAGAAGTCGGCCCAGAGATTCCAATACGCGATGGGTTCGAAACGCTCGATCGCGTCCTCGCGCTCGCAGATCAAACGGAGCGCAACCGATTGCACTCGTCCTGCGGAGAGCGCTTCGGCGCCACGTCCAACGAATGCCTTCCAGAGAATTGGCGATACCTGATAGCCAATGATCCGGTCCATAACTCGACGGGCCTGTTGGGCCTCGAAGAGCGCGTGGTCAACTTCGCGCGGATGCTTCATCGCCTCGGCGATTCCGGTCTTGGTGATCTCCGTGAAGAGCACGCGCTTGATGTTGCTGTTCTTCGAAGCGACTTCGACTGCCAGATGATAGGCGATGGCCTCGCCCTCACGGTCCGGGTCCGTTGCGATGAAGACTTCTTTCGACTTGGCGGCGAGCGCCTTCAGCCGGTCGATGATTTCCTTTTTGCCCTTGACGGTTGTGTAATGGGGCAAGAAACTGCCATCGAGATCTACGCCGATCTTCGATTTTGGCAAATCCTTGACGTGACCGACCGATGCCTCAACAACGTAGTTGCTGCCGAGGTACTTATTGATCGTCTTCGCTTTCGCGGGCGATTCTACTATGACGAGCGACTTAGCCAATGATATTTCTTTCTGATCGTGGTCGATCGGACGTGCCTTATGAGCGAACGGCGGCAAACATACGACTGAAAGCAGTAGGTTCGCCACGATTTTGGGTAGATGCCCTTTCCCGTCTCCAGAAACGCAGATAATTTTGACCTCGAGAGGCTCACAGCGTAGCTACTGCGGCGCGCCGAATTAGGGCCCGCGGTTTTATTTAAAATAGAAACCGCAGCGTGCCGAGAAAAGAAGACAGCGCTGCGGAGCTCTTGTTTTGTTTGCCCTAATAGAATCCGATAGCCGAAGCCACCGGATTCCTCCCTACCGACGAAATTTCCTGAGGAACAGTTTCCACATTTATGGGAAAATTTCGAAAAATTCTAAAAAGAACAGGTCCGCAACGGGCTGCCGAAAACGTATGGCCCAGGTAAAATACAAGATTTACCCGTACAGGCTCATGCGCATCCGGCAAACCATCACGGACCTAAGGAGGCTTCGGTATGTGCTATTACCACAAGGTCATCTACGACAGGCAGACGATCCTTGCACCAAAATCGACACGGCACATCGGCGAATAGTTTCAACGGCCGCCCAAGAGATTCAACACTTGGATTCCTTATGTCCGTACCACCATCAAATTGCCCGATTCATAACGCTTCATCGAATACCGGAAGAAGATAGCCGCAACGCTTAGGCTGAGCGCCCCTGCAAGCAATAATGCGCCGAGGGCCGGCCACTCGAATCGCGCGATGAGCCGCTCCGGAATCGTCGCGGTGAAGAATGCCGGTATGACGAAGATCGTCACTGCGCGAATACCGCCGGTGAAAATATTCTGCGGATAAAACGAAAAGCCGAGCAACAACTCGAAGATATCGCGCGCCGCGTCCTCGATGTTCGGTGTGTAAAACGCAAGTGATTGTGTGATGACGATGAAGCCATACATGACGCATGCTGCCCCCGCTGATGCCACAATCAAAGCGACGAACGAAACCAGTGTCACATGCCCGAACACCAGAAATATCGTTATGCCAAAGATCATATCGCCGATGGCATCGATCCGCGTGCGACTTACGGACAGATGCCAGAGCACATCCGCCGGGAAGGCGAGATAATAGTCCAGTTCGCCCAGCCGCACGGTGACAGCGAGGTCCATGGCACCCTTGGCAAAGATGAAGACAAGGGAGAAGCTTAATGTCGTCGTCGCAATGAGCATCGCGGTATCCAGCCACGCCCAGCCGTTGACGGTCGGGAAGCTTTGGAAGAAGATATACCAGAGCACCGTGAATGCGGCGTCGTTGACGAACATGCCGATGACCTGCATCAGGAATGACGTGCGAAACTCCATCGCAGAGAGAATACTTGTGCGAGTGAAGTAGATTGAAAGCTGGAGTCGCCTCAGTATATGTTGTATCACGGTCAGCCTCCGTTCATTTCAACCTTTCGAATTCCTCTACGAAATAGCGTCATCGCAATCCCGCTCGCAATCAGCATCCATAGCAATTGTGCAAGAAGGTAGTGCTCGAACAATCCCAAATCAAATTGGACGAGCAAGCGCGACGCACTGTAGTACATTGCGGGAAACGGCATCCACTCCGCAACGCTGCGGAGCGGACCAGGAAAAAGCGCCAGAGGCAGGATCAGCCCGCCGAAGATGAGTTGTCCCTTGAAGTAGATCCATTGGAAGGCAGATGTATCCTCTGTCCACATCGCGAGTATCCCGATCGCGAAGGAAAAGAAGAAATCGAGAATGTAACTCATCGCCAAAAGCAAGCTCCCTGCCAGCGCCGATTCTATCGTGAGGTGCAGCGGACCCACGAATATCAGGCTTGCGATCATCGCGGCCCCGAGGTTCACCAGGAGATTTGGCAGAACGCGGCCGACATACGACCAGAAGTGAAACGCCTGATATGAATAGGGCCGATTAATCGAATACGCTAACGTCCCCGACTTCACATCCGCCTCGACCAGCGCAGCCACAACGGGCCAGCCCGATTGCCGAAATGCTTGCGTGAAGACGAGCATCCAGACCACACCCGCGACATCGATTCCATTGATCGTTGTTGCATGTGCTGTGCGGTACGTCACCGTGTACAGCGTTGTGAAGATCCAGATCCGAACAATCACGACAAGCGCACGGCCCGCCAAATTGGACAAATGGTGAAACCTCTCGGTGACATTTATTTTCGCGACCGAGAGGTATTTTGCAGTACGCATACGGTTACGAAATTAGAGGTGGCGTCGCGACGTGATTCTCCATCCACCCGTGCGTGGGTGATGGATGATCCTGATACATCCGGCGAATGATTTCTTCCATCGGCGGCTCGAAGATATTGACGTCCTTAAGCGTAAAATTCTCGACGGTATATGCCAGAAGCCGTTCGATAGGTTCGGAGCTTACTCCGGCGCCAGCAGGAAGTTCGATCGTGATCGAGTGTTTGCTGCGTTGGGTGACGGCGCCTTCGCGGAAATCGAACGCAGAGGCGTCCTCATCAAGGTGCAGCTCGATGGTCTTCGTCGAAATAAATTGTGCGCGAAAGCTTGCGGTCGGACCGTCGAACATAAGCCGCCCGTGATTGACCACCATCGTCCGCTCTGCGAGCGATTCGACATCTCCTGCATCGTGCGATGTCAGGAAAATCGTCACACCCTCTTGTTCGTTGAGATCGCGAATGACCTCGCGGATGCCGAGTTTGGCCACGACATCGAGTCCAATGGTCGGTTCATCCAGGAATAGAATCGATGGACGGTGCAGCAACGAGGCTACGATTTCGCAACGCATCCGCTCGCCGAGCGAAAGCTTGCGCACCGGAGTCTCGAGCATCGCGCCAATATCGAAGGCGGCCACGAGATAATCCAGCCGCTCGCGATACGCCGCGCGCGGCAACTCGTAAATGCGCGAGAACAATTCGTACGTATCGATCGCCGGAAGATGATACCAAAGCTGCGACTTTTGGCCGAACACTGTGCCGATCGAGTGGGCCAGTTGCTTGCGCTCGCGAGAGGGGTCGAGCCCAGCGCAACGGATACTTCCACTCGTCGGCAGCAGGATGCCAGTGAGCATTTTGATCGTGGTCGATTTTCCGGCACCGTTCGGACCTATGAAGGCGATTCGCTCCCCGGTCTGGCACTCGAAGTTCATCCCGCCCATCATGGCAGATCCTACCGCTTCTATTTCACGGAATTCCGGGTGCACGAGCGACCGCAAGCTGCCCCGAAGGCCAGCTTGCTTCTGTTTCGCCCGGAAAATCTTCCGGAGCTCGCACACCTCAATTATAGGATTCTCCACTTTCATGTATATCAGAAAATAGAATAAGTCTTCCCGGAAGGTTTTGTTACAGGGAAGAATGAGTTATTTGTTATGCGGGCGGCTGAAAGGGGTTAAACCATATGCGATGCTTCGCGGTCTATACAACCTCGGATTAACCTCAAATCGAGGGAGGAGTGGTCAAAACACATACACCTGCTGGCTTGTGGTCAACCACGCGACAGCAAGGATTTGCCATTTCGCTCTCAGCTTTTCCCCGTATGCAGCGGTATTCAGTTCTGGCACTCAGACTTCTTTTGATAGGTATTGTCGCATTTAGTGGTAACCAGGAAATCTGTGCGACTATTCAAAGTGGCTCGCCTAATCGAACATCGGTTCGGCACGGCGCTGTCGTTGCCTCGCCGGTCCGAAACCGAGGCGAGTTAAGCCGTCTGTGGCATGAAGCGGGGTTGGCCTCCACCCGAAATGATCCTACGGCGGCGCGAGACACCTATCGGCTTCTCCTGAAGGTCTGCTCGTTTCGTCAAACCTCGTCGGCTACGTGGTACGCCGCAATGGCCGAGTTTGGGATTGCGCGGACATCATCGCGGATTGCAGCGAGCACTCAATCGCCCAGTGATTCCGCCGAGACCCGTCTGGCTCTGCTGAAAGCTCTCAAGTGCGAGTTCTGGAATTTCGAGGTGCTCGAACGCGACTCGATCCTCTCTAATGTCGCTGGGCGCCAGTGGTTCGATTCGCTCGTCTCCGTTTATAAAGTCCTTCGGCAGATCTCAACGCAAACATGGACCCCACAGCCGCCGCTTCTCATCCTACCTGTCACGGACCCAATCGTTGCCGCTCGACTTCCCGCATCATTTCCGCATCGGCCGATCACCACCGAGTCGGTCCTCACTATGGATTCCACGCAGCGCGCGGAACTTCGAATCGCACAAACGATCCCACTCGATGATTTGAACCGAGTCCCGGCATCCGAAATGATCGCGATCAAGCATCGGCCACTGGTCATTACGCTTCATGGTGGCTGTGCGTCGTACCGCGAATTTTCGCACCATTGGTTTCGCGTTGCCGATTCGCTCGGTCTCAGCATCCTCGTCCCACCCGGTACTGTGCGTCATGGCGAAGACATGAATAGTTGGGAGGGCAGCATCGAATCGATCGACGAAGATGTCTCCGCCGTGCTCGACCGGTTCGAACAGGAGTCCGGCGCTCAGCCCGAGACATACGTTGCTGGCTTCTCGCAAGGTGCGACCGCGGCAATCAAAATTGGTATCATGCATCCCGATCGGTATCGCGGCGTATTTTCTGTTGCCGGCTTGCTCGATGGACCTCTGCCCGACGAACTGCTTCGCACTTCTGCTGATGCCGGACTGTGTATCTATGCGATGAGCGGCGAATTCGATAGTCCTAATTTTCGTGCATCGCTCGAAGCAGCGGGCCGGCAGTGCATGCATGCTTCGTTGCCATTCAAACTCGAAATTATCCCTGACGTGATCCATGAAGTGCCACGTCCATTCGCGATGTACTTCGGTAGTGCACTGAACTGGATCAAGGATCGCCAGGCCGCGCGGGTTGCACAGTCTTCCATGGTTAAGTCTCGGCAGTAGTGGTTTTGTGCTGAAATGGCTGGCAGATGGCGCCAAGGATCGGTGAAGTTTTTTGGCCCATTCGGTGTTACGCACCCCGCCACACAGGCATATACGCACTTTAGCACTTAGCACTTAGCACTTCCCAATGGCTCGTTTAGCGAAATTACAGCGAATTGTAAAGGATAAGGGCTTGGACGCCCTGCTCGTCTCGCACCTGCCGCATATACAATATTTGATTGCCTTCACTGGTTCGAACGGCTTGCTGATTGTCCCGGCACAGGGAAAACCTCACTTCTTTACCGATTTCCGGTATAAGGCCCAAGTCAAACAAGAGGTCATTGGAGCCAAAATCTCGATTGTCGAGCGCGACAGAAACATACAAGATGCGCTGGTCGAACGGCAACTCTTCAGCGATTACGATTCGCTGGGCTTCGAAAAGCAACATATCTCCTATGCACTCTTCGATTTCCTACGCACAAAATTCCGTCATGTAAAGCTCGTCCCCGAGACAGAAATGGTCGAGAAGCTCACAGTCATCAAGAGCGAGGACGAGATCCTTGTGATGAAGAAGGCTGCCGAGATCACGGACAAGGTCTATACAACGGTCACCGAGATGATGAAACCCGGTATGACCGAGCGCGAGATCGCTGCCGAAATTGCGTATCACACCCGCCTGGAAGGCGGCGAACGCGATGCCTTCAATATTATCGTTGCCAGCGGCGAGCGTTCGGCATTGCCACACGGTGCCGCGAGCGATAAGAAGATTCGCAAGAACGAACTCGTTACGCTCGATTTCGGATGCGTCTATCGCGGATTCAACTCGGACATGACCCGCACTGTTGCCATGGGCCGGGTTTCGACGGAGCTGCAAAAGATTTACGAGATCGTCAGAGTCTCTCAGCAGCGCACGATCGATAAGCTGCACGCCGGCATGAATGCCCGCGAAGTAGATACACTCGCTCGCGACTATATTACGCTGCATGGTTATGGCTCGAAATTCGGCCACTCGACCGGACATGGACTGGGCATCGAAGTACACGAAATGCCATCGCTCAATCAGCGCGGCGAGCGCTACAAACTCGAAGCGAATCAGGTCGTCACGATCGAACCTGGAATTTACCTCGAAGGCATCGGCGGCGTCCGCATCGAGGATGATGTCGTCATTCGCAAAGATGGCTGCGAAGTCCTGACATGCTCGCCGAAGGATCTGATAGTCCTGTAAGCTTCGCGTCCCACCAGTCCCCAAGCTTTAGAGTGTCTCTCAGACACGCTATATAATTTTATATTCCGTTTTCGGAAAATATTCATGAACCTGTCACGGTGTCTCCTGGCAACTCGTATGCTTTCACATTGCCAACAAGCGATTATTGAGCCAGATTCGTAATTCGTAATTCGTCATTCGTAATTGAAGAAGAGACCCCCCTCCACCTAATATAACGTTGTTCGATACCTCCGCCATCGCATATTTTCGATGAATTCTGCAAATTATTTGCACAGTGCGTGGCGTGCTTCAGCTTGCCCCAAAAAGAAGCGGTAACCAGGGACAAGCTAAAGCATGTCCCACACCACAAAGGGCTCCCACAAAATAGCCATAGCGAAGTAACCTGGAAATGTGTAGCGCACGCTTCAGCTTGCGCGAAGCCGCCGTTCCCAACATAGTGCCGAAGGCACGGAGTACCCGCAGCCCAGGGTGGAGTGAAACGGAACCCTGGGTTACAGACGCGTAAAGAATTATCAGCCCTGAAAGGGCGATGTACTCCGCCCTTTCAGGGCTATAGAAATTCCAACTCAGGGCTATAGAAATTCCAACGACGCGTAACCCAGGGCTCCGCTCGCAGGCTCGCTCCACCCTGGACTGCGAGTACGCCGCCGCTCCGCGGCTAAATACTTCGGCCCTGAGCACATTCCTCGGTCGCGCGTTGTAGCGCACGCTTTAGCTTACACGAAGCCGCCGGGAAGCAGCGTCCATGATGGGTCATGACCCGGCACCATGAATAGAAGCATTTGTTTATTGTCCTCGCTATGTCCGTCATCTACCGATACAATGGCTTCGTGTTCTTCTTTTTCTCTTCGGATCGACCAGAGCCGAGGCATGTGCACGTAAGAGAAGGGCGACGGTGTTGCACAATTCTGGTTGGGCCTGTCGAATTAGTTAAGAGCGCGGGCTTCCGGCCCTCGCAACTCAGCGAGATTCGAGCGATCATCGAACAGAACTATGAGAACTTCATCAAACAATGGGACCGCTACTTTGGCTGACGATAACGTCCGCGCGGTCGATTTGAAATTTACGAAGGACTCGCTGATTGCCTACTTAGAGGATGGACGTGCGATCGAAGTCCCGCTCGAGTGGTATCCGCGTTTGGCGCACGCTCCGGCCGCGAAGCTCCGCAATTACGAGTGGATCGGACGCGGACTTGGAATCACCTGGCCGGAACTCGATGAAGACCTTTCAGTCGAAGGATTCTTGAATGGCGTCCGTGCACCACGCTCAGCCGCCTATATGGACTTCTCGTGGCGAAAGCCTACGCCCGCCCGTAAGCGGGCCAAGACAATCCCCTCTACTGCCGTTCGCCCACGAGCCGCGCATCAAAGAAGCGCACGTTAAAATGCCCGCCATGGCGGACTTGCGCTTGCGCGCGTTTGAACGCCAAGAGCGGCCGAGCGATAAATCCGGGTAGCGCGTGCACTCGGTGCAGCGTAGCTCCGTAGGAGCGCAATCTTCCCGTGAAGCACGCATCCTCTTCCAGGATACCGTAATGCTTGTCCTGTTCTGCTGCAGGACGTGCGCGGCACGTCCCTACGTTCGTTTACTGGCGTATTCGCCGACCCTTACCCCTTACGGCACTGTCAGGAAGACCACGACCGGCTCCTGGAAATCCGCGTGGGTGTCGGCGTCGTAGGTATAGAAGCGATACGCGGCCTGATGCAAACCACTGGCTGCACCGGGTTTAGCGGAGAACGTAACGCGATGGGTCGAGAGGGAGTCTTTGTACGAATCGGTTTGGGTTACAAGAATGGATGCCACATCGCCCGAGCTTACAACGGAATCGAAAATGAAGGTACAGCCGCAGTTCAGCCGAAGTGAAACTTCCTGACTTGCGCTGAGGCCCGCAAGGCGCACGGTGTCCGGTGTCGCCACCAAGGCATTCGGCGTTCCCAGATCGTTGACCGAGGGCGCGCATGAGTTCAGAGAAACGATCAGAGCAATGGCCAGGCCAATGGCTGCCGCGAGAGAGTACAGGGTTATACGCATAGGATATAGAAATCGTACCGGCAATCCAAACCCCAAACGCCGCACCCTTGTTCACGGTTGATCTGCGCACGACCATCCGATGATAGTAGAATCCGAAGCCATCGTACTCCGCGCCCGAAAACAGGGCGAGACGTCCAAAATTGTGACGCTCTACACGCGCTCGTTCGGGAAGTTGAACGTCATCGCCAAAGGTGCGCGTGAAATCAAAAGCAAGTTCGGCGGCGCGCTCGAAATGTTCGCGCGCTCGAATGTCGTCTTTTATAAGAAGGATAAGCCCGAAGGGGGACTCTATCTCCTTTCAAAGGCCGATCTCGCGGATTCGAACGGCGCGATCCTGAAAAGCTTGGATACGATCGAATCGGCCACAGCGATTGTCGAGTTGATCCTGCGCGCAATGCATGATGAGGAAGAGCATCCCGAGGTGTTCGATTTGCTTGCGGGAAGTCTTCGGCAGCTTTCCACGAATGAAAATCCTCGGATCGTCCAATTCCGATTCTATATGGAATTCGTGGTCACGATGGGTTTTGGGCTTGGCGAGCAGGCGGAGCGTTCGCTTTCGCCGGAGGCACGGGCGTGGCTTCGATCGCTCAGCCGGAATGAAAACACATCTATCGCTCCGGGGCTCGAAGAAGAGCTTCAGCGCTTCTTCCGTGACTATTTTGCGGAGCATCTGCCCGGCATGAATTCACACTCGATGCGCAGCGAGAAAGTGTTTTCGGAGTTGTAATCGCAGGGAAAAAGTCCCGCGATTCACATGGTGGCTCATCCGTCGCGTTGCCTCGGCAGAACCCTCCGGAAGAGGCAGGAAAACCCCGTCATTACAACGAATGGGAACATAAGCCCCCCTAAAAGCTTTACGCACTGGCATTTTACCCGGCTCCGGATACACGCGAGCCGGGCCATTTTCGGGTTTTTATCGTTCAATTGTGAAAAAGAACCGCGCCAAGATTATCCTTATCCTGCTTTTTATTGCGGGAGCTATTTATGCGCTCTATCCGACGTATCAGTCGCAAAAGCTGAAAAGCGAGCTCGACGAGTTCGGCACGACCGGCCGCGACTCGGTTCGCCGCGCTCAGTGGCTTGCGCAGAATGCCGAAGACATGAAGAGCGCCAGTACCAAAGCGATCAAGCTCGGCCTCGATCTGCGCGGCGGTATTTACGTCACGATGGAAGTGGACGTGCTCAAGTTTCTTGAAGAGCAGGCCCTGCAAAAAGACGATTTGCTCGACTCCGTCCTCAAAATCACGGAGCGCGAAGAGGCAACCACGGAGAATCCCATTGTCCCGCTATTTGTCCAGCATTTCAACGACATTGCGAAGCCGAAGGGCAAATCGCTGGCCAACTACTTCTATTTTGCCGACGCGAACAATGGCGATGACAAGAGCATCCAGGCCGCGCTCCAAAAGGGCGTCGATGAGGCCGTCGATCGCGCCATTGAGATTATTCGCAATCGTATCGATCAGTTCGGACTGACCGAACCGACGATCCAAAAGCAAGGCTCACGCCGGATTATTATCGAGCTTCCGGGAGGCCAGGACGTCAACCAGGTCCACCAGCTCCTCCAAGGGACAGCACAGCTTGAATTCCGCGTCCTGAAGGACCAGAAGATTGTCGAACGCGTCCTCGAGCGCATCGATAAACACTTGGCTGGCGATACCAGTCTCGCGAAGTTCGTCATGACCGACTCGGCCCGAAAGGCCGAAGCAGCTGCTGCTAAATCGGACTCTACCAAGGCCAAGGCGATTGCAGCCAAGGACACGACCGCTAAAGACACGAGCAAAGCCGCAATCGCTGGCATGACTCCTGAAGATTCGGCGCACCGCGCGGATTCACTCGCGGAGATTGGCATGACGCAAGAGCAAAAGGCGGCCCGCTTTATCAAGCTCCATCCGTTCCAGTATCTTCTCGCACGCAGCACGCCGCAGCGCGCCCAGAGCTTTATCGTCAACGAACAGGACCGCAGTTCGATCAAGCAAATCCTGCAGCGGCCGGATGTCAAGCCCATCTATGGGGACGAAGTGGCAGTCATGTTTGGCCGGCCAATGCCTTCGGCAAACAATACGGTAAACTATTACGAGGTCTATTTCCTCGCGGCGCAGCCGGAGTTGACGGGCAAAGTCATCACCGATGCTCGCGCGGACATCAGCCAGCAGGATGGCCGCCCCGAAGTCTCCATGCAAATGGATGAAGACGGTGCGCACGTGTGGCGCCGCGTCACCAAAGCGAACATCAATAAGCAAGTCGCGATCGTACTCGATAGCGTGGTCTATTCCGCGCCGAAGGTACTCGGCGAAATTCCGAGCGGCAACTCGCAGATCACCGGGATCGGCGATATGACCGAGGCGAATTTGCTCAAGATTGTCCTGAAGGCCGGCGCGTTACCGGCCCCGGTCAAGATCATTCAGGAGTCCGTCGTCGGACCATCTCTCGGAGCAGATTCAATCTCCAAGGGCACCTGGTCTATCGTCTGGAGCTTTATCGTCGTGATCATTTTCATGGCCTTCTATTATATCACCGGCGGACTCGTCGCGGATATGGCCGTGCTCATCAACTTACTCTTCACGATGGCCGTGCTCGCCACGTTTGGCGCGACACTGACGCTCCCCGGTATGGCGGGGCTTGTGCTCACCGTCGGTATCGCAGTCGATGCCAACGTGCTGATCTACGAGCGTATTCGAGAAGAGCTGAGTCTTGGGAAATCGCTGAAGCTCGCCATGGACGATGGATATCACCGTGCGTTTGCACCGATCTTCGACGGCCATTTGACGGCGTTCTTCTCGGGTGTGATTTTGTATGCGTTCGGCACCGGGACGGTGCAAGGCTTCGCAGTGACGCTCATGATCGGTGTGGCTGCATCGCTCTTTACGGCAATCGTGATCACGCGAGTGATCTTCGACATCCTCATGGAGCGCAATCAGTCAGTCATCAAGTTTGGATAATCGTAGGGATGTGAGTATCACGTCTCCACAAAGAGAACTATGAGATTTTTTCGTAAGACCAGCATTGATTTTATTGGGAAGCGCCGTACCTGGTATGTCGTTTCAATCCTCATCACTGTCACCGGTATTGTCTGGGCGCTGTTTCGCGGCGTCGAGTATGGTATTGATTTCGCGGGCGGTACGGAGGTCCAACTGCAGTTTCAAAAGGATGTCAGCATCGAGCAAATGCGCGGCGCATTGGATGCAGCAGGCATCCGTGGTGCGGAAGTAAAGTACTACGGGCGGGACGCGTCCGGAGTTCTCGTCCGTGTTCGTGAGGGCGCGCAGGGTGCACAGGCTGGCGCGGAAGCAACGAAAAAAGTGCTCGGCGCCGTTGCACAGGGATTCCCGACCAACAAGTCCATTCTTTTGCAGGAGCAGCATATTGGTCCGAAGATCGGAGCGGAACTCCGAGCAAAAGCGGTCTGGGCGGTTTTCTTTACTTGCGTCGTGATCCTGATCTACCTCGCATTTCGCTTCCGGTTTGTCTATGGATTGGGAGCAGTCATTGCTATCATCCACGATGTGCTGGTCGCGTTTGCTTTCGCGGTCATCTGCAATGGCATCTGGCCATGGCTGAATCTTGAGATGAACTCGACATTGCTGGCGGCGTTCCTGACGATCGTCGGCTTCTCGGTCAACGATACGGTTATTATCTTCGACCGAATCCGTGAGGACCAGAAGAAGTACAAGGGTCAATCCCTGAAAGAGATTATGAACCGCGCCATCAACGAGACGCTGCCACGAACGATCATCACGTCCGGCACCGTCTTCCTGACACTGCTCGTGCTTTTCATCTGGGGCGGTGAGGTCTTACGCGGGTTCGCGTTCACGATGCTCATCGGTGTTATCACCGGGACATACTCATCGATCTTTGTGGCAAGTGCCATCGCGTATGATTGGCTCGAGCGTGGCAAATCGAAGACGACGCCAGTAGCCGCGAACGTCCGCAGCCGCCGGTCGGCGGGACAGATGGCCACTTCGGTCTGAATTTATCTAATTCGCAAGAGCGTTCTTGTGGCATGATCTCATCCTTTAATTCGACCCCGGGCAAGCTCACCGTATCGCTCTCGGGCGATCTCATCGGTGGTTCGGATGCTATGAAGTTCTCCATTGACTTGCGAGAGTCGCTCGCAAGTCACACACCGAAGCACGTGGTTGTCGATGCCTCACAGGTGGGATTCGTCAACAGCTCGGGCCTCGGAATGCTCATCGCCGCCAGACAGTCCGCGCTCGAGCATGGCGCTGAGTTCACGCTCGAATCCCCCGGCAGCCAACTCAAGAGTCTGCTGAATGTCACGAAACTCACGGAGTTGATGGGCGCGTAATAGACCAAATTGCTACCCTTTGGAGTTAGTTTGGTATGAGTGAGATTACGGTTCAAGTATCAGATCGCGAGCGGCAGCTCCTGGATGAACGCGCCCGTGAATGTGGCATGACATCCGAACAATTCGCGCACCTCACAATCGCGTCCGCCATCGAGAGCGAAGACGGTGACTTCGAACAGATTAAAGAGTACCTGTTCGAGAAATACGAAGACCTCTACCGCAGGTTGGCGTGAAACAGTACATTACACTTCGGGAAGTTATTGACTTTCACGAAGAGATGGTAACGAGAACTGGAGGCTCCCACGGGATTCGTGACTTTGGACTTCTCGAATCAGCCATCCAACAACCTCTGCAACAGTTCGGTGGAATCGATCTCTATCCAGATGTCGCCGCGAAGTCGGGCAGCGCTCGGCTTCTTCCTAATATCCAATCATTCCTTTATTGACGGGAATAAACGGATTGGACTTGCCGCGATGCAAATGGTGCTTTACCGAAATAGATTTGAGATTGCGGCTTCGAAAGACGAAATTGAAGAGATTGTTCTCAAGGTCGCGGCAGGAGACCTGAAATTGGATGGCTTTACGCTATGGTTACGGTCGCATTTGCGAACGCGCATCGGACTTATACATCATCCGCGCCGAAAATAAAAACCTCCCCCGCGACGGAAGAGGTTTTTAGCTCAAGAGTTTCGCGTTGATTTCTTCGGCACCTTCGCGCCTTTTTCCCGTGCCTCGGATAAACCGATTGCAATCGCCTGCTTCCGGCTCGTTACTTTCTTGCCGGAACGTCCACTGCGTAACGTTCCAGCTTTCTCTCTGTGCATCGCACTCTCGACCGATTTCGATGCGGCCTTGCCATATTTTCTGGGCATTGCGTCATCACCTCCTTCCGCTGATAACTTCTTCAAGAACCATTCCATAGCTCTGTAGCGAACTTATCAATTTGGGCATTGTTTTACAGCCGGCCTGTTTAGAGGCAGCCCATTCATGGGTCGAGAAAATAGCCGGACCATGGAGTGCGAATCGGCTTTTTTTTTTACCCATGCCGAATACCATCATTCTTGGCGCCCAGTGGGGCGATGAGGGGAAGGGGAAGATTGTCGATCTCCTTGCCGCTGATGCCGATATCGTAGCCCGCTATCAAGGCGGAGCCAATGCCGGCCATACCATTAAGCTCCCTGATGGCCGTGAGTTCGTGCTCCATCTCATCCCCAGCGGCATTTTTCATCCGGATGTCACCTGTGTGATCGGCAACGGCGTCGTGATCGATCCCGTCGCGCTGCTCGAAGAGATTCACATGATCGAGCGCGAGGGGGTGCAAGTGCGTGGCAGGCTCTTCATCTCGCACAACGCGCACCTCATCATGCCGTACCATAAGATGATCGATAAGGCCGCCGAAGCTCGACTGTCGCAGCAGAAGGATGGCAGCGCTGTCGGGACAACCGGTCGTGGCATCGGTCCGGCATACGAGGATAAATTCGCACGCAAGGGTATTCGCATCGTCGATCTGCTCGATCGCGAATCACTCCGCGAAAAGCTCCGCCGGAATATTGCGGAGAAGAACGAGTTGCTCGAGAAATTCTACGGCGCCAGCGAACTTTGCGATGTCGATTCGATCATTCACGAGTATGAAGCCTTCGATCAGGAGATGGACGCCTACATCACCGACACGCCGCTTCTGTTGAATCGTGCTATTCGCGAAGGGAAATCCTTGCTCCTCGAAGGTGCGCAGGCCGCATTACTCGATATTGATTTTGGGACATATCCTTATGTGACATCCAGCAATCCCACGGCGGGCGGTGCCTGCACCGGACTCGGCATTCCACCGATGGCAATCGACCGTGTGATCGGAGTCGCCAAGGCGTACGCCACCCGCGTTGGCAATGGACCCTTCCCGACGGAGTGCCTGGACGAAGTTGGCGAGACCCTCCGCAAAGTCGGCCGCGAATACGGCGCGACGACCGGACGCCCGAGAAGATGCGGATGGTTCGATGCCGTGGCGGTCCGCTACACAAATATGATCAACGGCGTGTCATCGCTCGCGCTGACCAAGCTCGACGTGCTGAGCGACATGCCGGAAGTGAAACTCTGCACGCGCTACGAACGAATGACCGATGGCCGTCAGATCGAGCATTTCACGACCGATCTTCGCCAACTCGCCAATAGCCGTCCGGTGTATGAGTCCTTCGAAGGCTGGCGAGCTGAAGACATGAAGGGCGCAACCTCGCGTGAGGAATTGCCACGGGCAGTGAAAAAGTATCTCGACGCGCTCGAGCGGGAAGTCGAGTGTCCGCTCGAAATCATCTCGATAGGTGCCGGACGAGAGGAGACGCTTACTGCCGAGAACGTGCTGAGTGTTTAGCGGAAGCTCGGCGCTGGAGCTCGACGTTGAAGACGCGGCACTTAACACTTCGCGCCCAGGACTTTCGTAACTTTGCACCATGAATCGCCGACTGTTCCTGAAAGGCGCGCTGGCAACCGGCGCAATATCACTCGCGAATCTCGATCAACTCGCGAAAGCGAACGCGGCCAGAGTGGCCCCGAAACGGATGGATACTCCGCTGACCAAGCCCGGCAAGACCGAGCAGGACCTTGCCGACACGCTGATCGCCCACGCGAAATCGCTTGGCGCGACCTATTGCGATGTCCGGCTGGTGCGCATGCTCTCGCAATCGGTGACCGCACGAAACAATGTCGTCACCGGACTCTCCGACAATGAGTCTTACGGTATGGGCATCCGAGTCATCAAGAATGGGACCTGGGGGTTCGCCGGAACCCGTGAAGTGAATGAGGCCAGCGGCAAGATGACAGTTGCCGAAGCGATTGTCATTGCCGAGAGTAACTCGAAGATCCAAGCTGTACCGCTCGATCTTGCGCCAGTTCAGGCCGTTACTGCCGAGTGGAAGACTCCGATCAAGAAGAACCCGTTCGAAGTCTCGTTCAAAGATCGGGCGCAGTTTCTGCTCGATATGCATGCTCTCGGAGCAAGTGCGCCGTTAGGCAATAACAAGCTGACGCTCACTTCCGACCTTCGGTGTGTCCGCGAAGAGAAATATTTTGCATCGAGTGAAGGCTCCCGGATTTGGCAGGAGGCAACAAGAATTGACCCTTCGACCTGGGCAACAGTAGCGGATCCGGCTAAAGGAGAGTTTGCTTCCCGCGCGCTCTTCGTGCTGCCCCAAGGCCGCGGATTCGAATATGTCGAGGAGTATCCCTATAAGGACGAGATCAAGGAAGCCGCCCAGGAGGCAAACGAGAAATTGACCGCCACTCCGGTAGAGCCCGGCAAGTACGATCTCGTGCTCCACCCGACGCATTTATGGCTCACGATCCACGAGTCCATCGGCCACCCAACAGAGCTCGACCGCATCTTAGGATATGAGGCGAACTTCGCGGGCACGAGCTTCCTGCCGGCGGATAAGTGGAATGGCTATTCTTATGGCTCATCCTATATGAATATCATGGCCGATCGAACGCAGGATGGCGCGCTGGCCACAATCGGCTATGACGATGATGGGGTCCCGGCTCAGTCCTATCCAATCATTGAGAAAGGCGAGTTGGTGGCGCTTCAGACGACACGCGAGCAAGCAAAGATGATCGGCGAAAAGACTTCGCGCGGCGAGAGCTACGCCGAAGGCTGGTGGAATATACCATTCCAACGCATGCCGAATGTGAGTTTGCAGCCGAACAAGAAGCCGATGTCGCTCGATGACATTATCAAGGATACCGGTAAAGGCATCTTCATCAAAGGCAACTCGAGTTACTCGATCGATCAACAGCGATACAACTTTCAATTTACCGGACAGGTCGCGTATGCGATCGAAGACGGAAAGATTGGCCACATGCTGAGGGATGTCGCGTATTACGGCAAGACCTCTAAGTTCTGGGACAATCTCGATGCCGTTGGCGATCAAACGACGTACATGCTCGGCGGCGCGATGTACGATGGCAAAGGTGAACCGATGCAGTCCAACCCGGTCTCGCATGGTTGCCCGGTTGCCCGCTTCTCCAATCAGCGAGTGATCAATACTCGGCAGCAATCTGCAAACGCCAAGAAGGGAATGATGGACTATGATTAACCTGCTCGATCTCGATGAATTGCAGGCGCTCGGCAAAAAGATTCTCGCCCACTCGAAATCCGAATGGGCTGAAGTCTCACTGGGAAGCAGCCATGTTTCGAATTTACGATACGCCGCGAATACCGTTACAACCAGTGGGTCGTATACCAACACTTCGGTCTCGATTACGGCCGTGAATGGGAAACGGGCCGGTACAGTATCGACAAACGACCTCTCGGATGACGGATTGCATCGCGCCGTTGCACGCGCGGAAGAAATCGCGGGGCTTGCGCCCGAGAACGATGAACTCGCACCGCCGCTCACGGCGAAGCAGGCCTATCCTCGGTCTTCGGCTTACGATGCTCGCTCGACGGACCTGGAGTGGGCAGCGCAGCAACGGTCGAAGATTGCAGCCAGTGCGATCAAAGAGGCGACCGCGCATCAGTTTCAGACAGCCGGATTCCTCGAGTCCGGTATCCACCATAGCGTCTACCGCAATACCAAAGGGATCATTGCGGCCGATCAACACACGCGTACGACCTTCTCCAACACGATGCGTTCTGCCGAAGGCAAGTCGAGCGGGTGGAACAAGCGTGCCTCCCATGCGATCTCGTTACTCGATGCGCAGAGCGCAATCCTGCGTTCCAGCGAGAAGTGCGTAGCATGGGACGGTGCAAAGAGTATGGATCCCGGTGTTTATAAAGCGATCCTCGAGCCAAGCGCAGTCGCTGATCTCCTTCAGCAATTTGCATGGGCGCTCGATGCTCGCGATGCGGAGGAAGGCCGCAGCGCATTCTCCCGGCCGAATGGCGCAACTGCGCTCGGCACCCAGATCGTTGGCGAGAAAGTTCATATTTATAGTGACCCCTCACATCCGTTGGTCCCGAGCGGGGTATACGGCGAGAGTGGCCTTGCTGTCCCGGCAACAGAGTGGGTCGCGGGCGGCAAGTTGATGAACTTGCACCGCAACCGTTATTGGGCGCAGAAATCCGGCAAAGCTCCACTACCCGGACCAACAAATCTTATTATGGATGGCGGCACAATGCTACCAGAGGATTATCTCACCACGGTCAAAGAAGGTTTGCTGATTACCAGCTTTTGGTACATCCGCGATCTCGATAATCAGACTCTCGTCAAAACCGGCCTTACCCGCGATGGACTCTATTGGGTTGAGGATGGAAAGATCCAGTATGGCGTCTCCAACTTCCGTTGGAATGAGTCGCCAATCACTATGCTCCAGAATGTTATCGACTTTTCAGTGCCGGTCGTCACTGCTCCCCGCGATGGCTGGGACGGGATGCCAATGTACGTGCCGATGATTTACGTGAGCGGATTCAACTTTGCCTCGCAAAGCGACGCGGTCTAATACTCCACCGGTTTCCGCATCGAGTCAATCTTCGTAATCTGCACCTGACCCAGTGAATCGCGCTTGGTCGTGTCCGGCGCAGCTTGAGGCGCTCCGGGATAACCTGTATTGAAGTATTCGATCTTCGGACGCACGGCGTCGTAGGCGTACTTCATAAACTTGCCCCAGATCGGTGCGGCGGCGCGGCCACCCTGACCGTTCGAGCTGTTGAACGTGATCCGCTTGTCATCAAACCCAACCCAAACGCCAGCCGTGTACTGCGGTGTATAACCCATGAACCAAGCGTCGGCATAGTTCTGAGTCGTGCCCGTCTTTCCAGCGGCGGGATAGCGGAAGTAATTCAACACGCGGGTAGCTGTGCCGCGAAGGATCACACCCTGAAGAGCGGATGTCAGTTCGCGGCAGATTTTTGGGTCGAGTACGTTCTCAAACTCCGGTTTATGTTCATAGAGCACCTTGCCGTTCTTATCTTCGACTCGAATAATATCATAGGGTTCGGCTCGCACGCCTTCGTTCGCAAAGACCGCGTATGCAGCAGTGAGATCGAGTGGACTCACCTCAGCGGTCCCCAACGCGATCGAAGGATATGGTGGGACATTCGACCGAATCCCTAACCGCTTCGCCATGCTCACAACGTCCTTGGCGGAGGTCAACTCCAGGATCGTATGGACCGCGGAAAGATTCAGGGACTGCTCGATGGCGTGACGGATACTGACTGTACCGCCTTCATATTCTCCCGCAAAATTGTGCGGCGACCAGTTCTGTCCACCGCTGCGGATTGTAATCGGTTCATTGGAGACACTCGATTCGGGAGTGGATCCGTGCTCGAATGCTGAAGCGTACAGAATCGGTTTGAACGCGCTGCCCGGCTGTCGAAGTATCTGCGTAGCATGGTTCAGTCCGTAGCGGACTTCCTTATAGTTCGATGCGCCGACCATGGCTACGATCTCGCCTGTGGATTGATCGATCGCGACCAGGCCTGCCTGGAGCACAAGTTCTTCATCCTTGACACTATCGACAAAATCCTTGTTCGCCCTCAACGCGGCTGCAATCTTGTTGCGATCGGCATCCGACGAAGCCGCATGATAATCTGCGTTGTTGCGAATGGCTTTCGCCAGTACGGAATCGAGCACAGCCTTGTGCTTGGCCCAATTCCAACCACGATCGACGACGTTCTTTTGATAATCCGCGATATGCTCGAGCACCGCACGGTTTGCGGCGCGCTGCATTGCAGCGTTCAGCGTGGTATAGACGATCAGTCCGTCGCGATAAATATCATAGCCAGCCAATTGCGGCATCTTCTGGAGCTGCTGGCGAACCATCTCGGCAAAATGCGGGGCGATACCTTGGTAACCAACATAAGGTTTCGTTTTTAACGACTCCTTTTTGAGCCGCTCCGCATCGGCACGGCGAAGATAGCCGGCGTTCACCATGTTTTCGAGTACAGTGTTGCGGCGTGCGATCGCATTGTCATAGTCATCTTCCGGGTCGTAATTCTCTGGCCCTTTCAGAATGCCGACAAGATAAGCACATTGAGCCGGTGTGAGCCGGTTCACATCCCGACCAAAGTACGCTTGACTCGCGGCCTCGATGCCGTAGGTACCACGGCCAAAGTAGGTGACATTGAGATACATTTCCAATATCTCATTCTTCGTATGGTTGCGCTCGATCTGCACCGCAGTGATTGCCTCACGCAACTTGCGAAGGATCGATTTTTCTTGAGTCAGATAGAGATTCCGTGCAAGCTGCTGCGTGATCGTACTCGCGCCCTGCTTGGCATGCAGCGAAAAGATATCAGTGCCGATTGCGCGAACATTACCCCAAAGGTCAATGCCCCAATGATGGAAGAAATTGCGGTCCTCCGTAGAAATCAGCGCCTTGATGAGAAACGGCGGAACGTTGCGCAGATGAATATTCGTCCGGTTCTTGACAAAGTATTGATCGATCGGCTCACCGTCCGTCGAGATGATGCGCGTGGCAATTTCCGGGTGAGGACTTTCGAGTTGCGCAAGGCTCGGCAGGCCGCGCTGGACATCCCACCATAGAAGAACGAGCAGCACAACTCCGGCTGCGGATGCGATGTATATGTTTCGACGACGTGTAGTCACAGGGGACTAACAACCAGTTACGCTCTCGTCGTGCCTTGCGAGGCGCGCCGTGTGAGCTATCGAACCCGCTGGGAAATGTACTCGCGCACCTTGTCTGAAGCAATTCTAATCTGCTGCATCGAATCCCGCTCGCGAATTGTCACAGTCTGATCCACCAGCGTATCGGAATCGATCGTGACAGCGAAGGGCGTGCCGATCTCATCCATGCGGCGGTAGCGGCGGCCGACGGCTCCGGAATCGTCGTAGAATGACTTCATCGACTTGCGAAGGTCTTTTTCTAATTTTTGCGCAATCTCCGGCATACCCTCCTTATTCACGAGCGGCAGCACGGCAACTTTGATCGGTGCGATGGATGGATGCAAGCGCATTACCACTCGCTGCTCGCCCTCGACCTGTTCCTCCTCGTAGGCATTACAAAGCAGCGCCATGAAACCACGCGTGGCGCCGGCGGCAGTCTCGACAACGTACGGCGTATACTTCTCTTTCGTCACTTCGTCATGCACCTGCAGGCTCTTGCCGGAGAACTCGGTGTGCCGTGTTAAATCAAAATCGGTACGATTGTGGATACCTTCAATCTCGCCAAACCCGAATGGGAATAGAAACTCGATATCGCCCGCAGCCTTGGCATAGTGTGCGAGCTTCTCGTGTGGCTTAAAGCGCATCTTCTCCGCCGGCATTCCGAGCGATTGCCACCAGTTCCAGCGCGTCTCGCGCCAGTCTTCGAAGAACTGCTCGTCGGTGCCCTTCTTGCAGAAGAACTGCATCTCCATTTGCTCGAACTCGCGCGTGCGGAAGAGGAAGTTCTTCGTATTGATCTCGTTGCGGAAGGACTTTCCGATCTGGCAAATGCCAAACGGAATCTTCTGCCGCGAGGACTGCATCACGTTCAGGAAATTTACGAAGATCCCCTGCGCCGTCTCCGGGCGCAAAAAGACAGCATTCGTGTCATCCTTGACAGGGCCGATATGTGTCTCGAACATGAGATTGAAATTGCGCGGCGGGGTGAGCGTCTTGACTCTGCCGCAATTCGGACAGGCCACCAACTCTTTCTCGACCAGGTCGGAGAATAGTGTATCACTCTTCTCAATCATACCCAGCAGGATTTCCGCGAGCTGGTCCTTGGTCACGTCCTGCGACTGCATGTTCAGCGTCTTGGCGAGAATGCCTTCGAGCTGGGTCGCTTTGGAGATGGCGCGCAGCCGTTTCTCCGACATCTCGCTGAAGAGATGATCGACGCGGTAGCGCATTTTGCACTCACGGCAATCGACCATCGGGTCAGAGAAATTCTGCACGTGCCCGGAAGCCTCCCACACACGCGGGTGCATAAGGATGGACGCATCGATGCCTTCGATGTCGCCGCGCTGCGTCATCGACTGCCACCACGCGTTCTTCACGTTGCGCAGCATTTCGACGCCGAGCGGGCCGAAATCCCAGCAGCCATTCAAGCCGCCATATATTTCGGACGATTGAAAAATAAACCCGCGCCGCTTCGCGAGAGAAACGATCTTTTCGAGCAGCGCCTGTGAAGAAGATACCTGAGCCACGATTACTTTGTCAATAAAGGAGAAAAGCCAAAAGTACGACGGAGAGTAACGTGTAGCGCCCGGAGTATACTCCCGGCACCACACCGCTGTAACTATTTCTCGGTTCGCTGGTTCTTACCCTTGCGGCACCGTGCCGCCATTCTCCGAAATAAGGCTATGAGCCGAACCGGTCGATTTCGTCTTTTCGCTGCAAGTGTCGCTTGCGTATTCCTAACGCGGCAAGCCGTTGCGCAACCATTTGGGTCTGTTGGACCGAAGTTGGGGTATACTTCGGGCGATAACGGTGGCTTTACCTGGGACTGGAAGCGAGATACTTCCCGAATCCGATTTCCGATTTGTCGTCACACCCATTGTGGGGATTAACAACCGATTTGACAGTCTGGAAAAACAACATCAGTTTCCACCTCGGGATTGAGGGCATTGCTCAAGTAATAGGACTCGATGTTGGACCCACGGTCTTTTATATCAATAAATCCTTTCAGGCGGGCGTTAGCGTTATTCCATTCGCTGGAATTCTTTTCATCGGCTATTATGAGTTTGCTTGGCCATTTTTTCAAACGCCATTTCAAACATTTGGTGGATACGCGAAAATACCGATCGGAATTCAAATCCTTCCCAATGGATCAGCATTCTAAGAATCGTCTATTCACATCTTGTTGGTGTGATCCCGGCCCGCGCCAGATCACCCTCAACGTCGCCGATGTGCCGAGCGGGATGTATTTCCTGCGTCTGAGTGCGCCGGGCATCGAGCAGGTGCAGAAGGTGTGCATCGCGCACTAAGTTGTGGGACATGCTTTAGCTTGTCTCACTGTTCCGGGGCAAGCTAAAGCATGCCCCACATCACCAAATCTACCTACGACGAAATCCAGCAGCACCGGCTGACCGAAGCGGCTGCGCAAGCCTCGACGCAAAGGCTTCCGATTATCGCAATTCTCGAAGACATCCGCAGTCTTTATAACGTCGGCTCGATCTTTCGCACGTCCGATGGCGCGCATATCGAAGCGCTATACACGGTCGGCTATACGCCGCACCCGCCACGCAAGGAGATCGATAAGACGGCGCTCGGCGCCACGCGGACTGTGCCGCACCAGCATTTCGCGACAATTCAGGAGGCAGTCGCATCCGTTCGCGGGGTCGACCATCCCCCAGCCCCCTCCTATTCCGCTTCGCTTCATAGGAGGAGGAGTCCTAAGATTGCTGCACTTGAAATCGCGAGCAATAGTCGCTCCGTGTTCGATCTCACGCCGATGGATTTCCCGCTCGCGATCATCATCGGCAATGAAATCACCGGCGTGAGCCAGGAGGCGTTGGCGCTTGCGGATTTTGCGCTCGAGATTCCGATGTTGGGTGCAAAGCACTCGCTGAATGTCGCTGTGGCATACGGCGTAGCACTCTTCGAGTGCGTGCGGGTCATCCAGACGGTGGAATCCCCGCTTTCCGGCAGATAGCATCCGCTCCACTTAGAGCATAATTGCGTTATATTTGCAGTCCGTCTTTTTCAATCGATCAGCCTATGAGACTCTGTCTGTCGTTCCTTATAGTTATCCTCTTTTCACCGTTTTGTCTTCGCGCACAAGGGCTCCCACTTGGGTCCGCAGGTTCGGGAGGCGATGAATCGCACATGCGAGCCATCGAGCATGCGCTCAGCGATAGGACCGACGCTCCCGCCGGGCACGACGCCAAAGGCATTATGCTGCCCGAAGGACTCACGTGGGATGGGACCATTGGCAGCGGACCGAATAGCCCGAATGGCGGCTCCGTTCGTTGTTTTGCTTCCGATGGCGATGATCTATATATCGGCGGCGACTTCCTCGATCTCGATACCGTGCGTGCATCATACGTTGTCCACTACAATCGCGCAACGAAAATCCTTAACGCGATGGACCTCGGACTCGGGGATATCGTGCAAACATTAGCAGTCCACAATGGAAAATTGTATGCTGGAGGACATTTTATACACGCCGGATCAAGTAATTCAGTTGTCAATCACATCGCAGTTTGGGATGGGACGAAATGGAGTTCTCTCGGCGGCGGAATTGACGGGTATGTGAATGCGCTGACATTCATCGGCGATACTCTCTATGCCGGGGGCAATTTTGCCCACGCAGGAAGTAATACGGCATATAATCTCGCCTCTTGGGATGGTACTCAATGGTCTGAAGCAGGTAATGGGACCTCTTATCCTGTCTACGCACTGCTTGCAACACACGACAGTTTGTTCGTCGGCGGGGACTTCCAGTACGTAGGATCGGAAAATCAGAATACCGGCCAGGTCGCGAATGGGGTTGCAATGTTACGCCAAAACGTGTGGACTACATTCGGAAGCGGCATGGATGGCAGCATCTGGAGTCTCGCGCTATTCAAAGGCAAGCTTTGGGCTGGCGGTACATTCTTTCGAAGCAGCAACCTGCTTTATTGCATTTCCTCCTGGGATGGAGCGACCTGGAACTCGTATGGCCATGATACCATCGTTGGGACTAATGCAACAGGATACGTTAACGCTCTTCTTGCCGTCGGAGATACCCTCTTTGCTCTTGGCAATTTCAGTTCGATGGCGGGTGTCTCGGCCAATGGCATTGCGCGCATCGATGCTGCTGGAAATGTCTCACCGGCCGAACAGGGATTGTTCGGTTATGGCATGGGAGCGTTCGTCTTCGATGGAAAGATGTATGTCGGCGGACTCTATACCCAAGCGGGCGGCATATTGGCGAAGCACATCGCGACTCGATCGCAAGGCCTCTGGGCTCAATTCGGAAGGGGGCTTGGTGCGAACGGCGGTTGGGAATCCGATCAAGTGAGAGCAATTGCGGTGAGCAGCCGCTACGTTTTCATTGGAGGAAATTTCACAACAATCGCGGGTATGACCTGCAATCATGTTGCAGCGTGGGATAAATTAGCCAAACAGTGGATCACACTCGGCGCCGGTGTGGATGGATGGGTTTCCGCGTTGGCCGTCCAAGGGAATAATCTCATTGTCGGTGGGATGTTCAATCATGCCGGGACTGTCGAGGCAAGACATATCGCATCATGCAACATCACGACGAGGGTCTGGTCGCCGATGGGTACAGGCGTGATGCGCGAAATCTCGGCGCTTGCGACCGATGGTACGAATATCTATGCACCAGCGTATTTTGAAGTCGATGGAATCTGGTGGACAAATTATCTTGGCAAATGGGACGGCTCGAACTGGAGCGTGTTCGGTAACGGCATCGTCGGATATATTAACGCGATGTGCTTTAAGGCGGATACGCTTTTCGCCGGAGGAAGTCTACTGACATCAGCCGGGATTTCCCTCAATGACATTGCGCAACTTCAGTCCGGCACTTGGGGTGCGCTCAATAATGGTGTCAGCGGCGGACCCGTAGAGGCATTGGCTGTCTCCGGAAATAAGCTATTTGTCGGTGGATGGTTTACAGCGGCTGACAATCAAAGTTCACCTGCCTTCGCTTCCTGGGATGGCAGCTCCTGGCAGCCAATCGGCAGCGGGTTTGATGATGCGGCCGAGGCACTCGTTCGCGACGGCAAAGGCGGCATCTATATCGGCGGTAGGTTTAGCACAGCCGGCTCTTCGACCGTTAATAATATCACCGAATGGAATGCGGCAACATCGACATTCGAACCAGTTGCGGGAGGGGTGAACAATACCGTCTCCGCCCTCGCGATTGACACGGGTGCGCTTTTCGCCGGCGGCTGGATGTCAAATGTGGGACCAACTCATATCCCCAGCTACCATATCGCGGAGTTAAAAGGCGCGGGAGCCGGCGTTAGTGCGAGTGCTTCGCAACTCGCTCAAGATATTCAAATCTATCCCAATCCCGCACACGAGGGTGCGACGGTTTCGCTCGATCTGACGTCATCTGGCTTCGTAAGCGCCGAGGTCTTCAACTCGCTTGGCGAACGGGTGACGGTCGTATCCTATGGACGCATGGAGCCTGGTCAGCATGAGCTCGCGATTAACACGAGTGAATTTCCTAATGGCATCTACTTGGTCCGGATATCCGCACCGGCGGGCGTAGCCAGCGAACGGTTGGCGATCCAAAAATAATGTGTGAACTGACCGGCGCTCGGGATGTTCTCCAATACTCATTCGGTACTAGGCCCGTTCGTGCTTAGCCCGTCGGCATCTATAGCATTGAGCATTTAACTATGAAACACGGTCTTACTCGCATTCTCTTCTCAGCCGCTCTCCTTAGCATTGTTCTGTTGTGCTCGCCCTCTGGCGTGCGCGCGCAATTTTCCAAGCCAGTCGTGGTGATGAAAGGCTCCGTCATGACCACCGACGGTAAACCGGCGGTCGTTCGCGTGAGCATTCACGAGACCGGCGGCACGGAAGACGAAAATGACACATCGAGCGATGTGATCACCTGCGGTATTCAGGAAATCACGGCGGGCCGCGCCAATTCCGAATCTGGACGGTACTTGCTCGTGCTCAAGCCAGCCAAAAAATACTGGGTCCATATCGAAGGGACATTTATTCAGTCCATCGATTCGCTGATTGCAACTCCGAAGACCGATAAGTCGCTGCAACTCGAGCGGAATTTTACAGTCGGCTGGAAGAGCGCACCGGAAGCCAGTAACCCAGAGGCTGCTCCGGCAAAAAAAGATTAGCGCATGGTTGCACACGAGCGATGCGCCCACTCGTGATCCAGAAAAATGATTCGTCTTACTCTCCGGTCAATAGTTGTTGCATCGTTACTGGTGGTGCTAACGGCGTCTTCACACGCCCAATATACCTGGAAGAAATTATTCACGTTTCCAAACGCGATCGGTTGTGGCTTCTTCTTTGATGAGGACCACGGGCTGATCGGATCGGGAGTTCGATGGATTGGAGATTCCACTGGTCAACGTCCTTGTTCGATCTATCGGACCAGTAATGGAGGCCAGACATGGAGCACCTGTGCTGTTCCCACGAGCATTTATGGCGCCGTTAGCTCCATTTGGATGCAGGATGCCGATACTGGATATGCCAGCATTTTCCCATCGGTCTTTTATACTGACAATAACACCTTTGGCAAATCATCGCTTTGGAAAACGACCGATGGTGGAAGCTCGTGGTTCGATCCGTATCACGTCGATCATGCAGCGAGTTGCGTTTACGGCCAGAATGGCTTGATCGTTCTTACGATCTGGGATAATTCCGAGCCGCCGTCCAACTTTGCTCCCGACCAAACCGGCGGCGATTTCTCCTTCGATGGAGGCCTGAACTGGACGCAAGGCCCATTCCGCCGCGCTAATGGAATCGCATTTTCGGATAGCTTGAATGGCGTCGTTACGGAAATGAACCTGAATCGGGGTGGAGCGAACCATTGGTATACTTTGGATGCTGGAAGGACCTGGCGTGTCACTTCGGCCAATCAATATGAATCATGGTCGGTCTATGCTCTGCCTGGCAAGCGCATCTACTTTACAGCGAATGAATCGCAACCGGGATTACCTCAGCAAACAGTAAACTGGTCCACCGATGGTGGAATGACTTGGGCTCCTCGTTACACCTTTGCACACATGCTGTTTACCGGCACAATTACCGGCAAGGATAGTGTCCTCTATGTCCAGACAGACACGACCATAACAAATGATCATTCGATTCTTCGAGGTATGTACCGCTCGGATGATCTCGGCGCAACCTGGCATTTTGTCGGCGGACCAGCTCACAGTCGCGATTCGCGCTTTGTGGTCACGGGCTGCGGCGGCACCGTCGTCTATGCGTTTGATCCCTTTGGTAATGTTTGGAAAACGATCGATGGTGGTGATGGGACGCTACACCAGCTTGTATTTCCCGGCATGCCCAAGACGAGTTACGAAGCTTACACCTTCCTGGCGGACTCGCCGGGCGCCGATTGCCGGCCATTGGAAGGAAATATTCAATTCGCGATTCAAGGATGCGATACGACAGGCACACTCGATAGCGCATGGATGACGGGCTCGCCGTTATTTCAAATATCCGATTCCCGCTCGCTACCACGTCCGGTATCGGAGGACTCGATAATCGTAACGTACGATCCGCCGTCGGTCCCTGCTAATGTAAACAGGCCGAATGATACCGCGTTTTTACACCTGCACTTTCAATTCAGTGGAAAGATGGTTGACACCATCCTTACTCTGGCTGGCGTGGGTCCAACTGTCGCCCGTGGAAACTTCGCTCTTCAGCGACTCAGCGTCCAAACTGGTGGATATGGACAGGACATTGACATGCCAATGCTCGAAATCCTGTCTCCTGCCGCCAACGATTCCTTGCGAGTGTCCAGCCTTCAGAAGCTGAATTTCACTATCGCGTTTGACACCACGCGGCTGGTTTACGTCTCGTATGCGCCCCCAACGGGGCTCTCAACCGTTAGCGTCACGCCTCACGCCGGAACAGTCGATATCGTTGATCAGAATTCTTCGTGGTCCTATTCCAACGGTGATTTCAACATGGGGACGGTCCGGTTTCGCGTGCTGACTCGTTCACCGTCCGGAACACTGATCACGCTCAGCGATCTTGGCCTGGTTACGAGCAAGGGCGGCGTAGCATACCCGTGTCTGGGCAATCTCGAAGGAAATATGTGGGAAGTCCAGATCCTAAACACAGCGGATGTAAACCCAACATCCGATTTCTCTGGCCTTTCTTTTTCTCCTTCACCCTTCCAGGATCATATAACCGTCGCCAACTCATTCGATCATCGGATGAACGTCACACTCTGCGATTTGCTTGGCCGGACACTTTCTTCGTTCGATGCACCTCCATCATGTTATTCTGAATGGCCCACGAATATGCTTCGACCCGGGATGTACCTCATTCTATGGAGACAGGATGGCAAGCTCCTCTCGAAACGCTTGACTAAAATCGAGTAGCATGCTGTCGACCGAACGGTTCTCCTCTCGGGTCGAGAATTATGTTAAGTATCGACCGCACTATCCGCCAGAGATCATCCACTCATTGATCGAGCAAACCGGCCTCACGCAGAAGCACGTTGTTGCGGACATTGGCTCGGGCACCGGTATCTCATCGGAGTTATTTCTGGAAAATGGCAATGTCGTTTATGGTGTCGAGCCGAACGAGGCGATGCGCAAAGCTGGAGAGCAGTATCTTGCTCTTTACATGAATTTCCGCAGCATCGACGGCACAGCCGAGGATACAACATTGCTCGATCGAAGCATCGATTATATCCTTGCTGGACAAGCATTCCATTGGTTCAATTTAGAACCGTCTTATTCTGAATTCAAGCGAATCGTAGAACCAAACGGATGGCTTGTCATATTATGGAATGACCGTCAGACTGACACGACTCCGTTCCTGATTGACTACGAGCAACTCCTGCTCGATTTTGGGACCGACTATGTCCAAATCAATCATCGGAATGTGCATACCCGTTCTGCCCCCGATGCAGGCATTCACGGATCGAACTCGACCCGCGTTTACGACTTCTTTCACGGCCGGGACATTCTCGAACTTGCATTCGAAAACAATATCATGATGGATTATGCGGGACTCGAAGGCCGTCTGCTCTCATCATCGTATGTTCCCGCGGCCGGCGAACCGAATTATGAGGCTATGCTGGATCGGCTGCAAGCCCTCTTCTCCAAGCATGCAATTGACGGTGGTGTCGAAATGCGATATACGACACTGTTATTTGCCGGTCAATTGTAGATGCTGGAAGCACGGAGAGAAATCACAGAGCGCCAAGATTATCGGCGACCGGTTGTCGCTTGTTGTGCGGCCGTGATGCGGGCCTTGGCCCGATCGCGAGAAGCACGCGCGCGATCATAATCAATCGTACCGTCTACGGCATGCTGAAGCCGTTGTTCTGCGCGCTGTCGTGACCGCTCGGCACGATCCAGATCGATCTGCTCCGGCTTCTCGGCGGAGCTTGCCAGAACCGTTGCCTGGTTTTCGTGAAACTCGAGGAAGCCGCCTCCCAACACGAAATTCTCCTCACCCTTGCCGAAGCGATATCGGAACGTGCCCGGTACCAGCGCCGAAACGATTGGCGTGTGATTGATTAATATCGTGAATGGTCCGACTTCGCCGGGAGCAGTCAGTTCATCGACCTCACCCTCGAATATGGTGCGGTCCGGGGTGACGAGTTGGAGCTTAAGCGCTTTTGCCAAGGCGGTCAGGTTAGGAATAGTACGGAATTCTGGGCTCAGAAACCACTAAGAGCAACTCCTAATTCCAGGGTACGAAAATTGATGGAAACGTGGAAAAATCTGTCGGCTGCCGTATTGATTCCTAACTGTGACACAATCGCTAACGAATGGACCCATAGCGTTGTGGCCGGGCTAATTCTGGACGATCTCACTTGGCTGCTTCTGAGCAAGCACTCTGCTTTGGGCACTGGAAGTCCCAAGCCTCGCGCGAATGCCATCATGCACGACCCGATACGACTGATGCACAATAACGAGCAACACCCACATGCTCAGGACGACCTTCACGACGCGAAGATTCTGCGCCGCCGCCTGACTCGTGTGGATGATCGCTCGCGGATCGGTAAGGATATCCCAGCTATTAAACCTGGCGACCCGGCCGAGATAGATTCCGATTGATGAAATGAGCGGAATCATGAAAAGCCCTGCCCAATAGCCGATTTTTCCCACTCGCATCCGTAAGGCGAACAGCAGCCGGTCTGTGGTGAATGAATAGCATAACAGCCCAAACAGTACAAATCCTACGTAAATGGGAAATTCGGTCGCGAGTAGCTTCCAGAGAGACATATCTGATTGTCGGACAGTCTCGAGAAAATGAATCAAATCCGTCGCGACGTACGGAGCATTTGGCAGCAGGGCAATCACGACCCCGAGTTCTAGGCCGAATGTGATGGTCCTCAATGTTTGGCGCGGCTGCTCCTCGCGCTTAAAGAATACGATTGCGAGAACGACCGGAAGGATGGCAAGAAACCCGTTCCAGATCATCCACCCAAATGTACCGAGCTCTCGGAGGTTTTCTCGAAATAGCTGGATCGAAGAGGTATCAGACATCGGACACGGATACGAGCAGCAAACACTAAAGGTTCAAAGGCGGGATCGGGACGGCTGCAGGGGGGGCCGTTTTCGTCAGGCGTTGTAGTCGTCAAATGATGGCCAATTACTGCCGGCATCGCTTCGAAGGCACTGTTCCCAACGATTGCCTTCGGCCGCCAAAACGGCCCGAGCATGCTCGGCGAAATCATCATCCACGCTCAGCAAGAGATACTCGCCGTTGCGAGAAAGCTCCGGCGGAATCGCACACTTCCGCAATGCCTCCATTCCGGCATACGCATCCACCAAGGTATTCAACTGGGCAATGATTGTCATAGAAAGAGCCTAAAACCTGGATTCCGCTGAAGGGGAATTGAGCGGACGATTTTAGAAATTGCTGCGTGATTCTGGATTTACCATCTTACAAATCCAGCTTCACCCCAATATACTACCGTTTCTATGCCAATAGGACCTGCGATTGATGGAAACGAAGCCAATCGAAAGGTATCAACCCGCTTCTACCTGATGCTCGAGCCGTGCGTAGAGCTTGTGGAAACGCTCTCCCAATCGCGGTGCCTTTAGAAATGGCGCCTCCACAAAACGATAAATGAATGCGATAACCGGAATCGAGAGTATCAAGACTACGGTCCGCAATGCGAACGGGAGAATCGTACCTGGCAAAGTCCTGATCCAGGGATTTGCAATCCAGGAAAGTTGTGCGTGAAAGAGATAGAGTGAATAGCTAATGGTACCGATCCAGACAAGCCGCCGATAAAAATTGGTTGCAAGCCATGAGGTTCGAGTCGGTTCTTTTGATGCGATCACCGCTTTTCGCGGGGTGATCGACGCTCCAATTAAATACGCAAACCCAAGACCGAAAAGAATGTCGGTCAGCGACCATAGACGTTGATCGAGCGATGAGAGTATAGCCAAAAGCAATATTAGTGCGGAGATGAATGCCAACGACATTCTTCTCGCCTTCTGATGTCCGCCATGCACATACCACTCAGCCAGCCATGCACCGAATAGCCACTCCGGCATTCGAGCGAGCACACTGCCCATCATTGCGTATGGGCCAGTCCATGAGATGCTGATAAGTTGATAGTGGAACACATCGAGCGAGACAATCCGCCATGCAAGAGCGACCACAGTAAGCACGGCAACAGCGCGCGTCGCACCAAGCTTGTAGAAGCTATAAAGAAATATCGGATAGAGTAGGTACAACTGAAACTCCAGAGCGAGAGACCAATAGACATTCACAATGCTATAAAAGTATCGGTCGAAATAGCCTTGCGTGAGGGTAAGGTGAGAAAGCAGATCGCCAAGATTGTGCGATGGCACTTCCGTACTCGTCGTTGGATAGAGAAGCGTCAACAATAGAAACGTACCGATGACCGAGACAGCATACGCTGGGTACAACCGCCACAACCGCCTCAGATAAAATGCGCGCGCATTGAAGTCATATTGCTCACCCGATTGCTTTCTGCGCGCGAATGGCAAGTGAATGCAAAACCCGCTGAGCACGAGGAACAGACTTACGCCGAGGTATCCCCATCTGAGCGGCGAAACCAGGTACGCGAAGAACCCCGCATCCGATGTATATGGAACGACGCCGAGTGATGGAAACGGATAGATCCCGTAATGACCCCAAATGTGGTAGCCGGCGACCATGAGCGCGGCTATGCCACGCAACGCGTCGATGGAATCGAGGCGAACCTTGGTACCGGCTGGATTTGAGGATTGGGGCATCGATGATTGCTAACTCCGAAACGTGCGCTTGGGTGTCAAAGGGCCTTCTTTTATGACCAGACAAATCCATCATTCTTGGATAATAGTCAATAGAATCGGAGAGATCACGTTTCAAATGGAGACTGCAGGGTTTTCAATAAGCATAGATGCCCATCAACCGAGAAGTAACCTAACAAAACCAGGAGGCAAATGCAAGTGACTCCAAGAATGCACCCTCATGCAGCTCGCGAGTCACGGCATTGTAACCTTAATCACGTTCGACTTCGGACCAGTGGAGGCATAGCGCGTCTCGTGATGGACCGGATCGTAAAAAGAGACCGCATATCCTATACTGTACCCGTCATATCCATCGAAAATCGTTGATGCGCTAACATATAACACTTGACCGCTTGCCACTCCAGCAGCCCTAAGGTCATTGGTGGAGATATAACAATCGACCGGATCGAACATGGTTACTGCCAAGTGTGGGTCTGACGGCTTGGACGTAGAATCTATATCACAATAGCCAATTATAGAGTGTCCAGCGCTGTCAAACAAACTTAAAGCTCCCGCGAAGGAACCAAGACTAATGACTGGGGTGAAGTCCTTCATCCTGGCAATGGCTGCAGTCTGCACATCAAGCCGCCCACCTACCATCACTTGCTGGTACCAATGGAATGTTCCAAACCCGGGCTTTGACGCAGTGATATCATAGCGTCCCTCGGGCAAGCCACCGATTTGCCAGGCCCCGACAGCATCCGTTAGCGTACTGAGGGTGGTGCCATCGATGCTGACTTTCGTACCCGAAAAATCGGAAAGTTCCATTCGAGTCGAATCGAACAGCACGACTCGGCCGGCAATCATGCCGCCGCCGCCCGGAGACGTGGTATGGTTACATCCGGTTGCCGCAACAATCACGAAAACGGCAATCGCGAACAGGAGAGTGGACCGAGATGGAGTCATGGGTAACCTCGCGTTAGTTGTGCATCGGAAGAACACGTCGAGATCGTTTTTGTTACACCTGAAGCGTGCTCTGAACATCGGAACGCGCGGTGAGTCCCAAGAACCTCCACTCGGGACACAGTGTTCGCAAAGTCATGGACTGGCAAGATTACATTCACTCGGTGCCCGGCATTCTCTCGGGAAAACCTGTCATTAAAGGCACTCGGATTTCGGTTGAACTTATTCTCCGGCTTCTTGCCGAGGGATGGACGGAAGCACAGATCCTCGATAATTATGAGGGCATCTCGCCAGAAGCGCTCCGGAGCTTTTTTGTCTTTGCGGCCGAAGGTCTCACCGAAGACAAAGTCTATCAATTTGGATGAGATTATACCAGAGTGATTTTTCTCGCCGATGAGAATTTTCCCCGAAGTAGCGTTTTGCTTCTGCGAGAGGCGGGATTCGATGTCATTCGGATACAAGAAATAGCGCCCGCTACGGAGGATCCCGATGTGCTATCAACTGCCGTTGCTCAGCAACGCATATTGCTAACCTTCGATCGCGATTTTGGCGAACTGATCTTTCACAAGAAGCTAACGCCGCCTCCCGCCGTGCTCCACTTCCGGTTCGATCCCTCGAGATACTTCAGCAGGTTCTGCATGAGTTTGAAATCGAAGGTAATTACACCGTTGTCACGAGGCGGGGCGTTCGGCAGCGTCCATTAGTGTAAGACTGTTATTCCAAGCCTTCGGTTTCAGCGGTCTATCGAAATTCCGCCATCAACTCCTCCAGCTTCGCACTTCCGGGACAAAGGGTTGTGTATGGCACTTGTGTCAGCGGCACATCCGCCGTGCCCATGATCTCATGCATATCGGGTTGAGCTTCATCGATAAACAGAATGCCGGTCGGGACCTTACCTTCTTGCTGATGCTCGTGCAAATAGGCAAAGACCTTCGCTCGGTCACGCGGATCATAGCCTTCCGGAGTGTGTGTGAAGTGGACCACGGTGCCATCGTGCATCGTCACGGCCGTGTGTCCGTTGCGGCCGATACTCGCAATGAGTTCGTCGGCGGGAAAGACCACATCGGAATCGGTCACGTGATACTCGTGCTTGCGCGTGAAGGCATAGCTCTTCGTCGATCCTTCGTGATCGTTAAACGTCACGCAGGGTGAAATCACGTCGATGAGCGCAAGGCCTTTGTGCTTGAAGGCCGCTTCGATGATCGGCACAAGCTGCTCTTTCTCACCGGAGAAGCTGCGCGCAACGAATGTCACACCCAAACTCAGTGCGAGCATGACAGGATCGATCGGCGACACTCGATTGGCTTCACCCTTCTTGCTTTTCGAGCCAATGTCAGCCGAGGCAGAGAACTGGCCCTTGGTCAGACCGTAAACGCCATTGTTCTCGATAATATAAACAATATTGAGATTGCGACGAATGGCGTGCGCCAATTGTCCGATACCGATTGAAAGCGAATCGCCATCGCCGGAAATACCGATGGAAACGAGCGAGCGGTTCGCCGCGCCAGCGCCCGTCGCAATGGCTGGCATGCGGCCGTGCGCGGAGTTGAAGCCATGCGCTCCGCTCACGAAATAGGTCGGAGTCTTTGAGGAGCAGCCGATTCCCGAGAATTTTGTCATCTCGTGCGGCTTGATCGCAAGCTTCCACGCCGCCCTTGTGATCGCGGCGGTGACGCTATCGTGTCCGCAGCCGGCACAGAGCGTGCTCATCGCGCCTTCGTAGGCGCGCACGTTCAATCCGAGCGCGTTCTTTTCGAGGCTCGGATGGGTAACGATTGGTT
This sequence comes from Bacteroidota bacterium, assembly GCA_030706745.1. NCBI lineage: Bacteria > Pseudomonadati > Bacteroidota > Bacteroidota bacterium. The sequence goes on from JAUZNX010000001.1 coordinate 101,163, forward strand.
TTACTATCGATGGCACGGTGTGATCTTCCTCTGATAAACAGTTATTTAGTGTCCAAACGTCTTTCGTCCGATCATCTCAGAAAATCTGAGAAAATATCCGTCCGGGTCCAAAACATGAATTTCGATCTCGCCAACAAATTCATTGCCAGCCCTCCGCCAGGTTTCTTCGATGTCTCTGTGGATCGGATAGTTATGATCACTGAGCTTTGCGGCGAGCAACTTGAGATTCTTCGTCGTAATCTGGAAATTGATTCCACGCCCATACGGAGCCTCCAAGGGGCCCGTCGAAGCCCATCCTGTATTCTGCTCCTGGATCATCAACTGTGCACTTCCATAGGAGAGAAGGGCAAAAGATGGATTTGAACGGTCATACTCAAGCTCGAACCCTAAGATATTTGTATAAAAGTCTAAGCTTCTATCATAATTTGACACGTCAAGCTCAGGTACTAATGCGTTGAACATTATTCCTCCATTAAGATACCGCCGCTCAGCTCTGGCACGACGTGCTTGCCTTCCTTGTGCTGAATCGCTTCGATGACTGTTCGTGCCGAGAGTGGGAATCCGCCATACTCGCGGATCGAGAGCAGCTTCTCCTTCGGCGTCTTTGTTTCGAGGATCAGGAGCGAGCGAAGCTGCCCATCGCGGTTTTGTTCGACCACATAACAGACGTCATGCCGCCGAAGGAATTGCTCGACCTCGCGACCAAATGGGAACCCACGAATGCGCATGTAGTCTGCCGCGACACCGTCCTGTTCGAGAATATCGATCGCTTCGCGGCAAGCCGCATCGCAACCGCCGACGCTGATAATTCCGATCGACGCGCAATGTCCCGTTCCATCGACGAAATGAAGCTTGTTCTTCACAAATACCGCCTCCGGCACAGACTTCGCCGCCGCGTGATGCTTGCTGAGCAGCCGGTCCATCACTTCCTGATATTCCGATGGCGTTTCGGTGTAGCCGCCTAAACGGTTGTGCCCCGAACCGCGTGTGAAAAATGCCCCCTTCGAGTTAACACCTGGAAGCGTACGCGCGGCAACGAAGTTTTCATCCACAGGTGAGTACCGATAGAAGCTCGTGAGCTGATCGATCTCTTCGGTCGTCAGCACCTTGCCGCGGTTTGGCTTGTAGTTATCATCCCATGTGAAGCGGTCAGTGACCCAATCGTTCATGCCGATATCCAGATCGGAAAGCATGAAGACCGGCGTCTGAAATTGCTCGGCCAAATCGAACGACTTGACGGCAAACTCGAAACACTCGGTCGGATTTGCCGGGAAGAGCAGGATGTGTTTTGTATCGCCGTGCGAAGCATACGCGCACAGAAGGATGTCCGACTGCTGCGTGCGCGTCGGCATCCCGGTCGAAGGACCGGTGCGCTGTACATCCATGATCACAGCGGGAATCTCCGCGTAGTATGCAAATCCGATCAACTCGTTCATCAGCGAAATACCCGGGCCCGAAGTAGCCGTAAACGATCTCGCGCCAGCCCACGAGGCACCGATCACCATGCCGATAGCAGCGAGTTCGTCCTCAGCTTGCAGGAATACGTAGTTGTTCTTCTTGGTCTCCGGATCGACGCGATACCGGTCCGCGAAGCTCTTGAATGCATCCATCACCGATGTCGAAGGTGTGATCGGATACCACGCAGCGACCGTCGCGCCGGCATAGATCGCACCGAGTGCGGAGGCGGTGTTGCCATCGATCAGAATCTTATTCTTATTTCCGTCCATCTTCTCGCAATGGAAGGGAAGCGGACACGCGAATTGCTTTTGCGCAAACTCGTAGCCTGCCTGCAGTGCCTTTTTGTTCGCATCGAGCAGCGCTTGTTTCTTGCCGAACGACTCTTTGATCAGCTCTCCAATGATCTCCATATCCAGACCGAGCAGCGCGGCGAGCGAACCGGAGTACATGATGTTCTTCATGAGAATGCGCGCACGCGGCTCGGGCACTGTCTTCGTGAGCATCTCCGAAAGCGGCACGCCAAGGAACGTCACATCGTCGCGGTAGAGCTCATTCGGAAGCGGCCAGGAGGAGTCATAGAGAAGATATCCGCCGGAGCGCACTTCCGCGACGTCCTTCGCGTAGGTCTGTCCGTTCATCGCGACCATCAAGTCGTAATCCAACGCACGGGCGCCGTAACCTTTGGCGCTCACGCGGATCTCGTACCACGTTGGGAGCCCCTGAATATTGGATGGGAAGAGGTTCTTGCCCGCGACGGGAATGCCCATGCGAAACATAGTCTGCATCAGCAGTCCATTGGCGCTGGCCGAACCCGTCCCATTGACGTTGGCAAGCTTGATAGCGAAATCGTTAATACCTGGCATTATTTCAATAATTCGGCGGATAGGCGATCATCCATGGTGCATGAGTCCTCGCGAACGCGGGGATCATCCACGGGCGGTCATAACAAAGCCGAGAGACAGCTTACTCCGCGCCGGGCCACGAAAACAGGTGAAACGGCGAGGGGTTCCGGGAGGAAGCTGATTCAAGCTCTTATCGCGCGTCGAACCCGTCACATTGACGTTGGCGAGCTTGATCGCAAAACCGGCACTATAGGTCAGGAATTATGGTAAGTCACCGAGGGCGCAGAACACCGGTAGAAGGGTGTTGCTCCGCGGAATGGGCAGGTGCAGATGATTTCGCGTAACTACTCCGCCCAGGTAGTGGAAAGCCGAATGCGACAGAATTCAGAATCTGAGTCAACAATCCAATGAGATGCCGATACTTTTGGGATGGTTGTGTGTTCTTTTTTAGGAGTTGATGCATTTGGGGTAACAAACGTTCGGAAACCATGCGTACCACACTTTGTCTTGCGATCGCAATCGCCTGCTCAGTCAGCCTTCGCGCCCAAAATTGCTCCCACACCTCAACGGGCTATTATTCGATCACCGATCTTGCCAAGAATCACGACGAAGTAGCCGGGCTCTATCCGTACGGTTCGAATAGTGGGGATGGCGGAGTCCACGATGAGGAAGGGTTCCAGCGGGCCGCGACGATTGTCCCACTAAACACGAATGGCTTCGTCGATAGCCTACACGGCAAGATCGTTATGATCGCCTTCGGTATGCGCGAACGCATGGCTGAAGCATCAGAGTTCAAGCACATGATCGATACCTTCGCACAAAAGAACACTGCCTTGCAATTTATCGATTGTTCGCAGCCGGGCATGGATGTCGAACAGTTTTTGACCTCTGGACAGGCTTGGAATAATATTTTAGCATCCTTGAGCACTGCTGGAGCAACACCGAAGCAGGTGCAGGCAATGTGGTTCGAAGATATCTTGTTGCGGCAAACCGATACGCTTTTTTATCGCTATGCTGACACCCTCAAAAACTATTACGTTCAGGTCTTTCAAAAGCTCCATCAATTATTTCCGAATCTGAAGAACTGCTACCTTACTAGCAGCGCGTATGCGGGGTATGCGACTACGGGCGTTATTCGGGAGCCGTACGCGTATCAAACTGGATGGGCAGTCAAGTGGCTAATTCAAGAGCAGATCAATCACGATGCATCTTTGCTATTTTCCATCACTGGAGGACCGATGCCACAAACAGAGAACGTTCCCTGGCTTGCGTGGGGGCCATACTTTTGGGCAGATGGTACCCGGACATGGATGGACACTACGCTAAGGTGGTTCTGCCCAACCGATTTCGACACTGATGGTGTCACGCTGGCCGGAGCAGGAAAAGTCAAAGCAGCGAAGATGCTATTTCAATTTTTTACTCACGATGGGAGTTCTGTCGGCTGGTTTACCAATACCATCATAAAGTATTGGAACATAGTGCAGCTTATTTCGCCGCAAGTTTTTGATACGATCTATTCCGATACGATTCATTTTAAGTGGAACCGAGTGCCTGGCGCAATAGAATATCTTCTAGAATATGATGGATCAGGTATTTACCGTGGGCCTGATACTGCATTCGATTTTCGTGGGTATTCTCCTGGCCCACGTTATTGGGGGGTAGTGGCGCTTGATGATTCCGGTCGTAGTATTGCTTCGACTCCGTCAGGCTTACTGGAGTATTTTCCTCTTGGATACCCAATAAGCTTAGTCTTGCCTCCGAATGGCGCTACCAATGTCGGTGAGCCAGTCGAACGCGAATGGGACATCATAACCTATCATGATTACCGCTATTACGCGGATTATGCAACCATCTTCATTTCGACAGATTCTTTTGAGCTCGTCACAAATTGTTGGTACGGCGAGTATGGGTACGACGCCTACAAAAGTAATCAAGCATCCGGGCATTTATTGCCATCAACAACGTACTATTGGATGGCGAGGTCATACAATTATGGTGCGTTCACACCGGTCTGGAGATTCACGACATCGGCTGCGGATGCTCCCTTTAACCTATATCCTCGCAATGGTTCTGATTCTATTCCAACGCCGATCAGGCTTAGTTGGGATATCGCGGATCAGCCAAAAGGTGGGCGAGCAGAAATTGCGAAGGATCCCCAGCTCACACAAATCGTCATAATTGATTCGATTAATGGCCAATACATCACACTTGATACGATGACGACGTATTACTGGCACGTAATTAATACCAAAACAGGTGAAACCACCGATACCGAAGTATTTAGAACGGGTCACCGGCACGACACTACACAGATGTTTTCTTCCGTCGATCTGAAAAAGGAAGACCCAAACATAAGAACTAGTAGCACTTCGCCGAACCCCTTCACTCGCTCAACGACGCTACACTTTTTAGTAGGGCAAGCAAGCTTTGCGACTCTGGAGGTCTTCGACGCCACAGGCCGGGAGGTGAGACATGTGAACGAAGGTATAATGGATGCGGGCGAGCATGACATCGAGTTCGATCGGCACGATTTGCTTGCGGGTGTGTACTTCTATCGCTTAATCACGAATGACAATGAACAAGCCGGCACGATGGTGATTAGCAACTAAGTTGTCTTGAGCGGCAACGAAGTCATGCACTTCCAAAGTCTGCATCGAGTAACCCTTCGCCGCCACATTTATCATCGCCTGTCCAAGCTGGCTGAGGAATGATGCTCGGCTGAGAACAATCAACTATAGCAAAGAGTGTGGTCGTCGGCTCGGAAGACAGATCTGCTTAATTGAACTGCGCGGCGCGGATCAGCAGATCTTCCAATCCCGGCTCCTTCGGGTTGCGAGGTTTTCCCGGATGAATGATGGAGACCTGGCAGCCTTCGGCCGCTTCGACCAATTGGCGGAACGTACCGGCGCTCGGGTCGGCGATGTGGGCCTGCTTCTCTGCGTTATAGGCAAACATCTTGTTGTTGACCTGCGTACACTCATTACACGTGGTGCATCGGGATGTCTCGATGTATGGGTCGTCGCCGTGACTTTCTTCAACTATAGCGACAGCAACTTCGGCAACCATCACTGGTTGCGCGGGAGCCGCAGTTGGCTCTATCACAGGCTGTACTGTTAATGCAGGCGCGGCACCGAGTGCCCTGATCTGCTCGGCATGTCGCTCCTCGGCGCGCGCCTCGGCGAGGCGTTCCGCGAGTGCAGCGTGTGAGTTGTTAATCCCACCCAACTCTTGCAGACTGCGCCATAAGTTCTGGGATCGACGCGTCTCTTCGAATGCACGGCGATTGACAATGGCCCGCATCATACGGGATCCACTGTCAATGAGCGTGATGAACGGTACTGAGTTTGGAAGACTCTGGGGTTTTAGTCGAAGCGATTCGGGAATCGCGATCATCGCATCATTCCAATCGCCCTCAGGCACGATCGCGAAATGCTCTCGGAAGCGGTCATCCATCGCGATAAAGTCAGCGAGTGTAAATGCGACTTGCTCCGTGCATGATTGATGCGTTGCGCTCTCGTATTCGAACGCATGCACTGGCCAGCCATCCTCGGGGCTGGGATTATCATCAATGACAAGCCGGGTCGCCCAGTCCGCGCCAGCGGCGGGATCGAAGACGATCGTCGGAAACGCTCGCGACTCCACTGCGGCTGCAGCAACAAGGTACGCGGGCACGTCTCCATTATGACCGGTCGAGCCTGAGAACACACTGAAGAATGCTGGGCCGCTGTACGACATGCCGCGCAGTAATGCGTCCCGCAAACGGAACAACTGCGATGCACTCGATTGCAGCACGAATACATCGGTCAAACTGATCGCGGTGTCAAGCATTTGGCGGGAGCGCGATGCCAGGGCAAGATGTCGCTCCGGTACGGCGAGTGTTGCTCGTCCGATCGCCGATGGCTCAAGTAAGTCGTCCGTTTGAACGACGACTCGAATCGGAAGTCCCGTTGATAACGCTTCTACAATCTGCAACGACTCTTCGGCGCTGAGCTCCGAGCTGTTCTTGCATACCAGATAGTCCGGCAACGTTGCGAGAAGACTGGCGTCGAGCCCACCGATTCCAAAATCCTCGAAGATCGAGTCGTGCGATGGAGCGCCGGTAGAATCAGTGTCGATCGCCTTTCCTGATTCGCGGTATTCGCCATTGACTTCCAACTCCGCGATTGCGAGAGCCTTCAGCAGATCGACGGCTTCGCGACGGCGCTCTTTGTAGGCCTGCAAAGCATCAGCACAGTTGTAGAACACGAAGCTATGGACCTTGGCGTCCTGGGCGACCTGGCTGCGTGGCGCCTCGTAAAATCGCTGCCCTTCGAGTACGTCAATGACACCCTGGATCCGTTTGCGGCGAGACTCGGAAAGTGCGATACCCGGTTTCGCCTCGATCAGGAGGCGCGACATCAGATCGAAATCAAACGTCGTTGCGAACGATGTTCCGTCTTGCGCTGCGATCCCAGCCTTGAGGCGCTCGGGCGAGCGGCCTCGGTCGGAACTTGCGAGTTCGGCATCCAGAATGCCGTGAAGCTTCAGCAGGAGTCGATCGGCCTTTGCGCGAAACGCTTTGGTCTTGCTCGCCTGGACTACGCTCCACACATGGCGCGCCGCACGGGAAGGCAATGCGAACTCCACATCCACAAGTTCACCTCGTGCTTTGAACAGGTCCCATAATCGTTTGGCGGAGTCCGCAACGGTTAGGTCTTCGAGGGCCAGCCGGGTTGCCGCCGCGTTCCAAAGCGCCTTGAAATCGGTCGTTGTGCCATTCGTGCGCCCGCCGAGGTGGGACAATTCTTTGCGCACTTCGCGTTCGATTTGGTAGCCCTGCTGTGCGACGCGGTCGCGATCTTTATCATCTAGTGCCTCGACGGCATCGTCCACGAGTCCACTGAGCGAGAGAATGGCGCGATCTGGCGATCCATCCGTGTTGAGCACGATCGGGAAATCGTAGCGGAGTGCGCTGAGGTCCGCATAACGCGCAAACAACGCCGGTCGATAGCCTTGCTCCAGCGGCTTGAGTCCTGAGCCATTATGCTGGCCTGTGAGGTAGAACGCGATCTGATCTTGAGCTTTCACTTCCATGTCATACTCCAATGCGGCCTTATGCAGTTGCCCGAGCGTGCCCTTCGGGCCAAATTGTGAACTTGTCGAACTCTGCCTCGAGTCCATTCTTAACCAGACTGGTCGTTCGCAACCGTGTGTCGGCACGGACCTCCTCGTAGAGTGGCACGTTCTCGTTCCGATATAGGATGCCTACCGGGATCGGATCGCTGCCCGAAGCGATCTCTCTCGCACGGTTCAGGTCGGATGGATCATGCTCTTCCATCTTGGTGTACCGCTTGGCCAGTTCGGAATCGATCTCAAGACCGTTCTCGTGATGCAGAAGCAACACGCGCTGCGGATCATGCAGATACTCGTCCATGTGCGTCGGCAGCCATTCGGGGCACCGCTGAATGATCCTCACAAACGAAAAACCCTTGTGATGATAGGCGGCCGACAGCGTCTGATACAACAGCTTCGGAATCCAATCCACCACCTGCGCGACGAACGAGACATTGGATACGCCAAGTGTCACAGTCAGCGGGTTTAGCGCTTCAAGATAGCTTCCGCGTGGCGTCGTGTTTGTCTTCAGTCCGATCGGAGAAGTCGGGGATGCCTGCTTTTTCGTGAGACCGTAGATGTTGTTGTCGTGCAACATGGCGGTCATGTTCATGTTATAGCGGATCGCATGAATCCAATGCGCGGCGCCGATCGAGCAGCAGTCACCATCGCCCATGTTCACGAACACTTTGAGATCCGGCCGTGCGAGCCGAACGCCTTCAGCAATTGGCAATGCCCGGCCGTGAAGGCTGTGAAACCCGTAGGTATTCATGTAATGCGGTAGTCTGCTCGAGCAGCCGATCCCGGACACGAATACCGTCTTTTCGGGTGCCAGCTTCTCGTCGCGACACAGACGCTGGACGGCAGTAAGAATCGCGTTATCTCCGCAACCGGTACACCAGCGCGGCACGCCCTTCTGGTAGTCCTCGAGTTCATAGTGCTCCTCGTAGAGTTGGAGCAGACAGTCATTTACATTAATAGGCGCAGCCATTGGCGCAACCATGCTTGCGCCGTTGGCGCCATTCAATACGTTCAGTTCATTCATGCAATTGCCTCCAGGATTACGCGGCGCACGGTGTTGGGCTTGAGTGGCGTGCCACGGCACTCGCTCCAGCAATCAACATCGACCAGGTATCGCGAGCGCAGCAGCATTGCGAGCGCCGAATACCGGCGGTTGGACTCATCGATCATTTCGTCCACGGGTGAGTCCGACCAGTTGTTCTCGATCGTAATGACCTTCTTGAATCCAGCCAGGATCTCCTTAATGCCGGGTGGCATGGGCTGGATAAAGGTCAGATGCGTCGAGGATACTTTCTTACCTTCCTGTCTTAATCCTTCCACAGCTTCCTCGATCGCGCCTTTGGTGCTGCCCCATCCGATGACGAGCAGATCGCCGGTGCGGTCACCGAATACGGTCGGTGGCTTCAGAGTCTTTTGGAGTGTCGCGAGCTTCAAGCTTCGCGCTCGCATCGCTCGCTGGTTGATCTCGGCATCGTAAGCGACGTGGCTGTTCTCGTCATGTGCGAGTCCGGTCAGGGTATGCATGCCACCGGGCTGACCCGGAATAAACCGGCGCGCAAGGCCCGTCTTCGGATCCCAATCGTATGGCTTTGCGCCAGCAGGGATCGCGCTCTGGTCGATGGGCGGCGCCAACCACGCTTCATCGAACATGGGCCGTTTGAACGGCTGTTGTGAACTCGCAAGGTTCGCATCCGAAAGGATGACGACCACCATGTTGAACGTCTCGGCAATCTTTCGGGCGGTGATGACCGAGTAGAAGCATTCCTCGATTGTTCCCGGGGCGATCACCACTTTCGGTGCATCCCCGTGGCTGCCGAAGATCGCCGTCATCAGGTCGCCCTGTTCGGTCTTCGTTGGTTGTCCAGTGCTGGGTCCGCCACGTTGAACGTTAATCACCACGAGTGGAATCTCACCCATCACGGCAAGTCCGATCGCCTCTTGTTTCAGGGAATATCCGGGGCCGGATGTGACGGTGACCGTACACTTGCCGGCATAGGACGCTCCGATTGCGAACGCGCATGCCGCGATCTCATCTTCGGCCTGATGCACGACTCCTCCGACTTCCTGAAATGCATCGCTCAAGTAGTGCGATGTTGAGGTCGCGGGTGTGATCGGATACATCGCACAAATTTCCATTCCGGATGCGAGCACGCCGAGAGCGAGTGCGGTATTGCCGTTGACGACAATTTGTGGCTCCGTCGATTTGGTGGCAGGCACCTCGTATTTGAAATCCAGATTCGCGTCAGCCCAGGCATAACCGGCATCGAGCAGTGCAATGTTGCTCTCAATGACTTTCGCCGACTTCTTGCCGAACGTAAGCACAACCTGATCGCGCGCAGTCTGAAGATCGAGACTGTACAATCCGCACAAGATGCCAAGGACAAACATGTTCTTGCCCTTGCGCGGGTCAGAGACAATCTTGCGGCATTCCTTATCCATCGGGATCTCGACGACCTTGAAGCCTGCGGCCAGCAGCTGGTCGACGGCATCAGCGTATGTCGTGGCGATGCGACGATCATCGCGCCACATCGATTCCAACAAGATCGTACAGCCCGGCTTCAGCTCGTTCGCGCGAACGCGGCCCAGAAGGACCTGCTCATTAAATGCGATTACGAGATCCGTCTCGTTGCCACCATTCGATATGTGCTTGGATCCGATGCGGATCCTGTTTCCACTCGCGCCGGCGACGCTACGAGCAGGAGGCCGGATTTCGGCTGGAATAATCTCGGTCGTCCAGACGCCTAAGCCCATTTGGGCCACGATCGCGCCAAAGGACTGGCCACACTTCTGAGCGCCTTCGCCGGAATCGCTGATGATCTCGACAATATGTTCGCTAAGCCGTGTGACTTTGCGTGCCAGAACGCCACCGGCAGCCTGCACGCCTGCGTTTTTACGCGCGGCCTTGCCATTCTTCACGGTACCTACTTCACCTGCTGCTATCATGCACCGACCCTCACTCTCGTAAAATTATGCTCGCGAACATCGATCCCGAATAAAGATGGAGCGCAACCGTCGCCAGTTGCCAGTCTCTGAAGCGGACCGATATCGCGAATGCCTAAGAACGCTTTCATACCACGGGCTGCCTTGCGGCCTGCTCCCATCGCTTCGATGACCGTCGCCGCGCCGGTAACGATATCGCCGCCAGCAAAAACGCCGGCGAGCGATGTCATAAGCTTGCTGTCTGTCTCGATGTAGCCGCGCTTGTTCAGCTTCAGCTTCGACGTTTGACCGATGATCGGATTGGCGTTCGTTCCGATCGCATAGACCACTTCATCGGTCTCGATCTCGAATTCGCTTCCGGGTATCGGGACTGGCCGGCGGCGTCCAGAAGCATCTGGTTCGCCAAGCTCCATCCGAATGCAGCGAATAGCTCGCACCGATCCTTCGGCATCGCCCAAAATTTCAATCGGATTCGAGAGCCAGTGAAATTCGATGCCCTCCTGTTCGGCATGATGAACTTCCTCGGCGCGTGCAGGGCACTCCGCCTTCGAACGGCGATAGACGCAAGCGACGGTCTCGGCTCCCAGGCGCTTGCTCACGCGCAGTGCGTCCATCGCGGTATTGCCTGCGCCGACAACGACGACATGCTTGCCGAGTGGCAGGGGCGTATCGACATGCGGGAAATCCCGTGCACGCATCAGGTTGCAGCGCGTCAAAAGCTCGTTCGCGGAGAGCACACCGTTCAGCGAGTCTCCCGGAACTCCGAGCATCGTTGGGTACCCTGCACCTGTTCCGATGAACACGGCATGGAATCCCAACTCCTCGATCATCTGCTCAATGGTAAAGAGCCGACCGACGAGGGTATTGCACTCGAACTTGACGCCGAGCGATTTCAGCTTTTCGATCTCTGCGTCAACGACTAAATTTGGAAGCCGGAAATCAGGAATACCGTACCGAAGAACTCCGCCCGCTTCGTGGAATGCTTCGAAGACCGTTACATCGCATCCAGCTTTCGCCATGTCGGCGGCACAGGCCATCCCGGAGGGTCCGGAGCCGACGATTCCAATCTTAAATGGAGCACCATCGGTGTTCTTGCTGGGCTGAATGTATGGCTTGTTCACCCAACCGTTCGTAATTGCCAGGTCGCCGATGAATCGCTCCAACCGGCCAATCGCGACCGATTCCAACGTCTCGCCAACCGTGCAGACGCCTTCGCACTGGTTCTCTTGCGGGCACACTCTTCCGCAAACCGCAGGCAGCAGGTTGGTTGCAGTAATGACATCGTAGGCTCCGCGGAAATCCCGCTCGCCGAGCTTTTGGATAAAATTTGGAATGTTGATGGATACGGGACAGCCCTCGATGCACTTCGGGTCTGGGCAAAAGAGGCACCGCTCGGACTCGCGGATGGCTTCGGTTTCTCCATAGCCGCAATTAACCTCTTCAAAGTTGTGGGCGCGGATAAAAGGATCAAGTTCTCGTACCGGTGTCCGTTCCTGGTGGATCGTTCGGACTGTGCGTTTCTTTGCCATCGACCTGTCGTGCGCTGATTAGTACTGATTACGCTGAATTGTTCGGGCGGGAGTTTCGGCTTCTTCCTTAGGAGACCGCAGCCGCTAATCCTGCGGCAGCAATACTATCGTCGTTCATCCGGCAGGAATCGGACCATCGCTGCGTTGCGACGCGCTCTTCTTCCTTGTAGCGTCGAAGCCGCAGCATCAAATCATCGAAATCCACTTGATGGCCGTCGAAGTCTGGCCCATCGACGCAAGCGAACTTGACGCTCTCGCCAACCTTCACGCGGCATCCACCGCACATTCCGGTACCATCCACCATGATTGGATTCAGGCTCACCATTGTCTTGATGCCGGCTTCCTTGGTCGCTTGTGCGCTTGCCTTCATCATGACGGGCGGACCAATGGCCACGACTTCCTGGATGTCGGAGTGTGCTGCAATGGCCTGTTTGATGCCGTCCGTGACAAAGCCCTTAATGCCTGCACTGCCGTCGTCGGTACAGATAATCAGTTCGTCGCAGATCGCACGAAACTTGTCTTCCCAAAAAATCAGGTCCTTATTCCGATAACCCAGCACCCCGATGACATACGCGCCGCTCTCTTTGAGGGCGCGGGCCTGCGGATACACCGGAGCGACACCCAGCCCGCCACCGACGCAGATCACCTTCTTGGCTGTGCTGGCGTGGCTTGGAATGCCCATCGGCCCGGCCATGCCATAAAGGGCGGTTCCAGCCTGACAGGTCTGTCGCATTTCCATGGTCGTCTTGCCGACGGCTTGGATAACGAGGGTGATTGTGCCTTTATCGCGATTGAAATCGGCTATGGTGAGCGGGATACGCTCACCGGTGGCATGGGACATCACTATCACGAACTGGCCGGGTTGGGCAGCTCGGGCCATCTGGGGATGATGCACCTCGAGCATATACGTGACATCCGAATAATCCTCACGCGTAAGGATTTCAAATGGTTGATAGGCAGGACGAACAGGGGATAACTTATTTATCACCCCAATCTACTGCATAAAAATCATACCGTAGCAGTTTCATCATACAATACGTTGACGGATGCTCAGAGACTAGTAAAGATTTCTTATCATTTGGTCTATTTCGTAAGGATTCTTTATTTAGGACTAATTAGGTGCGACTTCGAGATTCCAATCAATATGGATAATGACTCATCCCCGATCTCAGAAACGTAAAGAGGCCATTCGCATCCGCGAATGGCCTCCAGTTACACTAATGATTTGCAGCTTTGCCTACGCCATTACCAGATCCTTCATGTCAATCGCTTTCGGAATGATCGCATCAAACTTCTGCATGTCCCACGCAAAAGTTGGGCAGCGTTCGGCACAGAGACCACAATGAACACAAATGTCTTCGTCCTTGACCATTAGACGGCCGGTTTGCTTCAGGGCCTCGCTGACGAAAAGCGCCTGATCGAGATTCGTTGCTGGTGCGGAAAGATGTTTTCGGAGCTCGTTCTCATCCGGGGCATCGCGCGTGATCGTCAGGCACTGCACCGGACAAATGTCGATGCAGGCATCACATTCGATACACTTCGGCGCGAAGAAGACCGTCTCCATGTCGCAGTTCAGGCAGCGCTGGACTTCGTGTGCTGTCTGCTCGGCATTAAAACCAAGCTCTACTTCCGTTGTGAGATTTTTGAAGCGTTCGACAAGATCGACGTGCGTCATCTTCTGACGCATCGCAGGATCGTAGTTGTTGTGATACGACCACTCGCTGAGGCCCATCTTCACGCTCACGAGGTTCTTGCCACGCGCCGGACGCTCGGTCACCGGGACCTCGTTGCAATGATTGTGTATCGAGATCGCAGCTTGATGGCCGTGCTCGACAGCCCAGATAATATTCTTTGGTCCCCAGGCCGCATCGCCGCCAAAGAACACGCCAGGTCGCGTGGACATGTGTGTCTTCTCATCAACCTTTGGCATGTCCCACTTGCCGAATTCGATACCGAGATCCCGCTCGATCCAAGGGAAGGCGTTGTCCTGACCGATTGCAAGGATTACATCATCACAGGGAATGATGACCGAGTCAATGATGCGCGATTCGGTCGCGCCCTCGTTCCACTCGACGCGCTCGAACTCCATGCCGACGAGTTTGCCGTTCTCGATCACAAACCGCTTGGGCGAGTGATTGACAACGATCTCGATGCCTTCTTCCTCGGCATCTTCGAGCTCCCACGGTGAGGCCTTGAAATACTTGCGCGGACGGCGCGCCATCACTTTGATATCCTTGCCGCCGAGCCGGCGCGAGGAGCGGCAGCAGTCCATCGCGGTATTGCCGACACCAATGATGAGCACGCGCTCGCCAATCGACTTGATGTGCTCGAACGCAATCGAAAACAGCCAGTCGATGCCAATGTGGATGTTCGCGGCAGCCTCTTTGCGTCCGGGAAGTTCGAGATCTTTACCGCGTGGTGCGCCGGAGCCAACGAAAATCGCGTCGAATTTTTCGAATTCGTAGGGGCTAATGGCGTTAGCCCGTTTTGAATTTGATTTATTATTCGAAGACGGGTTGATGCCATTAAGCCCTACGGCCGATTGGTCGCCGTTAAGCAGTCCCTTGAGACTCCTAACTGGCGAATTATATCTGACATCCACGCCCATATCGACAATCATCGCGATCTCTTCATCGAGCACGTGTGCGGGCAGACGGAAGGAGGGGATATTCGAGCGCATGAGTCCACCCGGTTTATCCATCGCTTCGAAGATCGTGACTTCGTAGCCCAGCGGCATGAGATCGTTCGCGACCGTGAGCGATGCCGGTCCCGCGCCGATACAGGCGATGCGCTTGCCGTTCTTCGCGGTCGGAATTTTGGGGAGGCGATCCGAAATGTCATCCCGATGATCGGCGGCGACGCGCTTCAAGCGGCAAATCGCGACGGGCTTGCCGTCAACGCGCTCGCGGCGGCAGGCCGGCTCGCAGGGACGGTCACACGTGCGTCCGAGAATTCCGGGAAACACGTTCGACTCGCGGTTGACCATGTAGGCATCCGAAAACCGCCCCTGCGCGATCATGCGGATATACTCCGGCACGTTCGTGTGCGCCGGGCACGCCCATTGGCAATCGACTACTTTATGAAAATAATCCGGATTCTGTGTGTCTGTGGGCTTCACGTGAGTTCAAACGTCTGATTTTTGACGACGGGTTCGCTAACAGAGTGGACGGGGCTGGCGTTCGGGGTAGTGGGTGTAGCTCGACCTTCGGGCCGAGGCTCATGTGTAACAAAATCGCCCGCCCGAGGTTGTTACGAGTATCATTCATCACTCCCAAGCATCATGAAATACTTCGTTACACTTTTTCTTCTGCTGTTCGCCGTCTCGGCGCGGACGCAGATCACGCTGGAGCATAGCTATCAAAATACGACTGACAATGGATTTTGCTTGGTCGAAGTGGATTCTGGAGTTTGGAAGTATGTAAGTTTCAACAGAAAGGATTCAATATCGATCTTCAATCTCGATCATTCCCTTGATCGCGTCATTCTTGTCCCATCAGATCTCTGGATTCGAATCCAAATGATTGCGAAGCATCTTTTTGCACTTGATAGCTCTTATCAAGTCCTCTTGTCAAGCTATCCGACACAAGGATTGCGAGCTTTCAAGGAGGATGGCACGGTTCTGTTCTCTTGCGATACGTGCTATTTGGGCGCCGTTCAAGCTTCCCAAGAAATTGAGGGAGCCGTCTTGGGCATCAGATCCACCCCAGGTGGAACGAAGATGATTGTAGGTAGAGGTTTCGCAGACTCAATTGTAGAAGTCTATTCCCTCCCGGGCAAACTCCCGCCCTGCCCACAAAAAGCGGGAATCATCAATGCCTCCTCATCACTGCCCGATGCCGTGCTTCCCACTTCCGCCTATCCCAATCCCGCGAGCGGCCGCGTGCGCATCGCGTACGATCTGCCGAAAGGCGTCGCGAGCGGCGAAATGATACTCACGAGCGAGGATGGCCGCGAGGTGAAGCGGTATCACGTGACGAATGTCTTCAGCGATCTCTTGATCGAAGCCACCGATCTCCCGAGCGGCTCCTATTTCTATAAGCTCGTAACGGACAAAGGCGAAAGCCCGTCCAAGCGGATCGTCTGGATGAAGTAATAGATTGCTTTCCGGTCCGAACGTCGTAAGTTTGCACCCATGCAAGCCAACTACGTTCGGACATTCCTCGGCGTCCTGATCTGGAGCCTGTCATTTGCCTTTATATGTATCAGCCAATCGGTTCGAGCGCAGGACACCTTTTCTATCGTCGCTGTCGATACGGTGACTGGTGAGGTTGGCAGTGCTGGTGCGAGTTGCATCCAGAGCAGCATCATTATCAGCGATGTTCATCCCGGCATTGGCGCTATCCACACGCAGGCCTACTGGAATAGCGATAATCAGAGTTTTGGATACGATCTCATGGAGGCACATCACACGCCTTCAGAGATTATCGATTCGCTTCGGGCCAACGATGCCGAAGGCACGCCCGCCTTCCGGCAATACGGGGTGGTGACATTGGCCGGTCCGGTCCACAGCGCTGGATTCACTGGTGATAGCTGCATGGACTACAAAAACCACATCGTGGGTCCCTACTATTGCATCCAAGGCAATATCCTAAAGGACAGCACCGTGCTCGAGCAAATCGAGTCGAATTTCCTCGCAGCCACCGGCCCGCTGGCCGATCGGCTTATGGCCGGACTCCAGGGCGCGAAGATACCCGGCGCCGATACCCGATGCATCGCCGATGGAACGTCGTCAAAATCCTCCTTTCTCCGAGTTGCCAAGAAGACCGACGGGCTGACTTCATTCTCACTAGACCTCAACGTTCCGGCTGTACCAACCGGCGTCGAACCGATCGACTCGCTGCAACATCTCTACAATCAATGGAAAGCAAGTTCCGGCGTGACTAATACGCCGGTACAAACTGGATCTGTGAGGGTTACAGCATCCGCAGATGAGACGCATATCGCGTTTACGATCCACGGCATCACGAATGTGAGTTCTATTTCGCTCACGCTCATCAACTGCGTCGGGACTGCTATGAAACGGATCGTCCTGAATCCCGCGGATGGTGGCGATGGTATCTTCCGCGTCACAGCGGACCGGAGCGGTCTCGCCTCCGGCGTCTATTTCTACCGGCTCTATGGCCAGCCGCGCGGCAGTGTGCCGCAATCGGTTATGCTGGGAGCGGGCAAGGTTATCGTGGAGTGATGATCCCTCCGCCTGCTATCGCGCGAGGACGATCGGCACGCGAGCCACAACGCCATTCGTCGTGATAACGCACTCATATATACCCGGCGCAAACTCGTGCGCATCCCACGAGAAGCTATGTTCGCCAGCGCCTAACTCACCGGAGAATATCCGTTTTACTTCCGTGCCGAGGAGGTTCACGATGGTCACGTCCGCTATTCCACTCTCCGGTGTTGAAACGCTGATGGTGGTGGATTGGGTGAATGGGTTTGGATACCCGATGATCGAGTGTTCCGCACGTGGCAAGACATTGACGGCATTCGCGGGGATCATCTCTGCAAGAGGGCGGCGCCAAACACCGCCGACATCAACATTCCCAGCAAAGAGATCGGTACTGCCGACAGCGAGCGACTCGATCGAGTCATTGACCATTCCGCTTTCGATGGAAGTCCAGCTTGTCCCGCTATCGGTCGAGAGCATAAGCTTGCCAGCCTTTGTAAAGAGATTTGTGCCACTGACGGCAAAGGTATTGATGTACGGATACGGAATGGGCAAACCTGAACTTGCCGGCGTCCAACTAGTGCCGCTGTCGGTCGAACGAAAGATGCCGCCCTGGGATGTTCCCGCAAAAAGGTTGCTGCCCGTTAATGCGAACACGAGCACCATCGAGTCCGTCAATCCGCTACCGACTTTCGTCCAATGTGTGCCGATGTCACTCGAGCGGAACACGCCATGCTGCGTTCCTGCAACGAGATTGGGCCCCACAATGACAAGTGCGTAGACTTGAATACTCAGTGGGCTGGCATTGGATTCAGTCCAAGTGTGGCCAGTGTCAGTCGAGCGGTATACCCCGCTATCCTGCGTGCCGACGAAGATTGCTGGGCCACTCGCAACGAATGCTATTATCGGCGATTTTGGCAAACCGGTAACCGAAGGCTCCCAACTCTCGCCGCTGTCAGTCGAGCGAAACAAGCCGTCGCCGTAGGTACCTGCAAAAAGGGTTGCACCGCTGATCCCAAGGACGTTGGCAATCGAGAAGGTCGCGCCGTCGCGCGATGCTGTCCAGCTCATGCCGTTATCGGTCGAGCGAAACACGCCTGCATCGTATGTACCGGCATAGAGATCCGGCCCGCTCACGAGAAGCGAAAGCACTCCAATAATGGGCAAGCCCGTACTGGAGGCTTGCCAGCGAGTGCCGCCATTTGACAAGCGATAACAACCGGCTCCCTCCGTTCCGGCATAGACGTTCGTTCCATTTGCGATGAGCACATGGATGAATAGACTCGTCAATCCGGTATTTACTGCGCTCCAGCTTGAACCGTTGTTGGTCGAAAGGAATATGCCAGCAGCAGTGCCCGCATAGATACTCGAACCACTTACGGCAAGTGCAAAAATATTGCTGTGTGTCAGACTTGAATTAACATCAATCCAGCTTGCGCCATTATTCGTAGAGCGAAAGACCCCATCAGCAGTCCCAGCAATCACATCTGTACCATTCGCGGCAAGGCTTCCAACATGCGTCTGATTTAACCCGGTATTAGCGTCCGCCCATGTGCCTCCGGCATCGTACGAAGCATAGACACCTCCTCCATCGGTCCCCGCAAAGACGTTTGTTCCGCTGACGACTAAGGCCAGAACAGAGTATGGGATGACCTGAGTCCAAGAGGTCCCGTTATCGGTCGAACGAAACCCTCCATTACTACCACCAGCGAAGAGATGTGTGCCGCTTGCTGCAAGCGCTCTCACTTCATATCCCTGGGAGAAAGGACTATTGATTGCGTTCCATGTCGCACCGCTGTTGGTTGAACGGAAAATGCCACCAGAGGCTAATCCTTCGAACAGGTTCGTATCGTTGCCAGCAAGGGAAATCGCGAACGGAGTGAGCCCATTGTCGGTGGGCGTCCAACTTTCCGCGTTGTCGGTTGAGAGAAATACGCCGCGTTCTGTCCCCGCGAAGAGATTCAAGCCACTCGCGAGGATGCTGAACACGCGACCGCCGGATGGGCCATTGGTTTGCACCCACTGCGCGTTCGCACACGGCGCAACAGAGAGTATGAGTGTGAGAACCACACCGATTAGCGAGAGACGTCGCCTCATGGTCGTTGACAAAAAAGAATGTTCAGGGGCTGACACAGCAATGTATGTTTGCATAAAGAACCAATCAACATCGGAAAATATGCCAGTTGAGTATATCCCGAGAGACTCCCACACGATCACCCCATGACTCATCATCAAGGACGCGAAGTGGCTCGTCACATAGTGGATAAAGAAACAGGCAACATCTTAGATATCCGAGCGGTTATTATCTGCAAACTTAGTACATGATTCTTTTGACGTTCCCATGTCCTATTCGCCCATGATATTCCCGCATCGTATCCCCTCTATTGTTCGCTTACACTCTCGCGCGCTGATTCCGGCACTCCTCGTTGTTAGTCTTGTATGGCTATCGAGTTGCTCCAGCAGCACGACCACCGATCCGGGAAGTGATAATAGCGCCGGTGCCGCCGGGCGCGGAATATTCACCGGGACCGTGACGGATAGCGCCACGCATATCGCGGTGCTCGGGGCAATCGTGACACTATCGCCATCCGGCAAAAGCAAGCAGACCGATGCTTCGGGCGCGGTCGAGTTCGACAGCGTTGCGATGGGCATAACGACCGTCACAATCGCAAAGCCGGGTTACATCACGCTCACGCGTCCGGTCACTATCCTCAATGCGAAGACTGTCCATGCAAATTTCGCACTGCTGGCAGGAAGTGCGGGTAACAGTGCGATCGTCGGCTGGCGCAACGTCCCGAGCGGGACCCAAAAGAACTTGCAAGCGGTCTGCTATGCCGGCAGTCCGGCGCTGATGTTTGCCGTTGGATTCGAAGGGACATTTCTGCGAAGCTCGGACGGTGGCAATACGTGGAGTACGCTGCCTAAACCATCAAACGTCGATCTGTATTGCGTCCACTTTTACGATGCATTGAATGGAGTTGTCGCTGGCGATAGTGGAGTGCTTCTCATGACAAAGGATGGCGGACTCACCTGGAAGCGTGCATATTCGTATTTGGGCAATGTTCGCTCGATCTCCTGTCCCGACTCCACGACAATCGAACTGGCCGGCTTCTATCCCGGTAGCCACACCGAAGGCATTCTGGAGCGGAGCACAGATCGGGGGATTACGTGGACAGATCAGGGGCTTCAATTTGGCGTCGATACGCTGTATGCCGTCGCATTCTCCGACAAGAATATCGGCTTGACCGTCGGCAAGCATGCGTATACGCTTACGACACAAAGTGGCGGAGAAGGCTGGAATGGCGACCGGCCCACGTACCGCGATATCAATCTCTGGTCGGCCTGGGCGCCGGATAATAGCCATGTGTTCATAGTGGGTGATAGCGGCTTTATCTCGATGCGCAATCAGGATCAAGCATATCAAACACAAATGAGTGGCGTCACGAACAGCTTGTTCTCCACCTCGTTTGCCGATGCCGGACATGGCGTTGCAGTAGGCGAGCAAGGCACCATCCTCGTCACTGCCGATACCGGCCAGACATGGAAAAATCAATCTACAGGAGCCATCGCCTACCATGGCTCGGCATTCTCGGATGCGGTACACGCGGTCATCGTTGGTGATGGCGGGATTATCCTGCTCTCCATCGTGCAATAGGCAAGACTCATGACTATTCGCTCGTTCGAGGTGATTCTCTACGTTGCCGATCAAGCACACAGCCGCGATTTTTATGCTGCCATCTTAGGACTTACCCCGGCGCTCGATGTTCCCGGCATGACGGAATTCCAAATCGGTGACGCCACGCTGGGACTCATGCCCTCGCGTGGCATTAAGCGATTACTCGGTGACTCAATCAAAAATCCAGAACTCACCCGCGATATTCCGAGATGCGAGCTATATCTGACTGTGGATGATCCGAATCTGTATGCATCGCTCGCCATCGAATCCGGCGCGCGACTGCTGAGTCCCCTGGCGCGGCGTGATTGGGGGCATGATGTTGTTTATCTTGCCGACCCGGATGAGCACATTATTGCGTTTGCCAGAGCACTCCCATAATAATTCTCCTATGAATGTTATCGAACGCCTCTCTTCTTCGCGTGGCGAGCGGGATAACGCCGCAGACATCGCGCTTGCCGAGGACATCACTCTTACGCGAGACGTGAAGGCAGTGCGCGAGCTTGTCGAGCATTTAGCCGACAAGAACAAACGTCTTGCGTCTGACTGTATTAAAACGCTCTATGAAATAGGTGAGCGCGAGCCGAAACTGATCGCGGAGTACACAGATGAATTTGCCACACTTCTAACGAGCAAGCATCAGCGCCTTGTCTGGGGCGGAATGTGCGCGCTCGATTGCTGTGCGAGTGTGAAGCCGGAAGAAGTACACGCGCATCTCGCGGCAATTCTGAAAGCTGCCGATGGCGAGTCCGTCATTGCACGCGATCATGCAATCACGATTCTCGCAACGCTCTCGGCCGGTAAACATGCGCGAGAGTGCGTACCACTGATGCTCGATATCATTCGGACGGCCCCCATCAATCAATGGCCGACGTATGTGGAAAAAGCCGAGCCAGTTGCCAAGGGCGAGGATCGCGATACTCTCAAGAAGATTGTCGCACACCGGCTGCCTGAAATCCGAGAGCATAAGTCGAAAACGATAAGGATGGAGAAAGTCCTTCATCGCCTTCCATAGCTAATTTTCCAATTTAGTTTACTTCCTCAGCCTGGCAACGTAGTCCAGGGCTTCCTTTGCAATGCTCGGCCACAGATTCGCACTTGTGAGCGGGACGACGACCCACTCCTTCATTGGACGTCCAGCCATCGGCTCGAAGAGCTTCGCTCCTTTTGTGGCAAGTGCGCGACTGTGCGCTTCGCCAGTGAGCTTGAAGACCATTGCTTCACCTGTGAGTCCGGCGAATGCTTTGCCCTTGATCTTCAGCGTCGGCATGCCGAACATTTGGCTTGGCACTGCACCTTCCTCCGCAAGTTGCGAGGCAATCTCATTATAGTGGGCTTCTGTGTTTGTCATATCAAGAAGTTTCAAAGAAGTCCTTGTGAATCGACCTCATTCTGGGAAGAGATAGCCTTCATAGTCGGAATTGCTTCGTCGGCCTTCTGCCGCGCCGCAATGACACTACTTAGTAATAATTCTGAAAAATCAATCCGCGCAATCCCCATCACCGGCGTAATCCCGGTTCTTCATCGTACCTTTGTAACGGAATTGCGCTTATAATTATTAATTCTCATCGTCATGGCATCGTTATTCTTCGCACTCATTCTCATCGGGATTGGAATATTACTTCTTTACCTTCGGAAGTCCCGTGTCGGTTCCGTCTCGGCTGGTGGTCAGTTGAATCAGGCAAATGTGGGCAGAATCGCTGGTATGGCCGCGCCAATCTTCTTCGTGATTGCTCTCCTGGTTATCGCAATTGGCTCGTTTGTGACTATCGATCCGGGTGAAGTCGGGGTTCAGGTGTTTTTCGGCGATGTGCAGCAGGATGTGCTCGAAAGTGGCTTTCATGTCATTAATCCGCTCATCAATGTGGTCCAAATGGACCAGCGAACCCAGGCGTACACCATGTCCGCAAAGACAAATGAAGGGCAGATCAAAGGTGACGATGCCATTCAGGTACTGAGTCAGGACGGACTTACGCTGACGCTCGAAGTGACCGTGCAGTATCATCTCTCGCCGGAGAGTGCACCGAAAGTTTACAACTCGATTGGTCTCGATTATGTGGAAAAGGTCGTGCGCCCCGAGATTCGCTCGGCATTGCGCGATGCGGCGGTGAATTATCTCGCAACCGATCTCTATGCCAGCCGGCGCGACGAATATACCGGGCTCGTCAAAAGCAAGTTACTCGCGGCTTTCAAGAACAGGGGTATCGTGCTCGAGGGTGTGCTCCTCCGCGACATTTTGCTACCTGAGAAAGTCCGTACCGCGATCGACGAGAAGATTGCGGCCGAGCAAGAGTCGCAGAAGATGCAGTACGTCCTGCAGCGCGAGCGCCAGGAAGCGGATCGGAAACGAGTCGAGGCCGGCGGCATTTCGGACGCGCAGAAGATCATCGCCGGTTCGCTCACGAACCAATATCTACAATACAATTACATTTCAACGCTCAAAGAACTCGTCAACTCGAAGAACTCGACCTTTGTCATCACGCCATTCGACTCCAAGCTCACACCGATGCTGAATGTGAATCCGAACAAGTAAAGCGGCTCACAGGATTGGCGCCTTCGCGTCAAGTTGCTGATTCAGCGCGTAACGGAGGCGATCTTGAATCATTCTAAGCTCGCCAATGTCGATTGGCCCTATTTTGCGGACAGTGGGCTGTGGCTGATTAGAATAGAGGAATTCCCATGCTTTTGCGCGAGTATCCTCGCTCAAAATAGTGATCCAAAACTTGTAGTCCTTTCTCGCCAATGCCACCCTTGCAGTTTCATCACCTACGTTGAAGCCGACCTCCGACCCAACAACGAGGAGTTCATAGTTCTCCGGATTCGGGAGTGTTAAGTAGTAGTCGGGTTTGTTTTTTTTAGCTTCAGATTCTTGGAGTTCAATGGATCGAAACGTAAGCTTATTGTCTAATCTGAAAATCGAGAGAGACGAAGACTCATCAGGAAGGATGTTTCGAGTAGCCTGGTACTTGCCATCAATTGTCATTGACCATGGAAGGGCATCCTCCACCACAGTGACAATAGATCCTTTCCTAATAAATGTCTTGAAACCCTCAGGCTCGATCACGTCATTGTGTCCGTGCTCGATTGTGATGACAGCTCTGGCTAGATGTATGGGATAATCCTCACCATTGACTTCTACGCGAACAGTGAATCCATCGCCTTCTCTCCGTGGTTCACCGATGTTGAGTGCTTTAGTTAACCGGCGAACAAGCCTCTTGCGCTTCATTCGCTCCGAGCGAATGCCGAGCCAATATGAAAGCAATGCGATGAGCACTCCACCGATTCCTGGAATGAAATCTCTTGCTTTTATTCCTCCGTCAGTAATACACATGATCATGCCAACATCTTAGACTTCTGAGCCAGGAATTCCTCTTCGGTCAATATTCCCTTATCCTTCAACACAGCAAGCTTCGAAAGCTGCTCGACTATGTCGAGCTTTGGCACACCTCCTACCACTTCCGGCTCCGGCGGAATGATGTTCGTTTGAAACTTCTCAGAAAGCGTTTTGGCGAAGAACTTCTCAACGGCCGACTTATCCTTCTCGTGAACATGAAAGAGAATCACGTAATCCTCACCATTATCATCGAATGAAAAAGTAAGTATGTGATCGGCGACAATGCTGGAGCCACTAGGTTGCAGCCCGCTCATTCCTCCAACCATTGCACCGATAGGTCCTAGCAACAAGCCTCCGAGAAGGGCTCGCCCAACAACTGACTTCTCTTTCTGCTGCTCAATATGTTGACGCGACTCGAGCGAGATAGATTTTATTGAGTCAAATGGTATAGCGATCTTTTCCCTTTTGAAAATAGAACCAACCATCAGTTCAAAGCCGCGCTCGTGTTTATTGAACGTGGTGGATCGTGAGAGATCATCCACTTTTTCCTTGATAAGCGGATCGAATTGTTCGACACCGGAAAGATAGTACACCTTCCCGATCAAATTGCCGAATGGCGAGACATTCCCAATAGCCTTCGTTGTTTCAGAATTCAAGAATTTCATTGGAGGAATTATATAGTTGTCCGCAAAACTACGAAAATAATCGCGTCCGGCCTAAGAGCGAATGAACTCTTCGACTTTACTCAATATTCTTCTTCCACTCCGCAATCTTGTTGATCGCCTGGATCGGCATGAGTGTAGTTAGATCGAGCGCTCGGAGTTCGGCGGCGTAGCGTCTCACCGGTTCGGCGGGAGCCATTCACGGCAACCGGCCCAGCCAATAGCCGGGCCTTCGTTTCTCGTGCATGATGGCCACGACGGTAATTCGGTCTTCCTTGACACGATAGAGAACTTGAAATGGGAAGATTCTTGCTTGCACAGCCCGGACTTCGCCTCTCAATCGCTTCCATCGTTCCGGCTATTCCTTGATGAGCGCGATGCGGCTTTGAATCTCGGTGATGAAACGCGCGGCAAGTTGCGGACTGATCTCCGCGTAGAAATCCACGGCGTGTTCATATTCTTCAACGGCCGCTGGGTGATAAGACAGCGTCACGGAAGGCGAGCGCGAATGCGTCGTTCAACCTCATCCTCACTGATCGGTTGCACGCGGCCTTCATCAATCTCGCGGAGCCTCTCTTCAGCAACATCGAGCCATGAGGCTTGAATCTCGTTCGTAGCTGTCACATCCATGCTGTCAAGGAGGCGAGTTGCAAGAATGCCCCGCTCTTGCAGCGAGAGCGAGAGAGCGTCCTGTGTTACGGATTCTAAATGTTTATCCATAAACTCATCAAAGTCTATTGTACTCCAAATTCCTCAAGGTACAAATCGGTCGCCTCGCGGAGATTCTTGACCGCCTCATCGAACGTTCGTCCCTGGCTCACGGTGCCAAGTTTGGGACAATCGGCAACAAAACCAGTCATCCTCCTGGTGGACGACCGCTGTGACAACTATGGTTCTACTCATGATAAAAAAACTCCCGCCACATAGGTACAGTTCGCGGTGGCTATTCTAGCTTCTTCTTCCACTCCGCAATCTTATTAATCGCCTCGATGGGCGTGAGTGTGTTGAGATCGAGTGCGCGGAGGTCGGCAGCGACGGCATCCACATGCTCATCGCCGAAAGCTTGCTTGAGGCGCGCTTCCTGCTCGGCTCGGGTGGAGTGCTCGACGAACGGGATCTCGCGCTGAATATTCGCTTCGGCGATGACGAGTTCGGTCGCTTCCAAAGATCGGAGGATTTCGCGCGCGCGGTCGATTACTTCCGGCGGGATACCGGCCATTGCCGCGACTTCGATGCCATACGAGTGATCCGCATGTCCCGGCGCAATCTTGTGCAGAAAATGGACTTTGCCTTCGGCCTCGCGGACCTCCACCTTCAAGTTGTGGATGTGCGCATGGCGCTCCGCCAGCGCATTGAGTTCGTGATAATGAGTGGCGAAGAGTGTTCGCGCGCCGGGAAGATTGTCGTGAATGTACTCGCTCACGGCCCAAGCGATCGAAAGGCCATCGAATGTTGATGTGCCGCGACCAAGTTCGTCGAAAAGCAAAAGTGAGTCTGCCGTCGCATTGTTAAGCATGTTTGCGGCTTCATTCATCTCGACCAAGAATGTCGATTCACCACTTGCCACGTTATCGCTTGCGCCGACGCGCGTGAAGATGCGGTCCATCCTGGGGAAGTTCGCGCGCTCGGCTGGCACGAACGACCCGACATGAGCAAGATAGGCCAACACCCCACACTGCCGGAGATAGACCGATTTGCCCGACATATTCGGACCAGTGATGACATAGAACTCGAACTCGCCGGGCTTGAATAACACGCTATTCGCCGTGAACCGCTCGCCGACTGGCAGCAACTTCTCGACAACGGGATGCCTGCCCATCTCGATTGCGAATTCGCCAATCGTATTGAACTCTGGGCGCGTCCATCGGTGCTTTGTTGCGAGCACAGAGAATGTGGCGAGCACATCGATGACCGCAAGTAATTCAGCGTTGTGCGTGAGCGGCGAAATATCTTGAATGATCCGAGCGCGGAGCACCTCGATCATTTCGCGCTCGATCACCATCATCCGTTCTTCGGCGCCAAGTATCTTCGCTTCGTATTCCTTCAGCTCGGGCGTGATGTAGCGCTCGGCATTCGTCATGGTTTGACGCCGCTCGTAATCCGCCGGTACTTTAGCTTGATTCGCCTTCGAGACTTCGATGTAATAGCCGAAGACATTATTGTAATCGACCTTCAGCGTAGCAATGCCGGTGCGTTCGCGTTCGCGCGCCTGGATCGCAAGCAGACGTTCGCGACTGTTTCGCGTGAGCGCGCGAAGCTCATCGAGATCTGGGTTCGCACCATCGCGGATGACGCCCAAGTGCGCGACGGTGGCCGGCGGCTCGGTTGAAACGAAGCGATCCAGTTCTTCCGCCAACTCTGGCAACGCACGAAGCTCCTTCGCAATAGTACCAAGAATGCTCTTGTCTGTGTCGGTTACCTCTGCTTGGTCGCGAATGAGCCCAGCCAGAGCCTTCTGAATTTCGGGCAGATGCCAGAGCGAGAATTTAAGAGCCAGAAAATCCCGCGGTTGAAGAATGCGTGCTCCGGCAAAGCGGCCAACAAGGCGCTCGATATCACCCAGCTCGCGCAGTTCCTGGCACAACTTATCGCGCGCCTCACGATTGGCATTCATCGTTTCGACCGCCGCGAGCCGCTGAGTGATGCGCTCGTGACTGCGGAGCGGCCGAGCCAGCCAGCGCCGAAGCATTCGCGCGCCCATGGGTGATGACGTTTCATCCAAAGCGCCAAGCAGCGAAGCATTTGGATTGCCGCCCTGCAGAGACGAAAATAGTTCGAGATTCCGGCGGGTGCTCGCGTCCAGCGCAAGATAATCCTTTGGCTCGTATCGCGAGACACGCGTCACGTGCGAGAGGCTCGACTGGCTTCGGGTCTCGCGGAGATAATCGAGCACAGCGCCGGCGGCGGTGATGCCGACCGTGAGATCGTCGATGCCGAAGCCTTTGAGTGAAGCTGTCTGAAAATGCTGCAAGAGTAACTCGCGTGCGGTTTCAAAGTGGAAGATCCAATCTTCACGACGCGTGATTGCTGGTTTGTTCGAGAGTGCGACGAAATAGGGAGCTAGCTCAGTCTTGCTGATATCTTTGCGAGCGACGAGCAGCTCTCGCATCCCGATTGTTTCGAGATGCTCGGCCAATTGTGCTTCTGGTATTTCGCCGGCAACGAACTCGCCGGTCGAGACATCGGCATAGGCAATTCCGGCTACACCAGACTGCAATACGATCGCGCCCGCATAGGTATTCCGTTCAATCTCCAAAATCTTTTCGCTCGTTGCAACGCCGGGCGTAACCACTTCCACCACGCCGCGCTGGACGATTCCTTTGGCCAGCTTAGGATCTTCGAGCTGCTCGCATACGGCGACGCGGTAGCCGGCGCGAATCATCTTTGGCAGATAAGTATCGAGCTGGTGATGGGGGAAACCAGCCAATTCGATTTCACTGGCCGAACCATTGCCGCGCTTCGTCAGCACGATGCCGGTGACTTTCGCCGTCGTGATCGCATCCGGGCCAAACGTCTCGAAAAAATCGCCCATCCGGAAAAAGAGGACCGTCTCCGGATACTTCGCCTTGATAGAGTTATACTGCTTCATCAGCGGCGTGAGCTTGTCGGCTTTCGCGGGCGTCAGTACTTCTTCGTTGGTAGTTAGCATCTTGCTTGTTTCTTCTTCTTCCCAATACGACCCATGTTTTCGATCTTCAGAATGTAATCGAACGCCGAAGGCACCGTGCAGGAAGTGGCACCCATCTCCACCGTAATCGGTCCAACCGCCTTCGCAATTTCTTTCGCCTTCGAGGTCAAAGCGGATACATAGCTCCCTGCGGCAATGACATAGCAATTCATCGCATAGCGGACACGATTGGGAGCACTATGCACTTCCTGTTTCACGCGGTCGAGGAGGTGACCAAGCTTCGTCTGGTCCAGTTCTGCGTCAGGCCGCAATGCCACCCAGTTCGAAAGGGAGGACCACCCGGCGGCTGCCATATTCGCCTTATCGGATTCAATCCATTCGAGCGCCAACTCCCAACCGTGCGGACTCTCGGAAGCAACCCATGGGACCGTATACTCGCTGATCCCGGCATAGGACTCTTTGGCCCAGCGGTTCAGATCCGCCCGGGAAATTCGCGTTTCATCCGCGATCAACCCGGCCAGATACATGGCGTCGTAGTTGCCGGTAGCGTAGAGTTCAAGCGATATCTCATGATTCTTTTTTATGCGCTTTACAATCTTCTTCATGTCGCCGACTTTCACACCAAAGAACGGTTCACGCGCGCCGTGTTTGGCCAAAACCTTCTTATTCTGCTCACTTCCCATGGAAGAAAGCTCCATCATGATCGCGTTTGGGGTCGGGGTGCTCATCATAATAATGGCTAAGATACGAAGGCCAAACGCCGCCCGCAAATAACTTGTGCGAATCTCCCACCGAATTTATCCGTATTTTCGCATAACTGAAAATGCTACTCGAACCAAAACTCATCGAACGCCTGGCCGATATCCTTGAAGGAATACCGGTTACGCATGCCACTGGTGGCCCGTCCCGGTTAAGCTCTGAAAGCCGCGAGGCCAGCGTGCTTGTCTACCATTCCGGGCATTCGGCCGACGGAGCTGGACCCGTTGCAGGGGAAAGTCCTCTCTTGGAAATAAATTTCTTTGAGACGGATCTCGGAGCAACCGTCATGGTGCACTCGGCCCTCGGAATGGTCGAATTGCATGGAGTCGATGAGATTCGGATGCTGGAAGCGACCGAAGAGGCGGCTTTCTTTAATCACGCCGGTGAGCAAGTGTCGATGTTGACAATCAGCTCGCATGGCGTAATTCAGGTCTATATGAATGTCGCCGAAATGCTTGCGACGATGGATCTGTCGGAAATTGCCGAGCGCGATCTGCGGGCCGCCGTGGCGCTTAAGGTATTTGGCGAACATGCGGAAGTATTCCGTTCTGCTTAGGACGTGCACTTTCATTTTCTGCTCAGCGAATCTCGATCTCGTGATCGATCCAAGCGGGCAAATGCGACATATACGGCCAGACTGAAGCAGGCTGCCAAACTTGCCGCAACGATTGAGTTTGCTTCCATTGAAGAGGTGGAACTTCACGCTATCCTTCTTTCGGATGCCGAATTGCTCGAGCTCAATCGAAGTGCACTAGGACATGATTGGCTCACGGACATTATTACCTTCGAAATCGAGAGGGCGGCAGAGTTGCTGCAAGCAGAGATCTATCTGAGTGTTGATCGGGCGCGTGAAAATGCCCGGCGATATCATGTGTCCCTCCTCCAGGAGCTCGAACATTTAGTCATCCACGGCATGCTCCATCTTGCTGGGATGAAAGATAAAACACCCCTTCAAAAGAAACAAATGCGCGCACGTGAGCGTTGGTATCTAGCCAAGTTGCGTGAATGATTGGGTCATTGATGATTGTCATCTGTGATCTTAATGTTCATAGCCCTGTTCGGCGTGTGACGCGATGCCTCCACGCCGGAGCCTGTTCAGCTCTCTTTATGTGACGGAGGATGCATGACCAATATGGAAGAACGTACCGAGATGAATGCAAGTCCAATCGCTGGACGAGAGCGAATCATGGAAATATTGGTCTTTTTGCTTTCAGAGATGCGCGCCAAGAAGGCGCTGACTGAAATTGATTTGAAGCCGCTTTCCCAACGCGGCTTCAGCCAAACCGAAATATCCGCGGCGTTCTCCTGGCTATTCGATAAGCTTGCCGTCGAAGTCTCGGCGCAGGACGGTCCACTGGTTTATTCATCACCAGTACTATCTCGGCCCAGTACCTCGCATCGTGTTTTGCACGATGTCGAGCGGTCCGTGATCGAACCGGATGCCCAGGGCTATCTGATGCAGATGCATGAGTTGGGCTTGCTGAATGACTTCGATCATGAATTTGTCATCGACCGGATTATGATGGCCGGTATTCCCAGCGTCTCTCTCGAAGACGTGCGGGACCTGGTAGCGGCTACCGTATTCGGTTATGATGAAACTGCTCGTCCGCATAGCCGCGTGATGCTGACGGCGAGCGATCGCGTGCAATAGCCTTTCGGCAAGACTGATAAAATCCTCCTAAATCAGGCTCGCATTCAGAACATATGCGAGATGAAAGCCTGCTCGCCGGTGTTTCGGGGCAACTTATTCTAAGATAGCCCAGCATGTTCGATACGCTAACCGAGTCACCCGATTTTACGCTTACTGAAGACCAAGCCGCTATTCGCGACCTCGCGCGCGATTTTGCCGAAACAGAGCTAAAGCCCCACCGCAATGAGTGGGACGAGTCCCAGGAATTCCCGATGGATGCCTTCAAGAAGATGGGCGCCTTGGGATTTTTGGGCACGCTGGTCTCGACGGAGCTTGGCGGAGCAGGACTCGGTGCGCAAGAAAATTCGATTATCATTGAAGAGATCGCACGAGTAGATCCGGCCGTCGCACTCTCTGTCGCCGCGCATAATGGCCTCTGCTCGGCGCACATCAATAAATTTGCGAGTGATGAGATTCGCGCCAAGTATATGCCGCCATTGGCGCGAGGCGAAATCCTTGGGGCGTGGGGACTCACCGAGCCATCTGCCGGTTCGGACGCAGGCGGCACGCGAACCGTCGCTGTCCGCGATGGCGATCATTACATTCTCAATGGCGCGAAGAACTTCATTACACACGGGACCGTCGGGGATACGACAGTTATTATGGCGGTGACCGAACCCGGTAAAGGTGCACGCGGTATTTCTGCGTTCGTTCTCGATAAGTCAATGCCCGGGTTCTATGCGTCGAAGAAAGAGAATAAACTCGGAATGCGCTGCTCGGATACATCGAGCCTCGTGATGGACAATGTGCGGGTTCCGGCAAGGAACCGCATTGGTGCCGAGGGCGAAGGGTTCGTGCAGGCGCTGCAAATTCTGGATGGTGGTCGCATCTCTATCGCGGCACTCGCACTTGGTACTGCTCAAGGCGCATTCGAAGCCGCGATCGCCTACGCACAAACGCGCGAACAATTTGGCAAACCGATCGCGGCACAGCAAGCAATACAATTCAAGCTCGCGCAAATGGGGATGAAGCTCGAAGCGGCTCGAGCACTGACCTACAAGGCGGCCTGGCTGCGCGATGCCGGTCAACCCTTTGGCAAGGCCGCTAGCATGGCGAAATTATTTGCAAGTGAAGCCGCCGTTAATCTCTCCGAAGAAGCAATTCAAATCCACGGTGGCTACGGATATATCAAGGAGTATCCGGTCGAGAAATTCTGGCGCGATTCAAAATTGCTCACTATCGGCGAAGGCACGAGTGAAGTGCAACGCATGGTCATCGCGCGCAAAGTGATCGAAGAAAACGCGCAGAACTAAGCTCTGCCGTAGCGGTCACGATATCGCTTGAATCGTTCAATCCTCACGCGATTCAAGCCTCAAAATGAATTTTCCCCGTTGTGACCTGATTAAGAATTAATGTTGAAACATCAGGCTGGGGTGTGACTTTTGGCCTGCTCGTGGGTTATTAGAGAAAGGGAGACAATCTCAGTTTCTTGTAACGCTCACTAGCTCTCATGATATTATGTTCAGGTCAATTGTCAGTACATCGGTTTTTGTGGCGCTTGTAAGTGCAGGTTTTGTATTCGCGTCTTGCGAAAATATCGTTCCAACTTCTTCCGCCGGGAATCAAATGTCCGTTCATTCCACGTCTGTCGCAACTGGTGGCCGTGTGGTCTATCGCGAACTGGGCGGCGGGTTCTTCGGTATTCTGGCCGATGATGGCCGCCAGTATGAACCACGGAATCTCGATGGGGCTTATCATGTCGAAGGTCTTCGGATAACCTTCACCGGCCAGCGGGATACAACCAGCCTTGGCAAATACGGATGGGGCAATCCGGTCGAGCTTGCTCAAGTCGAATCCTCCAAATAAGTCGAGGGAGAGCCAAAGAAGCGCGGCTGCGCGGGCAGGATTTTTGACCAGCGACTTTAGGTAAACACACGCGCCGCGTTCGGCGCGTGTTATTTTTGTGCCATGCTAAAGTCTCTCTCCGCGGTTTTGCTTGCCACCGGGCTCTTGTTTTCCGGCTGCTCGAAATCCGAAAATCCCAATGAACTCACGGCCAGTGGTACCATCGAAACCACCGATGTGAATGTCGCCGCAAAGACTCCCGGGCAAATCGCTGCGCTCTACATCGATGAAGGTACTCGCGTTGACTCAGGTAGTTTGATTGCAGTGCAGGATCATTCGGCCCTCGATATTCAGCTTCGCAGCGCGGACGCTGCGGTCGGGGCCGGACGAGCTCAATATACGTTGACCGAAAACGGTGCGCGGCGCGAGGATATCAAGCAAGCGGAGGAAGCCGTTGCTCAGGCTCAGACCAACCGGAGATTAGCCGCTGACGATCTCGAACGCATGCACAACCTTGAAAAAGGTAATGCAGCCACGAGGCAACAAGTCGATCAAGCCGAAGCCCATTTCCGCGTGACCCAAAGCCAGCTCGTCCAGGCTGAAGAAAACGCGGCCAAGCTGAAGCACCTCGCCCGCCCGGAGGAGGTTACCGGTGCGGCTGCTCGCGTGCAGCAACTCGAAGCCGAACGCGACCGCGTTCGCAAGATGATCGATGATTCCTACATCACGTCCCCGATCCGAGGAATCGTGACACAGAAGGTTTTGCAGCAAGGCGAACTTGCCGCACAAGGCGCGACGGTCGCAACCATCACCGACCTGTCCAAGGTCTATTTGATGATCTATTTGATCGAGGCAGAATTGCCGCGCGTCAAGCTTGGTGAATCCGTAGACGTCCGCGTTGACGGCATGCCGAAGAAGACCTTCCAGGGTCGGGTGACTTACATCTCACCGGAAGCGGAGTTCACCCCAAAGAATATTCAGACCAAAGATGATCGTGTTAAATTAGTCTTCGGCGTAAAGATAGAAATTCCGAATCCCACCGGCGAACTCAAGAAAGGTCTGCCGGCGGATGCGACAATACATTTAGAACCTGGATCGCATTGATCGGCGACTCAGGCTTCGAGACTCGCCCCTTTACCCACAGGGTCTCCGGGTGGTCGTCCATTTTTCTGAAGCCAATCGAGTAATGTCTTAATGCTACCGGTGGCGAGGGCAATGGAGTTATCACAGACGCCATAGTACAGATATATGGTGTCTCCGTCATCGCCGATCGTCTGACCACATGGAAACACGACGTTCTTGACTTCACCATCCACTTCATATCGCTCTTCCGGACCGAAGATCCATTCATCACCACGCAGAAGACATTGGTCGGGATTCTCTCTGTCAAACAAAGCAAGACCCAGACGATAAATCTTCCCACTGGCAGTATTGCGAACGCCATGATAGATCATGATCCATCCTTCTGGCGTTTCAATTGGCGGAGAAGCCATACCAATGCGATCGGAGTCCCACCATCCCCCTCTGCGCGCCGGAAGTGCCAGCACGTGACCGCCCCAATGGATGAGGTCCGGCGAGTAAGACATCCAGATATGATTTCCAAACGCCGTCGAAGGACGATGAATCATTGCCCAGCGCCCATGCACGCGATTCGGTAGAATCACCGCGTCTTTATTTTCGGGCGGCATGACATCGCCAAGCCGCTCGAAGCGTCGGAAATCTGAGGTCATTGCGAGCGATACTCCCGGTCCCTCGATTGAGTACGCGACGTACGTAACCACATATTTATCCAACTCGGGCACGAAGGTGATACGGGGATCTTCGATGCCCCACATTTCCTCCGGATAATTGTGCGGGTCGGGCAACATTGTGGGCGTCGGATCGATCTCCCAGTTGTCTATTCCGTTACGGGATTTTGCCACAGTTAGGTGCGAAAGACCGGTATGGTCCTCCACGCGGCAAAGCAGAAGTGTCGTGCCGTCTTTGAGCTTCGTCGCTCCGGGATTGAAAACGGTATTGATCCGATACGGCCACTTCTGAGGCGTTAAGATCGGATTGCCTGCATAACGGTGAAATAATGGTTCGTAAGACATAATCAAGTCTCGTTAATGCCAAATGAAAAAAAATCTGTCCTAGCTCTCATTAGCTCCTCTCATTGCTACCAGTGAGAGAGCATAGCATAGTGTGGATTCTGCACCCTTGTTGCGATTCACACGGTCGGGATGTAGGCCGTCAAAACATGCGCCCGTTTGAGGATCGCAAACCTGCAAACCCAGATCATTCGCGCCAAGAAACCAGTGGAATGCTATTTCGGCCTCGTTTCTCCATCGCGTGTCACCCGTAGCGTGAAAGGCTGCGATGGCGGCAACAATGGTGCTATATGCCTCAATTGGCTGCTGGTCCCAATGGGATCGCTTGCCATTGCGGGCATAAAAGCCATCCGTACCAATTGGCGAAAAACAGCCGGACCCTGAATGCTGCTGCCTGACGATCCAGTCCAATGATTGAAGTCCGATGTCGAGCATTTCCACGTCCTCCATCCAGCGCCCAGCGGTGACAAGAGCTTGAGGCAACTCCGCGTTTGCGTAGGTGAGAATTTCCTCGAACCATGGCCAGTCGTTCGTTGCGTTGTTCCGATAGAGCTCGAGCAGGCGTCCTGCAAGCATTTCCCCAGTGCCACGAACGTATTGTTCAAATGGAGAACGCGTGAGTGCCGATCGGGCACTGAACTCGATAATGCCAAGAATCGCGGAGGCCCAGGCGCGCGGGCTGGTAAACCGTATTACCGTGGGAAGCGCCTCTTTGAATAACCATTGTGCCGCCTCCCGTTGAGATTGCGAAGCGGCCTGTGCAGCCATCATCCCCAGCGTTCGAACTGCTCGACCGTGACTATCCTCAGAGCCGGCCTCCTCCAACCACCGTCGATCGTACGAAAGAAAATTGCGAAACCGGCCGTTCGATCGATTGAATGCAAAGAATAGCACGGCGACATAGCGTGGGGTATTACGAAGAAATGCGCGAACCGACTGAATATCTTCATTTCGATATGGCTCGAGCAATAATGCAAGCATCGCGGCACGTGCGTTGTCATCGGTGGTATACCCTTCTTGGTAGTTCGGAATATCGAAAACTGCATGCTGTAAGAGTCCGGTGTCATCGGTCAGGTCAAGCAAATGGTTGAGTTCGACCTCAGGAAGCACCCAAACTGGTAGCGGATCTGATTCCCCAGATGGGGATGGAAACCCACTTGCATGATGCGGATTCGCGACGAGCGCATGTCTCTCGCTGCTGCCTAGACCGGACTGTCCATTTGGTCGCTCCATGTTAGTTCGCATCCTTCACTCTGAAATAGACTTCACTTTGTCCACTGTGGAATCCTACCGGTATTCCGCACGGTAGCAAGAGCCCGTTGAAAGCTGACAAAATATGCGCGGGCCACGCGCGACCAGATCATCTCGCGACCGGCCTCATAGGCGGCATGTCGCAATTTCATCGAGCGAAATGGATGATTCAAGAGATCAATAACTTCCCTGGCAATCGCGCGAGAGTTGTGAAACCGCACTAAAATGCCTCGGCCATGGCTCAACATTTCTTTTGCATAGAGATATGGCGTTGATATGATTGCTTTCCCCGTTCCCAGCGCCTGTGAGAGCACTCCGGATACGGCCTGACCCGCTGAGTTATATGGAGTGATAAAAATATCGGCAGCGTCCATGAAATCGCCGAACTCCTTACGATCGACGAAGGCATTATGGAAGTAGACGTGCTGGAGCACGCCAAGTTCGCGCGCTAACTCGACCAGCGAGTCTCGGTATCCCTCCTTCGCATTGCGTTTGACATTCGGGTGCGTCGATCCTAATACCACATACATCGCGTTCGGATGCCGTTTGAGAATTCTTGGCATGGCGTCAATGACGTGCTCGATTCCCTTATTTGGGGATAGAAGCCCGGATGTCAGGAGTAGTTTTTTCCCTTCAAAGCCAAGTGCCTTTTTCCCATCGTCCGGTTCGAGGAATGGAGTATCCAGGACACCGTGAGGAATGAAGTCGATCTGTCCGTGTGGAATGTCATATTCTCGAGTCAGAATGTCCACTGATCGTTGCGTCATTACGATGAGCCTGCTTGAGAGTGCTGCAATTTGCTTCAGCACATCATATTGCCCTTTTGAGGGTCGCTCAAGAACGGTGTGAAGCGTGGTAACCACTGGGATTCGCAACCGCTCCAATAACGGGATAATATACGATCCGTCAGGACCTCCGAAAATTCCGTACTCATGTTGCAGGGAGACAATATTCGCACCGCTCACATTGAGAAAAGATGCGGCCTGCAAATATGACTCCGGATTTGACTCAACAAGTTCGAAGCGAACTGCGGGAGGATATTTGTAACCCTCCTCCGTATCCGTGACGGCGATGACAATGCATTCCGTACCAGACCCTTCAGCGGCAAGGGCTTCACACAAATCCGTCGTGAACGTCGCGATTCCGCATTGT
The DNA here is from genome assembly GCA_030706745.1 of Bacteroidota bacterium. NCBI lineage: Bacteria > Pseudomonadati > Bacteroidota > Bacteroidota bacterium. Next base: position 138,232 of record JAUZNX010000001.1, read on the forward strand.
CGAGGCAAATGATTGCCGATGACTGCGATTGCTGGTGACTGATACCCGACTTCCATGTGGCCTTGTCCCTAAGAGTTACGATAGATAGTCTTTAGGAACATCAGTCGCAATCCTTGTACCAAGGCTACTTGTGGCACAAGAGCCATTACAAAAACAATCAGCCGCTTTCAGAAAGCTGAAAGCGGCCTTTCATATTAAATAGCACTCATGAGAACCGGATCTGATTATGATCTCATCCGGGCAGGAGGATCAGGGCCTTGCAACGACAGGCAGTGTCGGATAGGCCTCACCTTTTTTCTTCTGAACCTCGAGTTCAGGAGCAAGTACCGCCGTGGGCCCGATCAGCGTTGCAGGGACTTTGGAGCCGAAACTAAATAGCCCGCCCGTACCACCAGCAATCAGCATGTTCCGAGTCGCGCTTTCCTTCGAAGAGATGATTTCGCGGAGATCCCGAATTGTTGGCAGACCAATTTCGGCTCCTCGAACGAGTTGCTCATGTCCATCGGAATACACCTTATAGATGAGAGAGGGCACGATCATTTTTCCGCCTGCGAGCATGTCCTGCAAGGAAAATCCGGCGTCCTCACCCGGCATGCCACCCTCGATAGAGCGCACCACCAAAGCATAGTCATACCCATCATCTTTGGCGCGTGTGAGAAGATCGTGGCGAAGCTGAGATCGCTTTACTGCATTCGCATCTCGATAGTCGACGACACCGGGTGCCGGCACATTTTCAGTCAGGCCCGGCAGCCCGCCAATCACAGAGCGTGCATGACCATTGGGCTCTCGAAGCTCTTTGGTCGGCGTGCGCGTCATATAGAGCGTCTTCAGAATCCCTTTGTCCACGAGTTTGAGATCGCTGACTGGCGCGACACCTTCGTCATCGAAAGGATAGTACCCGAGGAGATCGAGGGATCCTGATTTCTGCAACAACGGCCGATCATCAAGGGAAACAGTCTTCGGCAGAATTCGCGTGGCAAGTTTCTCTTTTAGAGACGACCGCTTGGCACTGGAAAAAATAGCGGAGACATCGTTGCCGAATACATCCTCTCGATGCGCGGTCAATCGCGACACCACATTATCCGCGATAAAATCAGCGGCGGCGTCATCTTCGAATAGCACCGGTCCGGTGTACTCCGCGTCGAATCGCGGGGCGACTGCCAGTGCGCGCAATTCCGTTGCGAGTTGAGTCGCAGCCTCGATGATCTTAGCGTTAGGCGGCAGCTCATCGGGAAGCTTGGCAACGAAAGTCCTCGAAAGTGAAAGCGGTTCGCCGTCATCGACAGCCTGACCGGATGCCTGTAACCGAATCTGCGCCAATGAGACTGGCTTGCGTACACGGGTCCCTTCGGTATTTGCAATCCATTCGTAACCATTCGTGATACTAATCGAAATGCTCGAGCTTTGCACCGCGGTATAGTTGGCGAAGACACCACTGGCCGCTTTTGCCATCGCCTCGAGCGCAGGGCGGTCATAGTGGACTGCGGTGGGCGGCTCGGAAATCTGTATGCCCGGCGCCGGCGCGAAATCGGGCAAGTCTTTCAGCTCCGGTGCGAGCTGTTTGTGCTCGAGAGCTGCTTGCTTCTTTGTAAAACTCTCATTCGCACTTTTGAAGAGATCGTCGGTCGAAAGCCAAAGGACGCGGCGAATGCCTTCGTAATCGTCGTCGAGTGGTAAGGTATTATCCGGTGCAGAGCTAAAACTAAAGAAGCCGGTATTGTCCGAGAAATTCTCGTCATTGAACTGATAGTTGTTCACGAGCAAGCGAACGGATTCGCGGCGCGCATGCGTCTCCTCCGATCGCGATAGCGACCCGTTGGACGCTGTGATCTCGAGCTTATCCTGATCACCCACGGTATAGGAGATGAAGAATGGATCGATCAGGCCTTTGAGCTTGAGGTCCGCTTTGGCCCGCGCAAGCTCATCCGACATTGCGCGTTCGACAGTCGTGATCGTCTTTTCCGAAACCTGTGCGCGGACTGCAACGGTGGAGAGCTCCAACGCGACCAGTGCGACCGATATGCGTTTGATAATCTTCATGTTAGTTTGCTTTGATCGCATCGGGTGCGGGAAGGATGGGTAGACGCTCCTGCGATTTCTGTTTCTTCTGTACTTCGATCTCACGGACGAGCAGACTCGGGCTTGAAGCAGATACCGGAACCCATCCGGACTCCGCTCCACAAATGCCATTGAATGTTTCACCATCGTTACCGGCGGCAATGATCCGTTCAAACGTGGCCAGCGGTGTGCCAATTAAATCAACCCCACGAACGAGTTCGTCTGGACGGCCATCGGCATAGACGCGATATACGAGAATGGGCAACACGTTGAATGCATTTGGGATCGTGCGACCGGTCAAAGTGAACCCACCTTCCACTTGCTGAAACCATAAACCGTATGGCTTACCGGCGCGCTTGCACTCCGCAATGAGCAGCGCACGCAACGAATCGACGGGTACAGTCTGCCGTGCAATAACGACAAGATTCGATTGCCGCGCCACCGGAAGCTTGCCTGGCTGCGCGCGAGCATGACCGTTCGAATGTGAGAACCCTTCAATCGGTGAGCGCGACATCAGAAAATTCTCGAGTACGCCGCTATCGACAACATTGACCCGCTGACCTCGGACACCCTCGTCATCATATTCGTAGCATCCGAGCAAGTCGGTCCCTCGGTATTGCTTTTGGTTGGGATCGAAGTAGACATCCATAAACGCGGGCAAAATTCTTTGTCCGATCTTCTTCTTGAACGTCTGTCCTTCGGCTTCATTCTTTTGCCGATGCCCCTCAACGCGGTGGCCAAAAATTTCATGAAAAAACACGCCAGCCGCTCCACCCGAGAGGATTGCGGGCCCTGCATAAGGATCGACAATCGGCGCATTCCGCATTTTCATCAACATCGCGATCATTTGACGAACGTCGCTCAAAATCGTATCATCCGAAGGAAGGTCCTCGGGTTTGAACGCGAAGTAGCTTTTGTAAAGCGGCAACTCCATCCCATCATCGGCCTTCGCCGTTGCCATGACCATCACGCGGACATAAAGCTGATTGGAGGCGATTTCACCACCTTCCGTCGAAACAAAATACTTGCGGACAATATTTGCTTCGAGCGTCGCTTTGGCTTCGAATATATCCTTCTGCCCCGCAAAGAGTGCGGAGTATCGTCGAAGTCGCGCTTCCCAGGCTGATCTGTTCCTGAAGTAGCTCGACATCTCTATCGGAGCTTCATAATAGTGGTTCGAGGCATCCGCTTTACTGAAATCACCAGACGTATCTTCTTCTGCAACTTTGACGGTCTTGTTCGTCCGCACTTGCTGCAAGCGTTCGGTAGCGGCCTTGTAAGCCTGATCCGTCTCGCGCCACAGCGCGAGCCTCAGTGCTTCATCGTTATTCTCGAACGGAATCATGCGCGCCCCGCCTCGCGCAAACATATCGTTCGAGGCGCGGATTTGATGGGTATTATCGAGCGAGTAATCTCCAACTCGCAAATCAACGAGCAACATCCGATGGCGGCTCGAATCGGACTTCACGATCGAGCCATAGCTCGCCGTCATGCTGACGGTCTGCTCGTCGCCCACATTGTAACTCATATAGTAGGGCGGAGTGGCTTGCTTTCCGAGAGCGGATTGCTCGCGAGCGAGCTCTTTCGACAGCGTCTGAATTATGGGGTCGCTCGTAGCAGTCTGGCTTTTGGCCGGCATTGCTGTCAACAGAGCGAGCAAAAGTACGGGCCAAAAGGCGCGAAATCGAAGAACTGGGTGCATGTCTAACGGTTGGGTAAAATCTTGTGGCCCCCGAACGAAAAAGGCCAACAGTATGAGCATATCGAAGCGCAAATCCGGTCGGAAGAGTTCAAACTTCAGGGGGGCAGTGTATGAGTTCTAGCTCATCCATCGAGCGTCGCCAATTCAGCCATAGCCAGCAAAAATGAACCGGTACCCCACCACCATTCGCCAGTCGCCAGTGACTTGTAGTACTCGGCCGTCCCGGGCCAGGTACCTTCGGAAACACCAAGGACGCGGCCAGTCTCGTCAACGGCGCCTTCGATACCTCGCTTGGCCTTCTCCATGAGACTGATTGTACCCATCCGACCGATTTGTCCGATCCTTCGCGCACGTGCATATGCGAAGAGATACATGGCAGAAGCAGACACCTCTTCATACGCCTTCGGATCATCAATGATCGTCCGCCAGAGCCCACCCTTCGTTTGGTACAGTGCAATAGCTGAAGAGAGTTTCTGGAAGACCGCTAGCAAATCCTTGTAGCGTGCGGATTTCTTGTCCAACTTTGGGAGCACTTCTGCAAGCGTCATCATCACCCAGCCATTGCCACGCGCCCAACTGCCTTCAGAGCGATTGCCGCCGTTGTTCTCCTGGCAGTGAATAAAGAATGGCTTCTCGCCATCCTGCAACCGATCGAGATGGAGCACAATCTGCTTAATGGCATCGTCCTCCCAGGGAAGTCCAAGCGCCGGACCGATCTTCGAGAGCACGACTGCTGAATAATAGACAGTGTCAATATAGATATTCGGAAGATCGATATTGTGCAACAGTATTCCTTCACCATTGCGCAATGCTTTGCAGCGAATAAACTCGTAAATCCGAAGCGCGGTATCTCGAAGCTGAATCTGGAATTCCGGAAACTCCCGCATGACATCGGGATAAAGCAGACCTATACTCCACGAGCCACAGAAATAATTGATTTGAACGCGCTCGGCCAGATGGAATGCAAGCCAATGGCGAAGGTACGCACGGACATTCGGATTGTCATCGACGCGAAGTCCTGCAAGCAGCCCGTACATTGCAAGCGATTGCCCCCAGTCCGTGGATTGCGATTCCGGACGGTAGCGCGCGATGAATGACTCGCTGACCGTCCTTATTATGGGTAACGGATAACTTATGGCTTTGGAAAAAGTCTTCGACATTGCTCAGCCGGTTATATTAACCCCTTGCCGCCGACACGATCTGACGAGCCCGCTGCGTGATAGTACTGAGTGCACTGTCATCCATATCGCGATCGCTGACGAGTGGTGTTCCGATACCAACGGCAGATGCACCCGCGGCGAACCAGTCCGATACGTTGTCTGGCGTGACGCCATTGGTCGGTACGAATCGAATATCCGGAAATGGTCCTCGCATCGCGCGCAGATATTGTGGACCAAGTCCCACAAGTGGAAAAAGCTTCACGAAATCGGATCCCGACTGCGATGCTTGCCACGCTTCGGTGGGTGTCAGGGCACCGGCCATTGAAACAAGGCCAACTTGTTGGGCAACGGCGAGCATATCAAGGTCGGTCACGGGGCTTACTAAAAATTTCGCGCCGCTCTCAATCGCTTGTGTTGCAGCTTCAACTCCGATAACAGTGCCGGCGCCCAACAGACACAACGGAAATTCTTTGGCGACGCGATGAATTGCTTCCAGCGCATCGCCCGAATTCAGCGTAATCTCGACCGTTGTGATGCCACCTTCGAGGATCGCTTCGACGATGCGCTCGATTCCCACCGTCCGCTTCAGCCGCAGCACGGCGAAGACCTTCTCTTTAAGAATGCGTTGAATGCTTGCGCCTTTGGTCATGTGCCTAAAACGTCTCGAACTCCGAAAATAGCTCACGCGCGGCGCGGCCTTCGGTGAGTCCTTGCGCCGTCTTGTGCTCGCCTTCGATCGACTTCATCAGTTCGACATAGACGCGCTCGAAGTGTGCCTGAGGAATCACGACGACTCCATTCGCATCGCCGAAGACCACATCGCAAGGCTCAATACGAACGTCGCCTATTGTAACGGTCACGTTATACTCGGCCATGTATCCACGACGGCGAATATCCTTGATGCAGCGATACGATCCGAATACAGGGAAGTCCAATTTGGCGATCTGCTCGAAATCGCGAATGCCGCCGTTCACCGCCGCTGCGACCGCGCCACGCGCCTTCGCGCGCGTGGACATCAGCCCGCCCCACAGCGCCGCATCGATATCGGCATCAGAAGCGACGATCACAAACGCATGCTCTGGAATCGAATCGACCATCGCCAGGAGCTTGTCGATCTCGACATATTCTTTGGTCGGGACCACCCGGCAGGGATACGCAACGCCAGCCACTTTCAGAGTGGGATCGAATGGAATGGATTGGATCTCATGTGCAAGCACGTGCGAAGGAATACCCAGCCGGTCCATTACATCGCTGACGAGCGGCGTAAAGAAGCGACCGAACGAGCGAAGAACTTCTGGATTGACGATCATCTCAATCCCGTTGGCATTTGCTCAAATCCGGGTTGCACATTGACTCCGCCCAATGAGCGCCAGGTATCATCCTCCAGTGAACAGAGGATCCAGCAAAAGTTGATCGGGTAGCCAGGCGCGGCGACGTTTGGATGATACCCTTCGACGATCGCGACAGCATCATTCTCATACACGGGCTGGACGAACTCGGGATTCTCAAGATTCGAATACACGAACTGCGTTCCGAATCCCGGTCGAGGCATATCGAAGAAGAGATAGAGTTCTTCGCGGGTTGCAGCATGCTCATGGGGCGGCCAACTCGTCCAGTTGCCGGGTTTGGACATCGTCACTCCCATCAGCAAGCGCGAACCTTGCACGTTCTCCGCGAGTACTTTGTGGATGTCGCGGTAGTATGGTTCGGCACCGACATGCAGTGTGAGCGAATCGCTGTTCTTCACATCTCGCTCGAAGCTAACAAACTTAGTAGGATGCACCTTCTTTGTTGGCGCGGAGCCTTCGACAAGATCGAGGAAATCGTCGGTCGAGACTTCAAAGGCCTCGCCCCTGCCCACATAGATTCCATCGAATCTATTGATTCTATGCTCTTCCGATCCCACCCGCACAGTCCCGCTTCCATGCAAACAGAGCAACGTAGTCTCTCGGCCTTCATTTTGGCCGGATGCACGCGGCGTGGATTTATCAAGGATAATGCGGCCGGCGTGGATCGCCTTGAACGCTGAGGTCGCAGGCGTGATCGCAATGTTGCGGCCTTTCAGGGCAACTGTATTTCGAACGAGCCAATTCATACTATTCTTCATTTCGATAATTCCTTTTTCAGTTCGATCAAATCCGAGATAGGAGCCCAATCGTCATGACGTTCCCATTTCTTCCGATGTTTCAACCGATAGCCGATTGAAGCCAGAGAATCTGCCCTGTGCTCAAAAAATACCGGTCGGATGAGACTATCCGTTGGGAAATCGGTCGGGTCGTAATACATCCAAACGTTGATAAGGAGCGGCAGATCCTTTCTTTGGCATGTTTCCTTCAGTGCCACTAAGGCCTGCCGCATGGCTTCCTTGTTCTCGTCCAAGTCCATCGATTCCTCCTGTCCGCACTGGACATATTCGCGAAATATTTTCCGTACAGCAGCAGTCGGGGTGCGAGTACCTTGAGCATGCGCCAGCGAGCATTCAAGCATGAAGAGAAATATAAATATGTACTTCATTGCAGTATTTCTAATATCCCAGCCATCCTCCATCGACCACAAGCACGTGCCCATTGACGTAGTCGGAAGCGGACGAGGCAAGGTAGATGATGGCGCCAGCAAGGTCTTCCGGTTCGCCCCAGCGAGCAGCGGGAATCCGCGAGAAGACTTGCTTGCTCCGTTCGGCATTCGAGCGAAGCGCCGCAGTCGCATTGGTCAGCATATAGCCTGGTGCTATGGCGTTAACGTTAATATTATACTTGGCCCACTCATTCGCGAGCGCCTTCGTAAGCTGCGCAACGCCGCCTTTTGCAGCTGCATACGCTGCGATGTTCAAGCCGCCTTGAAATGACATGAGAGATGCCATATTGATGATCTTGCCACTGCCTTGATCGACCATCACTTTGCCGATGGCTTGCGCCCAACTGAATACCGCATTCAGATTGGTGTCGATCACATCATACCAATCGTGGGCAGTGTAGTCGGTAGCCGGGGATCGGCGAATGATGCCTGCGTTGTTGATGAGGATATCGATCGTGCCTGAGCGTTGGATGATCGTTGCCAAGGCTTCCATCATCTTCTCGGGGTCTTTGACATCGCACGCAATTGAATATGACCGATCGGTCTGCTCCGAGCGATTGGCAGCAATTTGCTGCTGGACCTCTTTCAGCGCCGCCTGATCCCGCCCGATCAGTGCAACAGTTGCACCCGCACCCGCGAGCGCAACCGCGGCGGCGCGACCCAATCCGCGCGATGCGCCGGTCACAAGTGCGACTTTTCCTTCGAGTGAAAAAAGTTGTTCGAGGTAAGACATCCTCAAAAATACGACGCAATCCTAGCCATACAAATGGATTTCCCTTTCTTCGAGATTGGGAACGAGCGGAAGGGACATGTCATCCGCCGGGATAATGGAGTGCAACTCCATTCAGGAGCAATTTGCTCGCTGAACAGTGCAAGGTTCTCCAAACCTAAACCACCACTTTGGCCTTCAGCCCATCAATCGGCCAGAGACGCAATGCTTGTGCTGCACTCGTTTTCTGCTTTTCGCTGCCATCACGCATGACGATCTCGTAGGCGCTTTGTCGCTCCGCGTGATCGAAAAATGTGGGATGTGCAAGGCGATTCAGGGCTTCCTTGGTGTCGATGGAAATCTTGCTGAGTTTCATATTGCTCGGGTTAAAAGGATAAGCCCTCCTGGGCATACGTACTTGGCCGCGAACACCGCCTTGCCAGGATTAGTGGCCTCAATCTTCCGCAAAGTGGACTATTCATGCCGAAGCGCTTCGATCGGGTTCATTCTGGCCGCTTTCCGCGCCGGATACCAACCGAAGAAGACTCCGACAAATGTCGCCGCGCTGAATGAGAGCCCGACTGCGCTGGAAGAGATCATCAAACTCCAGCCATTCTGTGATGACACAACCGAGCTTGCAACATAGCCCAGGAGGATACCGATCGCACCGCCCACAAGACTCAAGGTCACGGCTTCGGTCAAGAACTGCAGCAGGATATTGAAGCCTTTGGCACCGATGGACTTGCGAATGCCAATCTCCCGGGTGCGCTCCGTTACGCTGACGAGCATGATATTCATAATGCCAATTCCACCGACAACCAACGAAATTATTGCGGCCATGCTTAACAGATTCGTCATCGTTGCAGTCGTCTCGGCGGCAGCCTGCGCCATTTCGACCTGCGAGCGCACGCGGAAATCCTGATTGTCCGTTGGTTGCAGCCGATGCTCGATGCGCAGAATGCGAGATACATCCGCAATCGCTTGCTGTGTCACGTCGGGCGAAATCGTACTCACAAAAATATCTTCGAGCCACGTGATTCCCATGATGCGCCGTTGAACTGTCGCTAATGGAGCAAGGACATTGTCGTCCTGATCTTGGCCGAAGCTATTGACGCCTTTCTCTTTCAAAATGCCGATGACCATGCAAGGGACGTTCTTGATACGGATCGTCTGGCCAATGGCGTCGATATCCCCGAAGAGGTTTGTCGCGACAGTCTTTCCGAGTAAGCAGACTTTCCGGCCCGTCTTCGCGTCGGCTTCGGTAAACATGCTGCCGCGCTCGACGACATAATTTCGTATCGGTAGAATCGCTGGAGTTGAACCTGTGATGCGCGTCAACCAATTCGCATTTCCGGCAATGACTTGCGCTCTCGTATCGACCGATGCCGCTACCTCATCCAGGTAGGGTGATTGCTTCACCGCTTCCGCGTCTTTGTCCGTCAGCCGAATGCTGCCGCCGGCGCCGGAGGAAATACCGCCTGACATCGTTGGTCCCGGATCGATCTGCAACATGTTCGTGCCCATCGAGTTGATCTGCGCGGCCACAATCTGCGCGGCGCCTTGTCCGATCGCTGTCATCGTGATCACCGAGCCCACTCCAATGATGATCCCGAGCATTGTCAGTAATGCACGCATCTTGTTGCTCGCAAGCGACTGAAGGGCCATCGATACGCTGCTCGCGAGTTGTGTGATCATGCGGAGGAAAACATCCAACAGCGACCGCATGGCGAAAGTTGATCGCCACCATTATCACGCGCTCATTCGACGTCTGACTCCGCAAGGCTTTCCTTAATCAAATCCAACGCTTCGCCGACCTGCACTTCACGATCTTCCATTTCGAACGACCGCACGGACATCACTGGCTGCACGGCTTCTATGATCGCTTCAGCTTTTTTCGGATCGCCCTTCGAGAGCTTCGTCAGATTCGTGAGGATGTCTTCGCCATAGCGGTATTCAGTGTGCTCTTCGATGACCGGCGTTCGTCCGCTACGAATATCTTTCTTTACGTTTGCCGGAATCGCCTCGCTCTTCAGCAAGACTTTCTTTAGCTCATCGACCAGCGCGTCCATCTTGTCTTCAGGGATGTCATGCACGAGTTGCGGATTGAACTCGAAGTGCTTGATCTCTTCAATGTCAATTTCGACGCCGAACTTATCTTTCAGCTCCATGATCTTTTCGGCGCGGGCTTCATCGATGATCGCATATTTCTTCATCGGCACGATGAGCGCTTTGGCATCGTCTGTCGTCACGGTGAAGGCATTCGCTTCGCGTCCACCTTTCACGACATCGGTGAGCCATTCCGGCAGCAGATTCTTAAAAACTACTTTACGCGCGTGGCCGGTGATCGAGCCGAGCACCTTGTTCAGTGCGTTGAGCGCTCCGAGCACCTTCAGCGCGCTGGCTGCGACCGCCTGCTTCGGGCCACGAAGCGTGTAAATTTTCTTCTTGGCTGGTTTCGGCGTCCGGCTCCTCGATTCCCTGACCGCCGTCCGGATAATATCTTTCATCGGCATAATCACCTCCAAAGCGCAACGACCGTGCCGACTATCTTCCCCTCTTACTCCCCCTCCTATGGAGCGAAGCGGAAAAGGAGGGGGCCGGGGGGTGGTTGAGGTGGTTGCTATTTTGTTTTTTGAATTTCATATTCATAATCATCGTCGTTTTTGAAGCGTTTTACCCATTTCTTCCGCTCCCATTCATTAAGAATCGGCCAGACCGAGTCCGTAAAGGCGCTGAGTAACCCAAGCGCCCCACGGCCACCGCAATGCGGAGAGATGGGACGAAGCTCGTGCGAAAACACGAATACTGACAAGTTTAGGCGATTGCGTAAAGCAAGCAGACCCTCTGCCACGGCACGCTTCCGGTAATCCGAAAACGCCGCGAATTCCAGCGAATTGAGTAATACGATTTGAGCGCCGACCCGCGCGATCTCGGCTTCCAGCAGTTCCGGCGTCAGCGTGGAAGTCGGGCAGTCGAGCACGAAGAGGTTATCCGGCGATGGCAGTTCGATCGAGTCGTCGAAATCGCCCGGCTTCGCGTCCTTAACGTATTGCTGAAACGTCCACGGAATCTTCAAGCGGAGCAAGTGCATCGCATTGACGAAGCCCGACGTAAGCAACTCCGCGCTTGCGAAGGTGTTGAAGAGCAGCACCGGTTTTTTCGGATATTTCAGCGCCAGGTGCAGCGCGACCGCACTCGCCACCTCGACCGACTTCTTCAGTTCGCGGCTCATAATGAGCGTGAGTGTCCCTTCGAACGCATGATATTGGTGAAAGTCGTCCTGATACGTAATGAGTCTCTCGCGCGGATGCCCGGCGCCTGCGCGCGCGGCATCGAAGATTTGATCCAATTTCAATGGCTGCCGCACCGCATCCATCAGCCTGGCTTGCATCGCACCGGTCTCGACCGGACCCGATTCCATTAATGACATAATTTGTTGCCTTTCTAAATAGGTGCCCATAATGAACGGTGCTAATATAAGACATTCAAAACCCGATGTCAAGAAAAATCGCAAATTATTTTTTGCGGGTAGATCGGGGCCTCCAGCACGACCGAATCGGGATACGTGTCGAAGCATCAGATGCATAACATGGCATGTGTAGCGGACTTACCCGCGCCGGTACATGAGTGCACCAACACCTTCCGCTCTTTATTTCCAACCCCCTCGAAGATCTCCGCCAGATTCAGCCAGACGTTAAGCTTCAGTACTGTTTCTGCGAATGAGAGTGGGGACATGAGTGTTGAGAATAAAACCTCATTTTCTTTATGCGGACAAGATTACGCGATGCGTTGGGTGTGACGATCATGGGTTTCACCAGTTGGACTTTTTTCGACTGGATTCATTTAGGTCGTTTGTTAGGATTCACGGAGCATCCTGTCCCATGGTGGGTTAATGCTGCGGTTGCAATCGGGATCGGGGTTGCTCTCTATCTTTACAAATCCTACTCCGATCGGCGCGAAAGTCGGCTTATTGACGGCGCAATTAACGCGATGAAGGAACAGAGTAGGCAGGACAGGAATGTGCTTGCTCATTACCAACCGGGGCGCAAAAAGGACACCGCCTTGGCGCAAAAACAGGATAAGTTTTTGAACGGGAATCTGCCGGTTTTTCTTTATAAGGATGATGAGGTTCTAAAGAATTTATGTGCCGACCAAGAGGATGGTTTTAAGCTGACTGATCGTGAGATAAGAAGTGGCGCCGAAACGAAGGGGTCTATTGGTGCGAAACTTAAGGGCATAGGCGGAAATGTGTCACGTAAGGCCGAACGAGAGCAAACCGATAAGCTAAAACCCGTTGAGCCGCCCCTTGAAAGAAAATTTTATGAGTACCAAGAGTTGGCTTTGACGAACAAACGTTTTCCTATGGGGCTTGAACTGTTGGAGGAAATTCAAGATACTAGCTTAAGACGCTTCGAGGAATTCGTAAAACATAGCAAGCATTATGGGCTAACACTAGTCGAAGCGGAGGTGTCTGCTAAGCGAGAGGAACTTCATGTTTCTGCCGCGAAAAGCACGATGGATAAACTGGAGAAAGCCACAGGGGAGCACTTCCTCGAGGGCCCGTTTGAGTTGCTCGACCTAGGTGAGAGCTTCAAGTGGGTGTTCGTTCATCCAGTCTCCTCGCGCGTCAAGCACGCTGTCACCATCGTGTTCACAACACCAAAGGCACTTATCGAAAAAACGTACGCCGCAAACATGAGTAACGGTAAAATTGTAAACGTCCGGGTGTTTGGTAAAATTTTGTCTGCCGTTTCAGAGGAAAAAAAACAATACGAGGTTGCGCTCGTCCCGTTTGCAGTTTACTAATCTTGCCTCGGTTGGATATTGTAGCACTCCCACAACCCATCCGAATGCGCGGCTGCAATATGAGAGGGTCTTGTCCCTAATGGTGCTGGCTTCAACTGTGACCAATGTTGATGCAGCACCAATGCACATGCGGGTGCGTTCGCATATGACTGTTACTTAATGTGCCGCTATGCTTCCAAGTCAATTTATTCGTGCTCTCGAATTCGAAAAGTTACGTGGTACCCTCCAAGAGTATCACGACAAATTGAGCTACTTCCTCAATTCTGGCGAGAGTAGCTTCTCGCCAGAGTTCGTCACTCAGTTTATTGCGTTCACGTACAAACTGAGTATCGCGCTAGCATCTGCACGTTTAAATCCAGCCGTTGAGGCAGTTTTCAAATCTATGAAGCTGGTGGGTTACTTCGCACCGGAAGCAATGGCCAATCTGGCAGGAATAAGAGCGCTTAGCAATGCCGCCCAACTCAGGCAAAGCCAATTGTATTCGCCGATGGTAATGCAGCAGGCTGCAATAGAAACGCTGCTCGGCCTTCACAATGCTGCAACCCTCCTGCTCGGAGGCGAAGCCGCAGGTCCGAATGCAAGCACCCTCGATTTGGTCGTTGTTGATTTTGATGGCAACGGCATTCTGCTTAGTAGGGTCGAGTCCATAGCCCACTCTACTCGCCAATTAAATAAGTACTTTTCGCGAGTGTATTCGACATCAATCGTCGAACCGAGAATTCTGTTAGCGGAGTCAGGCAGTGACTGGCATATGAAGATCAACACTGGGTCGCAAGTATGTATTGCGATTAGTACTGCGTTGACCTTTTTCTATTTGAATTTGAAAAGTCTCCCCGCCGATACAGCCACATTCGAGATACGTGGCTCGCTCTCGAAAGCTTCAATCCAAGAAGCGATTAAAGGCTTAAGCGCGGACGCAAGGCCAACCGCCGAAAGTTTAACACCAAAACTTGCTGGTGCATTTGATTCTCTCGTAGCGAATGGTGTCGCACCTTATGAAGAGGACTACCATGCTACCCGGCAGGCTCTTGTGCGGCACAAACCCGCTCTGCTTATTTCTGCAGAGTCATCACTTAACACTGAAGGCGATGATGATGAGGATGGCGGCCCTAATGAGCAAAATGCTCAAGATGCGGAGTAAGAGGGCAACTTGTTAAGATCGAGATGGCTGGACCCACCATTTGGTTGAATGTGATGGGGAAGCTGAAGTAGCTTTAATGCAGCACTCCCACACCCCCGCCGAATGCCCGCCACGGCGGGCCGCATTATTTACACGATCATGCCGTGTGACTTGCGCGGTACAAAGAGGCCTTTGACACAATCTGCATTGCGGATGCAAATCTGAATGTGATTCTGTTTACGGAAGCCCGCATTTGGATAGAGAGGCTCGCCTTCTGGGAACATCGCACGGACGGAGTCAAATGTTGTCAGGTTGTCAAAAGGTACCTCACCCTCCTCGATTCGTTGGTGAAGCGAGTTAATAACGGCACAGTCGAGATAGCGTGCCTTTTGCTCAACCCCTCCGATGTTTTGAGGAATCGTGACGCCGGCCAGCTTGGAGGTTTTCAGATAATCAGTATACGCCCGTTTTACCAGTTCAATAGACCGGACGTCGAGCAGATCGAGGCAGTTGTTCAACGAGATCACCGCACCGAGCACCGCGGGTGTTTGAACCTTTTGGTCTGCGTGACGCGGATTTTTCTTTAAGTCTTCCGCCCACCGCATTGCACGCGTTGGGTCACTTTCCCAAAAGTACATTCCCGAACCGAGCCAATCAAAGAGCTCGGTGCTCGGACGCAGTTCGCTCGGACTGAGGACGAGCCGGTCCCTAAGCTTTCGATCGCACCCGTGAAACGCGAGGATGAGATTTGGACGAGTGTTGTACACGAGGTTTATAGTGCGCGGTCAACTCACCTTTCGCATCAACGATCCCAGCTCGCATCAGGAAGGCGCGAGCGGATTTCTTACTGGCCAAGATTTTCTTGGAAGTACGCTCCATTGCAGCGAGATATTGTTTGACTTCGCGTTCGCTCATTGCTATTCGTGATATACAGCGTAAGCTGTGCGATTCTTGACAAAATTACTAAAAAAAACGTTCGACGATGGGTTCCTTTTAGTGTTGCTAAGTGCATTATGCATCACACCCACACCCCCAGCCAAATTGCCCGTCGCGGCGGGCAGCATTATGTTGCTAAGTGCTTTCCCGCTGGAGTAAATATCTCGCCCCGCTGGGGCTTTCTTCCTGTGCTCATCGCCTGCCCGCGAATTATCTCCCGCGTCCCGCGTTTACTGCAACAGTTAAAAAAGAAAGGTTACAACTGTGCGTTACCGTTGGCGCCTGCCTGATCCATCCGGAACCGGGGAGGCCCTCGAACATACGCGTGAACTCAGTCGATCGATCAATGTACCAGAAAGCATCGCCAGCATCCTCGTAGCACGGAACGTGCGGACCTTCGAAACGGCGCGGGAATATTTCCGTCCGTCCCTCGAACGCGTCCACGATCCATTCCTGATGGACGATATGTCGCGTGCCGTCACGCGGATCATTCAGGCTATTCAGGAAGGGGAGCGGATCACCATTTATGGTGATTACGATGTCGATGGTACGACGAGCACAGCAATGCTGATGCTCTTCTTCGAATCGATCGGAGTGTACGCCTCTTACCATATTCCCGACCGGTTCACCGAAGGGTACGGTCTCTCCGTGGCCGGAATCGACCGGTGCTTTAGTGCACCCGAGACCGCGCCGAGTCTGATCATCACCATCGACTGCGGCATCACATCGATCGATGCGGTCGCCTATGCGCGTTCGCGTGGTGCGGATATTATCATTTGCGATCATCACGAGCCGGTGCGCGATGCCGGAATAGCGCGACTTCCCGAAGCGTATGCGATCCTGAATCCGATCAAAGGCTCGTGCAACTATCCCTACAAGCATCTGTGCGGTTGCGGTGTCGGTTTTAAACTCATCCAGGCGATTTCGAAGTCATTAGACCTTGGTGTCGATTCTTCGACGCAATTTCTCGATTTCGTGGCCATGGCAAGCTCGGCGGACATCGTGTCGCTGCAAGGGGAAAACCGGATTCTGACATCGTTCGGACTTCAGGAGATCAACGAGCGGCCACGGCCGGGTATTCGCGCGCTCATCCAGGCCGCGCAGCTCAAGCCCGGCAAGATTGGCACGAGTCAGGTCGTCTTCGGTCTTGCGCCGCGCATCAATGCCGCCGGACGCTTAGGCGATGGCGGGCGCGCCGTGAAACTACTCATGTCGCGGACGGACGATGAGGCGCATCATCATGCAGCCGAACTCGAATTTGAAAACTCCAACCGCCGGCGTATCGATGAAGAAGCGTTTTTCGAAGCGTGCCACGTCGTCGATGGCATGTTGAACCGCACCAGCGACCGCATTATCGTGCTGCACAATCCCGGATGGCATGCCGGGGTGATCGGCATTGTGGCATCTCGGCTGGTCGAGCGGTATCACTTGCCGGTCGTGCTGCTGACGACGATCGATGGCGTCGCGAAGGGCAGCGCGCGTTCCATTCCGGGGTTCGATATTCACTCGGCCATCAAACGCTGTGAAGACAAGGTCGTGACATTCGGGGGTCACAAATACGCCGCCGGTGTTTCCATTACGATTGAACGAGTCGCGGAATTTCGAACGGCGATCAACGATGTCGCCAGCGAACTCATTACGGCGGAAATGCTCGAGCCGGAAATCCGGGCGGATGCTGCGATCGATCTTGGCGAACTCAATCCGAAGTACTTCGCAATCATCCGCCAATTCCAACCGTACGGTCCGGATAACATGCGCCCGGCATTTTATTCGAAGGATGTAGAGGTCGTTGGCTATCCCCGAATCGTTGGGAAGACGACGCCGCACCTTAAGTTTCAAGTTCGTCCAAGCACGGTAGCTACCAATGGCAGCAGTGCAACCGGCCTCGCTCAAAATCTCATCCCGTTTACAATTGGTGGCGGGGCAATGGAAGCGATCGGGTTTGGCTTAGGCGAGCGCTTACGAGAATTGCTCGGCCCCAACGGCCGCGGACGCAAAGATCTCGAGATGATCTATTATCTCGAAGAGAATGAGTATATGGGCCGCGTGACACCGCAATTAGTGGTGAAAGATTTTCGGTAGTGTAATTCCTGTCCAACAAATGCGTATGATAAAATCCCTATTCCTTGTCATGTCGATCGTCACGCTTGCCAGTTGTTCCAGTTCGAGCGGTCCTGGAAGCAGCAACGGCGGTAACGACACAACGCTGACCGTTCTTTCGTTTTCGCCAGATACTGCTGTGCGCAATGTCACGGTGGTCACGCTCAGTGGAAAGCATTTTCCAACGACTGCGGCGGCAACACATCTCAGGGTCGGTGGAACCGGCGTGAGCATCTTAGAGCAGACCGACACCTCGATCATTTTCCGGGCCACCGATACTACTGTCACTGGCGCGGTTGTACTTAACGGCAAACAAGCACCCGGCATCCTCACGGTGGTCTCCCCGCAACCATCCGTTTTGGACCAATTCGTTGGGATGCGAGCGACCATCGATCTTGAGCATACTCATTTGATCGACCGGCAGGTCATCACGTATGATGGTACGCCGCCGCAAATCACGGATATGGAGTACAACGAGTTACTTGCGACCGGTTCGGGAAAATTGGTCGAGCAAAACGGGAAGCTGGTCTTCGCGGATTCGACAAACTATGGTACTGCTCCCGCGACAGACTGGCAGGCCACGACCGGATACGTCATCCTCGATGCCAACGCGAGCAAGATCGTCGAGATGTTCCTGCATTACTCGGATCGCTCGAACAATCTGTCTCAAGGTTCTACGTCCGATAGCCACATGACGGTGAGGCTTCGAAATATTCCAATGCAGGTCGTGAACAACAAGATCACTGCAACGCTGAACGGTGCACTGCTCAATGATACGAACTACGTAAAATACGATCGGTATTCCGAAAGTCACCAACCCGGGACCGTGATAACGAGCACGCTCCACTTCTGGGAGGCGACCGCACCGCAGACGCTCACGGTGCTGTTTCAATAGACGGACGACGAAAAAGAAGGGAGGCTTTCGCCTCCCTTCCTCTCACTGTACGGCCCGCGTCTTAGTGGTGTCCACCATGATGATCATTACCATCACCGCCATGACGCGTGGTGTCCGACCCGCCACTGCGCTCGATGCGCGAGCTGTCTCGCCCATCATCATGCCGCACGGTGGTCGTGTCTTGACCTCCGTTTCCATCATGTCTCACTTCGGTGGTATCACTTCTCCCGTCCGAACCATGATGGCCACTCGTTGTATCGTGCCGAACATCTGTTGAATCACGCCGCGTATCGGTTGAATCCCGCCCATCATTTGTAGAGTCGCGTCCCATGTGCGTCGAATCGCGGCCATGACCGCGCGTGGAATCCTGTCGCGAGTGTCGTATGATGCTATCCAATGTACCGGACCCGTTGAGCAACGCGCTCAGGTCGTTCGAACAGGCAGCGATGGACGCCGTAAGCGCGCCGGCCGCCAGCAAAAAGGCAAACCTTCTCATGACTATCGTATCCTTTCATGCGTTAAACTAAAGACTCACCATAAGAGACACGTTGGCACGCCTGCAAATTACAGAGGCCATCGTCGCAGGAGGATTACGACAGAGAATATGGGCAGGCGGACTGACGCTCCGCCCGTAATTTCGGCGCTATTCTTTCACTAACTTAATCGTCCGCACTTCGCCAGTGCCGAGCGTAATGCGGAGATAGTTCGTACCGGAGGCGCAGCGCGAGAAGTCAATGGGGATTTGGTGGACACAAGGCTCCTTCAATCCATCCCCCGCCTTTCCAAGGCGTGGGCTTTCCTACTGGCTTAGTAGGTGCCGCAGCCGCAACAGGAGGCCGCGGGCTTCTTTGCATAAACCGTAATGCTGAAAATGCCGGACTCGCTTGAACCGAATTTCTCCGCCGCCTCTTTGCTGAGATAGGTCCTGAGAATATCATTCGGAATGACGATGGGCTTCTCCTTTTGGATCGTTACATTCGTAAATCCGTTTTTGGCAATCAGTCCGAGATACTCTTGCTTCTGAATTGCTCCGGCCACGCATCCGGCGTACATCTCTGCATCCTTTTGCAGCGGCTCGGGTAGTTCTCCTAAGAGCACGACATCCGAGATGCTGAAATGACCGCCAGGCTTGAGCACCCGAAATATTTCCTGGAACACCGCGTCTTTGTTCGGCACCAGATTGAGCACGCAGTTGCTCACGACGACATCGGCCACATCCGCAGTGACCGGAATATGCTCGATGTCACCAGTGCGAAATTGCACGTTATCGAATCCCAGCCGCTCTGCATTCGCGCGGGCCTTCTCGATCATAGCCAGTGTAAAATCAATACCGATGATAGTGCCGGTCTCGCCGGTCTCGGCGCGCGCCACGAAGCAATCGTTACCGGCGCCGGAACCGAGATCGATCACCGTATCGCCGGACTTGATCTTCGCAAATTGCGTGGGCAGTCCGCATCCCAGGCCAAGGTCTGCTTCGGGTGCATAGCCCGAGAGCGCCGTGTAATCATCGCTCATGATGGTTGCGACCTCAGTCGAGCATCCACCCGCGCCGCAGCAGGATGATTCATTGCTCGCCTTGCTCTGCTGGGCGATTTGGCTGTACTTCGTTCGAACGAGTTCTTTGAGTTGTTCGCTGGTTTCCATGATGTTGTTATATTGAGGATGAATCAGAGGAGGTAATCATTATCGTAATTGGCCGATGGATGCGGTTAGATTCAGCAACACGCGACCAGGGAGGCATCGTAGGAGCCGAAGAACGCCGCGAGGAATTCCTGCGCCGCCTTCCATTCCGTTTCGTTTATACAGTAGCAAACTTTCGCGCCTTCGATATCGCCCTGGATCAGGCCGGCATCCTTGAGCGCCTTCAGGTGCTGCGATACAGTACTCTGTGCGATCGGCAACTCATCGACAATGTCTCCGCACATACACGCGCGACGCTCGATCAGCAGCCGCAGAATCGCCACTCGCGCCGGATGGGCCAGCGCTTTGGAATACGTGGCGATCCGGTTGTCCTTTACGGAGAATTCGTCTGATTTGGTTGCTCCCATACGGCCTTATACATCGTAATATTACGATATGTTTCAGCGGGTGCGTCTTATTCGTAAAAATATCGCAAGGATGCTCAAGAGGACTAAGTACTACTTGAGGGCGTCATCGAGCGATTGGGTCAGTGCTGGCGCGGCTTTGCGAAGTTTTCTATCTTCGGTCACAAGGCGAAGGCCAAGTTTGCGAGCAAGGACGAGGTAGCGTGCATCGTAGGCCGTAACTCCGAATTCATTGGCGATCCGAAGGGCATCGAAATGAGAAACGAAATGAAGCTTCGCTTTCAGCGTCGCTTCGGCGCGTTCAAGGACGCCGATGGATTGTTCGAGTGTCAACGCGTTCGTGCGAATGCAGGTGACGAGGACATTGGTCAATTCGGTCAGTACGAATGCTTCACTATGCCAGTCGGAATCGCGATCCAATAATTTCAACGCGGCTTGATTACGGTCGCCTTCGATCAGCAGATAGGCCAGAATGTTCGCATCGACGACGAGCATTATTCTCTGCCCCAATTGATGGCAGCTTCGATCTCTTCAATCGTCAGTGGTCCGCGTCCTTTCAGGGGGACTGGTTTCGGGAGCTTCCGCGATTTCACGGCCGATCGCACTCGGCCTTGTTCGAGCCATGCACCGATGGCCTCAGCGAGCACGTCTTTGAGCTTCTTCTGCTCGTGCACGGCACGAATCCTCACACGGTGCATCAGGTCATCTGGGAGGTCGATCGTTGTCTTCATAAACGAATATTTCTGGGAAGCTGGTTATATGGGTAACCAGCTTCCACAGAACGTTTGTTCCAATCAACGATGCGCGGGTGTTACTGCTTCGGCTTGGTGTAATTGACCATCCAGCAGACGCCGTATTTGTCCTTCAGCGAGCCCCAATAGGATCCCCAGAACATGTCCTGAAGCGGCATGATGTTCGAGGCGCCGGGTGAGAGTCCCTTAAAGATGCGATCGGCTTCCTCGCGGCTGTCGGTCTCGAGGGATAGATTCACGTTGTTCCCCATGGTTACTTTATGTCCGGCGGATTCGACGGCATCCGTACCCATCAGTGTGCTCTCGCCTACTTTGAGCGAGACGTGCATGATGCCGTTCGCCTCATCCGGCGAGATGGGACCCGCCTGCGGAGTATCCTTGAACCGCTGCAGGAACAGGAACTCGCCACCAAACACGGACTTGTAAAAGTTGAATGCTTCCTCGGTCTTGCCCGGGAAATTGAAATATGGATTGACGATCTTCATGGTTGTGATTGGTTAGACAAAAATGATATTGTTCTGAAGCGTTGTCGATTGTTATCCCGCGTACTCCGCGATCTTCTGCCCCTGACGGCGCTCCTGCTCGCGCAACTCCTGTGTGAGCTGCTCGCCGAAATCTTCAGCTTCGAAAATCGGGCGAATCTCGACTTCATCGCCCTCTAAAAACGGCGCACGCTTGAGCCAGGCGATCGCATCATCGAGCGATGGCAACCGCCAAACCCAGTAGCCGGCGACGAGATCATTTGTGTTGGTGAATGGTCCCTTCGTAACGGTCTGGTTCTTACCGAAGTGAACTCGCGCGCCTTTCGATGATGGATGAAGACCGTCGGCAGCGAGCATGATGCCCGCATCGACCAACTGCTGATTGAATCTGCCCATTGCTGTGAGCATTTCGGTTGATGGCATATCTCCACGTTCCGATGCTTTCGATGCTTTGACGATGACAAGAAATCGCATGGTATCCTCCTTGTTGTGTGTTAGGTAAACAATGCTAAGTAACGCGTTAGGCGTTACGATTTGTGATAAGCTTCTTCGAGTCCTTTCATATCGATTTTGTTCATTCCGAGCATCGCCTGCATGACGTTCCCGGCTCTTTTCGGGTCTTTGTCGCCCATGAGCTTGCCGAGAAGTGTCGGTATGATTTGCCACGATACTCCATATTTATCCTGGAGCCAGCCGCAGCGATCGTAGCGCCCTCCCTCTCCGAGTTTGTCCCATAATCGATCGACTTCTTCCTGCGTGTCGCAATTGATGAAGAGCGAGATGCCCGGTGTAAAGGGTACGTCCATCGGATGGCCGCTATCCATCGCCGCGAAGATCTGATCGTTCAGTTTGAAGCCGGCGTGCTTGATTTGCCCCGTCGGTCCCTCCTCGTCAGGTTCATAGCGTGCGACGTGATCGATGCTTGAACTCGGAAACTGCGAAACATAGAATTTCACTGCCTCTTCCGCCTTGCCTTGCTGCGCGCCATTATACATCAGGGTCGGCACAACCCGCGATGTTCTGCGCGTAAGTCCGATTTGCCAGGAGACTCCGAACTTGTCCTCGGTCCATCCATACTTCTCGCTCCACGGGTAGGCGTTCATTTCCATCATGATCTTTCCATCTTTGGAGAGGGTGCTCCAGAGTGTCTCAACCTCTTCCTCTGTTTCGCACATGGCATAGAACGAAATCGATGGATTCGGGTGATACTGTGGTCCGCCGTTGAACAGGATGAAGGTCGTGCCAGCCAGTTCGACGGTCACACCCATTGGCTTACCACCCAGCGTTGGCGCTTGTCCCGGCATCGTGCTCACGGTCTTCGCATTCTTAAACGCGCTCGTGTATACGTTGGCTGCGTCGACAGCGTTATCGTTGAACCACAGGAACGGATTGATTTTTTGCATTGGTAGAATTTACTGAACGTATGTTGAAAGAACGTTAGCCTTTATTGAGCGCAGCTTCGAGTGCGGCAATATCGAGCTTCCGCATCCCGAGCATCGCCTTCATTACGCGACTGGCCTTCGCAGGGCCGCATCGGTCAAAAGGATCCTCAGTATCTTCGAGTTCTTGAAGAGGCTGACGTAAAAGTTCGCAGCCTCTTCCGCTTGTGTGTCGAACCACAGACAAGGTGTGCTTTTTTGCATGGATCCTGTGCGTTAGCCCATTGCGTTTGGCTGTAGCATGCTGACGCGATTGCCTTCGGTATCAAGAAACGATACCCATTTGCCGACGCCGGGAATCTCTGTTGGTTCACCGATAATCTTGCCGCCTGCAGCCGTCACTTTTTTAAGATGGTCTTGGAGGTTCTCGACGCCGATAACGATCGATGGCGCATGAGAGACCGGATCCTCGGTGCGATCGTAGAAGCCACCGTTGATTCCTTGCTTTGGCCGGCCGTTCCCATCGCCTTCGGCTGTTTCGACGAGCACGTAATTGCCCATGTCCTCACCGAATTGTTGGGTCTTCCAGCCAAACGCTTTGGTGTAAAATTCGCTCATGCGTTTGCGGTCTTTTGCCGGCATTTCGAAATGTACTACTGGATTCATGATGTTACTCCTTTGATAAATTAGTTGGTGTAGAATGTGAACTCTAAGATTCGTCCAAGAATACGATGGATCCGATGACACCATCGAGGAAGAGCAAAGCCACGGTGATGTAATGAAACACTCGTTCCCGACTTAGCCCCGCCCTCAAAACAGAAACTATTCCAACTTGCATGTTACGATCGCGTTATTTTTTGCCATTTTTTGTGTGTAGCACGACATGCAGCGTTTCGTCGTAGCTCAGCATCCAGCGGATGCCAAACCGATCGGTAACCATACCGAATGTCGCCCCCCAGAATTCCACGCTGAGCGGGTGAATGACTCGACCACCCAAAGAAAGCTTCGAGAAGAATGTCTCGATCTCCTCCTCGGTACTGCAATGGAGTGCAAGCGCAATGTTATTTCCTTGATGGAAGCCGTCCGGCCCGATCATATCCGAGCCCATGAGGGTCAGCGCATCCGAGCAGAGCGATGCATGCAAAATCTGGTCTTTCATGCTTGTCGGGCATTGGTCTTCGATGCTCGATCCGCCTATGGTCTGGATTAGTAACTCACCACCCAAGCAGTTGTGATAGAAAGACATTGCTTCACGACAATTGCCCTCAAAAGTCACGTATGCGTTAATTTGAGTCATTTTCGCCATTTTGTGCCCGTTTGAGCTAACGAGTGCAAACTTACAGCTTTGCTATGAAGGGGGGTGAGCTGCAAAAGCGGCATTCTAAGGGGCTAATTGCGACAACGACTCTAAGGCCATTCCGGTAGCATGATGGAAGATTGAGTACCCGCGTGAGTAACCGATTTTCCGAGACTGGCCGTAGTTTGCACTTGTCGATGGCAATACGCCGAAGACTTAGTCACTCTTTTTCTTGAGACACTATGAAAAACTACATCATTCGCACAAGACAGTACGGACCCTCGATCCTGGCGCTGGCGCAGATGCTTCTTTGCGTGATAGCATCAGAAGCTGTCGCGCAGGGTGCGACATTACACCCGGCAATTAACTACTCTGCCCCGGCGATCGTGAGTCCGATCGAGGTTCTGACAAACGATGCGGAATCCAGTTGCGCAGTTCCAACTATCGGCCTATCGGACGAACGATGCGCAGCACGGTTGCGCGGAGATGGCGCTCGGGCAATATTCACGACAACTAGCCCCAAGCGACTCAACTTTGGAGCTGTGCCCGTTGGCCAGACTGAACAACAAACGTTCTCATTCACGAATACGGGCAGTGATACGATGGACATTCTATCGATCGATCGTGCATCCGAAAATGGATTCAATATACTCTTTGCACGGGTTACGATTCCGCCGCACCAGAGAGGGACCGTTGTATTCCAGTTCGCTCCAACTGCGGAGAAGACGTATGCCACAGTAGTGTCGTTTGTGCTCGCACATGGAGTTGTTGCGCCAACGCTCAGACTTAGTGGAAGGGGCACGGAACCGCTGGAAGATTCGACAACCCGCACTGCTCAAACAAGCGCACGCGACCAAGATGCGGGAGTGGCGGCTGGAACCGCGGCCAGAACACGATATGCGCACTAAGCTGGAAGCATTTCCTGTTTCCACTATCATGGAACGTCCGGCCATTCTGAACCCAATCGATGAGCAACCCGTAACGAAAGACAAGTTGCAGGCATGGTTCACCGCGGCCGATGCACTGCGCCAGCAAGGCCGGCTATTGGAAGCAGCGAGTGAATTCGATGGACTCATCGCAAACGCCCGGGCCACGGGTGAACGCGAAATCGAAGGGCGTGCGACGAACACGCGCGGCGTCATCGAAGAGCGCCGTGAGGACTATCCTTCCGCGAAGACATACCACGACCGCGCGCTTGCGATCGCGCTGGAAATTGGCGATCGCATCGGTGCGGGTCTGGCACGGACCGATCTGGCGTGGGTCTATCAGCAATGGGAGATGCACGATCTCGCCATGGATCACGCGAGAGCCGCTCTGGACGAGTTACTCGGGACGCCCGAAGAGCACGTCGCGCTGCACAGGATGGGAACGCTGCTTGCGGATTCATGCCGATATCGAGCCGCGCTCGAATTTTTCGAGAAGGCGCTCGCTTCGGTCCGTTCGGGCTCGATCGCCACGCCGCAGCTGGAACGCGCCCTTTCCCTGAACTATGCATGGAGCGCCTCGATGCATCTGCACCTGGGAGATGCTATGCTTGCAAAGGAGATCAACCTCAAAGCGCTGGAACTGGTTGAGCAGCTCGACGATCCGATTAATGTTGCTAATCTCACGGCAAAGATAGGTTATTGCGAGATGGAATTGGGCGAGATTCCAGCCGCACGCGAGCGAATGCATCTTGCTTCCAATCTCTATCTCGCTCAGGGGCGGCTCAGTAGTCTTGCATCCTGCCAGATGTCGATTGCAGATCTGGAGACACGCTCGGGCAACCCGGCGGAAGCGCTGTCGATGCTGGAATCGGCTTCGAAATATCTTCAGGAATCCGGAAGCAAGCGGTTCGCATGGCGCCTCCACGAGACCTACTCGAGCGCCTACGAAGCGATGGGCGACTGGAGAATGGTCGTCCATCACGATCGAGAGCGCGAGCGCAGCCGCGAGGAGCGTGATTCGGAACAACTCCAGGATAAACTTGGCGCTGCCCAGATCTTAATTGCGACCCAACGCGAGCGGCACGCTATGGAATTGCAGAAACTACGCGCCGAGAAACTCGAACAGCAGATTGCGATGCAGCTCCTCTCTGTCGCGGCACAGGCTGAGCTCGTCCAGAAAATTCGCGATGGCATTCGGGAGGCGGTTCGGAGACTTGCGGATCCCATCAATACCTTGAATGAAATCCAGGAGATCATCCGAGCACTTCCGCGGCAGGAGATCGACTGGCCGAAGTTCGAGGCACAGCTAACGATGCTTCATCCTGGCTTCCGGACGAATCTCGAAATCAAGTTTCCTGAACTGACGTCCCAGGAGGTTCGAGTATGTGCACTGGTCCGTGTGGGCCTCATCAATCCGGAAATCGCCAAACTTTTGAGTCTCTCCGAGCGGACTCTGGAGAACCATCGCTTCAATATCCGTAAGAAACTGGGGCTAAAGACCGGGGACCATCTGGGCGAATTCTTGAGTGGTAACGTTTAGATCTATTCCAGGCGCGGTGGTGAATACCGACTCTCATCGCGAGGGTGCAAAAATGGCATCCTTGGGGGTTGATTGCGACAATGGAATTTCGTATTTTTGGATCGCGGCATCAATCCGCGTAATCCATATCAATCTGCGAAATCCAAGTTCTTTTCATGAAGAATATCGCTATTCTTGTACCGCGTGGGGCTGTCGCACTGGGCTGCATCGAAGGATCGTACATTGGCTTCAATCGCGCAAACGAAGTTTTGCTGCGAATGGGGAAACCACCGCTGTTTGACGTAAAGCTCGTTGGGCTGAGCGCTGACGCCCAGGTATACGACCGGCTGTTTACCGTGCGACCCGACGTGACGATTGCGGATGCGTACCAACCGGACACAATCATCATCCCGGCCGTGAATGGCGATTGGAATGAGGTCATAGCGATCAACCGCGAGTTCTTCCCGTGGATCGTCGAGCAATACAAGAATGGAGCGGAAGTCGCGAGCCTGTGTGTCGGCGCATTTCTGCTCGCTGCGACCGGACTCGTCGATGGAAAGAAGTGCGCGACACATTGGTTAGCGCAAAATGATTTTAGAAAGATGTTTCCGTCCGTCGATCTCGTCTCCGAGAAGGTTATCACCGATGAAGGCGGCGTCTATTCCAGCGGCGGCGCGAATTCGTTTTGGAATCTGATTATGTACCTCATTGATAAGTATGCGGGCCGCGACGTGGCAATCGCGTGTGCGAAGATTTACGAAATTGAAATCGATCGCGACACCCAATCACCGTTCATCATTTTCACGGGCCAGAAGGACCATGAAGACGAGCCGATCAAAGAAGCCCAAGCCTTTATCGAAGGTAATTTTCAAAAGAAGATTACGATCGAGCAACTGGCTGCGATGTCGGCGATGGGCCGCCGAACATTCGAGCGTCGATTCAAAAAAGCGACCTCGAATACTGTCGTCGAGTATATGCAGCGGGTGAAAATCGAAGCGGCGAAGAAGAGCCTCGAAACCAACCGCAAGAATGTCAGCGAAGTGATGTATGATGTCGGCTACTCCGACACCAAGGCATTCCGGACGACATTCAAGAAGATCACGGGTTTGTCGCCGATTGATTACCGGAATAAGTACAATTGAGAGGTTTCCGTGACAAATGTTGAGATTCTAAGTCACTGCGCCTATTCTGAATTGTCGAGTTGATCGTAAGAAGTACTTACTCAAATGCAAATCTGTTGTATCTTTGTGAGATTGATTTTGCTTCATTCAAGCTGATCGAAACGCATATGTCTTGCCATTTCTTGTCGCTGCCACGGGTTGTTCGCTGTCGTTATGCATCATTGTTCCTACTCACCGCCACTATGCTCAGCGTGCCGTATCGCGGGGAGGCACAATCGATCCCTATGAACGGTCGACTGCAGGGCGAGCCAATCGTCAACACGAGTTCTGGTGGAGCGAATGCTTGGTTCTGTGCCACGACGAGGCATCTCTATCGGTTCCGAAGGGAAGGTCTGATCCCATCTTTGCCCTTCGAGGTCGATACGTGGATCGGCGACTTTACCGCGCCTTCGGGTACGACGATTGTGGATGCATTCTACACCAAAGATAATACGCGTCCGCACGGAATTCTCATCCTTCTCAGTAATGGTGATATCTACTGGATCCAGGAGCATTTCGACGGGAATGTCTATACTTACTTTAGTCCCGTGTATCAAGCACACCTCGGCTCTGTTGGTTCAGATTCATGGACCAAAATAAAAGGTGATGCACTCTATGCGCTGTCGAGTTCGTACATCGATGTCAGTCGCGATAGCAGTCATGCCATTTGGACGCCGGACACGGCCGGACTACCATCGCAGTTTGGCAAGCCGATCCGCATCGGGGACTTCTACCTCGATTCCGAACAGAATGTCTATGCCACGACTGCCGCTGGGCTATTTATCCAGACTCCAACGGGCAGTACATGGACGAAAGTAACCTCGCTCACTGGTTCTGGCTCGGATAATCTCAAGCAGATCTTCATCGATCGGCGCGACCGGATGATCGTCAGCAACAACGGCTCGCAAGGGATATTTATCAGCGTCGATCATGGTTCATCATGGCGAAACGACGCGACGGTCGCGACGATGCGGGGCGCCTCCGATGATAGTTTCGGCGATGACTTCATCTACGGTCAGGATGCGCAAGGAAATCTTGTGCTGCTCAAGTCCAGCGATGGCCTGCAAACATGGCAATCGATTTCCGCTGGCATTACCGCGCAGACCAATGCAAGCGTTGCGATCACCAGCATATCTGGGGACACCATCCTCATTGCCGGGACGACAGCGGGAGTGTACGCGAGTACAGATCGGGGGACAACGTGGACCGCAGCCAATCGAGGCATCAATGCTGAGACATTCCATGGCTTTGCTAAGACCAGTCCCGGATTCTTCATGGCGAGTGATGCGCTCGGTGTTTTTTCGATCAAAGCCGGTGACACCATTTGGTCTAAATCGTATCCTACCAGCGGCTTCTCTTCCCGGACTTCTCTGTATCAGGATGGAATCAGCAATGTCTATGCGCTCGATATTGGGTTGACATCTGCGCTCCCGTTGTTCATTTCGAGTGATCGCGGCGCAAGCTGGCAAGCTGATACTCTTGGAGTGCCTATGCAAAATGCGAACGTTTGGTATGTGGACGAATTCGGCACTCAGCATTTGGCATCCTCCGCGTATGGGAGCAGTTTTCGAAATACGATCTTCGTAAAACCTCGTGGAGGTAGCTGGATGGGAGATACTGCTGGTTACACACCGCAGACACATAGTTATGCGAACTCGATGTCCTCTGATTGGCATGGCATGCTATACCTGAGCGGGGTTGGATTTCCAGGTACCGTCTCAAGACGCCCGATTTCGGGAGGTTCCTGGATTGCGGATACGATAGGGCTCGGATCAGGAATTTACTTTAGTCACATGACTGCGGGACCTGATGGATCGATGTTCGGCAGTACGGGCTCCGATCTGTATCACCATGTTTCGGGTACCTGGCAATTGATCGCTTCCCCGCCTGGGATTCAGTATGCATATCCCGATGCATTCTCAGTAGATTCTAACAATATTCTCTTCGTGGATTGGAGCGTGACCGGTCCCGGAAGTGGGATTTACTTTACGACTAATGTTGGTGCATCCTGGACCTATGCCGGCTTTGGTGGGATGAAGGTGAGTGGGCTTTACTCCTATGGTGATACAACGTATGCGACGACCAGCGATGGAATCTTCGCGTTGGTCGCCAAGCCAGGCATCGCCGAATTCACCTCTTCGGTCAGTTCGGTAGATTTTGGTCCGGTTGCCGTTGGCCAGTCGCGTGATACTACTATACTTATCAATAACAACGGCGCCATCGACGACACCATCACAAGTATCACTTCGGACAATGCCGCCTTCTCGGTCATAGATCCGCCATCCGGGATTCCCGCATTTTCCACGACCACGCTTACGGTACATTTTGCGCCGGTATCAGCCGGTCCGGTTTCCGGTAACCTGTCGATCGCGAGTAATGCCGCAGGTTCCCCCGATCGTATCGCGCTCGCAGGCACGTCGGGAAGCAGCGGAGTACAGAGCGACTTAGTGACTCACTCCATCATACTTGGCGCCCCGTATCCGAATCCTTCCAGCGGCGATGTGACGGTGCCAATTCACCTGGGCGAGGATGGCCGTATCACAATCTTACTGCTTGATATGATTGGCCGCGAGCTGGCAACCGTCTTCGACGGACATCTCCTTGATGGCGACCGCCAAATCAGCATTAATCTTGGCAAGATAACGCCCGGTGCATATTTCCTGAAAGTCCGTACAGCGAACGAGGAAATGGTGGTCCCAATCCTCATGCGGAAGTGAAGTCTCTCGCATGACCTGCGAGACGACGTTCATTCCCGTCCTGCCTTGCTCGCGCTGAGACGTTTGGTGATGATCAGATGCATAGCCTGACTTGTGGTAACCTGCTCGGTACACTCATAGCCAAGCACAGGTAGGTCGATCCCGGACAGCAGGTGTTCGCCCGAGCCAAGCAGTACCGGCGAAATAGCAAGATGCATCTCGTCAATTAGTCCCGCCTTTAGGTATTGCCGAATCGTCGCAACGCCGCCGCCGATCCGGATATCTTTGCCGTTGGCCGCCTCTCTCGCTCGTTCCAACGCTGCATGGATGCCATCAGTGACGAAATGAAATGTGGTGCCGCCTTCCATCTTCACGGATGGGCGAGCGTGATGCGTCAGCACGAACACGTCGCAATGATACGGCGGGTTTGCGCCCCACCATCCTTTCCATTCGTTGTCGGGCCAGGGACCGCGGACTGGGCCAAACATATTGCGGCCTAAGATCTCGGCTCCGATATTCTCGAAGCCACGCTTCGTCAATTCGTCATTGATTCCTGTTGTCCCACCGTCCTTTCCTATCATCTCGTGGAATGTTCGAGTTTCGACCATCCATCCGTGCAGCGTTTTGCCGCCGATGCCGAGCGGACTCTCCAGGTCTTGATGTGGCCCTGCTCCGTAGCCCTCGATGGAAAGAGTAAATGCGTGTACTCGTACTTTAGACATCTTGTTTTGGTTGTTACAATTAGAATGTGTTGAGATATGCTTCCAGTCGTCCAAGATTCTGTTCCAGTCCTTCTATTGCATGGAATACCTCCACCGCGCGCTTATAATCCTCTTCGTTCTCGAAGACATTGCTCCATCGGAGTTCCGTTTTGCCGTCTCGGTCGAAGAGTTGAATCAACATTTGAAACTGTGGTGCAGGGCCATGTGTAAAAACGATCCGCTCATTAGGGACGATTTCCGCGAAGACCATCTCATTGATGTAATCGGTGCCGTCGGGTCCGTGCATGGTGAAGTTCCATTCGCCGCCGGTGCGCATTTCGAATTCGTGCGTTGTTAGGGTAAACCCGTTCGGCCCCCACCAGTGCTTGATGTGTTCAGGATCGGTAAGCACTTTCCAGACGAGATCGCGTGGCGCATCGAGTATGCGTGTGGCGCTCATCTCACGGTCGGTTGTCGGTTCAGCTTCGGTCATCAGATCGTTCATATAAGAATTGAGTTAGTCGAAATCAATAGACGAATGGGATCAGCTTTCGGACTCGCTGTTTGTATGCAGTATAACCCGTAAACTTTTGTTCGAGCCACCGCTCTTCGCGGCGCGCCTTGATGTCGAAGAATGCAAATAGCACGAGTGCGGCGGCAAGCGTCGCAAGACTCAGGTACATGACGCTCCAGCCGAGCGACCAGAGCACGATGCCGCTATAGATCGGGTGCCGGACGATGCCATAGACACCGCGCTCGTGCAACTCCGCTTCCGCTTTTGGCCTTGGATACGGCGAGAGCGACCGTCCGAGCGCTCCCACTCCCAACAACGCGATCGTCACCCCGGCAATAGCCAGCACGGCGCCGAGCAAGTAGGGAGCATCAAGGCGAATCTCGACAAGATGGCGTTCAGGTGCATCTATTCTATGGGCCACGAACACCATGGCCATGAGCAGTACCTGCAAAAGGACGTACCACTCGCCACGCTCATTGTGTAACCAACTATGAAGTGACATGCCGTTAGCGATTTGTGCGTTGCACGAGAACGTCCAATCGGTCGAGGCTCTCAGACCAGCCCTGGTTCATGCCGGTCTCGACATAGCCATTGCGGATCGCATCACTCGCGAACGTCGAGCGAATCGTCAGTTTGGTCTTGCCACCAAGGTCTTCGAAGGTAATCGTTGCCATCGCTGAGAACACATCATCACTCTTCGTGTGGCAATGCGCTTTGAGTTGCGCCTTCCACTCCTCCGAGTGTTCTACGAGCGAACTCTCCCAGACGATCCGCTCCGGGCGAACGAATTCTTTGTACACGCCGCGCATCGGATAGTCCCCCGCGAACTCCGGCGGCAACGCATCGGTCGCGTGCATCACGATTCGGAACGCGCCGCCAGGTCGCGGATCGGATTCGGCCGTGGTCTCGAAGCCGTGCGGCCCGAACCACTTCTCAATATGCTCCTTCAAAGTGAACGCGTCGAAGACAAGTTCGAGTGGCGCATCGAACGTGCGCGTCATGATAACTTCCTTCGGCGCAGTTGTGACGGTGAAATCAGATTGTGTTGCCATTGGATTTATCGTTTGCTTGCAATTCCGCTAAATATATCTCCAACCGGTCGAGCCGTTGCTCCCACATCTCTCGGTATCGCTCGACCCAGTTAGATACCTCATCCAGCTTTTTGAGTTTGGCCTCGCAATACCGCTCCCGGCCATGTTGGGTGACGCTGACTAATCCGCATTCGGCAAGGATCTTCAGGTGCTTCGATACAGCGGGGCGGGTGACGTTGAAGTGCTCAGCAATGCCGCTCACGGTCAATGTCTGTACCGCAAGCAGAGCGAGAATCGCTCGCCGCGTGGGATCGGCTATCGCTTGAAAAACGTCGCGTCGCATAACCCCTTAACTCAATACGTAACCGTTCGGTTTCCTAAGATTTATTGATTTTAAAGTGTAACCAATACCCCCCTTCGCGGTTCTTCCTAATAGTAACCTTCACGTTCCCTTACAATTTATGAAATGGTCATTGTCTCTCGTTGCGCTCGTATTCGGCGCTTGCAGGATGTTCAGCCTGGATCCACCAGCCACATTGCAGCCGCCTGCTGTCATCCCGCCGGATGGAAGTGCATACAGCTATAGCTATTTCGGTACGGGTAGCGATAGCCAGCCCGACACCCTCCTCGAGCGCGTCAGGATGTCGACTTGCCCCGGCGGATTCATCGCACACCGAACATCGGACGTCTTGGCAGGCTTTTCCACAGCGAAAGATGACACGCTCATCGTTCGGAGCGATGGCGATCTCATGTCACAATGCGGATGCGATGCTATCTATCCGGTTCACACGCAAAGTACCTACACCATTACGACGACGGGGCCTGCTACCTTGAATGGCATTGCCTGCAATGAGGAAGTCGCCAACAAGTACACGTATCTTGGCACAGACACAATTCGGATGGGCGACTCGGTGTATCCGTGTACGAAGACGAGCCGGGAAACGCACGTTATACCTGCCGATCCCGCCTCAGGAGCGGTCGGCTTCAGCGCGTCAATCACGTACTGGTATTCTGCGAACGTCGGCTATTTCCTGAAGGAGCAAAGCGTTTCTGGCGATGCGAAGAGCAAGAATTACACGCGAGTGCTCACCTCATATAAGCTTGGCCACTGAAGAATTCAATCGCATGAAGATAGAGTAGTCGTATCCACCATCACTAACGCGCCATGAAGAAATCGTTTGTTGTTTTTTCCCTATTGTTTTTGCTCGCATCGTGCAAGTCATCGAACGGACCTGAACCCGCCGAGCCGGCCATCATGCCAACTGCTCCCAGTGAGTACACTTATGCCGTCGTTCGGCCTGCTTTCGCGGGACACGGCGACGTTCATCTCGTCGAGCGAGATTCCATCCTGTCCGCCGCAAACAATATCTTCGACGTGGTGCGGCGTTCGGATTCAATCGACGGTTTCTTTACCACAATGGACCACGACCGCTATCAGGTCGTTGCTCCCGGTGACTTACGAGTCCTCGGAACTGACACAGCATGCTACTGCGATTCTACCGCTTTACCTATTGCCACGCATCGGTCGTATGATCCATCACACGGTGGTATTCAAACACCGACCAAGAAGAATGGTGTTATTGTGATTGGCTCGGTTACCTCACATACACAATTTGACGGAATGGAGAACGTGGAGGCAGCCGGTGAAACCTTCCGATGCTCCAAAGTCGAAAAGAGAATCACAATTGTAGCATCTTCCGGTGACCCACAGTCCCCAGTTGAAACGACCGTTATTACTCACATTTATTGGTACTCACCAGCGATTCAGTTCTTCGTCAAGGATCAACTCCTTTCGGACGATAGCCTTTCATTCACGAGAACGATGATGAGCTATAAATTAGGCAAGTAACGGATCTATCCGGTGTTGGTGTGATACCGGCTGGGAAAATAGAGTAATGATGGTTACGAGCATGCCAAAAGAGGCCAAATCTGGGTGAATAGAGGGAGTTAGAATTAATTCTTCCACTATTTTTGTAACCGAAGCGAGATTCCGCGTTTTAAATATGGAGGTTTCTCTTTGACCCGTATACTTCATTCGTCCCTGAGGGCACACTGGCTAGCCGCGATCATTATCGGATTGCTCCCATTTGGGGCATTTATCGGATGCCATTCTGTGGACGGCCCACAGGAGAAATTCCCACTTGGAACATTCAAAGGCACGGTCCACCTCTTTGCTGGTTGGACTGACACCGTACATCAGCCCGTCACGGTGTTCATTCCTTCGCTTCATGTATCAACCACAAGCGATACCTTCGGCCATTGGTCGATTCCAAACATCCCATTTGGGACGTATGATGTTTACGCGACTTCGACCGGTTATGATACGCTCATTTATTTTGGCGAGATGGCGAGCGGAGAGACCACGGTTTTGGGAATGGGTTCGCTCGGACCGACGCCAACGAAGCAAGTCAGAATTAATAGCGTGGTCTGGACTGCAAATTCCAGCACGATTTGGCCTCTAATGGTGAAAGGATCTATGACGGCTGGTAACTTCGACAATCCACCTCTGGACGTCTTTTGCTTCATTGATACCGTTCCCGGTGTGCCCACCAAGGCTCCGCATTTTGCCGGTCCGATCGGCGGGTCAACAGGCGATAGTGTTTGGACGGCATACACTGGCATGTCCGCACTCGACAGTGTAAAATTCGGACATGGCATGAAGCTCTATTTCACGGCCTGCGCGGTCAGTGTGCGGTCTCAGATTCACAGTAGTACGAATGGAAACAACTACTCGAGCGGAATGACTTTTAACCCTCACACGGGTCAGGGACAAGTCTTCTCGGCTGGAGAGGTATCCGCGCCGTATGAAACCAACTATCCGTGGTAACATGTATTTTGTACGATCCTTTTTTCTGCTAGTTGTGGGTGGGTTGCTCGCAATGGCGTGCACCCACGTATCAGAGAATAGCGCGCCGGATGAGAAAGGCACACTTTCCGGGCATGTTCAGCTATTGGACTCTGTCTCTTATCCAACCCGTTCAGACAGTGTCACAATTACGATTCCGGCCCTTGCTGCAACATGCCTGACCGATCCGTCCGGACAATGGAGGATTAATAACATCCCAATCGGAACGTATGAGGTCGATGCAACCAGACCGGGATATGGCACGATGAAGTGGTTTGACATACATGTTACGGGACCAGGCACCTACTTCCTTTCACCAGTCACGATAGGTCCTACCCCTCGCTATCATCTATACATCGACTCGGTTCGTGTGGGAGGGCCAGCTTCGCAGAAGACCTTGGATATCTTCGGACGGATTGACAATTATCACGAATCCTGTTACATCTACCCGGTTTTGGATGTGGATTCGAACCTATTCCCTAATATGCCACACTACACTCAATATGGGCTGGGAAGTGAGGTTCAATCCGAGGGGACATGGAAATATAGCGTATCGGTCTCGCAATTGTGGACCTTAAGCTCGGGGGCCAAAGTCTTCCTCAGCGTGTTTGGAAATACGGGCTATCAGCCGACAGATTTCTATGATCCTTCCAGTGGTCAGATGCTACCCATCTCTCCGAGCCAGAAGTCAAATAGCCTTCCATTCATCGTACCGTGACGTAATGATGAAATCGAGAACGAATATATTGCTTTCCCTTCTATTGATTGCGACAGCGTGCAACTCCACGAATGATCCACCTGCGACCTATCGTGGCGATTTGAAGGGACGAGTCAAAATCTATTCAAATTGGAATGCCTCTTTGCCGAGTGAGGGCATCACGGTGGTTCTCGACGATGGTTCTGACAGCACACTGACCGACACGGATGGGTACTGGTCCCTGTCTGGTGTCCCGATTGGAACGCATGAGATCACCGCGTCGAAAGATGGTTTTGGAAAAACAAGTCTCTTCAATATTCAAGTTACACCCGGTGGCCTGACATGGGTTCCTTCAGCAGCAATGAACCAGAACCAGCCTTATTTATGCGCCATTCCCACTGGCAATATCGAGGTTGATTCGCTCCGCATCGACACCTTCGCACAAGAGAACTGGGCCGACCAATTCTCATGCTACTTCTCGTTTGACACTCTGACCGGCTACTCGGAGTTCCTCGACACGTCGGCCGACGTCCAACCGGCGGACGTTCATCTTATCATGTGGCAGAGCTTGGGGCATGTCAAAAGTAATTGGATGACCTGGCACCGATTTTCCGACCTTTGGGGACTTGGGCTGAAGCCCGGAACGACGCTCTACTACTCCGTCTGTAAATGCAACGGCGGTGATAATCAAGAGGGCGCCAGCCTTTACTATGACCCAGTCCACAACCAATATCGTGTAGCCACTCCGGGCCCGAAATCGAACGTGGTCAAGCTCTCGATGCGATAGCTCAAGTTGCGGCAAGGTTGATTGTTACTGCCGCCAGCCGCGCCTCAATTAAGGTCTTCTCCCTCGCGTTTTTCGTCAATTCGATTGCTCGCGTGAACGCCGACGCGGCATCCGAGAGCCGTCCGGCACGCGAGTAGGCATCGCCGAGAATCGCAAAGTAAAGGTAATAGTCCGCGAGTGAAAGCCCTTCGAGCAATTCGATCGCTGCGTCCGGACCATGGACCATGCCAAGTGAAACAGACATGTGCATTGCCACGATCGGGCTCGGCCTGAGCAAATAGAGTCTGCGGTAGAGACCGAGAATAGCAGGCCATTCTGTTTCTTCGAATGAGGCGGCCGTGACAAGCAACGATTGGATCGCCGCTTCGAGATGGTACGTCGAAGAGTACTTGTCCGGCTCGGAGCGCGCGAGATAGTAAAACCCGCGCTCGATGAGATCGCGGTTCCATTTGGAACGGTCCTGATCGGGCAAGCGTACGATCTCGCCGCGCTCATTCGTGCGTGTATCGAATCGCGCAGCCAGAAGAGACATGAGCGCGACAAGTGCGGAGGCATCCGGTGAGCATACAACAGGATGCTCAGTCACGAGCAAGGCAAGCCGCAGTGCTTCGAGGCAGAGATCGCGGTCGAGTAACCCTTCGCTATCTGTGCGCTTGTAGCCTTCGTTGAAGAGCAAGTATAGAGAGGAGAGCACGGCATCGCGGCGGGCTTGCAGGTCGGTACCGGCCGTTGCATCGAGCGCGACATGATGATCGCGGAAATATTTTCGCGCCCGGCCAAGGCGCTTTTCGATCGTCGCTTCCTGTGTAAAGAACGCGCTCGCAATTTCCCGCACGCTGAATCCGCAGAGTGTTTTAAGTGTGAGTGCAACTTGGGACTCGACTGGTAAACCTGGATGACAGCAGACAAACATCATTCGAAGCTGCGAGTCTTCAATGGATGAGCGATCGTCCGCCCAAGCCAGCAAATCCCGCTCGAGTTCGAGTGCGTAAGCTGCCGTTCTCAGGCCCGGCACGAGTTCCAGTGGTTCTTCGGAAGCACGATGGCGCTTGCGGATGTGATCGATGGCCTTGTTCTTTGCAACGCGATGCAGCCATGCCGTTGGGTTTTCGGGAATACCGCGAAAGGACCAGTCGCGGAGTGCAACGAGCAGGGTATCCTGAACGATGTCCTCGACCGCATCGAGTCGTGACAGCCCAAATGCGCGCGCCAGCGAGGATGCAAGCTTGCCCGCCTCCTGGCGAAACAAATGCTCGACAACCGCATCGACCTGGGCGCTCATCGGCTATGATGTTAGTGGCTGGCGGTAATTTGCCCGCATCGGAAAGACCTCGTAACTATTGAGTCCGTTCGCGGGATCGTTCGCAAGCAACGCATTGAGTTGATCTTCACTCTCGACGCCAATGACCGCCATTCCCCACCCTCCCTTCGGATCGAAGACCGGCCCCAGCACGATGACCGTTCCATCCTGAACGTAAGGCGCCCAGTATGCAACGTGCTTCTGCATAATCGCGCGTTCCTCCGGCGTCATATCGACCGTGAAGGACGCACGCGGAGGGTTCAGCTTGAGAAAATAATGCTTCTTGTCACTCATGCTCAAAAAAGCGGACAACGCTCCCGCAATTGGGAGCGTTGTCAAACAATTACTTTGACTGTGATTACATTGGAGCAACCGGCCGGACTTCGACACTGCCACCAGTGTCGAAGGCCGGGCAGCCCTTCGCAATCGTCGCGGCCTCGGCAAGATCGCGGGCCTTGATGATTGAATAGCCGCCGACGATCTCCTTGCCGTCGGTGAATGGACCATCGGTAACGACACCGCCAGCCGCAACGTGCTTTCCTTCGCGCTGAAGCGGTGCGCCCCAGTCCTTGAGTTTGCCCTCTTCACCCAGCTTTGCAAACCACGTTTGCCAGCGCTGCATGATTGCTTCCATTTGCTCGGGCGATGGCGTGCCCGCGCTCATCCCGCCGCGATAGAGAAGTACGAATTCGTTCATAGGTTTTGATCGATAGAAGATTAGACGACTGCTCCCGGAAAACACCGGAAGCGTGAATTGTATCTCTATAACGAACGGCGGGCCAAAACCCGGACAAGAATTCGCGTAGCCTGCAAGAATCTATGCTTGCCGATTCATACCCTATTCCTTTTTCATCAGGACCTCGACGGCCTTTTCCAATTGGAGATCGCGTCCTTTTGCAACGGATTCCGGGTCGTTGTTGACCAGATAATCGGGTTCCAGCTCTTGGCCTTCGAGATACTTACCTTGCATATCGAGCACGCCAACTTGTGGGATTCCGAAATAGAGGGTGTTATCTTGAAGTGTCTCCCACCAGACTGCGGTCGCCGTGCCGGGCACGGGCATCCCGACGAGCTTGCCAATCCCAAGCGCGCGATATGTATATGGAAAGAAATGCGCGTCGCTGTAATTGCTCTCACTAATCAATACGACGGACGGCTTCGACCACTTTTCGGTCGGTTCGCCGCCAAGATCCTGATGGCGCGGAAAAAACTTGACATACTCCTTGCCGCTCAGCAGTGTCGCAAGTTCATCATGCAGCCAGCCTCCGCCATTGAAACGCGTGTCGACAATCATGGCAGATTTGTCATTCTCACGTCCAAGAATTTCTGAATAGGCGTGACGGTAGCTGTCATCCCCCATGCTCCGAACGTGAACGTACCCGATCGTGCCATGCGAGAGGCTATCGACTTCCAATCGTCGCGACTTGATCCACCTTTGATACAACAACTCGCCTTCTTCATCTCGCGAGACTGGTTTGACAATCTCTTCCCACGATGAATCCTTTTCTGGATTATAGAGTGCGAGGCGAGTCGGTTTGCCGGCCTTCCGGTTCAGGTATAGATTGAAATCGACGGCCGGAGTGATCTTTTGATCGTCAATTGCGCGGATGATCGTGCCGGCTCGTGTCTTGGAAGCAGACACATCGAGCGGTCCGCGCTCGATGATCTCCTGAATGCGGATGCCATTGCCGGTATAATTCTGATCGAAGAACGCTCCAAGCGATGCCGTGGCATTTTGTTCGGGATTCGGCGGGCGATATCCAGACCCGGTGTGCGAGGCGTTGAGCTCGCCCAGCAATTCGCTTAACATCTCCGCGAAATCATAATTATTGTTGATGTATGGGAGAAATCGAGAATAGGCGGCCTTATAATAGGTCCAATCCACGCCATTTAGATTCTCAACATAGAATT
The DNA here is from genome assembly GCA_030706745.1 of Bacteroidota bacterium. Taxonomy (NCBI): domain Bacteria; kingdom Pseudomonadati; phylum Bacteroidota; species Bacteroidota bacterium. Next base: position 178,334 of record JAUZNX010000001.1, read on the forward strand.
TCTTGAGTACTTGCCGCCAGACGTGCTCGAACATGTAGGCGCGCTCCTCCGGGCTGTTCAGCTCCATACCGGCCTTGTATCCGACGTGCTTCTCACTCCCGTTGGCGGTATCAATCTTTGTAATGTTGCCGTTATTCAGAAGGTACAATTCTTTACCGGCATCGTCCATCACAAGCTGTCCCCCCGCGGCGGCAAGTTTCGTCAGCATTTTCGTTTCGCCATCGCGGAAGATATGGACCCAGAGCGCTCCACCCTTTGGGTAGCTCGTAATGTAGTATAGCCGCTCGCCATCATGTGAGAGTACCGCATCCGACATCCGTGACGAATTGATTGTCAATCGCGCCATGCGGTCCTCAATATTTTTCAGATCGATCGTAATTGGTGCCAGGACCTTCTTCTTCTCTAAAGAGTCTTTCGATTCCTTCTTCTTGCCAGCTTTGTTGTCGGCAGAATCTTTCGTATCTTTTTCGGCCAGCCGTGCCAGGTCGAATTCCTCTCGCGTCATGCGAAAGCGATCCCAGGCCGCCTGTGTGAGAAACATCCCGAACACATCCGTCTCGCCAGAATTATTGCCGTGGCTGCGCAAGCCTTGCCGGTCGCTGAACCAATAGATCATCGTGCCATCCTTGGACCAGGTCGGATGAGTATCATCATAGCCACTGTTCGTCAAATTGGTGATCGACCCCTTGCCCTGCGCGTCGATCAGTCCGACTTCATTGGACCATCGGTTGTGATCGATGAACTGCACCAAAAACCATTTCCCGTCCGGCGACCACTCGTACCACTGGTCTCCGTCGGTATAGGAATAATTGTGAGTCGAATCCATGATTGTCCGTATCGCATGGGTCTTCAGATTGATAACCTTGAGATTCGTCCGCTCTTCGAGATACGCGACCTCTTTGCCATCGGGTGAATAATGCGGCTGGAAGCACTCGCGCTCGGTCGCAATCACCGGCGTCTCTTTGAGTGTTGTCGAAGCATAGAAATATGGCTCTTCTTTGTGTTCGATCGTTGTCTCAAAAATCTTCCAGCTATGACCGCGCTCGCTGGCATACAGGAGCGATCGACCATCCGGACTGAAACTCACGCTCCGCTCCTGCTCGGGGGTGTTCGTGATCCGCTTGGTAACATCGTAGTCCATCGAGGCCACGAAGATATCGCCGCGAATGACAAATGCGAATTCTTTTCCATTCGGCGAGACCGCGAATTCAGTAGCGCCGGATGTCAGCGTTGAGAAATTGGTACTGTTGGATTTCTCCGTCGGCATAATTTCAATCGAAACCTTGGTGGGTGTGGTGCCACCTGCGGGAAGGGTGTAGATTTCGCCGTTGAATCCGAAGGCCATCGTGCCAGTCCGGGCAATGCTCAAAAAACGGATGGGATTCTTCTCAAACGATGTGACTTGAGTGGTCTGTTCTGGGTGTGCGATCGGGAGTTTCCAGATATTCAGCGAACCACTCTTCTCCGAAAGATAATAGACCTCATTTTCATCGGGACTCCAAACCGGATTTCGGTCTTCACCAATGAAGTTCGAAAGTTTTGTGTGATGGTTCGTGGACCGGTCGTAGAGCCAGATATCGCGCGCGATGGAGGCCTTTTCATGTTTGCGCCATTCGTTCTCGTATCCTTTGCGGTCCTGATACAAAATGCGATTTCCTCCGCGGTCCAGTTGCGCGAGTTGCGCCGGCGTAGTCAGGATTTGCCGCGGCATGCCGCCATTGGTCGAGACCTCATAGAGTTCCGTCAGGACGCCAATGGGGAATTGTGCATTGTGGACATCATCCATCCGTGCGGCCGAGAACAGCACGGAGTCGCCGTTCGGTGTAAAGCACGTCGGAACTTCGCTTGCAGTGTGAACTGTGAGTTGCTTCGAAATGCCGCCAACTGCGGGTACAAGGAATACATCAAAATTGCCATTGCGGTCGCTGGCGTACGCGATCGATTTCCCATCCGGCGACCAGACCGGACTAAAGTCGTATGCATCATGCGTAACGATCGCCGTTGCGCGCCCGCCGGCACTCGGCACAGTATAAATGTCACCCTGATATTCGAAGGCGATCGTGTTCCCGTCCGGTGAAATCGCGGGATACCGCATCCATAGGGGATGATTATCTATAGCACTGGTTTGTGCAAATAACGACGAACCAGAAATGACGATGGAAAAGAGCGCGAGATAAAGTTGCCTCATCCGAAAAATATCTAAGAACATGAACGCATTCTCTCGTGATCACCGATCAGGCCAGGGATCATCTCGAAAAACGATCACGCTCTAACGAGCGAAGCCGCACACTTGTTGCGCGTGATATCTTCATGGATTCGCCCAGCCAAGCGTTCACCCGATTTCTCATGGGGAATCTGTTGAACTAAACGCGAAGCTCTGAAATTGATTGGCTTTATGATTGAACGCCTGACTTTGATCTCTCTTATTGTCGTGTGTTTTGTCGGCTGCTCCAGCAGTCCAACACCCACGGATCCCAACTCCGGAAGTGGCGCCGGCAATGGCGGCAAAGGTACACTCACGTTTGTGAGCACGCTCGATTTCGGCAACATACCGCCCGGCAACTTTGCCGATTCGACTATATCGCTCACCAACTCCGGTAAAGACACGATTCATATCCTGCACCATTCGCTCTCGAACGGTCGGTTCCTGTTGTTCGATACGGCCGCAATCACGTTGAAGCCCGGCGCTTCGGCCGTTGTGCGCTACCGATTCCAGCCCATCGATACGCTCGCGCAAAGCGCGACAGACACAATCGTGACCGATGGCTCGCCTAAAACATATCTATTGACGCTCAAGGGCCGTGGATACCATCATAGCGTATCCACTGGTCCGACCACAGTGCCCAACGCAGGAAGCATATTCTATTATAATATCTACGAGATTGACAGCTCTGGCGTGAAACTGCCCGGCTCGGACTGGCCCGATACAAATACTGTTCGCCTCACTGGCCTCAGCAGGTTTGGCAAGAACAATGTCAGTGATATTATCCAGGCGGAAAAAGACATTAACTTTATCGCGGACGATACGGTGAACTACGAATCGAATGGCGATATCAGCGAGTGGTTATCCTCCCAGGAGGTCTCGAATACGGAAGGCTGGACCTATCCGTGCTGGCAGCGGATACCTGTGGGTGCAAGTTCAGGATCGAGTCCGATCATAACCGTTCTGCTCGATACCGTTGTGGGTGGAGTTCATACCCAAGTCACGCACAGTTATCAGTCATTTGGAAGCGAGAGCATTACGGTTCCGGCTGGCACCTTCGCTGCCGTCAAGATGCAATACGTGAACTCATTCGTGCGCTCAGTTGGGTATAATTCATCCGATACGACAATGGCATGGTACGCGCCGTCCCTTGGTACCTACCTCCGGTCAGTACATCCCTGGCGGCCAAACTCCCGCCCCGGTTATGTCTTCGAATTGGTAGACTACAAGTTGAGGTAGGCAGGTATGGCGCTGGCTCTCGCGACTAGTCGTTCGTTCTGCGAATGATCGCAAACCACGCATGGGGTCCGCCCTTGCTGAATGTCGTGCCATCGTTCTCCGGGCGGACGCTGAAGCGGGTCGCAGTCACAGACTCGATGGTCCATCCCGCGCCGAAGCGGTCGTAGATCATCTGCTTCGGAATCCGGTTTGGTCCGTGTGTTCCGGGCTCGGCATCGCTGAAACAAATAAGGAATAGCCGGCCGCCCGGCTTTAGCACGTGTGCTAGACTCCTGACGTATTTCTCCGCATCGACATCGCCAAACACGTGGAAGACGCCGCTATCGAGAATGTTATCGAACTGCTCGTCCCACTCTGTCAATGTGAGCGCATCCTTAACAAGGAAGTTGACAGCAATCCCGCGCTCGCGTGATTTTTCTTTCGCGCGACGGATGGCCGGTTCCGCGAAGTCGATGCCCGTCACCGTGCATCCTCGCGCGGCGAAATAGAGCGCGTTCTCGCCGGTGCCGCAGCCGGAATCGAGCACGCGGCCATGAATTTGGTCGGCAATATCCACGAAGGCCTTCTGCGGGCCTGGAATATCCCACGGCGGTGCATCGCCGGTGTACGCATTATCGAATCTGCTGTGAGGAACGGTGTCGGTCATTCACAAAAATACGAATTACCGACACCACTCCAATCGATATCACTGGCAGGTCTTCACGACGCGCACCGCGATTCGGCGATTTTGTTTGCGCGCTGCTTCCAGTTGCTCCGCCGAAACACCTTTGGTCACGGTCTTTTTGCCCTTCTTGCCCTTTGTCACCTTCGTACCTTCGGGTTCTGGAATGAGCGGTCGCGATGAGCCATAACCGACCGTGCGAACGATCTTGTTGGAATCGACGCCTTGCTCGATGAGCCACGCCTTCACACGCGCCGCGCGCATATCCGAAAGCTCTTGATTGCGCTTGGGATCGCCCTCGCCGCTGGCATGTCCCTCGATCTCCACGTTGATATCCTTGCATTGATCGACCAGCGCTTTGATGCGGTTGAGATTCTCGAGCGTGCCTGGCACGGTCATGTCGAAATTATCTGTGTTCACGATGAAGAGCACGCCAGGGAAATTCGTCACGGTGTTTACTGGTGGTTTTGGAGGGCATCCATCCGGCGGGACGCCCGGGATGAGCGGGCATTTGTCCAGCTTGTCGTTAATGCCGTCGCCATCGGTATCGGCCTTGAGTGGATCGGTGTGCGTATTGAGTACTTCCTCGCCGTCAGTCAGCCCGTCGCCGTCGGTATCGGCTTTGAGCGGATCGGTATGATACTTCATCACTTCGTCACCGTCGTTCAACCGGTCACCATCGGTATCGACTTTCAGCGGATCGGTGTGATACTGGCTCACTTCCTGCCCATCGGTCAGGCCATCGCCATCGGTATCCGGCTTTGTCGGATCGGTGTGGTATTTCAGCACTTCGTCGCCATCGCTCAGTCCATCGCCATCGGAGTCGAGCTTCGTCGGTGAGGTATTGTACTTCTGGACTTCATCGCCATCGGTCAAGCCGTCGCCATCGGTATCTTTATTGAGCGGATCGGTATGGTACGTGGTGACTTCTTCGCCATCTTTCAGACCATCACCATCGGTATCGGGATTATGTGGGTCGGTATGATAGGCCTTTACTTCCTGTCCATCGCTCAGTCCATCGCCATCGGAATCCGGATTCAGCGGATCGGTATGATAGACCATAATCTCTTCCTGGTCCGTCAGGCCATCACCATCGCTATCGGCTTTGAGCGGATCGGTGTGGTACTTTTTGACTTCATCATAATCCGAAAGCCCATCGCCATCCGTATCCGGATTGAATGGATCGGTGTGATAAATATTCCGCTCTTCGGCATCGGTCAGGCCATCGTGATCGGAATCGAGATTGCCGAAGATATAGTAGCTGAAGCCGAGGCCGAACGTGGCGAAGACATCCTGCGCGTGGCTCGCCGTTGGTGTGGGATCGGAAAAGTCATCGAGATAGTCCGTGCCGGTCAGGTGCAGCAAGCCTTTGCCGTTGAATGTGGCATCATCGGTGATGTACATCTCGAATCCCAGTCCAGCCACTCCGCCAGTGACATTCTTTTGGTAAACGTTATTGCGGTTGTTCGGCAGCGCAAGCTGCTGATTGAGATTGCGCGGCTCGAAATTGAGGAATTCCACTCCACCGATGAGATACGGGACGAATTTCTGAGTCGGGAAGAAATTGACCGAAAGCATCGCCTGATATCCGATGTGACGGATCGCATTGATCTCCTCGCGCGCCACCTGACCACCCGTATTCGGATACACGCCGGTGCCAACGCCGCCACCGAACGGACCAAAATACTGCGGATAAGACTTCAAATTTTGTTCGTTTGTTTTGTAGCGAAGTTGTCCGCCGTTCACAGCCAGATGCACCGAAAGCGCATCGATGACATTATAACGAAAGAAGGCATCCCCCGAAAACCAGAATTGATTGTCGGTGAAATTGCCCCAATACTTGTTGCCCTCCGCATCGAACCCAAAGGACAATCGTCCGGGATAGCTCTGCGCGGTTGCGTTTGATAAAAAGCCGACGACAGCGATCAGCGCGATCGCCATAAAGGTGACTCCCTGTTTCATGCGTTTAGGGTTTAGGTGTGCCTCAAGAACTCAATATTTCCAGACGGCAAACCCAACCGAAATCGTGCCAATCCCAAGTGCTTGCATGAGACTTGAGAATGAGAGCAAGACGGGATCAATCTTTAGCGGCCGAGACCATCTCTATCGATGGATGGTCAGACGAGCGCTGTCCAGGGCCGAAGTAATAGTAGGATGCGCGACTTGCTGGCGCAGGAGACTATCTTCGGAAATGGTTGAGCTTGAGGGTTGGGAAACCTCGGACGAGAGTGATTTAAACGAGTGGGTCTGCATCGGTTGTTTCGAGGGAGTGCTCGTACCCAATCCGGTTGGCGATTCGTTGCGCTCGATAACGGCATCCGGGCGGTGCGGAGTCTGAATAAGTGTTGGAGATGTCGTTGGTGTACCCAGCATGAAGTACAATACACTGGCCGTGGCCGAACCCAGCGCAAGAACGATCGCCCACTTCGCTGCCGCCGACCCAAACAATCCAAGACGAGCGACTGGTGGTGGCGCGCCAGAAGTCAGCTTCTGCATAAGCGATGCGGATGGCGTATTCGCGGGTTCATGGATGCGCATCCGGTCATGCTCGAATGCACGGTCGATCAATCGTTCTGTATCCGAGTCTTCAACGTGTTTCATGTCGTTTCCTTTTCACGCATGCTCCGCTTCGCCCTCTGCGTGAGCCGCCGTTCGACCAATACTTTAAGATCGGCGCGCGCACGCGAAGCGCGCGTCCAGATCGCATTCGGTTTCTTGCCCAGCAATTTGGCAATCTCTTCGAAGCTATAGCCGCTATAATAATGTAAGACCAGCACCTCTCGTGAGCCGAGTGGCAATGCTTCGAGGCACTCCAGCACGATTTGCTCCTGCCCGGACAGTTCAACATCGTGCGACGAGCGCGCACCCAGCAGTTCCGAATTCGCATCCAACGGCGACTGCACACGTCGATGCTTCAGATAATCGAGTGCGAGGTTGCGTGCGATTCGGAAGAGCAACCCGATGAAATTCTGCACCCTTGCCGGTTGCGATTGCGCTCGCATGTCGATCACCTTCTCCCACATCGCCTGCGTGATGTCTTCGGCAGCCTGCGGATCTCCGAGGAGCTTTGCGCAATAATAAAAGATTTTTCTGTTGTGACGCTCGAAAAGATGTGTGAAAGCGCGCTCTTCGCCACACAAAAACCCTTGAAACAACTCCTCATCACTTGCCTGGGTGATCGCGATCGAGGCCTTGGGAGTCATGGAAGGGATAGGTTTCAGAAGTCGAACGCGAGATGCCCGGACCTCAACATGTGGTCCGGTTGGCAATCCGACGAATGTAAACGCGCTGGCATCCATCCTTATTCCTGGTTCTTGTCACCATGACGATTGAGGCGACGCATTCCTTACATTGGTTTTTCGTGTAAGGATTAGCCCGCCCCAATCGTCATGCGGCACGAAATCGGTCGGGGACGGAAGCCATCCGACGCAGTGTTCAATTTTTCAATCCATACTATGTTTACACGGACATTTCTTTTCCTCCTTGTCGCTTCGCTGCTCGCCGCAAGCTGTCGGGACAAAGTTGGGCCTGTTGATCCACCCGGCGGACCTCCCTCTTCGACATCCGATGAAGGCATGGGACGACTAGTCTATAATGCAGGGGACATCCGAGTTAGAGATGGGTTAGGCCCGGTAACGCTCATCGACTCGATCGGCAGTTTTATTCGTAACCTACAAGCGACCTTGCCATCGGTGAACACAAGTGGCGTCTGGAGTTGCGGTGACGGCCGATTCGTTTGGATTGCCGTGGACACAACTTGGCCGAATGGGGTGAATGACGTAGTAGTAACCAACAATGCTGGAACCCTCAATTCGATTGTATATCAAGATTCTGGAGATGCCCTCGTGGCATTCCCAATTATTTCGCCGGATGGCTCGCACGTTGCGATACTGATGCGAGGAGGTGCGCCAGCCGGAAGCAGAAGACTTCTCGTCATGACGCTGCAATCGTCCGGAGACAGCGTGGTCGCGGTGGATCCACACTTCGTTTCGACATTTGTAGCACAAGCGGCAATTCCATGCTTCTCGCCAGATGGGACCAGAATTGCCTTCCTCGACAATTCCGGTAGTGATCAGTGGGGCAATCTTGTGGTTAGTACGATAGATGGAAGTTCCGCGACCACGATTGCGACACATGTCATTGGCGGTGGAGATTTGGGTCTTTGGACTGTCGACTGGTCCAAATTCAACAAACTCGCTTTCACCGACGGCGGGCTCGTCAGGGTGATGAATTCTGACGGCAGTTCACCTATCCTGATCGATACTGGAGTCATCCCAACCTGGTCCCCAGATGGGAAGACCCTTGCGTATTCGAGTAGTTCGTCTTCGGTTGGGGGAGATATTATGCTCACCTCGGATCTCGGTGCTACCAAGATCAATCTCACGAATGATGCGCTTAATAATGCCTTCGCCTCCTGGTCGCCGGACGGCAAGAAGATCGTCTACACGCAGAACTTCACGTCGACGATCGACGTAACGCCTTCGATCGTCTCGATCAATATAGCAACACACTCGAAGAAGACGCTTGCAGCATCCGGTTATTTCCCGATATGGCTTCGGTGAAACGTTGATCACATCGGAAGGTAATAACACTTTGACCGCTCCACACCTTTTTGTTCGACTTCCGGCGCTCCTGAAACGGGCGCCGGTTGTCCTCGTTCTGGTCTGGCTGATTTGCGCCCCTATGGCATCGATTGCCCAGCAGGACAGCCTGCACTCGTTCTCGCTCGGACCTACCATATCATACACGTTTGGGTCTCCGCTCAATGTCCATCGCGCGATCATTAATAGGTTTGGCTCGAGCGGTCTGGGTACGTCTTATGCCCACACGTTCGGCGCAGGAGCAGAGTTGGATTTCGCGTCGCTCTTCTCGCATTACATTGGCCTTTCGCTTCTCGGTCAATATGAGTCGAGCGTTGGTGAGTTCACGTCTGACGGTTACACTTCATCAGACAATTCCTTGTCCACACCCGGTACACAGCAATTTCATCTCTCGTCGCGCTATGGGACTGCGAGCCTAACCGGCCTCGCAGCCTACCATCTTTCTCCAAGTGTGGATGTTGGTCTCGGCTCGCAGATGGGATTGCGCGTGCAGAATGCGCTAACAGATTGGCGAGAGATACTCACTCCATCGGGCGCCACGTTTACAAACGGCAGCACGAGAGATACCGTCGCGACAGGCAGCGCGATCAGCTCCGGCGCATTCCGGGTTGCGATTCCCGCATTTGTGGGATACTCTGTTTCGCTTGGTGGTGGAATCGCTCTCAAGACTCGGCTCTTTGGCTTGGCGGACATCACGGAAATACTTGCTGGCTATGCCGGCGAGAGTTTCAGTGCCGGAATTTCCGTCTCGCTTCTGTTTGGTACGAGCAGCTCGAACGCGAGCAGGAACGCGGCCATCGCACCGAAACCAATTCAGAGATCTGTAATCGTCAGCTCCAAAGATTCTATCGTTGCGAAGCCTGTATCTGCCGATCACATTCATGCCTCGATCCATCTCGAAATCAATGGTGTCACCGCAAGGAGCGCGACCGTTCGCGAGGTCGATACCCTCATTGAAGAATATACGGTAACTCCCGGAAAGATGCACATTCCCAAAGCGGAATCTCGACTCATTCGGAGCTACATTGTCCCTGATTTGTCTGCCTCGCGATTTGTCGAGTCCGAAGCAGGAATTAGAGGATGGTCGGTTCGAATGACGCAGGCCGGACGAATGCTCGCGGAATATTCGAACCTGGATTCAACACAATCCAACGCGAGGTCCGCTGCAATCGAACTTCGGAGCAGTGATGGAAAAGAATCCGCACATCCCGCTCCTATCGTTGCCGAGTTGACTGTCACGGATGCTCACGGCGCGGTGCGTTCGGTGAGCGACAGCCTTGAACTTGTTACGAATGTGGATCGGGTTGCATCTCGCATTCACAAACAAGAATATCTGTTTCTTAAACCAGCTACTGCAGAGTTGCACCATCAGGATTCACTCCTTCTCCGCAATCTGATTTCCTCGCTCGACACAGGAGGTACTCTGACAATTGCTCCGCTCAAGTCCGGGCCACAAATGGAAGTATGTTCCGATCGTGACTCTCTTTCCTCCTGGGTCCTCACGGCCGTGCGTCACTCAGTGCTTCGTCCTCATGTGATCGAGCTTCGGAATGAGCCCGTCGATCTTAGCAGCCGATTGTCGAGCTCTCCAAAGCACAGTGATTGCGGAATCATCGTGAGGTATGATCGCGAACGCTGATACCGGAATCTCAAAAGCCATGATCGGCCGCGCGACGCATGCTCGGCGAGCCACATTCCGAAGCGCAATGCTAACGAGCGAGCAATAACAATTGCCCTTTGAGGGGCTGTAAGCTTTAGGGCTTCATTTAGTCATCATTGGAAAGAATACATCTTTCCAAATTTCTTCGTACCTTTGTGGTGGTTGCTTCGGACGACGCTCGTCCCGATGCCCGCTCTGGCCCCATTTCGCGTTCCCGCCAGCCCTGACACCGGCTCCCTCCGCCCGTTCCGATTCGTTCACATCCTAACCATATTGAGTCATGAGAAAAGCCAATAGTTTTCGGGGTGGCACTGCCTCCGCACAGCATTTGCATCCGTTCGCACCATGATTATCGCGCTCGCACTCGTTGCTGCTTGCTTTGCCGGGGCAAGAGGACAATCGAATTCCGAATATCAATTCCGGCAGCAGTCGGTCGCGGATGGTGATAGTTGGGGCCCAACCGGCGCGACCGATCCCGTTCCGGTCTTATCCATGGACTGCCTGGCGGCGAATGCCTATGGGCAATGGACGCTGAGTTCAACCGCGAACGGCGCATCCTATCCCGCAGGCTGGTACTTGCTTGCGAATGGCCTTTACAGGCCGTCACTTAAGTTCGAACCTGCCACAAACCATCCAACCTGCATTCCGCCTGGCGTGGTGCAAAGTGCTGCGCTGGCCGGAGGAGTCGTGCCGACAGAGCCGAAGGCGACGGCCAACCTGGATGGTGCGGTATCCTATGTCTGGCCCGACGCAACGACCACCCGCACGTTCTTCGCTGTCCACGGATTCGCAAGCACCGACGTGGATATTTCGCTTTCGTTTTGTTCGAACCCCGCTCCTCCAATGAATGTGGTAACGGCGCCAGCACCTCACGTTTTTCCGCTTGTCAAAACCTGGACCGGCACGCCCACGAACACGCATACAGTTGTGACTGCCTTACCCTATCAAGACGAGTTCGACGTTGCCTCCGATGCTCGATATCTCTATATCGCGTGGTGCTCGACGGAGAACTTCAGTCTTGGTATTACGACGAACGAAATTTGGGTAACGGTCGTCGATCTCGCAACTCAAACCACGCTTCCTACGTGGCCGAGATCAGCAGGACAGGGCGTGCGACCTACGATTTCCTGCGACCCGCGCCAGAACCGCAACGGCGGTACAACGCCGGCCTTCGATGTTGCCTATATTTCGGCACTGCCGACCAGCGGAATGGTCCGGTGGTTCACATGGGATAACGGCTCGGGAGCATTCAACCCCCGTCCGGTCGTGAACCAATTCCGTATGCCGGGCACGGGCGCGCTTCAAGCGTATGGATTTGTCAATCACCTTCGCGTCCTGGTCAGCAGCGTCCCGGGAAGTTTGGCAGCGCACCACGCCCTCTATGCCAATGTGGATTTTGACGGGGGGACACTCATCTTATACAATGAAGACAATCCGAATCTGCCGATTGGCTTTGCCGCGTATGTCGAAGGCGACCTGCTGAGTCCGGCATCGCCCATTCCCCCAAGCGGGAATCCCTCTGCACCGGGATGGCCGATCCTCGATAAGCCCATCGCCGCCTTCGCCAATCCGTATGATAATGGCGATAACAGTACTGACCCGATCCCGACATGGCGCGAGTTCGATCAATTCCATTGTGTGTATCAGACCACTCCACCGGCGTTTTCGCCGCTTGAAATCGTTCGCGGTTCGGATAATGGGGTTACCCATCCCGCGCCTATCGATCCCCTCGCAGCCGATACGCGCCTGACGCTCACGCAAGACGCGAGCCATGTCTTGATCCCGGATCCCGTGACGAACTACGTTGCCGCAGTCAACCAAATGGGCATTCACGTCCACTGGCGGACCTCAACCAACATGCATTACTATGCGCGGGATCTGAACCGCGCGTTCGATGAGGACATCGAAGAGAACACGTTAGTGACCGATCAATGCACCGTCACCGATGGCACGGCGCATGGCGGAGCGGTGGGAGCAGCCGTCAAAGGCTTTGGAGTGATGTCCGTTTGGACCGATCCGAACTATGGGCCACCGAGCGCAGACGGATTGAGCGGTCTGTATTCTCCGAGGGCGCTTGGTCTGCACAATGAGCATGTCGGCGAATTACAATTTGTCGGCGATGGAGTCAAGCTAACAGTGGGAAGCGCGGTAAATGAACCATGTAATGGTGGACTCACTCTACCTCCTTGCAACGCTACTCTTGCCGTCATGCCATTCTTCTACTTTGACTTCTTGGGCACAAACCAGGGAGTGACGGTCAATCCAACTTCGACCTTCGATTACTACGGTCTTTATGCCACGCATAATTCCAGCGGAATTCAAACAGGCTCGGGTACACCCTTTACGGATGGTACGGGCGATGGCGCCGGGACTGGCACTATCGATCTTGAAGGAGCATCCGGCATGCCAGCCATCCTCAACGTCCATGGTGGCACGGATTTTAACGTCGGGCCAAATGACGCGGGTACGGTCCAGGCTACGTGGACTCAGTATGGCGACAATAACATTTATCAGGGTACCGGGCCAGCTGCTACGCTCATTGCCGGGGCGAGCAATACGATCCTACGGGACGCGTCAAACAATTATTGGGGCGGCCAGGACCCGAATACTCACAGTGCAACGTACTGGCCGAATTTCAACTATACGCTTACTTCTGGCACAAACTTTCTCACCTCGGCAAGCTCGTATACATTTCCATTGGATTGTGGCGCACCATTTTCACATGATACTACCGGGCTGCAGTTTCCCGTTGGCCGCGTGGTGCCACTCTCCATAACTGCCGATACCGTGTGGGATAGTTGCGACCTGGCCGGCGGATGGGGTGAAATTTGGGATGGTCAGCAGCAATGGCTGCTCTGCTATGACACCATGCATTGGTATCTTCAGCATTGTTATGAACTCGCGGGATACGACCAAGCCTGGCAGACGTTTGGATCTGCTGCCGGCCAACGGACCATGCACGGCTCGGATTCGAACGGCTTCATGACTCAGGACAGCCTCTATCAACTCCGTTCCTGGTTGCTGTCCGAGCGGTTCTTGAACCCCGCCGACGGCTGGTACTGTGATTGTATCTCGGTCTTAGCTGCCGTTTGGCCTGGATCGGCCCCTGCGGAATTGTCAATTCTGAAGTTCCTTATCGATAACCCACGGTGTGGGAAGGATCCGAGCTGGTCCAGGGCGTACGACATGACCCGTCATGGTCAGGTCAGCGCGTGGTATGGCACGGTTTGGGCGAGGGACACCACGGCCAAATTCGATAGTACACTTCCATCGCTTCACGATTTGGGTTTGGACTCACTGCTCCAAGACGCCGCTGCTGGTGTATCCTTTGAGGCGCTCGGTCCGCAGATCATTGCGGATGCGCATGTGCTTGCTAATCCCTTCCCGAATGAGACAAGCATTTCACTCACGATTAATCGCGAGGCTTATCTTCATATCGAGCTATTCGATTTGCTTGGAAATAGGGTGCAGAAGGCGGGCTTCGAAGGCATCTTCGAGAGCGGCCAGCGCGTCGTGCCGCTCGGTATGTCCTCGCAGCCGCCCGGCACGTATTACCTCCGCATATCGACCGCAAACAACGAAGTGCGGACGATCAAGTTAGTGAAAGAATAACTAATGAAATCACTTATCATCGCGCTCGCGCTGGCCGGACTCGCTCCGGCCAGCAGCGCGGTCCCGCCCATCGATTCTCTAGCAGCCGATACGCGCCTGACGCTTACGCAGGACGCGAGCCATGTTTTGATACCGGATCCCGTGACAAGCTACGTTGCCGCGGTCAACCAAATGGGCATTCACGTCCACTGGCGGACGGCGACCAATATTCATTACTACGCACGGGATATGAACCGCGCGTTCGATGAAGACATCGAAGAGAACACGCTGGTAACCGATCAATGCACCGTCAGTGATGGCACGGCGCACGGCGGTACTGTGGAAGCTGAGATTACGTGGCCAACAATGTCCATTTGGACCGATCCAAATTATGGCTTTTCCACAACCGACGTGAATAGCGGCTTATATCAGCCAATCGATGTCACAACGCTCAATCCATACGTGGGCCAACTCAATTTTTCTGGCGACAACGTTAAGCTTTATGTTGGCAACGCCGATGCTGAGAACACCTCCACGCTGGCAAGCATGCCGTATGTGTACTTTAACTTTCCAGGCACCGAGCAGGGCATCGAGGTGCATGGCAAGTGGGATTACTATGGCCGTATTGCGACTCACTCCTCTCCAACCGTGCAAACGGGACTTTACACTCCTTTCACGAATGGAACGGCAAATTCGACAGGCCCGAACAGCGGCGGAACGATCGACGTTCAGGGATCGAATTGTGGCTGCGAAGCTGGCGGATATTTCCCCGGTCATCTCATCATCCATGGCGGCGCGGATTTTTTCACCGGCGCGAACGGCAAGTTGATCGTCGGACCCTACGATGGCTCTGGCTTCCCGTCTGGCGAAGTTGATGTCAATTTTGAGGCGAATCTGTATCCATTAGCGACATCCGCAAATCCATCGGCAACCGGACATCTGACGCTTCTCGGACGGACCCTCCTTACCGGGGATGGCTCGGGCGGTGTCGGTGGATACAATGGCGCGATGATTGGGAATATTCCGTTCGATGGTACGAATTCCATCACTGTCTTTAGGAATTCCAAACAGGCAATCATGACGGTCAAACCTGGCTACGTAGAAGGAACGAGTGACGATCAATTTTATGCAAATGGTTTTCGATTCGAGAACACGGATCACAACGGGTTGAGCGAACTTGATTTTGGCTTCGCGAACCGCACATCTCCGGTATTCACAAACCCACAACATTGGGACATCGAATCCTGCACTGGCATCGCCAGTCAGATTCACCTGTTGGACCCCGAGCAAACATGCACTTTCACCGTCAGTGGCAGCTCATTCGATCAGATCCGGGGCAAGTGCATATTTTTGGATAACGACCAGACCCCACTCGACGCGGCCTATGGCGCTATGGCGGTTACCTCTAACGACTTCAAGCAGTTCGCTGGCAGCGTGTTTGGAACATATTCGAATCCACTATCGACGGACCCGCCTACGTTTGTTGACGAACCTTATGGTGTTTATGCGAAGGGCTTTGACTGGAACGACCTTGCCCGCTTTGGAGACCCAGAAATGGTAACGCCAAAAATCAACAATAATACATTCACGGAGAGTCAGTTTCATGCTGAACTCGAAGCGGAAGCGACTAGCGACTGGAATACGCTGGGTTGGACAGACGCTGCAATCGGACTGGAGAACACGACCTCGATGGTGGTCGGAAATCTCATAACCGATAACGGTTATCCGGCTGGAATTTCGCTCCTAACTCCCATTCCTGCCGTCGGTGGGTGGATTGGTAGCCCGCCACAGACCTATTCTGTGCTTTGCAGCAATACAATTCAAGGCATCGTAAATACGACCTATGACGGTGCAGTCGAGTATTTTGGGATAGTGGCGAACGGCTTGATCGGAGCCATTAGTCTGAATACCATTACCGGCAATGACGTCGGAGTTGCACTCTACGATCACAATAAGCCGTTTCTGACCTATAACGACCTGACTACAAGTTTGGAAATTGCGCTCGACGTACAGAATGGAAACAACGGCCAATCGCTGGCGCGCATGTCCATCGATCCTCTTACCGCTACATTTGGAGCATTCAATAGCCTCAGCACCCAAGGCTATTATTCCGCGGAATCCGAACTCTGTTCGCCAATATGCATAGAATGCCCACACCATTCGATTGCAGGTGGTACTTTCGACATAGAGAAGGGCCAGAATAATATTACAATAAGCTCGATTTCAGGTTCAAGCGGATTCTTTCTAATCTATGCGAATGGGTCTACCGAGGGGTACGGGGAAGTTGGGGGAAATTACTGGGCCGCAGCCACTACCACCGTTACCCCTAAGCCCTACCCAAATGTTGTGTGGGCTACATTGGGAAGTACTCACATTGATGTAAGCAACAGTAATACTTGGACGACGGTTTACGGACCTGCCCCTGAATCGCTGCCGCCTAACGGCAAGAACTGTCCCGCGGATGCTGGGTACGTGCCCGGTTGCATCGCAGGCAAAAAGGGGAGTCAGCCTTTGGCCGCATCTCCTGATTCGGCCTCCTGCGCTGATTTTTATAAGAGAATTCAACATTATGACGAATATCAGGAATGGCAAATCGTATACGATTCGGGAAAACAATTCGTCGAGACCTGTTCTAATGACGCAAACGTAACCAATGTGTTCACGGAGATCACTGATGCTGCGCGTTGGCTTTCGGGAATGGATACGGGACTCCATACCAAATATAGAGATTGGCTTGAATCTGTCCTTTACTTGAATACCACGAATCCCTACTATTTTTGCATTTGCGTTCAGGAAATTGCGGCAACCGTTAATGGATACGCAAGCGATACTGGTGAAACTCAACTCTGGAAAGATCAGAACTGCACGCTTGCGGTTTATGCCTGGCTGATGCATAATACGAGTTGTGATGCACAGCATTTCCTTTGGGGATCATACAAGGCGACTCGTAATTCTCAGCGTGAATCGTGGTTGAACGACACGACGGTGCCATATGATACCACGCTTCCTTCCATGCGGGATCTCGGTTTAGACTCATTATTGGCGATCCACTTCAAGTATGCGTGGGTTCCGAGCGGCGGGGATTTTGGGAAGCATGTCTCGTCGTACTCGGTATCGGAGAACCCGCTGCATGACATAACCACGCTTCGGTTCGATCTCTCGGACGCGGAGTATGTGAGGGTGGAGATATTCGATGTGATGGGCAACAATACGCCATGTCCATCGCTTCAAAAAACGGGTGCAGGCCTGTTCGAATCGGGCCAGCACCAAATCCCCATCGACTTCTCGCGCTGCGCCTCCGGCACGTATTATCTCCGCATCACGCTCGGCACCGGCGAAGTGCGGACGATCAAGCTTGTAAAAGAGTAGCAGACCTCAACATCGGCGCCGGAAATGCTCCGACAAAAAATCGCCCCTCAGAGAGGGGCGATTTGCTTTTCGAGTGCTTCCATGAATTCTTCAGCCGTGCAAAGATTTTTCTTGCACTCGTGGTTTCGGTGACGTATATTGTTTCTGCCTTCAGGGGCACCATTGGCTCATTGAAAAGAAATAGAGATTCACTTTTCGAGTGCGGGCTGGGCGTTCATTAAATGACAATTCAAAAGAGAGAATTAAAGTATTACTTTAACATTGAGCACCTATTGCAGAGGGCAAGCTGCTAAATTATCTTGGAAACGGCAGTCCGACGCTTCTTGCAAGAGGAAACGTACTATCCAGGCTCAGCATCGATTCCGTTCGTATTTTTGCACGGCTCAATATTTAACCTCCGAATGAAAATCCACGAACATCAAGCAAAAGAGATTCTGAAAAAGTATGGCGTGCCGGTGCCGATTGGCTACGTCGCGTACACGGTTGACGAGGCAGTCACGGCGGCCGAGAAGCTGCCGACGGAGATCGCCGTCGTCAAGGCGCAGATTCATGCGGGCGGCCGCGGCAAAGGCGGCGGCGTGAAGATTGGCCGATCCTTGGAAGATGTGCGAGTGCTCGCGCAAAGCATTCTTGGTATGACGCTCATCACGCACCAGACGGGTCCGGAAGGCCGTAAGGTCCAGCGGCTGCTCATCGAGCAGGGCGTCGATATATTGAAAGAGTATTATGCCGGCATCGTGCTCGATCGCGGCACCGGCAAGAATGTCGTGATGGTCTCGACCGAAGGCGGAATGGAGATCGAGAAGGTCGCGCATGAGACGCCAGAGAAGATCGTGAAGATCTTCGTCGATCCGGCGGTTGGCTTCCGCGATTTCGAAGCGCGCGAGTTGGCCTTCGCGTTGGGACTCAGCGGCGAGGCGTTCAAGCAATGCGTGGCCTTCCTCAAGGCGTTGTACCGGGCCTACGAAGATACCGATGCGTCGCTCTTCGAGATCAATCCGTTGGTGCTGACGAAGGACGCGAAGATGATGGCGCTCGATGCGAAGGTAAATTTCGATGACAACGCGCTCTTCCGTCACCCTGATTTTGCAGCGCTTCGCGATATTGCGGAAGAAGATCCGCTCGAAGTCGAAGCATCGCGATCGAACCTGAATTACATCAAGCTCGATGGCAATGTGGGCTGCATGGTCAATGGCGCCGGACTTGCAATGGCGACGATGGACATCATCAAGCTGGCCGGTGGTGAGCCGGCGAATTTCCTCGATGTCGGCGGCGGAGCGAACAAGGATACGGTCGCGAGCGGCTTCCGGATTATCCTTTCGGATCCCCATGTCAAAGCGATCCTCATCAACATCTTCGGCGGCATCGTCCGGTGCGATCGTGTTGCGACCGGAGTGGTCGAGGCGTCGAAGATCGTGAAGCCGCACGTACCGATCGTGGTGCGATTGGAGGGTACCAATGCCGAGGAAGCCGGTATGATCCTTCAGAAGAGCGGAATGAATTTCTTGGTCGCCAAAGGTATGGCCGATGCGGCGAAGAAAGTGACAGCGGCGTTGGCCGCGTAAGATGATCGGACTGGCCGCACGTTTTTTTCGCGGGATTAGTATCGCGCTCGGGATTACGACGATCCCGAGCGATGCGCCATCATCGCAAGTGCGGAAATTCGTTGCGGCATGGTTCGGGATCATTTTGTTTGTACTGGCATGGTGCGCTTTGATTGCATACTGGTTCGCGAGTTCCTGAGGGAAGATGCAGGTAGGGAGTCGGTTGCTTTCATCCACATAGTATTCAACCGCCAATGAGGGTATTACTAACCACAGTACTCGTCGCGATGCTCGTAGCTGTTGCTGGTGGCCTTCGAGCACAATCGTGCTTTCCGATCAAGATCACCGGTCCGCATCCTCGGTTGATCGCGACGCTGAATGCCGGTCAGGCGCAAGTGATGATGACTCCTGGCGCGAAGGGTGGAATGGATAACTACACCTCGTGCGGGAAGAACGGTGGTGCTAATCCGAATTCTGTCATTGCAAAGATCCGATTTAAGCGAGGGGTGAACTACAACGTGTGCGTGCAAGGCGCACCCGATTGCCTCAGCGCCTGGATGAACATCGATCGAGCTCCGGGTTGGACGCCGACGAAGTTGATGTTCAAAGACAAAGGTGTGAGCGTGAGTGTTCAACTGTATGATTGCAGGACTCCCACTGGAGAGGCCAAACGGAAAAGGAAGTAGGTGTTCTAAAATGGTTTGACGCGCTTGGATATTCGTCAGGGCTTCAGCCTATAGAAACGCGTATTGTGGCCCGAAGCTTCGAATCCATACACGTAATCCCCAACATGCACGCTGTCACCGCGCGCCCACATGATCTGAATCATGAGCTTTTCTGGCTTGAACGATTTAATATAATCAAACACCTTGAGCGGTGGGATAACATACCTGCCGCCATTCTGCAGGTTGCTTTCATTCCGCACCTTATAGTAATAGGACTGTCCGGAATGTTCGGTCTTCGTTGTATCACGTTTGTAAACACAATCACCGAAGTACGAATAATGAAACAGAACACTATCGATGCTCTTCGGTGCATGATATCTGACGACAATGCTGTCAAAGGCGTTCAGAGTGTCCGCGCTTGGAGAGAAGAACTCGATTGCCGAGTCCGACTGAATTGTGCGAGTGACAGATGGATATCGGTCATTCCCAGTAATTCTCCAACTCAGCGGCTCCGGCCATCCGACCGGAACACGTTCGTCAAAACCCTTGATGCTGTGACCATTCAAAGTGACTTGAATTGTTCGTGGAACATGGTATGTGCGAGCGGTGTCATCAATATACATGCGACCGCTATCGTTAAAAAATGTTGCGTTCGCGAAACACCTTTGCTCGGCTGCAATCTCATAGCAAGAGAAGATGGCGTCATACCGTCCCGGAGGGAGTGGGTTCAACTCCACCGTTGTGTACCGAACGATAGACCCATGCTCTCTCGTGGTATGGTGCTTGCAACCCGCGAGAGGCGCCACCAAAATGATTAATACTAGAGAGGCATGCACATTCATTTCACAAGCATAAACAGCCGACTTATCGACAATCATTGCAGCCGCTTGAGGCGCTCGAAGCCTTGATTGCAGCCCAAACTGCTGCACGCAACTTTTGGGGGTTGTCCCGTGCTATTTCTGCTGAGAAAGGAGGCTTCTATGAAGTCATTCTGGCTACTATCAGCTCTTATTGTCCCCCTCGTTGCACGGGGACAAGACCGACTGCAGTTTCAGGCCGTGGTTACAATGCATGATACAGGGTCATGGGGCGGCTGGTCCAAGTGGGATACCATTGTCTACGGCGGCACCGAGACGAGGACGCTTACAGTGTGGTTCGGCGATACCCTGTCGATCATTGGAGATTCGATCGCGCAGACGGTACGCGCCGGCTCACTTGACGCCTACGCAACCGCCATCTTCGATCGCACTTCCACTGCGATACGCCATCTTCGCATTACCGGCAGCGGCAGCCCGTATTATGCGACCGACCGCGAGACGTATCAATTCACGATCGCGATCGATAGTCTGCCAGTCGCACAGTCGGCTGGTCCAATCCTGACGATCGATCCCGGAAGCTATGTGTGTCAAACGACGAGTAGTTATTCCTGGAGTCACCCGGGAGGTCCTGAGGGCTTCGGTGGTAACCTGACGCAAAGCAGTGGCAGCGGTAGCGACTCCGGACTTACTACGTTTGAGGTGTTGACAGCATCGAGTGGTGTTCGTATGCAGAATGCGAACAGCGGTATCCGCATCGTTTCAATCGCAGGCGGCGCAGTACAAATTGAAGCTGAACGCAACGGACCGAACGAACCGATCGAGATCTTCGATGATCTTGGAAGAATCATCTACCGTGCAAACTTCGAAGGCGGGTCGGTTCAGATTATGAACCTTTGCGCTGGCTGTTATTTCGCTCGCTTGGGAGGAACGTGTGCGAAATTCATTGTGACCGAATAAGCCGCAACACTCTGTTACAACGGCTTGAAGCGCTCGAACCCTTGCCTGCAATCGTTGCAGTAATGGATCGAGCGGCAGAGCGTCGAGCCGAACATCGATTGCATGGAGGTGTTCGCACTGCCGCAATGTGGGCACGCTACCGATTCGATCGCTGCAAGATCGAGCATTCCATCGATTTGCACTGGCGCGCCGAGACCAAACGCTTCGAGCAATTGACGACCGCGATCTGTGACACGATCGCTGGACCACGATAGCTCAGTCTCCATCTCCACCTCGGAGTTCGGAAATCCCGAGCGCGCGAGTGCCTCTTTGATGTTCGCGCGGATGTAACTCGTCGCGGGACACGATACAAACGTCGGTAGTAACCGGACGCGTACGCCATCATCGCTCACCTGCACGTTCGTAATCATTCCGAGATCGAGAACGGAGAGCGTCGGAATCTCGGGGTCCATAACGGTCCCGAGAACTTCATAGACTCTATCGCGCGCTTGCATTACCATATCGCCGCTGGATCTAACCGATACACTTCCGTCATCTCATCGAGGAGCGGTTGCAGATGCTCGGTGTGGTATCCATGACGCCCACCATACTTCGGCTCGATGGCAGTCGGAATCACGAGGCCAGCCCGTTCGATGATCGGCACGATCGTCTCCTGCCACAGTACCTGCAACTTATCTTCACCGGAGAATACGCCGTTAGTGACGAGAACTTCTTCGTAATCGCACGGCTCGAACATTCCAAGCGCATACGGCCACGCTTCGGTGAGTGCCGTCTGCATGCGTGCGCGACTCTCTTCGGTGCCCTGACCGAGTTTGGAAACCCAAAGATCGGCATGGAGCACGTGATACTTGAGTTCGCCTTTGATCTTGCGAGCGAGCGCGGCAAGCGGTGCGAACGATGATACTGTCAGCATCTCGTATCGCAACATCTCGGCATGATCGAACAAGAAATGCCGTATAAGACTAAACGCGTAATCGCCAATTGGAAGCTCGGTGAACTGCGAGGAATGAAATTGCCTCTCACCCCGGCTGAATGCGATGGCGTCCGGAAGCGACTCGCCGAACTCCTCGTGCAGCAGTTGGTAGTTCGCGACTGCGTGACCGATCTGGTCCTGCGCGATGGAGCTGAACGCGATGTCCTCTTCGAGGATTGGTCCGAGTCCGGTCCACTCGCTGTTGCGATGGCCGAGCACCAGCTCGTCATCGGCCATCCGGTATAGTAGGTCTTTGATCGCTTCGCTCATGTTAGCCAGACTCCTTTTCCATCATATCAAGGTACTTGTTCGCCGCGAGTTGCTTTATTTCGTCGAGATATTTGTTGATGCGCTTGCGGACCGGATAGCCGGAGGCATCGCGGTAGGTCTTCTCCGGCGCGGTCGCGAACATATCGTCGTCCTCATGCTGGAAGGTGTAGATGTCCGACGAGCGGACAGCCCAGAGGTTCACCGTCTTCTTGCGGCGGCCGAATTGCTCCTTTGCAAAGACGAGCGCCAACTCCGGATCAGGCGCGTGGACGATGCCGACGAACTCGTGTGCCGCGCCGCGCTTATCCTGATGGAAGATCGCGTAGGTCTCCCAATGCTCGTTCTGCTCGAGGCCGCCGGAAGCAGGTGAGTGCTCCAAATCGGCGCGGCGGATGCGGGGGTCAAGACTTTGTATCATTACTGTTTCAAAAAGTCGTACTCGAAATGTTGCTCACAGCGTAGCTCACCCTTTTCATCGAACGTCCGTTCGCTCAAAGGCTGATTATCTTTCCAAACGTACTCATTTCGCTCGTAACCAGCATCCCATGTCAGTGGGCGACCTGCAGAATCGTAAGCATACGACGACGTGAAAGTATCTAATCCTGAACCACAATCCGAATACCGTCCGGACAGGTGGGCAGAAAAAATGTAATTACCGCGCTCATCATATCTGGCCTCCTCGCAGAGGCAAGGCGGAAGCAAGTTATCGTCCGAACACTTCAATTCGTAAGTGACTGTCCTGACAAGTGCCCCATTGGAGTAATAGAACATGCTATCAACTCGATCTGGCCTGGAGGGCCTTGTATGATACAAGTATGAAAGAACTAAGTGACCGTCCGCATCAAACACGTTCTTGCGCTTTTCGATGAAGTCCCACTTGTTCCAATGTTCCCTGTCTTTTAGCGTCTTGTCCTTCCGCATCTGTATGCTGCTATCAATTCTATGATGCGGACCATAATATTGAATCTCGATGCCATGAGACATCTTGCTACTATCCTTTATCGTGAGCACATTACCCGACAAAGAATACTGCCATGCTGTAATCAGAGGACTGCCGCCGGTGACCCAGCTCTCCTCGTAAAGGTGCCTGCCCCAAGAATCGTACGTTGCGATGCTTCCTCCACCGGTCCCCAAAGCGTGTTCATAACGGACAGTGTCGTTCGAATCAAACTTCATGATGGACCGGTATGTACCGTGCGATTCTGTTGTTGTTGTAATGATGGTGTCGCCAACAATCTCAAATGTAGTTTGCGATGTATCGATTAAGTTGGCCCGATTCCATTTTTCAATCTTTCTCACCCACTGCAATCGATGTGAACGGACCCATTTGATAACGTTAGGATTAAGCCTGAAGAAGTCTATCCCAGGCTCCACATGTTCAGGCCATTGTTGCGCACGTGTTTTGGCTGCTACAAGTAGCAAGGCACAACTGCAAGATATGAGCAAAGCCAGCCGCATGTCTCTTAGGCGTACGGTACCATCCGTTTCTGCGTCGTACTCATTAGCGCCTCGCGGACCCAGCGGCCGTTCTCCTCGGCGTAGCGGCGGACGGCCAGGCGCTCCTTGTTGCACGGGCCATCGCCATTGATGACGCGGAAGAATTCATCCCAGTCGGGCTGCGTGTATTCCCACTTGCCGGTCGCTTCGTCCTTGCGGAGTGCGGGGTCGGGCAGTGTCATTCCAAGCTCCCAAATCTTCGGCACATACTGCTCGATGAAGTCCTGCCGCATCTCTTCGTTGCTCGCCATCTTCACTTTCCAGCGCATCAGCTTTTCGGTGTGGACCGAGATCGTGTCCGGCGGACCGAAGAAGTGCATCATCGGCGGAAACCACCAGCGGTTCAGCGCGTCCTGCAGCATCTCGCGCTGCACCGGCGTCCCGACTGCCAGCGCGACGAACGCATCGTAGCCTTGCTTGAGATGAAAAGACTCTTCATAGCAGATTCTCTCAAGCGCGCGGCAGTATGGGCCGTAGCTGCCCTTCGCGTTTGCAAGCTGGTTGACGATCGCGCCGGCATCGACCAAAAAGCCGATCACGGCAATGTCGGCCCACGTCTTCGCGGGATAGTTGAAGATATTGCTATACTTCGACTTGCCCGAAATGAGATCGTTGATCATCGCCTCGCGCGTTTTGCCGAGCGTTTCGGCGGCGGAGTAGAGCAAGTGCCCGTGCCCGACTTCATCCTGCACTTTGGCAATCAGCGCGAGTTTGCGCTTGAGCGTTGGCGCGCGTGTGATCCACGTCCCTTCCGGCAGCGCGCCGATGATCTCGGAATGGGCGTGCTGCTCGATCATGCGCAGAAGTTGGCGGCGATATTCCGCGGGCATCCAGTCGTCCGGCTCGATCTTTTCGCCACGCGCAATGCGAGCTTCGAACTCGGCTAACTTAGCGGGATCTTCGGCCTGTCCATTCTGAGCAGGCTTTGCATCTGGTTCGATGTAGGCGTTTCCGTACATAGTTATCTGGCGATTATTCCTTCGATCAATATTGTGGTGATCTGGTTCAGCTCTTCCAGAGTGGGTTTCCGCTGCGTGCGATACGACTCGTATGTCCAATTGGTCGCGGAAAGGAGGGTATGGGTTGCGAGGATTGGATCGATGCGTCTGAACAAGCCGCGATCCATTCCTTCTTCAAGAATCGAACGGAACATTCGTTCGTACCGGCGCCGCATCAATTTGAAATCGGTGATGTAGGGCTCGCCCATGTGCCGCCACTCGTGCAGGAACACGGCGGAGGCATCCGCGTTAAAGGTAATCACTCCGAAGTGAGCTTCCATCGCAGCGCGGAGCTTTTCCTTTGGATCGATCGAGCTACGCATCACGGGCTCGATTGCCGCAAAAAATGATTCGGCCATTGCGAAGCAAATGTCGCGGAGGATTTCTTCTTTCGAACCGATATGATTGTAGAGGCTCGCAGCCTCGATCCCGATCCCATCGGCAAGATCGCGCATGGATGTCGCGCTGTATCCGCGCTCGCGGAACAATGTCTGAGCTTTCAGGCGAATCTGATCTCTTCTGGCGACAGTTTTCACGACAATAACTAACGTTAGTTAGTTACAAACCAGGGGGCTGGAAAATGGTTCTCTAATCTATAGCAAGCCAGTGAACCGTGAGAAAAGCGGCAACACATAGCTAATTCCGACAGAGACTTCCGGCAAGCGCAATCCGTGTATGAAATCTTCACTGCCAAAAACGCCGGTGAGAGGATAACCGCCAGCAATCAGCAACAGAAGAGCATGGTCGTCGTGCGTGGCAAGTGGGAGCCCGATCACAAGTCTCGGCTCCAATACAACATTCATCAGTGAAGCGCCCGCGTATTTCGCAGTCGAGAGAGGATCGCTTCCAATGTGGGTGATCGCTTTGCCATTAATTGGCCACTCGATCGAAAGACCAAGACTTACAAGTCCGCGATAGCTCAAGCCCGGCGTGAGAGTAAGATACTGCAATATCCAGCCAGTATCGATAGCAGACCTCTCATTGAAAAATGCTCGTGTCTCATAACCGGCCGCAACGAACTCACCTAAAAAGTGGCCGAGAATGCTCGGAATGCGAATACCCAAAATCCCGACTGCCTCCCAACCGATCTCGCCCTTCATTCCCGAGTTCGGCAGCGACATCCCACCCATAAGCACTGGAGCGAAATAGGCTTCTAACCTCGGATGCTGAATGGGTCGAAGCATCATGGGCTTGTAGAATTCGGTATCCGATACTTCCTTCCAATCCGAAACTCCTTTAACATGCGAAGCCTGAATCTCCTGTTTGAGGCCAGACTCATTAATCAAAACGACCCAATTCGAATCTCGGGAGATAACATGCCCCATAAAGGCGCCATATGGCTTCATCGAAAGCATGATGCGCCCAGTATCTGGTCCGGCGTGAACCCACAGCGCATTGGAGTCTCGCGCAACCCACTTCATGTGCGGGTGCGGTTTTAGGGAATCAGCTTCTGTCCTTGCAAGCAGGACGACCGGAAGGAAAAGAACAAGTCCACACAGAATGCATCGTCTCATATCCCAATAACCCAAGACACCCGAGAAAGTTACGCCGCTTCCCGATGCTTCGCCCGTTCCAGCGCGCTCTCGACGATGGTGCCGAGCAAATCCTTGAAGGGAATCCGCGCGGCCTTGGCGCTGCGAGCGATGCCGGTGCCTTCGGAGAGATTCGGGTTTGGATTGACTTCGAGGATAAACAACTCGCCATCTTTATTCATCCGCATATCGACGCGCGCATAGTCGCGGGTGCCAAGTGCGTCGGTTGCTTTCATGGCCAGATCCTGGGCACGCTTGGCTGTTTCCGGTGGCAGATCGGCGGGACATGAAGGGATTGTCTTGTGGTATGCCTCGTGGAGCGTATCCCACTTCGCCTGGAAGCTAACGATTTTATAGAGGTGCTCGGGCATGTCTTCGAATGTGATCTCGGAGATCGGCAACGCGCGGCGCGAAGCGCCATTACCAAGCACAGCCACGTTCAACTCGCGACCTTCGATATATTCTTCGATCAGCACGTCCATCTTAAAATCTTCAAGGACGAATTCGGTACGTGCCTTCAGAGCCTTCATCGAACTAACAATACTCGCGTTCTCGATGCCTCCGGAGCCATCTTCGCAAGCGGGCTTGACGATCAGTGGATAATGAAGGTTATGCCGCGACTTGAAATCATCCATTGTGCGAATGGTGATCGAGCGCGGCGTCGGCAGATCGCGAGAGCGAAGGATCGCCTTCGCAAGCGGTTTATTCTGACATAACGCGAGCGTGAACGGTGGCGCGCCAGTATAGGGAATCTCGAGTAACTCATAGAACGAAGCCACGTTCATCTCCTGCTCGGGACGCCCATGGAAGAATTCAACGAGATTAAAGACCACATCGATTTTGCGGCGCGCAAGAAACTTAAACAGCCGTTCGAACCGATCTTTCACGTTATAGCTCGCAACCTTATAGCCAGCATCGACGAGCGCCGTTTCGATATTCGCATATTCCTGCTCGGCGGGAATATCTTCAAGATCGAAATACGGCGTGAACCCGAGTGCTTCGGCGGTCAGATCGACCGGTGCATCCGCGGACGATCGATCCTCCGCGGCAGGCGTGGATGGGATATCGTTATAAAGAAGTGCAACGACGGTCTGACGAGCCAAGGGTTAAAGATGTTCTAAAATTGAGTACGTTCCTACAGATAGTGAAATCAGAAAATAGTTTGAACCGTTCGCGTTATCATTAACGATCGATGCGCCATGTACACTCTCCCTCGCCATCGATGAATGGCATTTTAATACGTGGCGCTTGATTTCGATGTAAATTTGTGAATTGGCAATGCGATTAATTGTGTCTCGTTACTCGTTAGCCATTATTGCTCATACTAAACTCGTTTAACACAACGCCCATGCATACACGGCTTTATTGTCAAATCTTTTTGGGTCTGCTGATCGCAGCGATCTTCACAACAGAGTTCTCCAGTACCGCCAGCGCGCAGGATCGAACGCTGACGGTCCTTGCCAGCGGCTCTTCAAGCGCCGTTGCCGATCACGTCACACTTGCGTTGACCGTTTCGAGCGGTGATGTCACGGCCACCGGCCTCTTTGTTCGGCAAAACGATGTCGTCGCACGTCTCAAGAAGGCACTGGAGGGAGCGGGTATTGCTGCGCAGGATATCACCGAGCAGCCATTTCACTTGACCCCGAACTATGAGTATGGACAGAATGGCACTCGCATTATCGGCTATCGCATTGATACGCCGTTGGAAGTCACGCTCGATCATGTCGATGATCTTGCTCGGATGATCGATCTCGCAACGGCAAGTGGAGCATCGCAAATTGCCGTTGGCAGTTTCTCGAGTGGCGGCGGCTATTCCTTGCATGGCGAAGCCGTTAAGGCCGCCATCGCAAACGCTCGCAAGGAAGCCGCCGGCATTGCGAAAGAGATGGGCAAGACGCTTGGTGATATCGTTTCTGTATCTGAAACCGAAGATGCCGCCAAGGCCGCGCCGGCTGGACGCGGCGAAGAAGAAGAGCGACGGGAGTCCCGCGCGACGGCTCCGCAGCCCAACACCATGAGTGAAAAGGCAGAACTTAAAGTAGTATTTGAACTCAAATAGAACCAGGATTGCACTGATGATGCCGATTGCGCGGAATGATTTCAGGGATATGCACTCGTCCTCCGAAAGATTACGCTAAAGCAGAAAGATAATCGCCGATATTCTTCAGACGCTCATCCAATAATCAATCCGCATCATCAGCGTAATCCAGGTTCAGAACGGAAATTCAAACTCCTCGATCGGTATCCCCTTGGCAATGTCCGGGACCGCGCGGAACCCGGGTTTCTTTGTCAGCCACTCACTGAAGATTAGTGCAAGATCGTCCGTCATTGGATTGCACTTCAAATCCAGGCGCGTTCTATCTTTGGATAGACTCATTCGGCTATCCGTCAGTATATTCAGATAGTCTTTGGCTTCTCGGCTGTCCAACCGATGAAGTCCATAGGAGCGTTTGAATTCCTCGAGAGTAGTCAAGAACAGCCCGCCGGTATCCAAAATGAACAGAGGATATTTGCGACCGTTTCGAGATAGTTGGTAGGCTTTCATGTGCTTGCGCTTCTCGATCAACTGGAAACCGGAAGCTGGATCATTGGATGCAAACGGAACGCCAATCGCTCTGTCTGTAAAGCTCCTGATCTTTCATTTATACAATAGGGTTGAGCCTTGCGAAATCATGAATGGGATTCTTCAATACTCTGACTGTGGTTGAAGGTTCATGATGGGCACTTTGTCTTTTCGGGCTCGAATTGGAAAGGAACTGCTAGCTTTTTTCTGGATGCTGCTTATTCCCTTCAGTCTTCGAGCTTCGGATGATTCGCTCGTTGTCCGCAGCCCGGTCCAGCATGGTCGCCTTGCGGTGTACCTGATTGAATTACCTGAAAGCGGGCAGCAACACTATCTTACACTCGATGCCGCATTGCGGTCGGGGCGGGTTATCCTCCACGAGAACAATAGTCAGACGCTCTGGATCGAGAATTGCTCCGATACCGATTTGTTCATCCAGTCCGGTGAGATCATCAAAGGAGGGCAACAGGACCGCATGCTTGCCAGTGACATGATTGTTGCCGCTCACGATACATCCCGCGAACTTCATGTCTATTGTGTTGAGCAAGGCCGATCGACGAAGCGCGGTGTCGAACCGATCGAAACATTTAGTGCTTCACCAGAAATCGCCCCGGTCCCGCATCTTCGCCAGATAGCGGAACATGAGCTTACTGCCAAACTTCTCACTCCTCATCTCAATGGCCTGACTGCGCCCGATCCCGAGCAGGCACGACTCTTCTCATCCCTCAGTGCATTGCCGGAATTCCATCAGGTTGTCGATGCAGCTCAGGAGGCCATCTGGAAGGACGTCGAAATCGTTCAATCCGGACTGACTCGCTCGTTGAGAGATAGCGTCACTCGTAATACTTCGCCCACGAGTCTTGAACTGACACTGGAACATCCTTCGCTTGCCTCTGAACGTCGCCAGTTCGAAGCCGACTTGCTTCAGATCGTTACCGATCATCCGGCAACGTGCGGCTCGATCTATGTCTTTGACGGCCATATCATAGGCGGCGATATTTATTCGAGCCACTCGCTATTTGCGGCTCTTTGGCCGAAGTTGCTCCGGAGTCTTGCGACACAATCGCTGCTCGTGCCGACCGATGCAAAGTCAAAGCCGTTGCCTACAACGGATGACATCCTCAATTATCTGGATGCCAGCACACATGGCAACATGGCACAGCAAGCAGTGAATGAACGAACCATGACCGAGGTAACGGAATCACAATCCTGCGATCGGTTTGCGACGCGAGATATGAAATTTCAGGACACCATTCACATCGCGCTGTTGCCGCGTTCGAACTAAGCGCTTAACGCCTTCAGTCTACCTGATTGTCACCACTTTTGAGGAATGTATCTTCTTTCCATTTGATGGATCGGTGGCTTCGAGACGCAGAACGTACATTCCTTTCTCGAGCTTCTTGTCAGCATCGGACTTGCCATTGAACGGCACTTCATAGTATCCCGGCGTTTTTAATTCTTCGAACGGGAATGTCCGAACCACTTTGCCGGTCATATTTTCGAGAGTCAGCTTCACATAGGCTCGAGATTTCAGACCGAACTGAAACGTCCATTGATGCTTCTTGAACTTGACAGCGGTGATGGCGGCGTCATCCGGCAGCTTCATTACCTCGGGCGGCGTCACACCCTTGCCAGATAGCGTGAGAAGCACCGTATCGCTTTGGAAAATTGCTATGACCTTGCTGGCGTATGCTTTCGTTTCTTCGGCTTTGAAGCAGATGTTGATATAAAAACTTGTATTAGCACCGACCGTAATCGGCAGCATTTCGGCCGATGGAGATGAAATCGAAAAATGGCGCGGGTCCATCGAGCGGAGCTGCGTCAACAGACGGGGATGATCGGTCGTGTTTGTGAGAGACACATTCGCGCAGTTTTCGATACCAATGCTTTGAGGCGCAAAATCCAATTTGGGCCGTTCGAATGCAAGAGTTCCCTCATCGGAGGCAATCCGAATTGGTTGTTGCGGCTGAATAAATACGCCGCCAGAGCCTTGAGCCAGAACGATCGAAGGAAATATGAAAAGGACGAAAAAACCAATAACCGATTTACGCATGGGTGAGTAACGAGCATTCCTCTGACGAGGTTTCTCTTCGGGCAGCGGGTTTTATCTTCGCCGCTTCCGCGCAATCGCCGTAAGGATCAATAGGAGTCCACTCAATAGAACGAGGCCGAGCAGCACACGCGCACTCCAATGGATCAGGCTAAACTCGAAGTGCGGGCTGTAAGCATCCTGTACGATATAGCGCGCGTCCCTCGCGCCAAGCATCATGGTGCGCGCGCCTCGCGCGGCGCGGAGTGGCAACCGGTCAAGGAGTGGCGCAAGCGGCGTGAGGCCTCCATAGCGATGGGCATAGCGCCAAGCAAAGTCGTTGTTCGCATGCAGGATCGAGCACGGCACGAGCAACCGAAGTTCGGAAACGACGCGCACGGGAGTCCGCTCGTTCGGATATTCGAAGTACCGAATGGCTCGCACCGATGGATCCCCAGCCACCAATGCGCGCCTTAGCGCCGCAAAGCCCGCGGGAGTATCGCTCGCACCGATGGTGTAGTAACAGTGATAGTAGGGGTCGATTGTTCGCCATGACTGGGCCGGCGCATCCCACACTTCGATAAGATTGTGTCCATTGCCGCCAAGTCCGTCCCTACCTGCCAAATCCCATAAGCGCGTGTAAAAACCAAATCGCGCAAGCAGTCGCGCAATGCCAATATCGACATTATAGCAATGGATCGCTCGTGACTGCTGGAGCGCGCGCAAGCAACTATCGGGATCGTCCAACATCGGCAACGCATCGCCCACGACTGCCGGATGGGAGCGATCGAACACAGTCAGAATGGCAATGGCATCAGTGGCATCCTGCCGAGGAAACATTTCATTAGATATGACCGGAAGAAATCGCATGGCATCATTGTCGAGCGGCCCTGCCCGCATGACCTCCAGAGAATCGATGGATACGTACGATCCGACCGCCAACCGAATCCGATGCGGCGAGCAGAGCAAGATCGCCAGTGCTACCAGCGAGAGCACGAAACAAATGAGCAGGGGCTTTTTCAACCGCAACAGGAGCATGGCATTGTTTAACGCGATCCGGGCCAAAGAATCACAGCACGTATAGAACTATCCAACATGCAAATAGGATTCGGCATCCCGATAGAGGCGAAGAAATTCATTCCGCGTGGCCGCGTGCCCAACTTCGCGTAGCTCGGGATCCTCATGGACGAGCGCATCGGCATCCCGAAGCGTCTGCTCTACGATAGCGATGTCGGTCGTGAGGTTTGCCATCTTCAACATGACTTTACCCGACTGCTTGACGCCGAGAATCTCGCCGGTCCCACGGATCGCGAGATCAGCTTTCGCAATCTCGAAGCCATCCGACGTTCGGACCAACGTATTGAGTCGTTCGAGCGCGAGCGAAGATTGCTCGAGTTGCTCGCTGGTCTCCATCGAACCCTCATGTTGGTCGGGTGAAAGCTTCTCGCTTGCGACGAGCACACAAGCGGAGTCTGCGCTCCCACGGCCAACGCGGCCGCGAAGCTGATGAAGCTGTGCCAGACCAAAACGCTCGGCATGCTCGATAATCATCACGGTCGCATTTGGAACATCCACGCCGACTTCGATTACCGTCGTCGCCACGAGCACATCAAAGGCATGGTCGCGGAAGCGCTCCATCGCATCTTGCTTGTCCGCGCCGGACATCTTGCCATGCACCAGCCCCACACGGACATCTTTGAACTCACCGTGTCGCAGGACCTCATATGCTTTCTCCGCCGCCTCGGAATCGACTTTCTCGGATTTCTCACGCAGGGGGTAGACAATAAAGACTTGCTCGTTGCGTTCGCGAATCCGTCGCTTCGCCGCCTCATAAATCTTGGGGTGATCATGTTCGAAAAAGAGCATGGTCTTGATCGGCTTCCGTCCGGCTGGCATTTCGCGGATGGTACTCACGGCCATATCGCCATATAGCGTTAGCGCCAGCGTGCGTGGGATGGGTGTGGCGGACATGATAAGTACATCGGGAGTCACAGGCGGCAGGGATGAAGTACGAGGAATAAGGGATGAAGGTACAGTGCTTTCATCCGCCACTCGGGCATTGTGATCATGGAAGGCCTTTTCGATCAGTGCTTTGCGCTGCGCGACTCCGAAGCGGTGCTGTTCATCGGTGACGATAAATCCGAGATGCTCGAAGCGCACACCTTTTTCAATCAGCGCGTGGGTACCGATTGCGATGTGTGCCTGGCCACTCACGATAGCGTTCAGAGTGCTCTTGCGAAGCTTCGCGCCCTGTCCACCAACGAGGAGTACACATTCGATGGATGTATCCTTCAGCAGATTGGTGAGCGTTGCATAGTGCTGTTGCGCGAGCACTTCGGTGGGCGCCATGAACGCACACTGATAGCCTTGCTCGATGGCGGCCAACATTGCAAGCAGTGCGACGATCGTCTTGCCGCTGCCGACATCCCCTTGCAGCAGGCGGTTCATCGGGTAGTTGCGCCCGCCGGATTTCGACATATCATTCAGAATGTCGCGCAGTGATTGCTTCTGGTCGCCTGTCAACTGATAGGGCAACGTTACCAGAAGCTGCTCGGCGGGACCCGGATCGATTACCTGTTGACCATCGAGGGCGGAAAGCAATCGCGACACATCGATCTTCAAGACCGACTTCGCGGCACTCCGCACGCGACGGCGCTCGACGGCCAGCCGCAACTGGAGGAAGAATACTTCTTCATACTTCAGTCTTCGGCGTGCGTCCTCTAATCGGTCAGGACTTTGTGGATGATGCACCTCGATGATTGCATCGGGCCGGCCGATCAGGTTCTCCCGCTCCAATATCTCGCGCGGCAAGATCTCCTTGAAGTGGCCCTGTGACTCGCAATATTGGACTGCCGTGTGGATAATCTCCCTAAATTGCTTGTCGCGAAATCCGGACTTACGTAGTGCGCTCGAGAGATAATAGAGCGGAAGCATCTGCCCTTCGATAAACTCTTCGGGGTGTTCCAGGTGCTCGACGAATGGAGGCTGTACGATTTGGAGCGTGCTATTAAACATGCCAACGTAACCGGCAACGAGATACTGCTGTCCCTTCTGAAACATCTTCGCGCGCCATTCGGGATAATCGAAGAACACGAGTTGCAACACACCGCCGGAATCATCCTGCAACGCAATTGCCGCGCGGGCGCGATGGCGTCCCGGAATGACAGAGGAAGCAAGCACGCGGCCACGCACACTGACCGGCTTCATCAGATATTTGCGCAACTCTTTCAGCGGCACCAGTTGGCGTGCATCGAGATAGCGGCCGGGATAATGGAAGGCCAAGTCTTCAAGTCTTTCAAATCCCGCCTCGATCAACGCGTCGATCTTCTTGGTGCCCAACCGCGGAACAGATCGAAGCGCCACGGCCATCTCTTTACGCAAGGCAAGGCTTCCGCGCTGCGCACCTTCGACTTGCCCGAGTTTGGACTTTTGGATAGCCCATGTCAGCGCCGCCTCGGGCGTGTCCTCCATGCGGGCTGAACTGTGAGATGCGTTTGCTTGCGCGGCCTCCACCATGTGTTTCGATAACAGGCGCGCGGGCGAGAGGGTGCAGTGTTACTCTGATGTTTCTTGCACGACGAACCCAACGCACGCAACCTGTGGTTAGAGTTCATCTTAGATGTTTTTGAAGCATGACCGCCGGCACAATGCAGTATCCCCAGACCCGCAAGACCGAGCAATATGACGATTACTTTGGTACAATCGTCCACGATCCCTACCGCTGGCTTGAAGCTGAGAGCGCAGAAGAGGTGGCCGCTTGGGTACGCGAGCAAAATGCACTTTCGGAGTCCTACTTCGAGGCGATTCCTGGCCGCGATACATTGCGTCGACGCATTGAGCAGCTCTTAAATTATCCAAGATACAGCGAGCCTCGCAAGATCGGCGACCGGTACTTCTTCCTGCGTAATGAAGGTCTTCAAAATCAGCCTGTTCTCTGTGTCCAAAATGATCGAGATTCGGCGCCGAGCGTTTGTCTCGATCCGAACACCTTCTCGGAGGATGGGACGAAAGCGTTGGCGTCGGTTACATATTCTCGTGACAAGCGTTATTTGGCCTATGCCGTATCAGACTCAGGTTCGGACTGGACTCAGATATTCGTTAGGGATCTGGTAACCGGTCGGGACCTTCCAGATCGAATCGAGAGAGTTCGTTACAGCCCACCGGCATGGCATCGTGATGGATTTTTCTATTGCGCTTACGATCGCGCACCAGCCGACCTCACGGGTTTGGTCACCAGCCTGACCCAACGCCCAAAGATTCTTTACCACCGCCTCGGCACCGAGCAGTGCGATGACATGCTGGTGTATGAGAATCCGTCGAAACCGGAGCAGGTTCTTTTGGTAAGTGCCACAGCAGATGAAACGCTGCAGTTTCTTCTCGTTTGGCAAGGCACGGCATTCGGAAATCTTCTCTACGTTCGGGACTCGCGGATGCCGGGTGCATCGTTTGAGCCATACTGTACGGAGCCGGGGCACATCTTTAACCCGTTGGAAGAGGTCGATGGCGAGATCATCCTCCTAACGGACCATGGAGCGCCAACCTCAAAAATCGTCGCTGCGGATCCAGCCGACAGCGATCCCGCCAACTGGCGTACGATCGTACCTGCCAGAGACGAAGCCATCGAAGATGCACGAGTTGCAGGCGGCAAGCTCATTGTGACCTATTTGAAGGATGCATCGCATCACGCCGTTGTATACGCGCTCGATGGCACACTGTTGTACGATGTCGATCTTCCTGGGATTGGCAGTATATCCGAATTCTATGGTAGGAAAGGGGATGAGACGGTGCTCTTTGAGTTCTCCAATTTCACAACACCACGGACGATCTATGAGTATGACATCACCGCCAATGTTTCGCGCGTCTTCCTGCAGCCTAATGTGCCGTTTGGCATCGATGACTACATAACAAGACAAATCTTTGCCACAAGCAACGATGGGACGCGAGTGCCCATGTTCGTGGTCCATCGGAATGACTTGAAGCTCGACGGTCAGAATCCAACGATTCTGAGGGCATATGGTGGCTTCAATAATAGCCTCAAGCCTGTCTTCAGCTCTGCGATTATCGCCCTTCTCGAGCAGGGCGGTATCTTCGTACAGGCAAATGTTCGGGGGGGTGGCGAGTATGGAGCAGCATGGCATGAAGCCGGTATGAAGTGGAAGAAGCAGAATGTGTTCGATGACTTCATCGCAGCCGCTGAGCACCTCTTTCAAGCTGGATACACGTCTCCCGATCGGTTAGCAATTAAAGGAAGTTCAAACGGTGGCTTGTTGGTCGGCGCCGTCATGACACAACGGCCTGACATTTGTCGCGTTGCATTTCCATCTGTTGGTGTGCTGGACATGCTTCGCTATCATTTGTTCACCGTAGGATGGGACTGGGCCTATGAATATGGCGTTAGCTCCAATCCTGATGAATTTGAATATCTTCATCGATATTCGCCGCTGCACAATATCAAGCCCGGGGTGAACTATCCCGCCACGCTCGTTCGAACTGCCGACCATGACGACCGGGTCGTTCCTGCTCATTCATTCAAATTCACAGCCCGCTTGCAGGAATGCCAGGCAGGGTCGGCGCCTGTTCTCATTTCGGTCGCGACAAAAGCCGGTCACGGTGCTGGTACACCTCTCTCGAGCCTCATCGGGCAGACCGCTGATGATTTTGCGTTCCTCTTTCATGCTATGAATTGCACAAAAGCATGATGGCCAGCAAGAACCATACATCCTCCAAATAGATGATCCCGGAATATCTTCAGCGCGAGATTTGGAAAGACCACGAGGCATTTCTCGTCCGGCCACTCGTGCTGGCCGATGGCTCGCCGCTCTCCATCCTCGAGATAGGCCGCGAGAACGAGCACCGCGGCGGACCGGACTTTCTCGGTGCCCGGATCGCAATTGACAGCCTTGCGATCGCGGGTGATGTAGAACTCCACACCAATGCCAGCGGCTGGCACGAGCACAAGCATCACACCGATGCGCGGTATTCCAATGTCGTGTTGCATGTTGTACTCAATGGTGAAGAACTCGAGGCCGGACCGCCAGTGCCGACGCTCGTGCTGGCGTCCAATCTCGCGCTTGACCAGACTGCGCTGTGGGATGCGCTCTTTCGAAAGATGTATGATCGATCGCCGGAGCTGCCTTGCTTTCCGCACAACCTGATCGTACCAATGCGCTATAAGCGCAAGGTGATCGAGAGTTTTGGCGAGGCGCGATTGGACGAACTCATCGATCGCGTGGCTCTGCAAGATTCCGAAATCATCAGTACATCTACCATCCTCGAACGCGTCTATCAACTCACGATGGACGCGCTCGGGTATTCTCAAAACCGTATACCGTTTCGGGAGCTCTCGGCACTCGTGCCGCTCCAGCACCTGCAGTTCGTGCGAGCTAATTCGTTACCGCAACTGCGGCTTACATACGAAGCATTGTTTTTCGGTGCTGCCGGATTGCTCGCGAAGCCTTCCGAGGCATTCGACGCAGAAGCGAACGAATATCTTCTTGACCTTCAGTCTCGGTGGCATACGCTCCAGGTCGTGCTGAGTTTGCCCGAAACCCTTGCGGAAAACGACTGGGCATTTTTTCGGATTCGACCGGCCAACAGTCCACGTCGACGGCTTGCGCTTGCCGCGTTGCTGGCGGAGAAATATTTTGGTCGACCAGAATGGGATTTCCGCGATGATTTCTTTGCAGGTGGTCCAACTGTGACCCTTGGCGACAGTCCATTCTGGGAGCGACGGTCATCTTTCGCAACACCTCCCTTGACGGAGGCACAATCACTTCTGGGCGAGGAGCGCTCCTCGGGGATTTGGCTGAATGTGGTGCTGCCTGCGAGAATTGCACAGGCACGGTCACAGAAGGGGGCAAGCAGGCAGTCTGCTTCGTCCACCGCCACATCCCCAAGTGAAAAGTGGCTGCGCAATCAATGGGGAGAATCACGTACCCGGAGCAGTGCCGAATATCTGAATGTCATTCGCCAGGAACTTCTCGAAGGCGAAGGCGTTGTGAACGTCCGCTCCGAACAAGGCGCCCTGCTGCTGAAGCGAAACTTCTGCGATACGGCCCGCTGTTCTGAGTGCCCTGTTGGCCACCGCCTTTCTGAAAAGGGATGGAACAAGGGCAAAATATCGCGGGAGTAACTCAGTTGGTAGAGTGCAACCTTGCCAAGGTTGATGTCGCGGGTTCAAGTCCCGTCTCCCGCTCTGCGCATGTGCAATCATGCTTGAAAGCCGCTCGAATGAGCGGCTTTTTCATTAGTATCTGGACTGATCGAAATTGAACCGCACCTCGAGCTGTAAGGAAGGATCTTTCAGTAAGTAGAGAGTCGGGTAATGTTTGTCGAGGTTCATTTCCCGATTTGTTGCCGAGGCAAAAAGGCCCGTATTCTTCGCAGGCTCCCACGAGAAGCCGACATTGTAGAATGGATAAATAATTGCCGATAGTTCTGCCGGTTTGATCAGGTTGAGATCGAGCGATGTGTTTAGCGCGAACCTGTCGTAAAAGAACCACTTCGAGTCGAGTTGCAGGTTATAACCGGCAACATCGCGGCCTTGATATTCGGTGAAGACCGCCCACTGACTGAATGGCCGGAAGAATTGCGTGAGCGGGTAGAGATATGGCCCAATCGTGGCACCGTACCCACCACTGCGATACTTCACGTCCTCGTTGATATAATTGTCGTTGAAGAGTGCGCCATAGTAGCGATATTCCGCGCACGCTTGAAGCGAGAATCGTTCGGACTTGAAATGATCCGACGCTCCAGCGAGCAATGCTGATTTCGAAACAAGCGTGCCAACTGGCGACAGGGGATTGCGATATCGATATTCAGAATATAAATGGAGACTGTCGTTGGCGATACCTGTGGCAAGGGTCCAGCCGGTATTGCCCATGACAAATGGTACCGGCGTGGCATGAGTCAGAATAAACTCCTCCGTATCGCCACGGATAACCGTATCTAATAATCGCGTATCCCAAGTCTGCTTGTGCCATATATTATCGTAGCGGAACAATCCTCCCTCAACCCGAGACCGCCAGCCGCCAGGTATCGGCACATCGTCCATACTTATAGTATAATCGATGGCATCGTTCGCGTTCAGGCCAATGCCTTCGAACATATCACCCATGTGGTAGTAATTGAGATGCAACGAATGCCATCCCAAGTGTCCGATAGTACCTGTTGCATCGACATTGTAGAGAAGGAGGCCATTGAGTGCTCTGAGGTTTGTGAAATTGCCGGAGGTGATGTGAAAATCGAAGTGGTTCGCAAGAATTAATATAGAAGTATCCAACGCGAACGTGATTCGTGGATAAACGATAATATTCTTTGTCGAATAAACTCCGTACGACGACCCACGATGCTCTGCGATGATATCACCAAGAAGATGGATGCCCGGCAAGATCGTCCCATTGGCGAAGAGATCGAGTTCCTGTGCCCCATGATAGAGCGGTGCGTCGGTGGCATTATAATAATACGTTGGACCGAATGGCCCCTGACCATACGGTTCTGGGATCACCGCGGGGATAGCTTTCGCGTTTAAGATTGGTGGATATGCCGGAGCGTGTTTCAGGAGAACACCTGAAAGGGCAAATTCTATGGTTGGATGCCATGCGGTATCTTGCGCGGAGGCAAGCGAGGACAAGGAACTGATGAAAGCGGCTAGTACGAGGGTCCGATTCATAGGACAAGGGATTAGCGACGAACTGCTTTCGCAGTAAATGGTTATTACTCCTCGAATATAACATGGGTTCCACAGATCTTGCCACAGAACTGCAACAAGAGCGCTATGCGCTCTCATCGTTGCTCGAATTCGCGCGGACTCTGACGCCCGATCTTGGGCTGGAGGGCATTGTCCGTAGCGTACTCCGCACCGTGATGGGGACGTCGCTGATCAAGGAGGCATTCGCGTACCTGGCGATACAACATGATGGTCACGATTTCAAGCGTGTCGCACTTGCCGGGTTCAGCAATGAGGATTTGCCAAAGCAATTGGATGGCGATGGTTTCGATCGAATGCTCGCTGACAAGACCCGCCCCTATACGCTCGTGCCACTGGTAGGCGCGAATGGCACTGACACGATCCATACTGCAGGCTATCTTGGTGTTCTCGGACTTGGAAAATCGATCAACCCAAATCTGCGTGACGAATCCGAAGCAACCTATCTCGCATCACTTGCCACACTAACTTCGATCGCCCTGACGAACGCGCTGCTATTCGAGCGCGAGAAACAGGCTACCGTCGAGCGCGAGCGGATTGAATCCGAACTGCGTCTTGCCCGCGAGATTCAGCAGTCTCTCTTGCCGCAGACTCTGCCACAACTTTCAGGTGCAGAACTTGCGGCAGTTAGTCGACCTTCGGAGTGGGTCGGCGGCGATTACTACGATGCTATCCAGTTGGGCGAGAATCGCATTTTGATTTGTGTTGCGGATGTAGTCGGCAAGGGCATCGGAGCAGCACTAACGATGTCGAACTTACAGGCCGCACTCCGTGCCCTGGCGGCAATGCTCCGAAAGGGACAGCTCAGTCTGGTCGACGTCGTCAAAGAACTGAATCGGCTCATGACCGAAAGCACGGCACCCGAGCGGTTCATCACCGCCGCGTTTGCACTGCTGGATGTTGATGCTCATGAGATCGAGTCCATCGTGTGCGGCCATCCGAATCCTGCGATTGCCATGCCGAACGGCACCGTGCACAGCATGGAAAGCACTGGTATTCCGCTTGGAATCATCGCGACGTTCCCGTATGAATCTCGGAACTACAAACTCGAGTCAGGGTCCCTGCTCTTCTTCTATACCGACGGGCTCTCCGAAGCCCGGTATAGTGGGGAGTTCGTGGGTGCAAAAGGCGTTGAAGAACTGCTGCAACACCCGGCGCTGCGTGGCGATTTGCAGCGGACACTCGAGCGAATCGTTGCATCTCCACAACTTACGATCGAAGATGACATTACGGTTCTAGCAATTAGGGTTTGAACCATGACTACCCGGATTTAAGGGGATGTAGCAACCATGGTTGCCAACTGCAGACAATTGTCGGGACGTTGTCATCCTTAAGGATTTATCTACATCACTATTCCAAAATTGTTTTGACGGCGTATTCCTCAGCGAACTCGTGTTCTCTGAATTCACAATCCGATAGACTGTCCACATAATCCCCTTAATCAGCGAAATCGTGGTTCTCTCCTTATTTGGCTCGACTGGCTCCATCGGCGTCAACACGCTCGACGTCGTTCGTCGTAGCCCCGATCGATTTCACATGCAATATCTTGCGGCGCACAGTCGGGTTGAATTGCTGGCCGAACAGATTGCGGAATTCCGTCCGAAGGCCGTAGCCGTTGCAGATCCTGCTGCTGCTGAGCGTCTGCGCGCGATGCGTCCGAACTGCGAAATTCTCGCAGGTCCGGAAGGCTTGCGCGAGATCGCTGCTCGCAACGATTACGACACATTCGTGGGTGCGCTCTCCGGGTTTGCGGGACTCGCCGGAACGGTTGAAGCGATCAAGCAAGGCAAGCGGATTTGCCTGGCGAATAAAGAGTCGCTCGTTGTGGCTGGCGAAGTAATCACACCGCTGGCCGCACGCACCGGCAGCGAGATTCTTCCGATTGACTCCGAGCATTCTGCAATCTATCAGTGTCTCCTTGGCGAAACACCCGAGAGCATTCATCGCATCATCTTAACTGCCAGTGGTGGCCCGTTTCGAACGTGGTCGCGTGAACGCATGGAATCCGTTACGGTCACAGAAGCCTTGCGGCATCCGAACTGGGTCATGGGTCGCAAGATCACGATCGACTCGGCAACGCTGATGAACAAGGGACTCGAAGTCATCGAAGCACGTTGGCTGTTCGATGTGCCGATCTCGAAGGTCGATATCGTGGTGCATCCGCAATCGATCATTCACTCGTTCGTCGAATTTGTCGATGGCAGCATGAAAGCACAGCTTGGCCGCCCGGATATGCGCCTGCCGATCCAATACGCGCTCGGGGCCCCGGACCGATTGCCAATTGCCTACGACCGACTCGATCTT
This sequence comes from Bacteroidota bacterium, assembly GCA_030706745.1. NCBI lineage: Bacteria > Pseudomonadati > Bacteroidota > Bacteroidota bacterium. Next base: position 220,515 of record JAUZNX010000001.1, read on the forward strand.
GCCACTTGCGGTCCACTCGAGTTCGAGCCGCCGGACGCCGAGCGATTTCCATCGCTAAAGCTTGCGCGATCGGCAGGTGAGCAAGGCGGGTTATTCCCGTGTATCCTGAATGCCGCAAATGAAGTCGCCGTTCAGGCGTTTCTGGACGGGAAACTGCGGTTTGCCGATATTCCCGTGCTCATCCAGGCTGCCCTTACAATGGCCGATGGCCTGACAGCCAATGCGCTTTCTGGCGCAAGTGCCGATCTCGCTCTGGAGCGTATTTTCGCCTGTGACGCGCGGACCCGTGGAATGGCGCTGGAACTCATCGAAACTACTTTCAGTGTCCTAACGTAGCACTGCTTCGATAATCTAGTAGCGCACGGACATGCCGTGGCTGCGAGGAGAGACAATTGAGTAGAAAACGCTCACCCGAACTCTTGCTTCCCCGAGAGGGATCGTCAGGTTTCGCCCTCCTCGTATTGACATGTAATCAGACATTAGTTTAGTCACCTTTCGTAACATTTGGAACATTTCATCCTCGGCGAAATCGGAACACTGCTCGCGCCCACGCTTAGCGTGCTCAGCGCGATCCTCTATTTCGTCATTACGATTTTCGTACTTGTTAGCGTTCACGAATTCGGTCATTTTATCGCCGGCCGCATTTTTGGCATGCGGGTACCGATCTATTCCATCGGCATGGGCCAGCGTGTCTTTGGGTGGAATAAGATCGACGGACTCACCTTCGGAGGACTCCGTCCGGAAACGGAAATTCAGCTCACCGCCAATACCGATTACCGCCTTTCCGCATTGCCCATCGGCGGATATGCTAAAATCGAGGGCATGATCGATGAAACTCAGAGCGAGGCACTCCCCGCCGAAATTCAGCCCTGGGAATTCCGCGCGAAGCCCTGGTGGCAGAAGACGATCGTCATTCTCGCCGGCGTGATTATGAATACGCTCCTGGCATGGGGCATTTTCGCCGGACATAACTTCGCAATTGGTGAAGACATGCGCATGACCACGACCGTTGGCTCGGTCGATCATGCCTCGCAATCGAAAGCTGCCGGTGTCATGCCCGGTGATAAAATTGTCGCCATTGATGGCAAGCCGGTCGACAACTGGGAAGAGATTGGCCGCGATGCCATTCTCCAGCATGTCGGGAAGGATTTTGCGATCACATACACACGTGATGGTCGCGAGTTCGAAGTGGCGTATCACACAGCGAAGATGGCTTCGCCAGATGATATTGCCATTGCTCTCGGACTGACACCAATCGGCTACGGTCCACCGAGTATTGGCGAAGTCCTGAAGAACACTCCTGCAGAACATGCGGGACTTAAAGCTGGTGATGTCATCACCCACATCGAGGGCGACACCGTTGCTGGATCGGAATCGCTCATCGCGCACATCAGTGCCAATCCGCTGAAGCCGATTCCGTTGGAGTGGCGCCGTGAAGGACAGGTAATGTCGACAACTATCACGCCGGATGCCACCGGCAAGATTGGCATTCAAGTGATGGGCGCCCCCTACACTGGGCCCCGCAAACACGTCGATTATTCCATCCCGCAAGCCGCTGGAATTGGGTGGACTCAGCTTTCCACGTATGCCGCGCTCACAGTAAAAATGATCGGCACGGTCATCACAGGAAAGACGCCTGTTTCTCATGCCCTTGGCGGTCCGATCAAGATTGCACAGTTGGCATCCCAAAGCGCGCAGGGCGGCTTCGAGTCCTTCGTGCTCTTTATGGCGCTGCTGTCGCTATCGCTCGCGATGCTGAACGTCCTGCCGATTCCCGCGCTCGATGGTGGACACTTGCTCATCATTCTGGTCGAAGCCGTGATCGGTCACGAACTCTCGCAGCGGTTCAAACTCGGATTCCAACGTGTCGGAGTGGCAATTCTCCTTTCGCTGATGCTCTTTATGGTCATCAACGATATCCGAAGCCTTTAACCCAGATTCCGCTGACTGGGCTTAGCCAATTCCCTCAGACACGCTATATATTTTTATATTACGTTTTGGGAAATTTTTCATGAACGACTTATGGTGTGTCTCATAGGTAGTTATCTGTTTTCCCATTGCCAATAGGCCCATATTGAGCCCATTCGTAATTCGTAATTGACGAAGAGGACCCCCTCCACCTAATATAACGAGGTTCGACCCATCCGGCATCGCAATTTTTGGATGAATTCTGCAAATAATCGTATGGACGTGCGCGGCACGTCCCTGCACTTTCACCGGCCTACGCAGTAAGCGTTGCCAGCGCCTCTTCGGTCAGGCGATACATCGTAAATTCCTCGATGGCTTCGGCGCCGAGGCGCTTATAAAAATCGGCGGCTCGCGTGTTCCAGTCGAGCACGGCCCAGTCGAGACGGCAATACCCGCGTTCCTGTGTGATCTGCGCCAGGCGAACCAGCATGGCAAGCCCAACCCCCTTGCCACGCATCTTGGGATTGACAAAGAAATCTTCGAGATACAGGCTCGGACGACCCTGGAATGTGGAGAACGTCGGAAAAAAGAGTGCGAAGCCCTCGGGCTTACTATCGTACTCGGCAATCAACGCTTCCGCAGCCGGACGCTCACTGAATAGATGCCGCTCGATCGCCTCCGGTGTCACGACGCACTCATCCCCCACAAAATCTGCAAGCCCATGGATGAACTCCGCGAGCCGCGCGGAATCTTCTTTTCTGGCGGGGCGAATCGTGATCGCAGGCATTGGTCGTAACATTGAAGATGGTTTCTAGTGCTGACTTTCCGAAGCCCTGAACAAATCCATGACCGCAGCAACCAGCGTGGAGATATGAAAAGGCTTGAGGACACAGAGGTCGAACCCATGCGCGAGGATCTCGGCGCGTCCCTGACTGTGGCCCGTTAATGCGATTGCCGGGAAGGACTTGGTTTCTCGAAGCGTCTTGAGCACATCCCATCCATCGCCATCCGGCAGTATGATGTCAGCAACCAGAATATCGAATTCTTCGGCGATGCCAACTGTAATTCCACTCGCGACAGACGTGGCGTTCAAAACCTCAAAGCCCTGACGTGCAAGGGCATAACTAATAGTGTGGAGTGTATCGGCGTGGTCCTCCACATAGAGAATTCTAATTTTTGGAGACATGGCAAAGGCCTCGTCACATAACAGGGTTTATAAAGCCAGAACAAAGCTAAGAAAAGAAGAAGCGCTATACCTCAAATCAAAGAGAGTGAACAGAGTTCCGGAGTAACGTGCACTGGCGAGCTGTACTCGCCGACGCGGAAAACTATCGCTTGCCACGCATCACGGTTTGCTCGACGCTAGAGCTGGTGATGCTGCCAGATTCTGGCCGCGACACTTGCGAGTCGTTCGCTCACAGCATGCTGCTCCATAATATCGCTGATAGTTTCGCAGCCGGCAAGCGAAGGCACAAGCATGGCGGCGGCGAACTCATCGGCGCGGCGCTCTTCGCGAAAGTGCAGTGCGCCTTCGGTCGAATACTGATGCACGAATTGTTCGCCGTGCTGGATGCCGCGCGGTGAAAAGAAGAGATGATAGTACTCATGCCAGAAGATTTCACCTTCGGGCAGACCTGCATTTCGGTTTATGGCAATCGAGCGGACTGCGATCTTTCGGCTCGCGCCCCAAACACGAACCGACTCTCCAGGATGCGCAATGCTTTCGATGCTGGCCGGACGCAGCACATACTCGATATGCGCGAAGCCTGCATCTTTGCCGACGGGTCCATCGGTGCGAATGAGAATAATGCCGGACGCAAGCGCGGCGAAATCAATATCGAACGGATCGAAGGAGGCGCGAATCTCATCGGCCAACGAGAGGATCGATTCGCGCTGGGTCAGGAGCGCAGGATGCATAGGTGCCTATCAAAGAATACTCTAAGATACGCACAAAACCTGGATTACGCTGGTTATTTTCTGATTTCGCTGATGGCCTTCTATTGGAGTCTGTCTGCTATCGCAAAAAAACCGTCGATCATGTTAATCAGAAAATAATCAGCGTAATCCAGGTTTACCACTCTTTTCGTCGGCGAACTTCAGAGCGGATAACCGCAAGCGAGCGGCGGACCCAGTCGAGTGTTTCCTTATCCGGTCGCTCGCCATTCAAGAACCGGATCATCGAGGCTTCGCTCGAAAGTGCGTCCTCGATCGTAATCACACTTGGCCCCGGATCCTTCGTCGGATCTTTGCGCACGACGAGATCTTCGAACGGCACCCCGATCGCTACGGCAATGCGTTTGAGCGTGTGGTCCGTCACTCCCGACTCATCGTTTTCGATGCGGCTTAGGTGAGCCTGAGTAATGTTCGCGGTTTTCGCGACATAACCTTGCTTGAGTCCCCGCTCATCTCGTGCGCGGCGAAGGCGTTCGCCTTGTGTCTCTTGTGGCATAAGCGTTTGGTAGAAAAGCTCAACTGAATGTATCCATTCAGCCAGAAATAGCTATTTTTTTGCTATTCGGACAAATATACCATCAATTAGAGATATAAGTTCAGCTTTTGAACAGAAACGAAGTGAAATTATGAAATATTGGACAAATCCACGCCAATTCGGGGGAGGAAAGTCTATGAGAATCTTGCCAATGTTGCGGCCAAGCCGACCGCCATGACCAACGAAGCCGCCGCCACGAGGCGGAATGCCCACATCCAGAATTCAATCCGGGAGTCGGCGATCATCCGCGCCTGATCGCCGAGATAAACACTTTCGAAATACGCGAATACGCAACCCGCGAGAAAGAGCACTGACAGTGCGAGCCGCGGAAGCACCGCGCGGAGTAGCTCGGCGCTCATTGTGCGGATATTCTCAGCGGCGCATCCACCCACTCGCTACCGACGCGACGTCGGACGAAGTAAGTCCCCGGAGCATCGAGCCGCAGACGAACGTCGCCATCGGCGGAGATCCGTTGCACTTCGCGGCCCAACAGGTCCATCACGATATAAGTCGAGCGGGCGTCGCTCGAAGTTGGATGCAAGGTCGTTCCGGAGGAGGCAATAAATGGATTCGGGAAGCAGACGAAGCTATTGCCGGATGCGAGTGGCTCACTGACGCCACCTGTCGCATGTGAGCCGGAATCCAGCGTGCCATGCTGTTTAAGCACGATGGCATTGATAAAAACCGGATGTGCGGCAGACGCCGTATCTCGATGAATCTCGACCGTATTAAAGCCGGCGTGAAGCACGGGCATCGAATACATTTGCAGGGTATTGGTCGCGGGTTGGGTAATATAGACCGTGTCACCCGGTCCATCGGGATTGAACCAGTTCTCCGCATAGTGACGAAGGATGAACCATGCGCGCGAAGAATCGCCTGTGGACCGTTGCCAGTAGAATTCGATCGTGGAGCCAACCTGGAAGGTGACTGCCGTGTCGCTGCCGTGGTAGAATTTCGCGAACACCCAGTCGCCGGCCGTAGCGAGCACAACATACGAATGATAGTTGAACCCCATGACGTCACTGGGGTTATCGATGCCATTCGTGTTCACCGAGTCCGTCGCGAGTGAATCGTATGTGATGAGCTTGAGTGGCTTCATCTGCGCCCGCGATTGCAGAGAAGTACCGCAAACCACTGCAAAAAGGAGAAGAATCGAGATAGGTAGTTTCATTGCCGTTAAATAACCACTACTGATAAGAACTCTCGAATGCGTACAAAGTTACTGCCATTCGTCCGGTTTCTTCGGAATCACTGTAGCTTTGCCTTGGAAAACAGGTCTCGTAATCGCCGCCACTGGGCGTGCATATCTTCGCTTACAACTTTTACGTCGGCAAGCACCGGAAAGAAATTCGTATCGCCATTCCAGCGCGGGACGATATGCCAGTGAAGGTGATCGTCGATTCCCGCTCCAGCCACACGCCCAAGATTCATGCCGATATTAAATCCTTGGGGCTTGGATAACTCCGCCAGTGCCTGTTCCGATACCTTGATCAGATCCAGGCACTCGAGTTCTTCCGCGCGCGTGAGCGCCTGAAAATCCGAGGTATGCCGCACTGGGACGATCATCAGGTGTCCGCTATTATAGGGATACCGGTTCATAATAACAAATGCATCCGAACCTCGGTGCAGGATCAGTGACTCCTCGTCATTCCTGGATTCGTATGCAGCGCAGAGCACGCATCCATCGTCGTTCGACTCGTTCGCGAAGGATGCAATATACTGACTGCGCCACGGAGAGAAGAGCTGTTCCATTCTCTAAGCTTCAATTGGAGAGAGATCTTGCTTTTTGCGGCGCTTGAATAACTTGTCCATCGTCTTTGGACCGAGTAGCCCTTGCGGTCGCGTGATCATCAGAATAATGAGGAGCAGCGAATAGATGATCATGCGATATTGCGGCACCGAGCGGAGCAATTCCGAAAGCGTCGTCAAAATAATGGCCGCCAGAATCACCCCGACGGTTGAACCCATCCCGCCGAGGATTACGATGACCACAATGTCGATCGAAGTCAGGAAGGTGAAATCCAGTGGCGTGATATTGTAGTTGGAATGCGCAAACAGTCCGCCGCCTACGCCGGCGAAGAATGCTCCGGTTACGAACGCGCGGACTTTGAATTTGGTCGTATCCACACCCATCGCTTCGGCGGCGACTTCATCATCGCGCACCGCAAGGAAGCCACGACCGTAGGTGGAATTCACCAGATTCTCGACGCAAAACACCACGATCGCCGCGGTGATAAAGACCCACACGAAGGTGGTCAGCGGCAGCACGCTAAAGCCTCGCGCGCCACCAATATAATCGACACCGGCAATTTTGAAATCTAAATTTTGAATCAGCACCCGGATGATCTCGTTGAACCCGAGCGTGACGATCGCCAGATAGTCACCACGCAATCGAAGACTCGGAATACCGACACCGAGACCCGCGACAGCAGCGAGCACTCCGCCGAGCAAGAGTGCGATGAGAAACATGGCGGGATCGTTACCGACCGCAATTGCGCCACCGTGCGTGCTCGCCCACGTGGTCACGACGGCGGAGGTATATGCGCCGATCGCCATGAAACCAGCATGACCCAGCGAGAATTGTCCCGTGAATCCGTTGATCAGGTTCAAGCTCACCGCCATCGAAATCATGATGCCGATATACATAATCCTGCCAAGGATATACGTATTCAGCATCGGCGTCAGGAACGACGCGCCGATGATGACGGCAATAGCAAGGAGCAAGGCGGGGTAGGATCTCATTTTGAATCCGTAACGCGTAATGGGTAACGCGTAACGCGCGGAAGTCGGGTTATGTTTTGCCTTTTCTCAGGATGGATTCGCGTAATGCGCCATTCCTTCATGGCTTACGCGTTACTCATTACCATCTAGACCTTTTCGATTTCGCGTTTACCGAGTAAGCCACTTGGCCGAAATACCAATATTGCAATCAGGATTGCGAAAGCGATAGCATCTCGATACGTCGAAGCGCCGGTGCCGGAGACAAACGTCTCGACGAGGCCGATGATCATGCCGCCGAGCGCCGCACCGGGAATATTTCCGATCCCGCCGAGCACCGCAGCGACGAACGCCTTGAGGCCCGGCAGAATACCCATGAGCGGCTCGATCGAAGGATACTGCGACGCATACAGCACTCCACCCGCTCCGGCAAGCGCGCTGCCAATGATAAACGTAAACGTGATCACCCGCGAAATATTGATGCCCATCAGGCTCGCCGCCTGCTGATTAAAGCTCACGGCCCGCATGGCAGTACCGATCTTTGTCTTCATCACGACGACGCGGAGCGCAAGCATCAGCGCCAGTGAAACAGCAATCACGACGACTTCCACCGTATCGATTGTGACCGATGCCGTATGCACGATCGGGTGGTTCTTGATAATCGCCGGAAACCCGCGAGGATTGGGGCCGAACACCAGTTGGCCGGTGTATTCTAGAAACAGCGATACGCCGATTGCGGTAATGAGTACCGTGAGCTTGGGTCGATTGCGGAGCGGACGATAGGCGAGGAATTCGATCGTTGCGCCGAGCGCCGCGCAGATCACCATTGCAAGCAAGAACACGAGGATCGTATTCGGCAGCGTCCCGACCGGAAACAAATGGGAGACCCAAACTGTGGCCGCAAAATAGCCGACATACGAGCCGACCATAAACACATCACCATGCGCGAAATTGATAAACCGGAGCACACCATAAATCATCGTGTACCCAAGCGCAATCAGCGCGTAGATCGCGCCTAAACTCACACCATTGACGAGTTGCTGTAGAAGCTGCACGTGTATTTTCTTGGATTACGAAGATTCCCTATCTGTCATTCCCGCGACCGCGGGAATGACAAAATCGCACCAGGATCACGGAGCGAACGGGGTCAGCGCCTCGCCTTGCGGTCCAATCCGCTGCGCGAAATGGAACTTGCCGTCAACGATCTTGATGATCGTGATCGGCTTGGAGGCGTTGCGGTTCGGATCGATCGTGATGTGGCCTGTCACGCCGGGGAAGTCCTTCGTCTCGGCGATCGCTTTGCGGAGTGCGGCGGAGTCCGTCGAGCCGGCCCGCTTCATCGCGTCGACAAGGATGCGCGCTGCATCGTAGCCCAATGCGGCCATCGCATCTGGCATCGAATGATACTTGTCCTCGTACTTCTTCACAAAGTTCTGGACCGTCGAGTCGGGATCCTCGGTCGCAAAGTGATTCGAGAAGAACGTGTTGCCGAATTCCTTTTCAGAACCTTTCGTCAGTTCCGGCGAATCCCATCCATCGCCGCCCAGGATCGGGCACTCGATGCCAAGCTCGCGCGCCTGACGAACGATCAGTGCGACTTCCGTATAATATCCCGGGACAAAGATCACATCGGGCTGATTGCCCTTGATGCTCGTAAGTGGCGCGTGAAAATCCTTATCGCCGGTCGAATACGATTGCTCGCTGACGATCGTGCCGCCGCTCGTGGAAAACGTATGCTTGAATGCTTCATCGAGTCCGACGGAATAATCCTGTTTGACATCGATGAGCACCGCCGCGCGCTTTTTGCCAAGAGAGTTCAAGGCAAAGCGGGCCATGGTCTGTCCCTGGAATGGATCGATAAAGCAAATGCGAAAAACGTAATCGCCTTTCTTGGTCACATCCTCGTTCGTCGAGGCCGGAGTGATCATGGGCACGTGCGATTGCTGCGCGATTGGTGCACCGGCCATCGAGCGGCTCGAGGCAACTTCTCCGAGCAGCGCGACAACGTGATCCGCATTCACCAGCTTTTGCACGCTCGCGACAGCCTCTTCCGTCTTCGACTGATCGTCTTCGGTCAGCAGGTTCAGCTTCTTGCCGAGCACGCCGCCACCGGCATTAATTTCATCGACAGCGAGCACATCGCCGTTGTGGACCGACTGCCCGAAGGTCGCCGTGCCGCCTGTCAGCGATGCAAATTCGCCGATCGGAATTTCCGCGCCCGCCGGTCCGCCCGTAGTTTTACAGCCAAGGATAAACGCGCCCGAAGCGCACAACAAAGCGAGTGAACGCACAAAAGATCGTCCCGATACCTGGTTCAGTGTCATTCTTGCGAGTCAAAGGCCACCCCCTCCGGTTGCCGGAGGGGGCAGGGGGTGGTCAATATAAAGTCCTGTAAATATACGGCGGAAACGGGCCTGGGCGGCTAAAACGGGCGCAGAAATATGAACTGTCGTATATTATAGAGTTGTCGGTTCACGTAGGAAGCAAACGAGTGCCCAGCCCCCCGATGACTAAGCTACGCTCCTACTCACGCATGAACTTCAGCAGTTGATTATCAAGCCGTGCGAAATAGCACCCGCGAGGAAACGAAAAGACTGAAACTTGAAGACTTGTTTCTCCAATAGGAATTGGCATGGTCTTCATTGCTTGTCCGAGGACATTGATAATCAAGAAGGTTTTTGGTGATTGGGTTTCCGGGAAAGAAACCCTGAGCAAATCGGGACCGTCATTTGAAATACCCAGAATGCTAACCACCTGACGAATCACCGAGGCTGAGGGAATCGGTATTACTTGAATTGAAATGCTGTCGCCTAGATATCCCTGATAACTCCATCCTCCCTGCTCCATACCATTAGCATGTTTCTCCGAATATTGCGCCCATGCCGAAATGAAACCGGAATAATGTCCGAGCGTCGTTATGATCCCCGACTGCGAATCCAAGACAAAGGGTATTGAATCAAATGTAAATTGATAACCGTCACCCACACTGCTCAATCCATTGTTCTTGACATCGCTGTTTCCGAAGACAACGTTTCGAAATTGGTGTAATGATCGATCGATGGTGAATCTGCACCCCTCATTGGTACCCGCTTTTCCCGAAACTGCAACACTATTCACGTTTGCGAGTCTGCTGGTGCCATCGAAATCCAGAGAGATACCACCTGAAACCGTATGACCGCTTCCAGCTCCAGCAGGGGTAACCGTTGTAGTGTATGAGTAAGACAGCCCCATGGCTCGCGTTCTTACCTGGACCAGGATGCTATCGGTTTGCGCCTTAACTGTACAAGGAAGCGCCGTAAGAAAGAGAACCGATAGAAACCGCCACATCATATAATGAAAGAAACGTTCAATTCTGGTGTTCATTCCGTGAGGATTCATTATTGACCTTCAAGATCGGTGAGTCTTTGACTTCGACACTTACTCAAGAAAAATAGCCGACTTTCCCTGCCACCTTTTCCCCGCTTGATCCTCTTACCCATTGTAACCGCGGTACACTTTACGCATGGACCTAACAAAAGAGCACGGTGCATCCTCGCTGGATGATGCCGTAAGGGAAGACGATGCATCGCACCATGGGTGCGAGCCCCGGCGCGAATTTCTCGCGCTGCTCGGGCCGTGTCTTCCCGCGCTCAACCGGTTCGCGCTGGCGATGTGCCGCGATAAACGCGTATGCGATCATGAGGCCGCCAAAGACCTCGTGAGTGAGACAGTGTTGAAGGCGTTCGAGAGTTTCGAGCGCGTCAGGGAGCACAAGGCTTTCCTCAGCTATCTATTCACAATCGCCTTACGCATCCACCGGCACGAGCAAAAGCGACGCGCGATCTGGCTGCCGCTCGCTAAAGAGCATGCGAACCATCACGCTGAAACGAGCGCACCTGACGCCGGAGCCGATACCGCGCAGCTTTATGCCGCGCTCGCACGGTTGCCCAAAGAGCAGCGCGAAGCCATTGTCATGAGCGAGATCGTGGGGCTGAGTCTGGCAGAAGTAGCGGAGGCGCAATCTGCGTCGCTCTCGGCGGTGAAGACTCGGGTCTCCCGGGGCCGCAAACGGCTCGGGAAGCTGCTCGGAGTTGAGGATGACGCCGTACAATCTGTCACGGCGTTCGCTCCTGTCAGCACCAATGGTCTCAGCACTAACGGCAACGGCAGCTATCATGCCCGGTTGGCATTTCAGGCAAAGGAAAAATTATGAGCGACAACTCTCTCAACGATCTTTTCAAAGCCTCACGCAATGAGGCCGTGCCGGAATTTGTGTCCGAGCGCGATGCCGAACGCCTGCTCGCCGAGCATCCCATGCGTAGTGTACCAAGGACAATCGGGCAGAAGCTATTCCAGCGGCTGCTCTCCTCTCCACGTAAACTTGGGATCACAGCCATGACAGTAGCAGGGATTATCACGATCGGGATTCTGGCGCTTCAGCCGCATCAAACGCAGAATTCTTCGAATATCCAATCGCCGAAGGCACAATCGTTCGCCGCGATCGATACCACTTCGGCAAAGACACCAACGCGAGTCGTGCGAAAAACCCTACGATTCGCGTTTGCCGATTCTTCAGCGCTTCCCGCGTTGCCGCCGCTGCCACCCTTGCCAGCAACACCACCGATCCCACCGCTGCCAGCAGTGGCAATTCATCCGGTCGAACTCGCGCCAGAGCAGTTAGCGCAACTCGGCGTCGTGCTAAAAGACAATGGCGATATTGATTTTTATACCAAGGATAGTCTTGCAATAGATGGAGACACAGGTTATGTTAACCACTATGGCTTGCCGCCTACCTGGGGATTGCGAATCCATTTGTTGGCACATGCCCCTCGATTGACAGCGAACGCTCTGCCTGAGCTTCACATTCTTCCGTCTCCGCCAAAGTTAATCACAGCGACAAATGGGACGAAGCGTCTCTTCTCGTTTCGAAGCAGCTTTGCTCTAAACAGGGGTCGATTTCATACGGAGACACTAAAAAGTTTTATCGGACCAAGTGGGACCTATGATGTGATCCCTGTCTTTGATGATGACAGCATCTATTCCACGCAGGTGGCGAATCAGTTGCTTAACCCGAACCACGCGTCACGCCAGTCTGAGGGGTCGATGAAAGTTGTTCTTAACCCTCAGAATGGGCCCCGCGATACTTCGGGCAACGACTTTACGAATTCTTTTGTGAAGCGCATGAACAAGCCAAACAAGGTCTTCGACGCACCTGACCCTGTGGACACGGAATACAACGCATTCATCGACAACTCGGATGCGATCAATCGCCTCATCCCGATCCACATCCATAACGCGAACAATCCCGACCACGTGAACGACCTGATCTTCTGGTACGAGCCGACCGCTGACATTACAAATCTGGTGAAAGAGGCCGCATCACAAGAATTGAGTGTATCAGAGAACACGCACGTTGCGACTTCCCGGCAGCCACACTTCACGCTCTCGATCTTCCCAAACCCCACGAGCGGCGCGGCAAAAGTACACTACACGATCGATGGCGGCAAAGAAGCCGAGTTCGGCGTCTACAATCTACTCGGACAAAAGCTGATCGATGCCGGCACAGCCTCCGGCACTGGCGATCTCTCGCTCGATCTTTCGAAGCTTGAAGCGGGAGTCTATCTTCTCGTCACCTCGACAAAGGATGGCGAGCAGAGCATCGAGCGGATTGTACTGAATAAGTAGGTCGCAAATACAGTGCGACGGGATTCCCAGGGTTCCGCTACGCTCCACCCTGGGCTACACACCAAGACAATTGTGGTCATTAGCCCAGGGTGGAGTTGAAACGGAACCCTGGAATCACGAAACCGAAGATAACAGGAGTCTTTAACTCGCCAGCGCCTCGGCAGTTACGTCGAAGCTGAAGGCGAACGACTCAGTTGCCGGCACGCTCGCGATGTGATGAGCGTGCCGTAAGTCGTTTCCCCGCTCGTACTCCACGAGGCGATAGATTACATGATGAATGTCTTCCATCGAGTCGGTGCCATCGATAACGTGAATGCGGTCCGGCTGCTTTTGGGCCTGTGCCATATAGCCCTGGATCACATGGTTGAAGAAGACGCGGCTTTCGGCTTCCATGCGGTCATCGCCCATTCCTTTGCGGCGATGAACGGCCAGTTCGATCGGCACATCGATCAGGAATGTGAGGTCCGGCACCAGACCGCCGGTAGCCACATCGTTGATCGTGCGAATGTGCGCGAGCGGCAGCCCGCGGCCATAGCCCTGATAGGCAATCGTCGAATCGGTGAAGCGATCGCAAATCACGACGGCCTCGCGAGCGAGTGCGGGTTCGATAACTTCTTTGACGAGTTGTGCGCGGCTGGCGGCAAAGAGCAGAAGTTCTGCAGTCGAGGAGAGTGGCATCGAGTGCTTCTCGTTCAAGAGAATAGAACGAATATGTTCGGAAACATCGGTGCCACCAGGTTCGCGGACTAACAGGGTTTCGATCCCCGAATCTCTCAAGCGGTCCGCGAGTAATTGGGCTTGAGATGACTTACCACAACCATCGATACCTTCAAACGTAATGAGCATGTGTTCTCCTTCTATGAGTGTTCGAAGCCTGTTGTGATCGAACCGCGTAGGGATTAACGGCATTAATCCGATGGCATCAATCCCACTGTCAGAGAAGGGCTAATGCCATTAGCCCCTACCCAATTCGATGTCCTTTTAGAACGGTAATCCGTTCGCAATATTTCCTGAATATAGCACTTCTGTAGGCAAAGTTTGCAGGAAATATTTTTGCCCTCAGACTGCCAGTGCCGCGCATGCCCTTCCTCGGATCAGCTCATCTGGTCAGTATGGGGAATAGACCGTTGGGAATTGGCATATCCCTACAATACCAGTATCTGCATCAGGTGATCGAGCTCAGCCGCAGGATCGGAGCAAAGTCCTGAATGAACACTTGACATCTGAATGATCGTACTCTTCGGCGCGACAAGCCAGTGCCAGCGTTCGTGTTGTGGCAGTTGGGCGATCGGACCAGCGCCCGAAGACCCCGCGCAGATCTTCGGTATTTGCTCGAGGTGTCGCTCAATCTCCGTGAGATCCACATTCGGCGCAAGTGCGAGCAACCGGTCTCGATCGAGTGCGACGCGCGCAGCGAGATATTTTTGTGTACGCGCGAAGACAATCACGCCGACGTTGATAAATTCTTCGCGATCGACGCGCGGCACCACACGGACCACTGCGTAATCAAATGATACTTGCTCGGGCACGAATCGCCTCCTCTTCAAAAATGTCACACGACGCCAGTCGGTGTATGAGATAATTCACATACGCCTCACGGTGCGCTTCGATGTTCGAAAATATGTTCTCCGAATCCAACCAATCATCCGGCACCAGTCCAACGATTCGTCTGATCTCGTCTTCGGCTATCATTTTTCTAGCGCCACGAATATCGTGAGCAAATCGCAGCAGGACATGGTCCTTGATCTGCGCGAACGGGCTCCGAAATTTATCCTCGGCCGTCGGCCAGTTGTGATGGAAGAATAACGCGGCGCCATGATCGATCAAATACAGCTTCTTGTGCCAGACCAGCATATTTGTATTGCGCGCTGTGCGATCGATATTCGTGATGAACGCATCGAACCAAACAATTGCCGATGCGAGAGCAGGATCGACATTGTTCGCGCTGGAATCGAATGAAATCGAACCCGGCAGATAATCCATTGCGAGGTTCAGTCCGGCGCTCGATTGGATCAGCGATCGAATTTCGTAATCCGGCTCATTGCGGCCAAGGATAGGATCCAAATCCATCATCGCCAGTCGTGGCACCGGCAATCCAAGCAATCGGCCGAGCTCGCCGCAAATGAGTTCGGCGATGAGTGCCTTCTTGCCTTGCCCCGCTCCACGAAATTTCAGGACGTAGATGCCATCGTCGTCCGCCTCGACAAGCGCAGGCAGCGAGCCACCCTCGCGGAGCGGCATGACATAACGGGTGGCACGGAGCGTTTCGAGCATCGGGAGAATGGAACACAACACGGCATAGGGACGTGCTCCGCACGCCCCTACTTCATCACAATTCAAAGATCACGCTACCAGGATGAGAGCGGCGTTCTTTCCCACGTGTTTGCTGCTACACAAATATAAAGGTAGTTCGCGTCATAAGCGGCATCGCCCGGCTGTCCACTTGCGGTTGAAGACGCTGGCACCGAAACCCAGTTCTTCATGTGCGAAACCCATGAGAGCACGCCTGAACCGTTCGTCGTCAGCGCTTGTCCGCTTGAGCCATCGGCGGCGGGTAGCGTGTAACTGACATCACTACTCTGCGCCGCAGCTTTGAACGAGGTAGAGTAAGCGCCTGAAAAAGTGGTCGAAGTATTCGGTGCATAGAACTTTAGCATTCGTGCTTGCCCATCGACGTTGCCGATCCACAGGTCTACATTCCCGAAATACGCCATGGACTGGCCATATTGGAAGTTGGTATAACGCGTAGCGGAGGTGTCTCCATTGAATCCGAAGCTATTGAAGCCGATACCTAAGTTTTGTCCCCCAGGAATCGCGGAGTATTTGTTGTAGCTGACATTATTTCTCCCGCCGCCTACGGCTGAATAATCCCCCGACGCAGAGTTGTAGGCACCCCCTGCATCGACAGCATAGTTTCCCGCATAGTTTCGATGTCCACCGCCGATAAATGAGTTTGTATAGTTGCCGAAGACTCCATAATTATTGCTGTCACCCCCCACGATAACGGAGTATGACCCATTGCCGTTATTTGCGAGCCCCCCGCCGATAAAGTCCCAATCATTGCAAGAATTGTAAGCCCCACCAACGATCGTTGAATAATATCTCGGTGCCGAATTGTTCGATCCGCCGCCGATGAACGAAGAGCCATATCCTTGCGGATATCCAGTCGTATTATTAAAGCCGCCAGCAATCACACTCGAGGGACCATAAATCCGATTTTGGTAACCACTTCCGATGAAGCTGTTATTGTGGAAAATCCAATTCTGAATTCCCCCAGCAATTGCGGAGCCATCAGTGTTTGGACCGCCATAGATGATGTTGTTGCTGCCACCGGCAATGACGGAATTACTGGCACTGTCCAAGTTGCTATTTCCTCCGTTGACATTCGAATAATCAGCAGTAGCCATATTGCTCCTTCCACCGGTAATCGATGTATAGTAACCGGTCGCTCTATTGTTACTTCCGCCTCCCACGAAAGAAGCAGATCCTCCCGCAATATTTACTGTTCCGCCAACCACAGCGGATAGGAAGCCCAAAGCTGTATCACCTGCTCCCCCTGTAACAGTAGCTTCATCGGATAACGCTCGATTGTGATCCCCACCCAGGACTGCAGACCATGAGCCTTTTGCCCAGTTATCGCGACCACCGGCGACCACTGCAAAGCCTGCGGTCAGTCCAGTGTCTCCACTGACATTACCAGCGCCTCCGCCAACAGTTCCGGAATTATCCTGAACGCGATTGGGATAAAGTCCGGTCGCATAGACGGTTATTCCACCGCCACCAGCAATCGTGGCACCGCTCACACCGCTTCGAACTGAGTTTGCACTATCGCCTCCAATGATGTTTACGCCGAACTGGTGGGGTTCAAAGCGCATGGCACGTCCTCCTCTCAGGTAGTTCGTATTTGAAGACCGCCAATTATTATAAACCCGTATTTCAAACGCCTCGCTGTCCGTCGTCCCGATAAAATTCGTCCCGGCCGCAGTGCCAGCATTTCCCGTGGTGCTCCACTTGTTGCCGAGGTCGCTTGCGAGGTTTGTCACCTGGGTTTCCGGAATATTACCCAGCGACATCACTCCGTTGACACTATTATAGCTCAGCGGCGCCATCGCCGAAATCGCGGCTCTGGCGCGCGCATCGGTGTAGTATCGGTTCGTCGAGCCTTCCGTGACCTGATCGCTGCCGTAATCGCCACTCTGCGCAACCACATCACCGGTCCTTCCAAAGACGCTTGTTACTGGAACGGTGAGTCCGGAAATATCGCTCGCGCTGATCGTCCCCCATGCGGGTGCGGCACTTGCCGAGCCGGTCCCCGTCTGAGTGAGAAATTTCTTGGTGCTCGAAGTATTACCCGCGAGACGAGCGCCTGTCGCATGGCCATTATCGATCGGTGTGCTACCATAAATCATGTCGCCGAGCGCTGTCATTGGGCTGATGTTATCGAAGCCTTCATGTTGAGCATTGGCACCCTTGCTCGTCACGGACGATTCGGAAGAAAGCAAAACAGTGTTGCTCGACGGATCGAGTTCAAAACTGAGACCGGGACCACTTACGAAATGTACGTCTGTGCCAACGCCGCTCAGACGCTGCCCATTGACCGTGATCGCGCTGACATAATCGGTTGCCATTTTGTTCGCACTGACCGAGCGATCGGCAATGGCGAGCGCGTACGGTGATGATCCAAGCGGCGCGAGGGGCCGCATCACTGGTGCGTCACCGATCTGTGTTCCAATCCAGAGCGGACGGCTCATCTCCGCCGCTGTGGGAAGTGGTGCGCCACCGCCGCCGAGAGTCAGGTTAAAGATTCCATTGGCCACGGGCGTGTTGTAACCCGCCGACCAAATTTCTTCCTTGCCGTCTGGATCGGCATAGAGATGCAAAATCACTAGATACTCCCCATCCGCAATTGGAATTCCAGTTGGCGACTGAATGGTACCTTGATAACTGATCGTATGCGGTATGTCCTGCGCACAGGCTGCCGTGCTTTGAATTACGGCGATTACTGCGACAAAGAATCCGATTCTTAAGAACGTACTCATAACTCAGGCGAATAGACGTGATTGTGAAGACGACGACTCCGGAGAGAGCCTAAAGTGCAAAGATACAATTATCCTTAATGAAAGTCAATAGGTGCGGGAGTTCAAATACATGTTCCGAGAGAATTGCCCTGAACCCGTCGTGAGTCTATCTGACTATTCTATATCAATGCAGTCAGAAAGTCCGTGAGCGATTGCTCTCGCGTAAGCTCCAACTTTTTCCGAATATTGAACCGATGATTCTCGACACCACGCTCCGAGATACACATGAGTCGCGCGGCTTCGAAGGACTTCATTCCCACGCGCAAAAGCTGGCACAACCGCAACTCCTGTTGTGTGAGTGTTGGGAATTTCTCGGCAAGCGATCTTCTGAACTCGGGATGGACTGAGGTGAATTGCGTTTCGAATTTGGTCCAGTCTATTTGTTCGCACGGCAGCGCCTTCAGTTTTTCTTTTACCTGACTTAGCGCCGCACCCGGATCGCCCACATTACGAATAACAACGCGCAACTCATCTCGAAATCGCGCCAGCAGATCGGTCTGCGCCGCGAGGTTCATCGTCTTGAGCGAAAGCTCCCGCGCAATGGCATCGGATTTCGTCTTGAGAAGCGCAATCTCCTGGAAGTGGATTTTCTTTTCAAGTGCCTTGTGGTAGCCAAGGAGTGCTTCGCGCGTTCTCCGGTCAAAATCCGTCTGCAATTCCCAAAGCCTGTAGCAAATATCGAATGCTTCCGCCTTGCGGTCCAGAGCTTTGTATGTCGCAGCGAGCCAGCGATAGAGGTACATTCGCTCATTGTCCAGCAGTTCACTGTCCCGTTCGAGTGGAGTGAGGAGAGTTTCAAGAGCTAGCGAGTTATTACCCATCTTGAGATGGACTTGACCCAAAAGTATTTGAGAGTTTGCGATGAAACGAGCATTGTCCTCTTCCATCGCTACCGCGAGTGCGGTACTCGCATACTCCAGAGCTGCTTCGTACTCTCCAAGTGCGAAATGTGAATCTGCAACCCAGAGCAGTGAAAGCACACGTATTGAAGACTGACGCTGGGTATTGGTCATCAATTCGGTAGCCTTCACAGCATATTGATGTGCTCGCTCCCATTGTTGAATGGAGGCTGCCCCAGAGCTGAGGAAGGAATACGTACTTGCAACCCAATTGAGCGAGCCCCGTTCACTCAAGATTCTTATTTGTTCGAGCCCATAATGTTCCGACTCTTCGATGCGGCCCATAAATTGGA
The DNA here is from genome assembly GCA_030706745.1 of Bacteroidota bacterium. Taxonomy (NCBI): domain Bacteria; kingdom Pseudomonadati; phylum Bacteroidota; species Bacteroidota bacterium. Next base: position 239,563 of record JAUZNX010000001.1, read on the forward strand.
ATACCAATGCCATGGTGCCGTTTGCAAATGAAGCAGTCGATGAGAGACGATGCGCGAGTGAGATCGCCTCCTGGGAATATTCCAATGCTTCTGCGTAGCGTCCCATCAATGCATCATTCCGTCCCCGGATCGACATCACAAGGCTCCGCACTTCATCCGAAACCTCAGGCAGGTGTTCAATCGCAAACTCTAACTTCACGACGGATTCCGGAATATTTATTGCGGATGTGAGCAATGATGCTTCGATCGCCGCAACTCGCACCCTGGCCTCGATAGGACCTTCTGCAGCAGCCAGCCTCGCCTCCTCTATCATGGCGAGGTACCGCTCCACATCTCGGCCCACAAAATAGCAGCGAGCAGCGAGTAAATAGACTTTCGTTCGAGCTAAGAGATCCGAACCGCAAATCTCCAATAATCGCGGGACCGCTGCAGCGCAGCGGTCCATGTCGAGATCACGTTCGATCGACTCAATCGTTCGGTCGAACTCTTCCTTTCGGGTGAGAACCTCTTTCACGAAACTTCCCAAATCGGTATCTGTCTCATCGAATACTCCCTTCAATGAGTTAGTGCAGCCAATCAATTTGTACTGGCGGTGCACTTTGGTAGTGGAGCAATGCAGTTCCATTTACGCTTCCAGGACAGGATAGCACCCATGGTAGCGTTGACACAGGTGACCCCTGAAGTTGTTGCCATGGCGGCTGAAGGTTCTCGACATGTCCGCCACCACTTGCATCCATTACTCCCAAGTCGCCGCCAATTGTTCTTAATTGCACCCCAAGAATCCAAGAGTTGTCGGCTCCGCGCTCGGGAGACCATGTACCGTTCGAAGAATTGTACTGCAGGATATGACCATCATCAGTTCCAACGAGACCAGTCTCAACTCCCGAAGTCATCCGGAAATCGCAGCTTCTTATCGTGGCCGTGCCACCTGTTGGCAGTTGGTCATGTACCCAACCGTTGGCTGTAGATTTCCAGATTTCTCCTTCATCCCCAGCGACCCAACAAGCACCAGGAGTACCGTTATCATCAGTACCAATGCACTTCATGCACCGCATGGAATTCGAATTCGTATTCGATGACCAGCTGCCATTCGCGCCTGTCACGATAAAACCGATTCCGCCCGAGATCCACTCCGCACCTCCAATAAAAACGAAATCAGTTGCATCAAAGACTTTTACACCTCTGTAATCAATTTGGGAGAGCCCTTGATTGATTAGGAGGTTGGTGGCTGAATGATCGGGATTGACGCTGATGACAGTCCCATTGTCAGTGAATTTAAATACCGCGGCATTATCACCAACAGCGAAGCCTACTCCCTGTTTGAATGAGATGGCTCTCAGGATTTCACTAGTGCCGATCCAGATCTGTGTCCAACTATTGCCCCCATCGATGGTCTTTTCAATGGTGCCGTGGGTGCCGCAGCAATACCCTGTCAGCGAATCGTCCCAGCACATCCCAAGAATGTAGGTATGCGTATCAGCAGGATTGATCATCACTCCCGGAGGCATATCGGCTAGGTTTGCCACGGAGGATCTATACTGGTGAATGACATTTGGCAGGGTCTCCGGACACGGTCCAATAATAATCTCATCGAGGTAACCCTGGTATGTACCAAGTCCATTCGGCAGTCTTCCGATCCAGAGTGGCGCGGTGTTCATCGAGTCCGCCCGCAGGTTCGTGCCGCTGGCATGGCCTGCAACGGTGGTATCGAGGTAGAGGGTTACTCCGGCAGGCGATGCAGTCAGTGTGAGCAAATGCCACACGTTGTCGGCAACCGACTTCGTGGCTGTGATGTCCACGTTTGAACCGCTTGCCGTTATTGCTGCATGTGGATGTCCATGCTTCAAATCCAAACGATACCCAGGGACAGCATTATTAGCGGGACCCTTGCAGACAATACCCGCATCGTTTGTATCGCGGGTTCGCACCCACGCGCTAATCGTGAATGTGTTCGATAGTCGAAGATTCGCTGTGTCCGGAATACTCAGCGCGGTCGTTCCATTCAAATAGAGCGATTTATTCCTTTGACCGAAACGATTCTGGCCGTACCGCGCCGTGTCGGTTGCGGTCACCTGATGATGATACACGGAGGAATCCACCAGGCTCCCATCAAACGACAGATGCACGATTTCTATGCATAGCGGATGAGGGACTGGGCATCCTGTCAGAATCAGAAGACAGGGCGCAATCAGAAGCAGGACACCAATGAGACTGAGACGTAATTTCATAGGAGAACAGGGAAAGTTGTTATACAAATATACATTGATAATGAATCACTTTTAAGAAAAGAAGCGGCGGCGCCAACAATACTGGCGTCACCGCTTGCTTCGCTTACTTATCCAGGCAGCAACCCCATAGTTCAAGGGTGGCGGACTGGACCATCGTATCATCCTGCACGTTGAAGCTCAGGCGATGATCGGTGTTCATGTGCGCAAGTTCAGCGGGATCCAGCGTCCACGTTTTGATCGAGGGCTGCCCTGCGGCGAATGGCCAATGCGTGTAGACTGTCTCGCTGTAGCCCGGCACACTGACACCATTGCGGACGATCCCGATTGTATCGTTGCCGGCCATTGAATCCTTAAGAGACACTCCGGGGACATTTGCCTTCAGATTTACTGTAAGAATTGCACGAGTAATCTTGCAGCAATGACCTGGCGGCGTCCACTTGAACGTACACAGGAAGAATTTATCCTGGGACGGATCATTCAGTCCCATGCGTGGCGCTACGAGTGCGGCAGCGGAGAAATCTCCCGGGTAGATATTGTTCAATACGTTCTGCGGCCCGGCAGTGAACACAAGGTGCAGCGGATGCGGCTTTGGCATCGCGAATTCTGAAGATGGGGCGGTGACCGGAGTCGGAGCGACGGCCGGAGCGGCCAATGAAGTTGTCATAGAGTTGTTGAGCATCGAATGTTTACGGCGAAGAAAGATTATCTTTCGTTGCCAGGTTTAATTGCCTTCGATTATTATCGTTGAAAGGAGTCGGGTTCATGCTCCAGAGTAGGCGCCACCACCAATTATGATGGCGCCTTTCTCGGGAGGATCGTGTCTAATGGACGATCTTCAGGTTGGAGGTATACTGTGCTTCATCCGTGCGGAGCATGAGGAAGTATGCGCCGCTCGGCAAATCCGAGGCATTGAAGTTGACTTCGTGCAGGCCAGCCTCGAACGTCGCTGCAGTCATGATCGACTGGACGCTACGTCCCGATGCATCGAGGATTTCCAAATCCGCTCCATGCGTCAGTGTCGGAAGTACGAACCGTACTGTCCCTGTCGTACTCACGGGGTTTGGATAACTGCTCAGCAGCGATGGCGCAGAGTACACCGGCCGTTCTGAGTTATTCACGGCACTCGACGGGAGGCGATCCGTTAGGAATGCCTTACTATCGGTCAGCGTGTCGCCAGTTGCAGAGAGCGTCTTGAAGTCGATCGTGATCGATCCGGTGTCCGGTGTAGACACCGTGATATAGATTGGACGAAATACTTCGCCAGCATAGATCTGGACGTAGTCATCGGGCGCACATTGGTAGACATAGCTTCGTCCTGTGCGGTCTCTCGCCAATGAGATGCAGGTCTTTGCACTATCCTGCGGCGGTCCGACAGCGAGAATAGCCGCCTTTCCTTCGACACCGACAATCACGCGATCGATCGTGCCCCGTTGCGAATTGCCATTCGATACATAGATGGCGTGTGTTTGGACATGCATCGGACGATTTGTCGGACGCTCGCTCGCAATGGTGTCGCCACCCTTTGGAGCGTTCGCGAGTATCCGCTTGATGGTGCGAATATCCCACGACAAACCATCATCGAGTCGAACGCCCCGAATGTCGAAGCTATCCTTCGGCTCAGTGTACTGCGTCACGTTGATCTGAAGTCGCTGACCAGTTGGAGTCTGTATCGAATCGACTTCCCACGAGACATCAGCCGTCTGATTGGCCGCGAGCGGAATTGCGAGCAGGTCAGATTGCGCGCCTCCGGTAAGACGGATCGAGGAATCAGGCAGGACGGCGATCCCGTTGCCATGGCTTCCACCGCGGACCCACGCCGTATAGACCGGCGGCGGCCACTTAATAATGATCCCCAGCGAGTTCAAGGAAGAGCCGTTCGCTGTCAGCGTATTGAGATTGAAATGCAGGTCGATCGGACGCGCAACACTATCGGGGTTGCCGATCGAGAACGTCCCCGTATGCGTGACGGAATCGATAATATCCACGTTTTTATGTGCGACATTATTATCCGCGATCGGATTTTGGATTGCGTCCGTGACTTGCGCCTTCAAACGATCTTCCGGATTTTCATAGCGGACGTTGAAGCAGCAGTGACTTCTGCCGGCAGGTGGCGTCCATGGAATGTTGATGATGGTTGATCCTCCCGCGGGAATCGAGGGTGTTACAACATAGTATGGACTGGGCAGCACGCTCGGCCAGTTACCATCGGTGGCACCGGGATTGTTCGGATACAGATTCGCTGCTGACGCGGAAACCGGCATCCATGTTTGAATCGGGGTGATGTACACATAGAGATGTCCTGGACTCGACGCGACGCAGCCGCGATTGTTCAGTTGGACTCGCAGAACATTCGATGCCCCGCGCACAGGATTCTGATGCTCCATTCCTGTGGGATCGTTTACGGTATTCCACACGCCGGGAGCACCCCACGGCAGGGTTGGATTTGGCACTGGAAGGTTGGCGATATACCCCTGGGCCGGTCCTAACGGCTCGGTACCATCGTCCGTGGCGGTCCGCTGAATCCAAACATCATGGCACGGGTCGGTGCCGGCGCATGTCACGCTGATGGAATCGAGGAAGTTGCCGCCGTTGGATGGTCCGTTACCACCGTTCGAGGAGATCGACTTGAATTCCAGATAGTAATTACCGGGCAGCAACGATTGCGGGGCAAGGGTATAGTAGCGCCACGTCGAGTCATTATCCGAATAGGTGCCGAGCGATGTGACATTGTTCGTCACCGTGTCGACAATCAGCACTTCCATCATGTCAACGCCTGGATACCGGCCACGATGTGCGAAGGAAACGGTGACTGCAATTGGACCGGTTACTGTGAATGGCTGGTAGAGCGTCCCAACTTGCGTTGCGTTCAACTCAGCAAAGTAGAGACCAGCATACGCGGGAACGTTGCCATAGCCGCTTCGCCAGATTTCGATCTTCTGATCCGTTGCGGTGGTGCTCCAGCCCGGAATGTTACTTTCGTCTGTCTGCACAAAGGTCGTAGGAGCCTGCCCGTTGAGGATCTGCTCGAAACCGGTATTCGTAAGCTGCACATCTTTACAGGGATCGACCGTGGCACATGTGACGGTGATCGAATCGAGGAAATTACCTCCATCCGCCGGCCCCGCACCACTATTCGATGAGATGGACTTGAATTGCAGCGTCCATGCTCCAAGCAGATTATACGGAATCGCAAACGGTGCGGTGGTATAGTACCGCCAGGCCGTCCTGTTATCATAGTAGGTTCCGAGCACAGTGGGGTTACCGGTAGGATCGAGGAGAAGGACTTCCATTGTGTCCATTCCAGTGTACCGTCCACGGTGCGCGAAGGAAATCACGACCGAAATTGGAGCGATTGCGGTGAAGGGTTGATAGAGTGTGCCGACCTGCGTGGCATTCAGCTCCGCGAAGTAATTACCAGAATATGCTGAGATGTTGTCGTATCCACTCTTCCATATCTCGATGTTCTGGTCGGACGCCGTTGTCTTCCAATATGGAATATTGTTTTGGTTCGTTTGAACGAAGCCAACATTATTCACGATGTTCGCTACGGTCGAGTTCGGGAGTTCCTCGAAACTCGTGTTGCCCAGGAGTACGCTCTCGCATGGACTGTGCACGCACGTATCGGTGCTTTGCGCATGCGCTATGATAGCCATGCTCAACCAAAGAAGCGCGAAGAGCGCACGCAATGCTCCGCGGTGCTTTCGCGATTGCAGGGATGGTCCGGCAGAGACTCTGGGACCCTGTTTGAAGAGTGTCGAATACATTTTTGTTTTTGTTGATTGGTTGTGTTACATTCGCCGTCAGGACGTCTTCTGTCCCCGACGACGCACAAAAATGGCCGTTTGGGGCTCCAATTCATTACACAGATGAGTACACAGAAGGACTTGCTGACAGAATAACTGCTCGCTCCGGGACGGATTGAGCACTCGCATCCAAGATTGTGCGTTACTCCTCGCGCATGTGGGCAAATGTGATCGGGCAATCGCGCGTCAAGCGGATTATCGCGAATGCGATTGAATCCGGCAAACTTCCGGGCGCGTATCTGTTTTCGGGACCCGAAGGCGTCGGGAAGGATGCCGCCGCGCTGGAGCTGGCGAAGGCGCTGAATTGTATTAATCCGACTGAGTCAGGCGCTTGCGATGAGTGCGAAAGCTGCGTCGGGATTCAGTCCCTGGCCTCGAACACAGTCCACTTCCTCCACGCGCTGCCGAAGAAGGAAAGTTCGGGTGATGAAGAAGTCGATCTCAAGGATATCGATGTCATCCGCGAACAGCTTGCCGCAAAATCCGCCGACCCGTATCACAACTTGGAGATTCCGCGCGCAACTGCGATTCAGATTGCTCAGATCCGCGAGCTGCGCACGGCGCTCTCTCGCTCGTTTACTGGCGGACAAAAGCGTGTCGTCATCATCAGTGAGGCGGACATGATGAACGTGCAATCGCAAAACGCATTTCTCAAAACACTGGAGGAGCCGCACGCAAACACGCTAATTATCCTCACCAGCTCGAACGCGCACAGACTGTTGCCAACCATTCACTCGCGCTGCCAGGATGTCCGGTTCGATGCACTTGCTGCGGAAGAAATTGCCCGCGCGCTCATTGAGCGCGAAGAGTTACCGCACGAAGAAGCGGAGTTTCTTTCTCGATTGGCAAACGGCAGTTATTCCGGCGCACGCGCGATGATCGGTGAGGACGTGAAGGAAATGCGGAATCAGATCGTCGATTTTTTGCGGATGGGGCTTTCCAAAAGCCGATTGCGTGCCGCGCAACAGATCGATCTTTTCCTTCCACGTTCTGGTGGTGGCAAATTCTTGGAGCGTCGTCAGGCGACCGAACAGAGACTGGCTTTGCTTGCGCTCTGGTTACGTGATGCGCTCGCGCTTACAACGAAAGCCGAAGCGCAGATCGTCAATCTTGATCAGATGGATGCGCTTGTCCGTTTTGTTGGCCGCTTTGGCGATCCTCGCGGCATTGTCCTGGCGCTTGCAGCAGTCGATCGCGCGATGCACCTCGTCCGGTTGCAGCTTCAGCTTCGTCCGGTGATGATGCAACTCGTGGTGGAGTTGGAAGAGGCGCTTGTGACTATTGGATAGCAAATACTGCGAGCTGTTACAGAATCATGCTAAGCAGGACTGGACTTGTGGGATTCGAAATATCATACTGCGCAATTCCCCGAACTGTATGAACGAGCAGCGTAGTTTGCGGAGTCAGGTCCATGTGATATCCTTGAATGCTACCGATCGTCGCAATGAGTACCGGACGCATTGGATCACTGAGGCTGAATATTTGCAAACCTACGGCACCATCGAGAACGTAGAGGATATTTCCGGTGATTGCGATATCCTGTGGATCAGTTAGAGGAACCTCCGATTGCAGCGTTACCAAAGTATCGGAGAATGATTCAACATCAAGCGCATTGACGGTATCTTCCGCTTGAGCACAGAAATACATGTTACCTCCGGGATACGTCGTGTGCCGCAACATGTAAATGACCCCCGGACGATAGGCGACGTGGCGGGGACAACCATTCAGAGCAATGTCCCGTCCATTTTGGATTTCTGTACCTAATGAATCGACACGATATCCCCAATAGAGAAATGAGTACCCCTCCGACGGTTGAGTGCTATCGACGAATGCCGTATCACCTCCGAAAGAATGGTAGCCCCCATGTGGAACGGGATTCGAAGGTTCAGTAAGGGAAAATGCGAGGGAATCGGTAAACAGGAATAAGCCATTCGTGACAAAATCATAGAGATGCCGATAACTATTGCAACCTGTCAGTTGCCCGGGCTCTGTTGAACTCAGGCAACCGGCGCAAAATGCCAAGTGCGCAATCGCAATTGCAAGCTTGAATTTCGGTCGCATCATCCTAATGGTGAGATCGGTACAATGACAAGCGTATCATGCCATCCGATGACAGCTCCGCTATTGTGATAATCGCTCATTGTGCGTGGCGGCGCTGGCACTCGTAGCACATTTTGTAACCGCTTCGAGATCTTTGGACTGGATGGATCGGAAATATCGAGCACGACCAAATCAGTCGAGTTATTGATGTAGAAGTATCCATGATTAACCGACCCATCAAGAGAGCCCGGCGCCGCGATGTAAGCGACGCCTCGCGGAGAAGACGACGAGGTGTTATCAATAACGTACCAACCTTTATACGGATCGCTTATGAACAGGAAGTGTTCATAAGTGACAACCTTTCCGGGATGAACTACGGGCTTTGGAGGCTGGATCGTTACGGAGTGTCGGAGTGAATCCCACGAAATGACATCAGGTGCTGATTCGACAACACGATAGTTTGTGCTACAGGCGCTAAGCAATAGCGTGCCCGAGACCAACAGTAGACATAAGCTGATATTCATTGTGACTCTTGAAAAACACATTGAAAAGGCAGAAGTTACAATCACTCTTCTGCCTTCACGATTTATTGTCCTAAACATTGGCTGCTCCGCTCACCGCTGGATGACTATACTTCGAGTCACTATTAACCCGCCACCCGCGATGCGGAGGTGATAAAAGCCGTCCGGGAGTTGAGAGACATCAAAGCGGAGTGTAGTGCTATGCCCGTCCGATTCATGAGTCATAGAATCTGGCGCAGACAATGCGATCGAGCGGCCAAGCATATCATACATCTCGACAGCAACTCCCGAAAGCCCTGAACCCGAAACCTGAATTTCGTTTCGCGCCGGATTCGGTGCAATGCGATCGATGTAGAACGTACCGGTCCGCAATTGATCCTGAATGAGGCGATCGGTGCAAGCAAAAACGTATCGCACACTGGAAGCCGATTGCTCCAGGGATTGCGGACAGACTCCAGAGGCAGTGCACGTATCCTCCGAAGAGATCACCGAAAGCAACAGCGGAGTCGAATCCTTACTCGCAAGAAACATTTGGTATACGATTGAAGCAACAACTCCGGCGTTGCCGCTCAACTGGAGCGTCACGTAATCGATCGTTCCATCCGCGGTGGTGCTATCGAGTTGAAGGCCCGAGCCACCAGCATACCGAAGAAGATCGCCATCGTGCGCAATCGAAATATGAAGCTTCGTGAGACACGCCGCTACGCCTCGGACAAGACGAATCGGGAATGCAATCGTATCCTCGGCCCGTGCAGTTCTTCCGCTGTCCGGAAGCATCTCGAGCTGTACCGAAGGCGATTTGGCAATCGTATGGACCGAGAAGATCGCTGAGTCGATTCCCCCGCCAAGTGTTGCGCCGCAGGAATCCGTAAAGTAGTACGCGACATGATAATCCTTCGCGGAGCCATCCGTAACGAGCGTGTCTCCGATGCGCTGTGTCTCGTTCGGCGCAAGCACGATCGTATCCGGAATCCCGTGAAAGCCGCTGGACGTAATGGAGTGTGCAACGATCGCTTGCGTCCGAGGCAAGTGATTCGTAAATTGGATCTGTCGCACACAACTCATGCCCGAATCGGCACAGATTGTTGTGTCACTCTGGGATGAAATCGTAACCAGCGGAGACTGCCATCGAACCGCGACCGGTTTCGAGCGCGCCGAGCAGCCATTAGAATCGGTGACAAGCACTGAATACAATCCGGTATCAGAGACAACAATCGACGACGTATTCGCGCCGTTGCTCCACAGATATGAATTGCCACCTGTAGCCGCAATTGTCGCTGCCTGGTTAGCGCAATCTAGCGTGATGGTATCCGAAGGTGCGATCCCTGCAATCGGCAAGGGATTGAGAATAACCTGGACCGACGCGGTGTCTGTACAACCTGCTGCTTTCGAGACGATCACAGAGTACTGCCCTGAGTCACCGATCGTTATCGAGTCTTGAGCGACCTGAATATCAGATCCGTCTTTCAACCACATGAACTGCACACCAGCGTCTGTCGATGATGCATGGATCGTGGCACTATCACCAGCGCATAGTCTTATTGGGCTATTGGCTGTGATCTGCACTTTGGGTTTCGCCGTTACCGACGCAGTAACGATTGCCGTGTCCGCACAGCCATTGGTCGTGGAAACTACAACACTGTAGAGTCCGGACTCGGAGATGACAAGCGAGTCCGAGGCAACTCCCATATCCACACCGTCCTTCAGCCACTTATGCACGAGTCCGATCGGCCGCGCGATGATGGTGCGTGTTTCGCCATCGCAGAATTCCAGCGGACCACTTGTATCGAGCTGCAAGACGGGAGGAATACACTCGCTGACATGGAATATATTTGCGGCAGCCTGCGAAAGCACCCAGCCCGGTTCAGCAGCAAATGTGTCCGCGCTCGGTGAAGGAACCTGTTGCGCAGCCGCTAAAAGATATAGTGTGTCGCTTCCTGGTAGCGTAATCTTCCGACTCCAATTCGTAGCATAACCCGTGATGGTCGCAATCAACGACCAGGTATCGGACAGAGGCTTGAGATAGAGCTGAATATCTTTGCCATTGCCAGTCCCGGTGATCGTAAACGTGCGATTCACCTCGTGCGAGGTATCGGTTGAGGGCCCTGCGTATCGCGTGGCATCGTTTGGTGACACGGTAATCGAGGAGACTACAAGTCCATCAAGACGCACACGACCAGCACCGCCATTGCCTCCATCCTGTCCGCTATGTTGCGGAACACCCTGTCCACCGCTTCCGCCATGAACATCCTCGCTCGGCGCTGAGAGTGAAATCTTACTTCCGAGTATAATCGCACCACCGCTTCCGCCACCGCCGGCCCCGTCCGAAAAGGAGCTTGTATCATCGCTGCCGATCGCGCCTTTGGCGATCAATCCCGAGATAGCGATACTTCTGGCATTGATCGCCAAGCATCCGCCACCTCCGCCGCCATTTCCCGCGCCAACTTCCCCGCCATTGTCATTTCCACCACCACCGCCCGAGCCTCCAGCCATCGGGACAAGCTCCAGATTTCCATTGACATAACCACCAGAGGGAAAGCCCTGCCAAAATCCTCCACTGGATCCGGCCGTTGCGAATCCGCCGCCACCACCACCGCCTTGAACCGGTGGCACGCAGCACTCGGGTCCGCCGGATCCGCCACCGTATCCTGGAAATCCCCCTCCATAGTCCCCGGCGCCACCAGCCGCTCCGCCAGTCCCGAAGGCATGGCCCGTCCCGCCTCCGCCACCTTCATTGGCGCCGCTGGATACGCCACCCGGCGCAAAATTGAGGCTATTCTGAAGCGGACCCGTCCCAATACCTGCCGGACGATCGCCGCACCCGGATTGCCAGTCCGCGTCGCCCCCGCCGCCGGTAAATCCATTACCGCCTCGCGTGCCACACGTGAGCCCATTACCGCCGCCGCCACCGCCGGGACCGGCATCGACGCCATTCGCACTTGCATCGAGTTGCGCACTGGGAATAGTACGAACTGGTCCAAGACTAATCAGGGTAAACGGCAAATAGCCTTGAATGCCCGGCATCGTAGGATCGCAATCCGAAGTGCTGACACCATACATCCCGCTGCCGGTCAATATCATACTATCGACGATCATGGCCCCGCGACGTGAACGAAAGCCATACGCGCCACCCGAACCGAGCAAGCCAGCCGTGGAAAGCACTCCAAGCGATTGCGGCTTTACGATATAGAATGTATCCGTATTTGATTGTGAGCCGCCAACGATCACGCAAATGGGAATCTTGATCCCCAACCTCCAATCGGTTGCATTGGCCTGTACCCAGGGCATAACGAATACCTGAGTGGCTATCATCCGGCCATTCCAGCTTACAACGCAGGGTCCGAACTTGACACGGTTCGTATCCGAGGGATTCTTGCAGATGACCTGGACCCGATCGCCCGGATTATTGGCATAAATGCTATCCGTTCCGAAGTTTCCGAATGCTTTGTTCGGCCCGATGATCTCGATGTACGTGTTCATGCCGGGCGTGCCGATGTCCGGAAGCAGATAGGTAATCGCCTGAGCGGAAGATGTGGATGGCCGAAGCGAGACAAGTGCGAGAACTGCCAAGCAGAGCGCACGAACGCGATTTGCGCTCCGTTGGCGCCATCGCTCGAGTATCATACAACTCATAGAGGGAGCAAGAGAATAGCCGATTTGCAATCTTCGTTTTATGACATGTGGGCCCTTGGATTCGTGCCCTCCTTGCGCGTCGCGCCAAACCTTCTCCGGCAACTCGGCGTTTCCGGCTCGCCTAAAATGAAATCCTCAACACAGACAACGATTGGCGTTTCGCTGATCATTCTTATCTTTGCCGGCTGGCTCTACATGATGAGCGAACAGCAGGCGAAGATCGCCAAAAATCAGCCAAAACCAGTGGCGGCTGATACGACTCGCTCCACCGCGCCGACCGACACGTCTCAAGTTACACATGAGACCGAAGCGTCGCATGGGGCCACTGCATCGCAGAAGTCCGATACGGCAAGCGGCATTTTTGCTTCGGCTGCGGCCGTGCCCGAAGTTTTCAAGACTGTCGAGACTCCGCTCTTCACTGCGACGATCTCCTCGCATGGCGGAGCGATCTCCAGCTTCGTGCTAAAGCATTACCTGACCTGGGACAAGAAGCCTCTCGATCTCGTCGATCCGACGGAACATCAGGGTGCGGACATCAACTTGCGATTTGTCACCTCTGATGGCAAGCTTGCACAGACCAATAATTTTCCGTTTATTCTCGACCCAAAACCAAACGTCCTTGCCGAGGGTGATAGCATTACCTTTAGTGCATTCTATCGATTGGATAGTGGACGCTCGATCGAGAAGGTCTTCCATTTCAGCGGCAAGAATTATTTAGTCGGCATCGAGTATAAGCTAAACGGTCTTGAAAATTCCGTCTCGGGTTATCACTACACCGCCGCACTAGACAATCCCCTTCCGTTCGTCGAGCAACGGAGCCAGGATGACCTCACTAACGCGAAGGTCTTTGCCGGTATTGCCGGAGAGATCGAGGATCTCGCGGTTTCGAAAGCGAAGCAATCCGAATCCAAGTCGGTCAATGGTGATATCACCTATGCCGGCATGCGCAATCAGTACTTCGAGAAAGCGATGATGCCGGTGGGAATGAAGTCGATCGGCGCCCTTTTGACTGCGAAGGCCGATACTGTTGCGGGCGGCGCTATCGTTGCCAAGTATATGGCCTCGATCAATGTGCCGATCGGACGCACGTCGAAAGAAGATCTCGCATTCAATCTTTATTTCGGTCCGCTCGAATACGATCGCATTTCGGCGCTTGGTGTTGGGCTCGATCAGTCGATGTACTTTGGCTGGCCCGTCGTTCGGCCCATCGCGGTCCATTTGCTGATGCCGTTCTTCTTATGGCTGCATGGGTTCATCACCAACTGGGGCCTGGTCATTATTGTCTTTTCCATCGTCATTAAGCTGGTGACGATTCCGCTCTCGACCGGACAAATGCGATCGATGCGTAAGATGCAAGTGCTGGCGCCGATGGTGACCGAAGTCCGCGACAAGTATAAGGACGATCAGAAGAAGATGAACGAGGAGATGATGAAGTTGTATCGGACCTACGGCGTGAATCCCGCCGGAGGATGCTTGCCGATGGTGCTTCAGATGCCGATCCTCTTTGCGCTCTATCAGGTACTGAAGAATGTGATCCAATTGCGGCAGGCGCCGTTCGCCCTCTGGATCACCGATCTTTCGACCCCGGATTTTGTCATTCATCTCGGCAAAAATATCCCCTTGCTTCCCGATGCGATCAGCGGACTTACCCTGTTCCTTGTCGCCACGATGTTCTTGCAGCAGTTTTTCATGGTGACCGACCCGCGACAGAAAATGATGGCGTATATCATGCCATTCATGTTCCTGTTCATGTTTAACAATCTGCCCTCCGGCGTCGCCCTATATTACTTCATGTTCAATATTTTCGGACTCGCGCAACAGTTCTATCTCACGAAGATCGCAACTCCGCTGAATATCGAAGATATGAAGAAAGACCCGAAAAAGGGCGGCGGAATCATGGCGCGTCTTCAGGATATGGAAAAGCAACAGCGTTCGACCCGGCAGCAGCAATACACCGGTAAAGGACAGACGGGCAAGAAGAAGAAATAATCGATTCCCGAGGCGATCTTGATGACTCCCGGAAGCGCACCCTGCTTCCGGGAGTTTTTGTTTGACGTCAGGACTTAGGGTTTACGCCATGCCCCTCGGACTTTTTCACGATACCATCGCAGCGATCGCCACGCCGGAAGGCCGTAGCGCATTGGCGATCGTTCGGATTTCCGGGCCGGATGCGATCGGCATCGTCTCTCGTATGGTCGAGGACCCCGCAGACTTATGGGTGGCAAAATCCGCAAGTTCGGTTTATGCGAAGATTACGGACATCGACGATGTGGTGATTCATATCAACCGCGCACCCCGATCGTTTTCTGGTGAGGACCTTTGCGAGATTACGCCGCATGGCTCGCCGATTATCGCTCGCCAGATACTGGAATTGCTTTACGCGGGTGGGGCTCGGCAAGCTGAGCCTGGAGAGTTTTCGCGCCGCGCGTTTTTCAATGGCAAGATTGGAATTGAGGATGCGGAGTTGATTTCCGTGAAGGTCGACGCTCAATCCGTGCACGAATTGCGCGGCTCGGAGCTGGCTCTTCATGAGAAGTTCGAGCGTCTGCACGGCGCATACGAACAGCTTATTTCTCTGATCGCGCATGTTGATGCGGAGATTGATTTTGGCGAATCGGACCATATTCAAATCAAGGATTTTGATTTGCGCGTCGAATCCGTTCGTGCCTCGCTCGCGCAGCTACTACGCGATTCCCTCACTCGTCGCGCAAACGCGGGTTTCTTTACTGTTGCTTTGACGGGTCCACCGAATGTTGGAAAGAGTAGCGTCTTCAATGCGCTCTTGAATTTCGAGCGAAGCATAGTTAGTGATATTCCCGGGACCACGCGTGACTATGTCGAGGCCTTTATCAATATTGATGGTTTTCGAGTCAAGCTGATCGATACCGCCGGGGTCCGCGATGCCGAGGAGTTTATTGAAGGTCGTGGCATCGAGCTTGGCGCAAACGCGGCGCAGCATGCCGATATTTCGCTTCGAGTGACGGAGCCAGGCGATCGGCTTCCGAGCATGCCCAATGGCTCCCTTCTCTTGCACAATAAGCGTGATCTGGATGGATGGAGCGAGGGTCTGAGTGTATCGGCCATTACTGGCGAAGGCGTTTCCAGAATTCACGGGTGGCTCGCTGGCGAGCTTCGTTCGCGATCGTCCGAATATAATATGCTCACATTGTCTGATCTTGAGCAGTCTACGATTTCAGAGGTCTTGTTGTCCCTTTCGGGCGTGACTCTTGAATCTGAGCCTGCTATTCTGTCAGATGACCTTAGACGATGCGCCAGCGGTATTTCGGAATTGCTTGGTGAAAACATATCTGATAACAGTCTTGATTACATATTCGCTAAGATGTGCATAGGAAAATAGTAAAGTCGGCAAAGATATTTATGATATGATTTCTGAATTGTTCCACGTGGAACCAACTGATATCCTCGTAATCGGTGGCGGCCATGCCGGCATCGAAGCGACGAATGCGGCCCATAGGATGGGTCTGAGCGTTCGGCTTGTCTCTATGTCGGCGGATAAGGTCGGAACACTTTCATGCAATCCGGCAGTCGGCGGTACCGGAAAGGGTCAGGTTGTCAAGGAGATCGATGCTTTAGGTGGACTGATGGGTGAGATCACGGATGAATGCTCGCTGCAGTTCAAAATGCTAAACAGCTCCAAAGGAGCAGCCGTATGGTCGCCTAGATCTCAGGTTAGCCGTAGCCTCTATCCTATTGTTGCTCAGAGGCGTTTGCGTGAACTGGATCCGAACATCATCATCGAAGGATCGGTCGAACGTATTTGGATCGAAGGAAGCCGAGTCGCCGGAGTCATTCTTTCAGATGGCAGACACCTCCGATCCAAGGCTGTCATTATTTGCGCGGGCACATTCCTGAACGGCGTCATGCACACAGGTATGACACAATCATCTGGCGGTCGATATGGTGAGCAATCTGCATTTCTTACGACTGAACCCGAAGCTGCTCTAAAGCTTCGGACCGCCCGACTCAAAACTGGGACGCCGCCTCGAGTATCATTGGCCTCGATAGATACCTCAAATCTTGAATCGCAGCCCGGCGACCCAATAATTGTCCCGTTCTCTTCGAGAACGCTTCTCCCACCGGTGAATCATATCACCTGTTGGTTGACGGCAACTTCTCGGATTACGCATGATGTCCTATCAAGAGGCTTCGACCAGTCACCGATGTTCACGGGCCGGATAATTGGCAAAGGGCCTCGCTATTGTCCTTCGATCGAGGACAAGATAGTCAGGTTTGCGGAGAGAGACTCGCACCATATCTTTCTGGAACCGGAAGAGGCAGATGGCGATACGGTCTATGTCAATGGCTTCTCCACGAGCTTACCTGCAGATATTCAGGTAGCGGCGCTCCGAACCATGCCGGGACTTGAAACGGTCGAACTGCTACGCCCTGGGTATGCCGTCGAATATGATTACTTCCCAGCCTACCAGCTAAAACACACCCTGGAAAGCAAGGAAATCGAGGGACTGTATTTCGCCGGTCAGGTAAATGGTACCTCTGGCTACGAAGAAGCAGCTGGCCAGGGCTTGGTCGCTGGGATTAACGCTGCCTCCAAAGTCATCGGGAAGCCGGACTTCATCCTTGGCCGGGAGGAAGCGTACGTCGGTGTAATGATAGACGATCTCATCAGCAAAATCCAGGAAGAGCCTTATCGTCTCTTCACTTCAAGCGCCGAGCATCGGCTTCTGCTTCGCCAGGATAATGCAGATCTTCGCCTTTCGGATAAGGCATTCGCATACGGGCTTATTTCGCGGTCGGAGTATGAGAAGGCCAATGACAAGCGGGCATTGATAAGGCATGCGCTTGAATGGGCCGAGACGGAGCGAGTGGAGGTAAGCACATATCCATTGGTCCGAGACAGCGTGCTTAATAGAATACGATCCAAGAATGGCTCCTTTGAGAGCTTCCTGCGAGATAGCCAGGAAGAAGGGCTCAAAGGGCGAATTCTTCATCGGCGAGACCTATTGCATACTATCGAAACGGAAATAGCCTACGAAGGCTACGTCAGACAGCACCGACAACAGATAATTCGACTCAAGGAAAGCACGGACCGCGCGATTCCACTATCGTTCGATTATTCCAATCTCCTCTCCATCAGTAAGGAGAGTCGGGAGGCACTCTCTCGAGTAAGACCCTCAACCGTCGGGCAGGCATCCAGACTTGCCGCCGTGACACCATCAGACGTCGCAATGCTGATGATTGCTGTTCGCAAACACGAAATGTTCCACGTGGAACATTCAGCTATTCTACAATAACTACACTTTCTCTACCTTTTTTCACTCTTCTTATCTTTCTTAACAGTGAATAGCCAAAGCTTATTTGACGAAGTTAGACTTCTTGCGACAGAACAGCGCAACCCTGATTCGCTAAAGTTGGATGAAATGAGCACTGAAGAAGTGCTCAGACTGATTAATAGGGAAGACGCGAAAGTCGCGAAGGCTGTTGAGAGCGAAATTCCGCACATCACCGCAGTCGTGGATGAATTGGTGAGGCGCTTCAAACGTGGCGGGAAGTTGTTTTACGTTGGAGCAGGCACGAGCGGGCGAATGGGGGTGGTCGATGCCGCAGAATGTCCTCCAACGTTCGGAACGCCCCGGGACCAGATTGAAGCCATCATCGCTGGTGGCCATCTGGCCGTCTTTCAAGCACAGGAAGGCGCCGAAGACAGACCCGAATTCGGCGCACACGCAATCCAGCAAGCTGGCGCCGCCGACACCGATATGGTAATCGGTATCGCGGCAAGCAAGCGTACTCCATTCGTTCTTGGGGCTCTTGAACGCGGCTTTACGCTCAATGCCTATACGGTTTTGCTCACCACGAATCCCCGCGAATCGGTAGGGTATCCTTATTTGAGCGAGACTATTTGTCCCGTCGTCGGACCTGAAGTGCTTATGGGCTCAACCCGCATGAAGTCTGCTCTTGCGCAAAAGATGGTCCTCACGATGATCACGACAACCGCGATGGTCCGCATGGGGAAGGTGTATCAGAACATGATGGTCGATCTGCAGCTTACAAACAGGAAGTTGGAGGAGCGCGCAAAACGAATCGTTATGATTGCCACCGACTGCGATTACGAGCAGGCGAAAGAACTGCTGGAGCAAAGCGGCGGACACGTCAAGAGTGCGATCATCATGAGAATCGCTGGCTCCAACAAAGCAGAAGCTGACAGAGTACTTGCGGAGTCGGATGGATTCGTCAAGCGAGCGATTGAGAAGCTCCGCTCCAAGTGACACGCCTGTCGCTCACGGGACGTTGATCCCATGCTGAAATTCCTCACGACGTGCTTCCCACTCTTCGAGCGTGATCGCAAAGACATGGGTATCCTGCCATTTCCCTCCAAGGAACAGTGCTCGCTGAACCGTGCCTTCACGTCGAAGACCAAGCTTCTCAGGAATCCGAAGACTCGCCAGATTATCTACACCTATCCAGAGTGATGCGCGGTGTAGCTTCAAATGCTCGAATGCGAATGTGAGTGCAAGCTTCGTGGCTTCAGTTGCATATCCCTGACCGATATAAGACTTGCCGATCCAGTATCCAATAAAACAGGATTGCAGGACACCACGCACCAGATTAGTCAAGCCGATTTGCCCGACAATCGCATTGGGTGGCTCGGTATCTTTTGCGTAAATGAAAAACCGGTAGTCCGTCCCTTCATCCCACTTCTCGAGCGCGGCCATGATATAATCGCGTGCATACCTCCGCGCCTTATCGGCATAAGCCTCTGGTGGAGTAGGAGGTGACCATGCATCGAGATGGCCGACAAAAGAATCGGCAAAGAGGGCGGAGTATTCATCGGCGTCTGAAACATGAATCTTTCGGATCGTCAGACGTGGTGATGCGAGCGAAGTAGGCACCCGCACGGGCGGGCGATAGAAATCGAGCATTACAGTGCGGCAAGTGCCTCCAAGACTTCATCGACATGGCCGGTCACTTTCACCTTCGGGAAGATTTTCGCGATCTTCCCTTTCTTATCAATCACGAATGTCGTCCGCTCAACACCGATATATTTCCGGCCATACATGGATTTCTCCTTCCACACGCCGTAGTCGTTCACGATCTTCTTGTCCTCATCGGCAAGAAGCGTGAAGGGCAGCTCGTACTTCTCCTTGAACTTCCCATGGCTCTTCTCACTATCGGGACTCACGCCGAGCACGACGGCATCCTTCCGCTCGACACGCGCGAAGTTATCGCGGAAGTCACATGCTTCTCTCGTGCAACCGGAAGTCATGTCCTTTGGATAGAAATAGAGTACGACGTTCTTGCCGCGAAAGTCGTTGAGTGAGATGGTGTTGCCCGCATCATCTTTCGCAGTTATCTCAGGAGCCTTGTCACCTTCTTTAAGCATCGCTATTTGAAATTAACCTTCGTTTCACCCTTTGTCACGACAGCTACGCGCCATGGTTTGCCGCGCTGATGCACCATCCAGAAGAATGCGGCATCCTCGCTCGGGTCTTTCGGTTTCACTTTGACCATTCCCGTCTCCTCGATCTCAGTCGTGTCGATCAATGCGCCTTGCAGGTCAGGCTTCAAATCGCGCTCGACATCCGCCGAGCTCGTGCCGCTAAAATGGCCTTCTTTGTAATCGTAAAACGTGCCGAACCAGATTCGCATGTCATGGCCGACGTATGCGTTATCGAAATACTCTTTGAATTTCGCAGTCGCGATCATGGAGTCGCGACCCGTCTGATCGTTTCGCACAACGGCTTCCGAAAACTTTCGGGCAGCTCCGATTTCATCTGAAGCGCCGCGATCGCAGCCGGCCAGAATTGGGAGGACTGAACTAAGTGCGAGCGTCGTGCCGCAAATCGACGCCAACCAGCGTTCGTTTTTCTTTGACATAAAGTAAAATATTGTGGGAGACAAAGAAATTTTCCGGGAGCGGTAAGGGAGTTTCGGCCTGTATGGTTTCGCGAAAGACAAGTCGGCCCTTTTTGAAGATGATGAGTTCATTCATTAGGAGCTTAGTATCCGGGTGATCGCCGATTCTATGCAATCCATAGATTTCATAGAAACCATGCCGCAGGACATCAATCGGCCCTCGAATGTCCTCGACCTTGATCGCTGATCTTAGTGCGATTGGTATCTCCTGAATCGGGTCCGCAAAAAAGGTATCAGGCAACTCATCACCCTCCGGGAAGATCGGCTGTTCCACGCCAAAATCCTGCACGATCTCACCGGTCATCGCATCGAGAGCACAATACTCACGATGGGTGAAGCCCTGACGCATCACAAGCACACGGTTTAGGGTGGTGCCGAGAATCGAAAAATCCGGCTGATGCCAGCGTATATTCCCGGTGTGCAGATCAATCGCAATAATGCCCTTTGGCTCCGGGAGGTCCGGCTTCCGAAAAGTCTGTACGAAAAGAGTGTCGTTCGTCACACGATCCGAATTGAACCACCAGGCCTCACCAAGCGTGATGCCTCGCCAGAGCACTCGCCCAGTCAGTACTTCGATGGCAAACAGCGAGCCGGTCTTCGACTCAATATTGCGCTCTTCGCCTGTCAGGATGCCGCTGCTGCTGATCAACAGTTTCCAAAAGATCGTGTTATCATTTGAGGATTCCAGGGACCATAAAGGTTTAAGGATTCGACGGAAACCGAGGTGCATCACTACAAATTTACCTCGCACGGAGGTCACAGTTTGAATTTCGTCGTAATTTTGTAGTGCCCCGCATCCATAACTCATTGCCAGTTACTCGTTACTCATCCACTATTCAATGCGAATTCTTGTCCTTGGCGGCGGCGCCCGTGAACACGCGATCGCGTGGAAGCTCAATCAATCCGAGGCACTCGGCGGTCGTGTTCAGAAAATTTTCTGCGCGCCCGGCAATGCCGGCATCGCGCAAGTTGCTGAACTCGTCGAAATCATTCCGACCGATGCAAAGGCCGTCGTGGGCTTCGCAATGCGCGAGCGTATCGATCTCGTCGTCATCGGTCCTGAAGGTCCGCTCGCGATGGGTGTGGCCGATGCGCTGGATAAAGAGCGCATCCCGGTGTTCGGTCCTCGACGCAATGCAGCATTGCTCGAAAGTTCGAAGGCCTTTGCCAAGGACTTCATGCATCGCCATGGCATTCCGACCGCGCGCTATGCCGTGTTTTCGTTCGAGGAGCAGGTGGAATGCCGCGCCTTTTTGCGGCATGTGAACTATCCCGCTGTCATCAAGGCCGATGGACTTGCCGCCGGCAAAGGTGTGATGATCTGCGAGACGGAAGCCGAAGCCACGCACGCACTCGATGAAGTCTTTACGCATCGCATCTTCGGCGAAGCCGGCTCGAGAATCGTCGTCGAGGAATTCATGCATGGCGAAGAGGCGAGTGTCTTTGCCATCACCGATGGTGCCGATTACGATGTGCTTGCACCGGCGCAGGACCACAAACGGATTCTCGATGGCGATCGCGGCAAGAACACTGGCGGCATGGGCGCGTACGCTCCCGCGCCAATCGTCACCGAAGAGATCATGGAGCAGGTCAAGCGAGAGATCATCGAGCCAACACTCAAAGGGCTTGCGAGCGAGAGCCGCCTCTACCGCGGGGTACTCTATGTTGGTCTCATGATTGCCAATGGCCGCGCGCGCGTCGTCGAGTTCAACGTCCGCTTTGGCGATCCCGAAGCAGAAGTTGTGATTCCACTCATCGATGGCGATCTCGCGGAGATTCTACTTGCCGCAGCGGAAGGCCGCCTCAAGGATGTCCTGCCGATCAAGCAATTTCCGGCGAGTGCGGTTACGGTCGTAATGGCAAGCCAGGGTTATCCTGAGAGCTATCAGACCGGCGAAGTCATCAGCGGACTTGAAGACTTCACACAAAAGCGCGAGATCGATGAGGGCACCGTCGTCTTCCACGGCGCGACTAAAGTCGATGATCGAGGGCGCTTTCTCACAAGTGGCGGACGTGTGTTGGCAGTGACCGCCGTCGGCTACGAAGATGATCTTCGCAAAACCATCTCGCAAGCATACAATGCCGTCTCGCAAATCAGCTTCAACGGGGCATATTACCGGAGCGATATCGGAGCGAAAGCACTACGGGCGGAAGCGGCTGTCTGAACCTGGGTTTTTGGGATTAGTGAGATTATTGCGATACGCGCTCCGCCGCCTGTAACAAACTCGCAAAACGGCGATTGTTACTACCGGCGGCCGGCTCCGGGTAAACGTGTTGGTTGGTTCATCATACGTGTTACTACAGTCCATTCCGGGCCGGGCGCCAAAACTTTCTGCTATTTTCCCCGGCAGCTTCATCCTCACTCGCATCGTGGCCTTCGCGCTGGATAGAACGGCGCGCCATAATTCATTCATGAACAGTGCCGATTCTGAGCCGGTCCGAAAGAATTCTGAAGATATTTTTGTAACCGGAGGCACCCTCGAGCGTTTTAGATACATGAGACACTTCCATTCGACCAACATCGCGTTCATTGGTTTCCTGATCTCCTCGGCCGCTGCGAGCCAAACAATTTCTGTGAGTCCGATCGCACGACTCGCTTATTGCACGGGTGACACCGTGCGGGTTGCTTACACAGCGACAGGGCCGTTCAACACTGGCAATCATTTTTATGCCGAGCTTTCCGATTCATCGGGATCGTTTGGGAGCTTTACATCAAGCGCCGCGCAAAGTTCGGCAATGAGCGGCACGTTGTCGATTCCAGTTACTGGCCCTGGTACCCACTATCGCGTTCGAGTTGCCGCGAGCGCGCCGTATGCCATCTCACCCGATAATGGCGTCAACATTACGGCTTCGACGCTTAAATTCGGTGGTACCTTCTGTGACGCTCCCCACAGGCTTCAAGTCTATGCGTCATCATATCCTGGCGGCGCGCAGAGTATTCCGGTCACGCTTGGATTCACGGGTCAGAGCATTACAATCGACGGGGGCTATTCAAACGATCCTGGTCTGACTTATTCCTGGCAATTCGAATCCGATGCTACCGTGGACACTTCGTTTCAGTATGCGCCGAGAGTGGTTCATAGCACAAGCGGACTAAAACGCGCGACGCTGGTCAACTCCAATGCATCGGGATGCTCGATCGTGTGGCCGTTCTGGTATGTGGTTGTGGATTGCAGGCCGACGATCCCACGAAACGCGCATGTGGTGACCGGAACAGAATCCGGTTCGGATTCCATTCTTTGGATTCAGGCCGGCGGCAATTACGAAATCAACACGCTGAGTCACCACGCGCTTGTTTTCGTTGAACCCGGAGGTGTCCTCACTGCGCTCGGAGGGTACGGGCAGTGCTATATCAAGGCCGGCGGTTCCGTTGTTCGCTCGCAGACGCCACAAGGCTTGACAGGGCTGACGGCAATCATCACTCCCGGCGTCACGCTCACGAGAGCGAATACGAACATCTTCGATACATTTTATTGTCCCACGCTCGATTTTGACTATTCTCTCGCCGGGGTCGATGACCCGCATGTGAACCCTGGGCTCACAATGCATCAAGTTGGAGACCGGCTTCTTGTTAACGCGGATGCAGAATCAATCGCGGTTCGTGTTGCGAATGTCCTCGGAGGAGAAGTTCTTGCAATGGAAGGCGAGAGAGAACTCGACCTGGATCTCTCATCGCTTCCTGCCGGGCTCTACATAGCGGTCGCACAAGCTGGCCGGGAGCGTCAGGTGGGGCGAGTGCTTATTACGCACTAACCTATTTCCCCGGCAACCGCACGCTAACCGCAACTGAGCGGTCATCGCGCAGTACGTGAAAGACGACGACATCGCCGACTTCATGGTCGAGTAATGCGCTTTGGAGTTGATCGGTACTGCGGATCTTCTCCTTATCCAGGGCAACGACCAAGTCGCCAGCCTGGATGCCGGCTTTATCGGCGATGCCACCACGATTGAGCGCCATCACGACCACACCGATATCGCTCGTGAGATTGTAATAGTCTTTTATCTGCGGCGTCACATCCTGCGCCTGCATCCCAAGCTTTCCAAGATCGATATTGCGATCGAGTTTGTCGCCAGAGCGCAACCGATCGACGACCTCTTTGATCTTATTAATCGGAATTGCAAAGCCAAGCCCGATCGATCCCGCGCCTTCATTGCTCTGCGCCGTCGAACGAATGACTGAGTTCATTCCGATGACATCACCATTCGCGTTGAGCAGCGGACCGCCGGAGTTTCCGCTCGAGATCGCCGCATCGGTTTGGATCATGTCGCGGTAGTTGCGCCCATTCTCCAAGCCCAGATTTACTCCGGTGTTACTAATCACGCCGACCGTCACCGTTGGTTTATCGTTGATCGAAAACAGTCCGAACGGATTACCCATCGCAATGGCCCATTCGCCGACATCGAGATCGCCCGAGTTGCCAAGCTTCAGATACGGCAAGTTGGATTTGCCTTCGATCTTGAGCAGGGAAATATCATCGTTATGGTCGGTGCCGATAAGCTTTGCATCGTATTCCGAGCCATCGGTTGTGGTCACGATTATTTTGGAGGCATTGCCGGCAACGTGATCGTTCGTCAAGATGTAGCCATCGGCCGAGATGATAAAGCCGGAGCCCAGCGCCTTGACTTCATACTTCTGAGTATGGACACCGCCACGACTTTGGCCCCCATAATCCGGGAAGAATTGCCGGAAAAACGGATCGTTACCGAAGGCGCTGAACGGGTCCCATTCCCGATATTGCTGTTCGTGGATCTCCGTGACATTGATCCCGACGACAGCAGGGCTTGCCTTCGCGACAGCGACTGTGATCGCGTTGCGCCGACCACCACTTACGGACTGATTAATCGAATCGCGGTTCGGTCCATGCTGATCGACGGAATAGACTGGGGTCGCGCCGTTCCGATTGCAGGAGGCAAGCGGCGTCGCAAGTGAAAAAAGGCTGAGAATATGAATGAGTAAGATTTGCATGCGTCTCATATTACCGAATCAGCGGCTCAGAGGCCGCCGAAAAGCAAACGGATTTTATTCGCCTGAGTTTCGCACCCCGATCAGCTCAAGAAACGGCCCGATGTGTCGCGACAGAATGATTAACAGGACCACCGATAGCGAGAGGAAAACCTGCGTACCGTGATCGGAGAGACCGGAAAATGGAAGCGTCGTTCGGCCAAGGAAGTCGGCTGGTAGCCCCAAGACCACTGCCAGCGCCAGGCCGGTTGCCAAAATGGAAGCGAACCGAATATCGGGTTTGATGCGCTTGCCGATCATATACGTCACGCACCAAAGAAAGACCGCACCCGGGTTCACAAGCAGCAGTGCGCCCGTAGCGGTCGCGAGTCCGCGTCCGCCCCGAAAGCCGAGCCAGACCGGATAGCAGTGCCCGAGTATCAGAGCGGGCAGGAGCACAACCAACGGAGCGGACAGGCCGAGCAGTTCGAACACCGCCACGGGAAGAAATCCCTTCAGCATATCGAGTACGAGCACGGTCCTGGCAATGGTTCTCTGGCCTGTGACCTGTAATGTATTCGCTGCGCCGACATTGCCCGTACCGTACTTTCGGATATCCATTCCCGTCCGGCGCTTCGTAACAATGTAAGCGAACGGAATCGAACCGATCATGTAGCCCGTAAGGCCACCGAGTAGTAAAGACTGGGGCGAAAGTACCAAGTCTGTCACGCTGAAGAAACGAGTATTGTATAACGATTTATAGAGAGCCCGGCAATCAGAAAAAGGTAACGGAATCCGCCTGCCACTCGTTACCCGTTACTCACAATCAATGGCTGACGCACGTAAACTCCATCGCTTCGCCACGCTCGATCACGATCGCGAGCGGCGGCAGGGCTTTCCCGAAGTGATTTATTCTGAGGGCAAGACTGCATATGAAGTCGCTGCTATCGCCGAAAGTATTTACGAGCGCAGTGGGCGCATGCTTGCAACCCGCGCAACTCTGGAGCAATTCAACGCAGTAAAAGAGAAGGTGCCAGCGAGCGCATACAACGAGCGCGCGCGAGCAGTCTATGCGTTGCCTGATCCAGCCACGGTTTCCCCGTCACTCCAGGCCGCGACGATCGCCGTGATCGCCGCAGGCACGAGCGATCAGCCAGTAAGCGAAGAAGCGGCAATCACGCTCGAAGTCGCCGGCATCGGGCATGTCGAACGCATCTACGATGTCGGTGTCGCTGGCATTCATCGGCTGCTGGAGCGAACGAATGATTTCGGCAGAGCTCAGACGATTATTGTTTGTGCCGGTATGGAAGGAGCGCTTCCTTCCGTTGTTGGTGGTCTGGTTCGTGTCCCGGTGATTGCGGTACCGACCAGTGTTGGATACGGCGCGAGCTTTGGTGGCGTAGCGGCGCTGCTGGGCATGCTAAACTCATGCGCGTCGGGGATTACGGTCGTGAATATCGATAACGGATTTGGCGCAGCGATGGCTGCCATACGAATCCTCGGGGCGATAACGAACGGAGAATGATGCGGTAATGGGATTGATCGAGGAATATTTGGCGCTTGCGGTGGAGATGGCACAGGAGGCCGGTGATTACGCCAATGCGATCAACCGAAGCGAGTTGCTCATCATGACGAAGTCCAATCCCATGGACCTTGTGACCGAAGTGGACAAGCGGAATGAGGATGTGATCCGCGAAGCGATTCACATGCGCTACCCGGATCACGAATTTCTCGGAGAGGAAAGTGCCGACCTCTCTCCTAAATCCGACCGTAATGATGTCGTTCGATGGATCGTCGATCCAATCGATGGAACGGTGAACTATGCCCATGGACTACCGATCTGGTGTGTCTCGATCGGTGTGGAAGTGAATGGTCGGGTGGAATGCGGTGCGATCTACAATCCGAACCTGCATGAAATGTTCGCCACGCAACGCGGACATGGCGCGTATCTCAATGGCAAGCGGTTACATGTGTCGCAACAAAACAATCCGTCGCAATCGCTGTTCGTGACGGGCTTTCCCTACAATGTGAACGAAGATCCCGAGCACGTGATCGAGCAGTTTGTCGCCTTCCTTCGTCAGGGACTCGTCGTCCGACGGCTGGGCAGTGCGGCGCTGGATCTCGCGAATGTCGCGGCCGGTCGATTCGACGGGTTCTGGGAGGTCGGACTTTCGCCCTGGGATACTTCGGCGGGTCAGCTGATGGTCCGCGAGGCAGGCGGGCGCGTCACACATTACGATGGCAGCGATTACGACATTCATCGCCGGTCCATCGTCGCAACAAGTGGGGTTCATCACGAGAAGATCATGAGTATCCTCAAGAAGGGACAGCACTAGAGACGTAGCACAATCCACTGTTTATAATTACCTATCCACGATAGAAGCGGATGAATATTACTATTGTCGCCACATTGCTCGGAATTGTTGAGGGTCTGACAGAATTCCTGCCGATCTCCTCGACGGGCCACCTCATTATCGCCGATCGCGTGTTCCGATTTCAGGAATTGCTCGCAAGCGCGGATAAGGCTGAGATGTTCGAGATCGTGATCCAACTCGGAGCAGTCCTCGCCGTCGGCTTTCTCTATCGTGCGAGACTGATGTCAACGTTCTCGACGAAGAGCGGCGAATCCCAAGGCGGTCGTCTGCGACTGAATCTGATCATCGCATTTCTGCCGGCTGCGATCATCGGCTTCCTGACACATCACTGGATCAAGACCTATCTCTTCTCACCCCTGACGGTCGGGATCTCGCTCGTGATCGGCGGCATCATTATCATCTGGATCGAACGGCGGACGGTTGAGGAAGACCGGGAAATAACCGTCGATACGATGACCACCAAGGATTCGCTTGTTGTTGGTCTGGCCCAATCTCTCTCGCTCATTCCGGGGACCTCGCGGGCAGCAGCCACGATCATGGGCGGAATGTTGCGCGGCATCAAACGCTCGGCCGCAACAGAATTCTCATTTCTTCTCGCCTTCCCTACGATGGTCGCCGCGAGCCTCTTCGAATTAGTCAAGTACCGTCACTTGCTCACAAAGGATGTGATCGGCATTGTCGCAATCGGATTCATCACGTCGTTTGTCGTTGCGCTTGCTATTGTTGCATGGTTCATCCGCTATGTGCAACGGCATCCGTTCACCGGCTTTGGCGTCTATCGCATTGTCTTTGGGGCGGCCGTAATCGCACTAGCCTTATCAGGCTTTTTGTCCTGAGATTTCTGCCAATAAATGAAAGAGGCGGGGTCATCCCCGCCTCTCGTGCTTCAAGATTGCACTGATCCTCAGCGCGTCAATATGATCCGCCGGGTTGTGATGAACTCGTGCCCAGTCGCGTCGCGGCCATCTGCGCGGACGTAATACGTACCGTCGGCAACGTTCTCAGGATTCCATTGCCAGGGGCCAGCGCCGTGATACGTCGCGATCACGGTTCCCAGCATATCGAGCACCTCATAGGTTGCCGTGGATACACCGGCAAGATCGAGAGATGTTGTACCCCGTGTTGGATTCGGATAGATTCGAAGCTCTGCCCAAGCAGATGTGCTGGTGGCAACGCCGGATGTGCGAATCACTGGTGACTGCCCCTTGACATACACATAGAATGAGGTCAACGCATGATCGATATCAACGACGATCGTATCTCTAAACGTGGTCCCTGATGAATCGCCATAGAAATGCACAATCACGGATATCTTCTTCCCCGGCGTGACCGTATCCGGCGTCGCAGGAAGCGTCTGCGCGATATAGAAGTGACTCGTATTTGTAAGTACGATACTATGGACCAGCAACGAGACACTCGCGTTGTTTACGAACTCGATGCGGTGCGAATACCAACCGGAATCACCCGAGAGATTTACAGTGGCTGTTCCAGTATCATTGAAATTCACTGTTTGTGTATCGTTGGCATAGAGGGCGGAATGTCCGGCAAGGGAAGCGGTCGCCGCCTTGCAATGCGTCGTGTCATTGCTGGTAAAGAGTCCAGTGATTGTAGCGGGGAAGTAGTTCGAAGTCCCTGCGGTGGGAATGAACGCGATCCACAAGCTATCATAATGATGTCCCGCAATTGTATGCGGGAATGTGGAGGAATCGACGCGGTACGCGGCATCTCCGGAGCCGCCAATGTGCAGCGCTGTAAGATTGACCGAAGAATCGAGACGGTTCGAGATATATACGTGGATATAGCTTGTGTCCCCAACTTCGGTGATGCGACTCGTCTGCGGATAGATGTAGTAGCAATCCTGCAAGCTCGAATCCACCGCGTGCGCCGTAACAACTCGCGAGAAGTAGCGCGTTTGGCTATAAGCATCGTGATAGTACACTACGAAGGTATCGCGATAGACGTTGGTGTCATTCGGCGCATTGAAGCAGAAA
This sequence comes from Bacteroidota bacterium, assembly GCA_030706745.1. Taxonomy (NCBI): domain Bacteria; kingdom Pseudomonadati; phylum Bacteroidota; species Bacteroidota bacterium. The sequence continues at coordinate 268,992 of JAUZNX010000001.1, forward strand.
TTCCAAAGCAGAGTATCGTGAGAAGTAAGCGTGGTCGGCAGACTGATGTTCGAAGTATCCCATGCAAAGATTCCATTCGAGTTGTGCGTCCATCCAGCGCTGACGATCGTGTCCATATCGTTGCCGGTATTGATCATACGCATGGTCGTACAGCCGGTCGAGCCCTCTTTCGTTGTTGGGAAATATGGCCCAACGCCTGAGATATAGCCATCTGGTGCCGGCGATGCGGCGCGTCCATAGACAACACGCGTGATCGAGCGTGTCTGGCTCGCCGAGTCGTGGTAATAAACAATGAATGTGTCGATGCGGTAACTGGTGTCGCTCGGAGCATGAAAGCAGAAATTCCAAAGGAGCGTATCATGAGAGTTGAGGGTCCGAGGAAGTGTGACGTTTGACGTATCCCAGATGAAGACCCCATTCGGATTGTGCGCCCAGCCTGCGCTGACGATCGTATCGCGGTCCGCTCCCGTGTTGATCAGCCGAAGCGTGGTGCAGCTTGTCGAATCCATCTGCGTGCTCGAAAAGTATGGACCATACCCTGAAATTTCTCCATCCGGCGCGGGGCCGGTTGCCTTCGCCATAACCACACGCGAGACAGACCGCGTCTGGCTGGCCGAATCGTGATAGTACACTACGAATGTATCGATATGATAATTAGTATCGTGCGGAGCGTGGAAGCAGAAATTCCAGCGCACTGTGTCGTGCGAAGGGATCGTCAACGGGAAGCTAATGTTCGAGGTATCCCATGTGAATATCCCGTTCGGATTGTGGGTCCATCCCGCACTTACGATCGTATCCAGATCGGAGCCAGTATTGATCATTTGCAGATACGTGCAGCTTGTCGAATCCTCATGCGTCGTCGAGAAGTACGGGCCGACACCTGTAAGGTACCCATCCGGCGCCGGGGTCGGCGCATGAGCGATAAGCACGACGTGCTGCGTCGCAGTGTCGTCCGAAAGCGCGACGGCACCCGTAACCGCGGAAGATTGGACGTGGTAGGTTACGAGCCAATAATACATCGATTTGAAGTAGTGACGATTGGTATCGACACTGAAATAGCTGTTGCCGGAAGAGATCCAGGCATGCACCGTGGTCCCAGGCTGAGTCGTGTCGCCGTTGTAGGCAGCGCGAACGTACGCCGTGAGGGATGTCTGCCCCTGTTGCGGGCTAAACGTGACGGTGTCAGGAGTATGGCTGAAGGAATCAGCACGGACCAGGCCCGAAGCGAACAAGATCATCGCCGCCGCCGAAAGAAGTCTCAAAGTATGCATGGCAAGTTTCTTAGTGATTCGAGGACAAGCAGGAATCTTCCCCCAAAAGTCGGTCAAATACCGGTACCATCCTCGGGGGGAATAACACACCATCCCCTAGAAACTCACATTCGGCACCCCCTATTTTCTTTTATCTAGCTGCGGCCGCAGATCTTCACCGCTCCAGACACAACCGGGTCAGGGCGCGAAATGTGCGTGAACGGCACAACCAGGAGCTACGCCACAGGCTCGGTCACACGGCGGAGCATTTCAGCGTAGGCTTCTTCGACGCCGCCCAGGTCCTGACGGAATCGGTCTTTGTCGAGTTTCTGGCGGGTCTTCGCGTCCCAGAATCGGCAGGTATCGGGAGAGATTTCATCGCCCAAAAGAATTTCGCGTTTGCTACTGCCTACGGTGCGACCGAACTCGAGCTTGAAATCTACGAGCAATATTCCGCGAGCGTGGAAGAACGCCTTCAGAATGTCGTTGATCTTGAGTGCGGTATGGCGGATGTGGTCGATCTCGTCCTCGGTCGCAAGGCCCATCGCAAGCGCGTGACTATCGTTGATGAGTGGATCGCCAAGATCATCCCGCTTGTAAGAGAATTCGAAAGTCGGTTGGGCGAACTCCATTCCTTCCTTCACGCCATATCGTTTGACGAACGAGCCCGCCGCGATATTTCGCACGATGACTTCAAGCGGCACGATCTCGAGCTTTTTGATCAGCATGTCGATCGGCGAGAGCTTCTCGATGAAGTGCGTGTGAATGCCGCTCTTCTCGAGCATGGTAAAGAGGGCGCTCGCCATGGCGTTGTTCACTTCGCCCTTATGTGCCCAGCTTCCGCGCTTCTCGCCGTTGAAGGCGGTCGCGTCATCCTTGAATTCCTGAATTACGCGGTCCTCATAACCGCGAACGGAGAAGAGCTTTTTGGCTTTGCCTTCGTAGAGTAGACGATCCTTTTCCATAGTTTAGCCGGATTATGCTGATGATGCCGATTGCGAGGGTTGATTCTTCGGATGGCGGCTTGCCTGAAGAATTTGAGAGCTCTCTAACATACCTTGACGATGAATTGCGCCGATAAATCGGATTACGCGAATAAGTCTAATCAATCCTGAAAATCAATCCGCGTAATCCGCATCATCCGTGTAATCCAGGTTCTCCTTATTGAAATAATCCCAGAAACACTCCCAGACTTGCCACGAGTCCCGATCCATTGATGCCATCGAAAATCGGTCCGGGTCCAAGTGAAAGCCCCTGATCGACAGTCCATGTCCCCATCGAGGTCCCCTGATAGCCTGCACTCAGACGAAGCATCATGTAACCCGTTGGCGAGTACTCGAATTGGATCTGCGGCATGTAGAGAAAGAAGTGCGACGTGTAGGTGTGGGTACGATAGAGATTCGAAGAATCGAACTCCTTGGTGAACTGGCCCACATCAAAATTCGATCGGTTCTGCGCCTGGCGGGCATAAATATCGACGCCGCCATAGCCAAGCGCCACGCCGGGTATGATATGAAACCGCCCGGTGCGGAGCGGCAACACGTAGTCGATCGTGAGCGCGGCGTACCCCACACTGTATGTCAGGTAGCGGTTCACGGCGATTCCCTGAATCGTATCATTTGTGCAACCGCAATCGCTACTGGTTCCACTCATACCCATGCCACCGACGCGGACATTCTTGATCCACGGCAGTGTCACGAACCCGGCGCCGCCGATCATCCAGACCTGCTGGCGATAGTTCTGTTTGACGAACGGCTGGGCGACGTTCGTGTTGAACGTGGAGAAGTCCGGCATAAAATAGCCGCCTAACAATCCGCCGCCCACCGAGAAAAACGATGGCGACGTCTTATCTTCCTGATACAACTCTTCGTCATTCCAATGCGTCGTATCGCGCGTAATCTGCGCATGAACGCCGCGTGGAATGAAAGCCGCGAACGCGATCGCGATGACATAAATGGAACGTCTGGAGAGATTCATAGCCTTTAGCGTGCTCCTAATTGATGAAACGACCAACAAATTTACGCAACTCCGCCGTTCAATCCGCGGATACTGAAATCTTCATGGCAGATACCGCGCCAAAGCAACCCGCCGAACGCCTTCCAAAACCGGAACGCGGAGCCCGATTGGAGCTCCGGACCGAATCGTTGGCCTTTGAAGGAAAGGCCGTAGCACGGCGGCCTGAGGATGGATATGTGGTTTTCATCGAAGGCGCTCTTGGCCAGGAGCGCGTTGTGGCCGAAATCCTGAAGGCCAAAGGGAATTTCGCCGAAGCGAAGCTCATCGACATTCTCGAACCCTCCGCGGACCGTCGCGCTCCCATCTGTCCATACTTCGGCACGTGCGGCGGCTGCGCATTGCAGCACATGACGTACCCGGCCCAGCGCTCGGCAAAGCGCGAACAGGTCCGCGATCTCTTCCGAAAGATTGGCAAGATTGATGAGCCGCCGGTCCGTGAAGCGATCGCGGCGGAATCGGAATTTTATTACCGTAACAAGATGGAGTTCTCGTTTTCGGATGAACGATGGCTCTCCGATGAAGAGATCGCAAGCGGCGATGTAGTCGACCGGTTCGCGCTCGGACTTCACGTCCGCAACCGATTCGATCGTGTGATCGATACCGAAGTCTGCTTTCTGCCGAAAACAGTCGCGGTAGATGTGATGAATTTTACGCGGCAATTTGCCAGAGAGCATCGCATCGGAGTCTTTGACCCGGACTTCGGAACGAGCAAAGAGGAATCGCTCGCTGGAAGTACTCCCGATTCTGCGATTCTTATCCCGAGTTTTCTGAGATTTTTGGTAGTAAAGACAAGCTATTCGACTGGCGAAGTCATGGTCAATCTCGTCACTAGCCGCGACGATGCCAGCATCATGGAGACCTATACCCGTGAGTTGCTCGCAGCAGCGCCATCCGTGACGACAGTAGTAAATAACGTGAACATGCGGCGCGCGCAAGTCGCGGTAGGAGATTTCGAGAAGGTCTATCACGGTTCAGGTTCGATCACCGACCGCATTGGCCGCGCCACGTTCCGCATTTCCGCCAACAGCTTCTTCCAGGCCAATACCGCGCAGGCGGAGCGGCTCTATGCCGTTGCAGCGGAGTTTGCAGATCTCCATGCGGATGATACACTCTGGGACTTATACTGCGGAACCGGCACGATCTCGCTGTTCGTCGCCGATCGAGTAAAGAGCGTCCTGGGCATCGAACTGGTGCAAAGCGCCATTGCGGACGCCGAATCGAATGCACAGGCAAATGGGATCGCGAATGTCCAGTTTGTCGCAAGCGATTTGCGGAAGGCCCTGACAACGCCGGAATTCCTATCGGATCATCCCCGACCGAGCGTGATGATCATCGATCCGCCCCGAAGCGGGATGCACCCCGATGTCATCCGCGAAATTCTTCGGCTTCAGCCGGAGCGGATCGCATACGTGAGCTGCAATCCTGCCACGCAAGCGCGCGATGTCCAATTACTCGCTGAAGGCTACGATCTACTCGATCTCCAGCCCGTCGATATGTTTCCGCAGACGTTCCACATCGAGTGCGTGGCTAAGCTACGGCGAAATTCATAAGGGCATCGAAAGACGAAGCTTGTAGGGTACCCTGGTTGCGCGCTTTTGGAGGGGCTGCCGCGCCATCGCAGCCATCCCGCGATTTTGGAACGTGAGTGACACCTGCTGAGTTGTGGCGCCTCACAATCTTTGGACGTGAGGGTGAGTGAATTACCACGACCAGGGAGGATGAACGAGCGTCCCGGATGCCCGATCATCCAAATGCATTCGGAGAGGTGGCAGAGTGGTCGAATGCGGCGGTCTCGAAAACCGTTATACCTTCGGGTATCGAGAGTTCGAATCTCTCCCTCTCCGCACGTAACGTGTCTTGGCATCCTCCTTCGGGGGTTGGTGCCGGTTATCGCCTTGTGTCGCATCGCCTGTTATCACAATGGAACAACTTCCCGTTGCCGTTCTTGGATCGGTTTCGATTGCCGTGGCCGTTATTTTGGCTCTCGTTGGTCTTGCGCTCTTCCACCACTTCACCAAAGCGGAGGACCTTCGCGCCTCGCACGATGTCACCGGATTCGTCTATGCCGTCGTCGGCGTGATCTATGCGGTAATCCTTGCCTTTGTCGTCGTCGTGGTCTGGGAGCAGTTCAACGATGCCGAGACTTACAGTGAAACCGAGGCCGGCCACATTGGCGATCTTCGCCGGCTCGCGCAGGCGTTTCCCGATTCCGTGCAGGCCCGGCTGGAAGGACTCACGATGGATTACGTGCGCTCCGTCGTCGATCGTGAATGGATCACCATGCAGCATGGCAAGGAGGACTCCGCGACTTACCGGAAAATGGTCGCAATGTGGCAGGCGTACCGCTCGTTCCGACCCAGACCCGAGGATGAGCCCTATTATCAAGAATCGCTTCGACAGATGAGCGCGTTCAACGATGCACGACGCGAGCGCATTCTTTCGAGTCGCGCGAAGGTGCCGAAAATCATGTGGGTCCTTCTAATTGGCGGCGGTGTGATCGTAGTCGGATTCACATTCCTCTTTTGGCCACCAAAAACCTGGCCCCAGTATGTCACCGTCGCGCTTCTGACGGCCACGATCACGATGACGTTAGTTTTGATCCTCTCTCTGGATCATGCTTTCGCAGGCGATGTCAAAGTGCATCCCGACGCATTTCAATATCTGATCGATCAAGCGAACGTCCGTTAGTTGGCGTTCATCGTGTGGGCCCATCATGAGGTCCCGGCGTAACTTCCGCAGCCGGCATCCGTTTGCACCGATACCCATTATTTTCTCAATTCATCATGAAGCATCTCATTTGGGTCTTCCTATCCTCGTTTCTCGCTACGTCCTCGTTCGCTCAGCAGGTGGACAATCGACAGTCGGTCGCGCTCACTGTTTATAATAACGATCTCGGTGTCGTGCGCGATGTTCGGCGATTCGATCTCAAGCAAGGCACCGGTGAAGTCCGCATGACGGATGTGCCAAGCCGCATCGATCCGACCACAGTGAAGATCACCGATCTTGCACATCCGAAGGATGTCGATGCCATCGAGCAGAACTACGAGTATGATCTCATCAGTCAGGATAAACTGCTCGAGAAGTATATCGACAAGACGATCACCCTGACATCCACAGCGGGCAAGAGACTAACCGGCACGCTGCTCGCCGTCGAGACCGGCAAGCTGATGATCATGACCGATTCCGGCATCATCTCGCTCTCGGGACTCACAGGCTACACACTGAACATGCCGCAACTTGGAGGACTCTACACCAAGCCGTCACTCGTTTGGCAAATGCACGCTGCTCGCACGATGACCGGCGAGCCGCTCGAAGTGATGTATCAGACTGGCGGCATTTCATGGCATGCCGAATACATCGCGGCGCTTGCTGACGATGATAGATCAGTCGATCTCACCGGATGGGTCTCGATTGACAATAAAAGCGGCATGTCGTATCCCGATGCGAAACTCAAACTCGTGGCCGGCGCGATAAACCGCGTGCAGCCTCCTCCCATCTCATTCCATGGTTCGCGAGGAACCGCAAATGCGATCACAATGAACGATGTTCAATTTCAGGAGCATGGTATGTTCGAGTATCACGTCTACGATCTCGGAAGGCAGACCACAATCGGCAACAATGAGGTAAAACAAATTTCACTACTGAGCGCGGATAAGGTTGCAGTTGAGAAGCAGTACACATACGAAGGCGGCAAGTCCGTTGCAGTTACGATTGCGCTGCAAAACTCGGAAGCCAATCATCTGGGAATGCCAATTCCAATGGGGACCGTCCGCGTGATGAAACGCGACAAAGATGGATCGCTCGAATTCGTTGGCGAAGATCACATCGAGCACACACCACGAGACGAAAAGATCACGCTCCACGTCGGGAATGCGTTCGATCTGACCGGCGAACGGACGGTCACAAATCAGCAAAGCTTAGGACCGAACGCTAACGAAGAGACGGTCGAGATTACGCTGAAGAACCACAAGGATGAACCGGTGACGATCGACGCCATCGAAAATCTCGGTACGAACTGGGAGATCGCACAGTCATCCATGAGTTACGAGAAGAGAGATGCATATCATATTGTCTTCCATGTGCCAGTGAACTCACATGGCGAGGAGAAGATCACTTACACGGTGCGGCACCGATGGTAACCGGAGGATTGTGGCGCGGACTTTGAAGCGATTGCCGGAGCATTAATGCTCCAGCAATATGAAAAAACAATCCATCAATCTTAGCTCATTTCTCTTACTCATCCTTACGCTCGCCGCGTGCACGCTGATTGCTTGCGGCACATCGCAAACCGCTTCCACACCACCGAGCTGGGCTCCGCTCTATACCGATGGTGCCTATGCGCCGTATTATTACTTTCCGGACTACGGGATATATTATGATGCCGCAGCTCAGCAGTATTACTACTTGAACAACGGCTCATATGTCCCGAACCCCGCGCCGCCATACAATGTGGACCTTGACCATTCCTATGTCGTTATGCTCAATCGCAATACGTCACGGCCGTGGATGAATCATGAGTATTACGAAAGGAATTACCCGGCGCACGCATACGATCGGTATGGCCAGATCGTCACGCAAAATCGGATCATACAGACTGTTCCTCCAGATCACGTAATCACGCCCCGTGCATATAACGAGAACAACGACAGGGTATTATTCGAAGAGCGCGACCGGGCCGCCGCAAACGCACGAGAGGCACGCGTTGCAACGCATGAGGTACCGATGCGGACAATTGCCCCGAACATGCCGCCCGAAGCAAGAAACTATAAATACGGCGGTGCGCAAAAGGGGAGATAATAATGGATAGTTGATAGTTGATAGTGGGCAGCGCACTTTCCACTATCCACTATCAACTAATTAGAGTAGAGCACCATCTTACCTACAAAGGTACCATGGTGCTGGGTCTCGATCGTATAGAAGTATGCACCGCTCGGGGCGATCGCGCCATCGCTGGCGTGGCCATCCCAGAAGGCAGAGTTCGTGCCCGCCTGCTGTGCGAGATTATTGACCTGGACGCCATTCGGATCGACTGCGTAACTCACGAATTTGCCGAGTGAGTTGTAGACCTTGACGGAGATCTGATCGCCTTCGGTCGTCTCATCATACGGTAATTCATAGTCGATCCGCGTCGCGAGTGCCGGCTGGACAACCGGTGTATTATCCTGTCCGAATGGTTGGAAAGAACTCGCGATTTGTCCGGACGGTGTGCCGATCAGCAGCGGGTTCGGATAGTTTTGATACACGATCATCTGGTTGCCGCCCCAGTGAACTTCGATATGATTCGAGAAATGGAGCGAGCCATCAAGATCGAGCTGTTTGAGTTGATATAGATATGTGCCCGGCTGCTTCATCGTATCCGTAGGAGCAACATAATCGATTCTTGAATTCGAGTTGCCACTGATCGCCTTCGACGCGACGTATGAAATATCTTCGAACGGAGCACCGTTGAAGGACCGCTGAACATAGAACCCGGCATCGCCGCGCTCGCTATCGGTAAACCACTTCAGGACCGTGCCCGATTGCGTCTTCAAGTAGGAGAGGGAGCCTAATTCGATGGGCAGCGAGTTTGTGCTGCCTTCCCAGATACCCCGGCCAAACGTCGCAACACGAATCGTTGTCTTGTTCGCCTGCACCTCTACGTCATAACACGGGACGAGGCCCAATCCCGAGCCGGCCACCGACCACGTATTTCCGGAGTCGATCGTGTAGTAAATGCCGTTGTCGGTTCCAGCATACCAAATACGAACCGGATCGACAGAGTCGAGAGCCACACAGTTAATTCCAACAGCAGGGAGCGTGTGTCCCGTCGAGCCATTGCGCGCTATCCAATGTGCACCATTATCAGTGGAAGACATGACGTGATTCGCAGCACCGGTATAGAAGCTTGCCAGTACAAAATTCGGATCGTGACCGGTCGTCACAATCGATGACACCCAGGATGATGGGATGTTGCTCGATCTCGATACCCACGATGTCCCGGCATCGGTTGAAAATTCGATCTGCCCGAAGCTGCCGACATACATATTGCCCGCCGGAGTCGCGGAAAGACCGATTGCATGGATATTGTTCGAGAACGATGTGGTCGACGTCATTCCCCATGTCGTGCCATCATCGGTCGAGCGCCACAAATGCTGCCGGCCAGCATAGAAAACATGATAAGCCGGCGTAGATCCAAACGCCGCAATGGACTGCTTGAACGGCGTATTCCAGTCCGCATTGTCATTGAAGTAGCTTGTGCCGATCTGGGTGAAGTTATTTCCCGAGCTATTGGAGCGATAGAGATCGCCATTCGGAAGCTCGGCATAATATGGATATGATAGACTAATCGAATTCACGATCGGCTGGAGCCCATCACCACCGACAAGCAGTGTGGGAGTTTGCGTCCCCTGGATTTTCCACGTCCCCTGATCTTGTGCGCCACCCAATGTGGTCACCGCATTAGCTGTTAGGATGTCAAGCCCGATATGATAGAAGCGCCCGGTCACCATTTGGTTGGAGCGATACTCCCACGATCCCGGATATCCTGCTGTAGTCGACCAATACAAACCACCATCACAGCCATCATAGACGATGGTTGGGTCCAGCGGATTGAATGCGATCGTGTGGTGATCGACGTGCGAGTAGGCCCAATTCCAGTTGTTGTCGCTATAGTCCTGCCATCCCGCGCCGTCATTAAAATTGACCCACCCTTCGACGCCTCCGATGAATATTGTGTCCGAGCCCGTCGTGCCATTGGAATACGGCGTGACTCCCATCATGCAATCGTACCAGCCCTGTGGCGCCTGATTTCCCGCGCCGTGAAAGACTGTGGTAGGAATCGCGATCGGGCTCCAAGTCAGACCGTTATCCACCGAGCGAAAGAGCGAGCGCCGGCCACCGGAAATGGTATCGCCGGCGGGGTTCGCCATAAATACAAAAATGCGTCGCGGATCACCTTTCGATGCGGCCAGAACGCACCGGCCAACGGTATCGCCACGCGGAAACTGGGAGGGATACTTGGCCCACGTCACACCATCATCGATCGATTTGTAGATTCCGCACTCCGTGGAGTTACCGCCAACGTTATTTCCTTCCGCGAAATAGAGATAGGGTGTTCCGCCGACGACTGTGGCCAGGACATCCCAGACGACACCCGCCGAATTACCTGATGTCGGAAACACTTTCGACCAGGTCACACCCGAATCCGAAGAACGATACAGACCTCGGAAACCGCTGTATTCTGCAGCAAAAATCACATTACTGCGGACTGGATCGACGAGGACTTTTACCACCGTCGCATTAAGCGTCGTCGCACCAATATGCGTCCACGTTCCACCGCCGTCGGTCGATTTATAAAGGCCCGTGCCGGTCAATTCATCGATGGCCGCATATCCATTACCGGTACCGACATAGAGCGTATTGGGATTCTTCGGATCGATTGCGATGGAAGCGATGGCGAGACTTGGGATCGCATTGTCGGTCAGAGGGACCCAATGCCCACCCGCATCGGTCGATTTCCACACACCGCCGCTCGTCGCGCCCGCATACATGATGTTCGGATTGCTCGGGTTAATCGCGATTGCTGTTACGCAACCGGCTGAGAACACTCCATTGGCAGAAGAACCGATAAGACCGATATTCCTCCATGCATCGGCAAGCGGCTTCATGGGCGCGCCAATACCGCTCGCTTTTTCCGCCACACTGGATTCCTGAAGATCTCTTTGCGACTGCTCGTAAGCCCGAACCCGCGCCTCGACATCGAACGTACCGTCAAGGCCGGCGCGGCGGGTCATCTCGTAAAGTCCGCGCGCGAATGGGGCCGACCGGCGGATCGATTCCGTCACATTCTGAAGCTCCTTGTAAAGACCCACAGGCGGCGGCAGATCTATCAGCTTCGAAAGGGTCTCCGGATCACCGGTTTCTTGCCTGGGCTGAGAATGCTCCTGTGCAAAAAGAACCGTTGGCGCGGAAAATAGCAGTAGAAATATTACAAATCGCAGCATGCTTTGAAATATGACAAATAAGGAAAGACCAATGACAACCTGCGCCGCGAATCGGTGCCCGAACTAACTGATCGTCATTTGCCATTTTGGCGATCCACGATCGCCAAGAGGTCCGTGATGTCGTGGAGATCGAAATCTGCGCCGTGCTCGATGACGCCGGTCACATCCCCATATCGGGCAAAGGCGGTCTGCATGCCGACGGCTTTGGCGCCGGCAATGTCGCGCTCGGCCCAATCGCCGACCATGAGGGCATCGGCGGGCACAGTCCCCACGCGCTCAAGCACTTTGAGAAATGGTTTGGCCGATGGCTTGCGCTCACCCGTCTCATCAAATGTGACAGCGACACCAAAGATATGATGAAACCCGATATGACAGAGTCGTAGCCATGCTTCGCGGCTGGGAGCGTCGGTGAGCACGGCGAGTTTGATACCCCGCTGCAGCAATTGCATAAGCGTGGCGGTCACATGCGGATACGGCTTGAGTGCTGCCTCGCGCGCGCGTCGATAGGCAATCACACCAGCAGCAAGAATCCGGTGATCGAGTTTCTGGAAGACCCCAAACAGGAGATCATCAAAGACTTGCTGGTACTCGATGCCGCGTTCTTTATAAATGGCATCGATCCGCTGACGGATGTCCGCACGTTCGAGATCGAGTCCGGCATCGAGCATGGCGTCAATGGCAGCCTCGATGGCCTGCCGTTTCATTGCCATAAAATCGACGAGCGTGTTATCGAGATCGAAAACGATAGACTTGATCATAGTGGGGAATGACGAATGACTATTGCTTCAACCATTTTTTGTCATGTGTCATTCGTTATTCCCTCAACTCGTTACTTCAAATGCGAGTCCATCAAATCCCAATTTGACATGCGGAGGCAGCTCCCGCTCGACCGCCTCGTGCAGAACATCGTGATTCATGTGGGTGAGATACGTAATGCGCGGCGCGATCCGTCCGGCCTGCAACACGGCTTCCTCAATGGAAAAGTGGGTCGGATGCGGCTTTGGCCGGAGGCCATCGAGGATGAGTGTATCCAAGCCCTCGAGCAGCGCGAAGGACGCCTCCGGAATCTCGCTGCAATCGGTGAGATACGCGAAGCCGCCAATGCGAAATCCAAGAATGGACATTCGGCCATGAATGAGAGGCACGGGAATAACACGTAGACCAAACACGTCGAATGGTTGCTCGTCGATGATTGTGAACCGGACTTCTGGAAGTCCGCCACCCAATTGCGTCGCGGCGCCGAAGGCGTAGTCAAAGGTCCGGCGAATATGGTTCGTGGTCACCTCGTCGGCATAGCAGGGCGGGGCTTTACGTCTTAAGAACTGGAACGCGCGAATATCGTCGAAGCCCGCGATATGGTCGTAGTGATTGTGGGTATAGAGAATTGCTTCGAGATGTGTTACGCCATGCGAAAGCATCTGCTGGCGAAAGTCGGCGCTGGTATCGATGAGGATGTTTTTGCCGTCGTGCTCGATAAGGACGCTTACACGGAGCCGTTTATCACGAGAGTCTTCTGAGCGGCACGTGCGGCAATCGCAGCCGATCATCGGTACACCCGTCGAGGTACCGGTGCCTAAGAGCGTGACCTTCATCCGAAACGACAAATGACGAATGACAAATGACACATGAATACGCGTTCGAGTCTCATACTAAGCTCCCAATATGTCATTCGTCATCAATTAGGCATTTTCCTTCATTTCCTTCGCGATCTCATCTTCAATCGCTTCTCGCAAAGCTGGGCGAATGAAGATAGTACCCAAACCATACTCCGAGAGTCCACGGGCAAGCGTCCGAATCTTTTTCGGCACGGTGGCGCGGCGATTAAGCACGAGCAGCCGCTCCTCGCGTAACAGGCAATAGCCGCCATCGAAATTGCCGTTTTCGAACCGCAACTTGATGCCGAGTTCGGCCGCGAGCGATTTCAATTCTTCGAATAATTCTTCGTGAGTCATTTATGGAAGCTGGATTACGCGCATGATGCCGGCGCCAACTACGGCTTCGCCGGAATTCGCCGATTGATTTACAAGATTTTGTCGGAAGGCGTTCATCGGAATTTCCACCAAATCGCAAAGCGCGAGACCGAATCCGGAGAATCAATGCGCGAATTCCGGCGCAACCATGGTTGCGTTGCCACCATCTGCATAATCGTGGTTCTATTCCCCCAAATAGCGGACCGGAATCGGCGTCTCGAGAATAGCACTGTCTGCAAGTTCGACTTTGAAGGCTCTGGCACCGGCAACGGAACTGACCGCTTCGGCAAATTTACCATCGATAAAGTGCAGCGCGGCGCCATCGTCGGCCGCGTATCCGGCCGGAAGGCCTTCCTGAATGAACTTGTGATACTGCGGCACTCGGTTTGGCTCGGTGTTGTAGTGTGGACAGTTGCTGCCGTTCACAAAACCGAGGCCATCATACAGGGGATCGAGATCGAGACTGAATGAATCGGTCACGCCACACTCGAACCAGCAGAGCGATCCGGCGCTGGTGCCGCACATCACGATGCCCCGTTCATATGCTTCGCGCAGGATCTTATCCACTCCATGGACACGCCAGATCGCGAGCATATTCGCGGTGTTGCCGCCACCGACATAAATAGCGTCCTGCGCGAGCAGGAAGGAGCGAAGATCCTTAATGGTGCGAGCAAACAACTCCAGATGAGTCGCTTCGCAAAGATCCGGAGAGTACCGAGCGTAGAACCCTTGGATATATGACTGCGGGTCTCCGCTGGCGGTCGGAAGAAAACAGGCTCGCGGTCGCGACTTGCCGGTCAGACCGAGTATGAATTTTGCGGATAGTTTATTGGTCGGATCGGCCTGTAGCGAATCGCCGCCGAACGCAACAACATTCTTGAGCCTGGATTTCACGGATTGATTTATCGGATTGATTCGAGAACAATTCTGCTTCTATGATTCAACGGATAGCCATAATCGGTTATTCCGAAAAATCAATCCGCGAAATCCCGTGCAACTATGGTTGCGCGGCCATCATCTGCGTAATCCAGGTTCAGCTTCTTATGAAAGGTAATATTCTCTGGGTCGACGATGAAATCGATCTTCTCAAGCCGCATATTTTGCTGCTCGAAGGTCGTGGCTACGCGGTGCACACTGCCATGAGCGGTGAGGATGCACTCGCCATGGCGCAGGCCGAGACGCCGGATCTCGTGTTCCTGGATGAGAACATGCCGGGCATGGGCGGACTCGAAACGCTCGAAGCGCTCAAAGCCCAGCATCCCGATTTGCCGGTAGTGATGGTCACGAAGTCCGAAGAAGAAGACCTGATGGAGCAGGCGATCGGCAAGAAGATTTCGGATTACCTGACGAAGCCGGTCAATCCGACGCAAGTCCTGATCGCTGTCAAAAAGTTTTTGGAAGGCCGGCAGATTGTCGGGGAAGCCGTCTCACGCGATTACACGCAAGAGTTCGCGCGGACGGCCGTCGAGATGATGAACGCTCGCAACGCCGCAGATTGGACGCAACTCTATGCGAAGCTCGTTGGATGGGAAATGGAGCTTGATGAACATGGCGGGTTGGGCCTCAAACAAACGCTGCTCGACCAAAAGCGCGAGATGAATTCCGAGTTCGGAAAGTTCGTCGAGCGACATTATCAGTCTTGGGTCAACACAATCTACGTCGAGTCCAATCGGGACGAGCGCCCGGCAATGTCACCCGACCTGATCGATCAGTGGGTATTGCCGCCGCTCCAATCCGAAGTCAAGCAAAACGTGGTGTTCTTCGTGATCGACTGCCTCCGGTTGGATCAGTGGATCATCATGGAAAACGAGCTGCGCAATCTGTTCAAGATTACGCGCGATTATCACTTTGGCATTCTGCCGAGTGCGACACCGTATGCGCGCAATGCGATCTTCTCCGGACTCTTCCCGTCCGAATTTGGCAAACTCTTCCCGCTAACATGGTCCTCGAGCGATGACGACGAGAACTCTCACAATCGCGATGAAGCGGCGATGCTCCAGAAGTTGCTCGAGCGCAAGCGGATCAAGCTGCGACAAGAGCCGAAGTATATCAAGATCATCGATCGCGAGTATGGCGCGGGCATTGCCGATAACATCACGCAACACGCCAAGAACCATCTGACCGCGATCGTCGTGAATTTCGTGGATATGCTCGCACATACTCGGAGCGACTCGCCAATCCTAAAGGAAATTGCGCCGGACGAAAGCGCATATCGCTCGCTGACGCGCTCGTGGTTTTTGCATTCGAGCTTATTCGACATGTTCAAGGCGCTCGCCACCGTGCCGAACCTCAAGATTATTGTTTCGACCGATCATGGCTCTATTCGCAGCCTGCGCGGCGCGAAAGTTCTGGGGGACCGCGAGACTTCTACCAGTCTTCGCTATAAATATGGCCGCAATGTGAAAGCCGAAGAGAAGCAAGCGATGATCATCAAGCGGCCGGAAGACTTCAAGCTGCCACACCGAGGCGCAGCATCGAACTATATTATCGCCAAGGAAGACTACTATTTCATCTATCCGACCGATTACCATAAGTACTTGAACTACTACCGCGACACCTTCCAGCACGGCGGCATCTCGATGGAGGAAATGATTTTGCCGGTGGTGACACTAGAAGGGAAATAGGACTTATTGGTCATCTCGGTCCAATGATTCAACCCCTAATGTCCAAGTCACCTGAAGATACCCTCGCGCTTGGCGAAGCCTTCGGCCGCGAGTTCGTCCGGGCTGGAGTCGTCGTGACGGTTCGCGGCGAGCTTGGCGCCGGAAAGACACACTTCATCAAAGGTATCGCCCGGTCGCTTGGGATCGATGAGCGCGACATCACGTCGCCGACATTTACCCTGGCCAATGAGTTTGAAGTCTCCGCAGCCGGAAATGCACAGACTGAAAGCTTACCGCGGCGAGCGCCACGCGTTCTTTTCCATTTGGATTGCTATCGCTTCGAGAAGCCGGAGGAATTGTTGGCACTGGGTGTCGAAGATTATCTGTATCCGAAAAATGCAGCAACGATCATCGAGTGGCCGGAGCGGATCGCGGGGCTGATACCTGCCGATGCCATGAATGTTACGATCGAAATCATAGGCGATACCGAACGGAATATCGCATGGTAGTCGTAGCCTTTAGGCCACGCGGACTGTTTCGCAATTCCTGCAAGTTTATTGGCAACCGAATCGCGTACCCTAAAGTGGACGACTGCTAATGATTCTCATCTTCGATACATCGTCTTCACATATCGCGATCGGCGTTGCCGATAATGCGGGCCATGTGCTTTGCGAATTCCATGCGGATGCCTCGGCAGATGAGCGCGGCATTCATGATGCTCGTTTGGCATCAGAAGTCGAGACGTTGTTGACCACAACCAGCACACCAGCAAGTGCAATCGAGCGCATTGGGCTTATCATCGGCCCTGGCAGCTTCACCGGCCTCCGGATCGGACTGTCCTTCGCGAAGGGCCTGGCGCTTGCCACAGGAGCCATCCTTGTGCCGCTGACTCAGCATGAAGTGATTGCAGCCGAAGGGATTCGTGATTCACCGATTGTGACGGCGAGCTACCGTGATGACTCGTTCTATTTCGCCAAGTCAACTTCGCCGCGCGATATTCGGCTTGTGTCTCGGGAGGAACTTCCATCACCCGTCGTACTACATTCGGCATTCATTTCCCTCGCGATCATGGCGCGCCTCACGGCCGAATCGGGTGAAACGATTCACGGCGAGGAAATGGATGCGCTGGAACCGCTCTATCTTACTGACTTCAAAACAGGGACCTGCTGAAGCAGGCCCCACATGTCCTTGGTTGGAATAGCTCTATTTGGCGGCAGTCCAATCGGGACGCTTGACTTTGTCGAGCACGATTGAGATCGAGCCGACAGCAATACTCATGTCAATGCGAACGGGAATCGCGGCGGCATCGTCGGAGATGTAAGCCGTGAACGCACCGTTGGCACCGAGCGGCGAGGAGGAGCCCATGTCCGCATTCCCTTGAAGGATACGCGTGCGTACTTCCTTATCATCGAGTGCGGCAACCTGCTCGTTGGAAAATTGATTGGTGAATTGCACTGTGACTGGTCGCGCCCCATCCTTGCCACGCAAATGGAAGAGGTACTTCTTGCCAGCCGCACCACTCCAGGCGCGCATATTGAAGAGCAATCCCAGCGCATCATCGAATGGATCGATCCCTGTTGTTACCTTATTCTTAATCTGATCGTCCGAATACGTCAGCGATTTCGCTTCGGGATCGTAGGTCATGTACTTATTGGTCTTCTCATCGCCGTTCTGCGAATGTTCCTCGAAACTTCGGAGCGTCAGATCGCGCGTATCGAATTGATCGGTCACCCCGGTCTTTGTATTGAGGAATGGCACGTCTGCCGTCCAAAATTGCATGTGAGCGGTGGCCTTTCCGTTGGCAATGGCCCCGGTCTGGACAACAAGCGTCCCCAGTTTGATAAAACCGTATTTCACATTGTAAACAAGCTGCTCTCCGGTTTGGAATGCATCCTTTCGGCCCGCCTGGGCGTGAGTGGCGGACGCGATTGAAAACATCGTCGCAATTGCGACCAGACCCATGAAGTACGATTTAATCTTTTTCATATTGACTCTCTACTATCGAATCGGAAATAACGTTTCAGCTTGCAAGAAGCGAAATCCGCTTACTTTATGCTTCACCAAATAGTACGCCGAACTCGCCTATAAGCTACGCATCCATGAATTGAATGATTCGAGAGTTCTAGTTCATGTGTGGAGACCCGCGAGCCCGATGCCCTCAAAACCCCCGAATTGCAATGGTTGAGCTATTCAGCGTGGTTGGAAACATTCCTAAGCCACATCCGCTACAATCAACCAGTGAATGAGAACTCATTTCTCATTCGCGCTCACCGTCAATAACTGCGGTTGCCGCGCTTGAATGCGCAGTTGCTCGTCGCCCCTGCCCCCTGGCGAGACTCAGCCCATGGCTCACGCGGCTTGTTCATTGACCTTGTGGACTGTAGAAGGTCCACGTGTGGATTGTGATGCAATCCCGATTGGCGAGGAATTTGATTAAACAGAAATTACTCAGCCAGTGGGTTTCGCATTCACGCGAATTCCATGACGCACGAGGCTTCTCTCAATGGAGAACTTCGGACCGAGTGGCTTCCGCAGTTTCGCAACGGCATTGGCCAGCGGATCGCCAGTGAGTTTTGTCAACTAAATCACCCTCATCGGAGCCTCCGGGAGATTCTCGCCGATTGGCGCGTCGTAATGTCGTGTCTGCTGGCGAAACCCTCGCGGGCGCTGTGGATGATAGATCGCGAAAGCGATGGATGATCCACGCGATGAGATACTTACAACTGAAAAGTAGGACAGAGAGTCATGTTACCTAAAACAATTCGAATGATCGGTCATCGAATGACCATCGGCGCATCCGCGATCGCTCTCGTAGCGATGGCGCTGCTTGCGCCCCGCTCGTATGCCCAGAAGGGCGGTACGGGACTGATGAATGATGAAGTCACCTGGCCAACCACATTTACCCTTGGTTTTGGTGGAGCTGCTAACGCGAACTGGCAGGGATCCGGCACATTTTCCTCGATGCCCACCGATGGTAGCGTCAATACTGACCCACAAGGCACCGCCGCCGGGCAGTATGGCTACAACCAGAGCCATGTGCTCGTGCAGCCGGAATTCCATATTCTCGCGGAGATTCCGATCGCGAAGAACTGGATGTTCGCACCGCGGATTTCGTACAATGACTACAGCCTTCGATGGGACCAGCAAGCTTCCACCGCCGTAGCAGGTGTTGGCAATCAGGCGCTCGTTGCTTCCATCGCGAATATTGGCGCGGACTTGCTGTTTAAGTATGCGTTCAGCAACTTCCATGTGATGGCGGGAGCGAATCTTGCGACCCCGATCCATGACATGTGGTACGCACACAGCCAAAACATTTCGGATGCCGTGGACCAAAAGAATGTGGTCCCGAATGAGGCCAAATTCCTCGCGGCACTCAAAGGCGGCGTCGGATATGACATTCCGCTCAATGCCGGAAATACGATTTGGCTGACGCCGGAAGCGTTCTTCAGCTATCCTGTTACCGATTACGTACAGGACCCGAATCCTCCGAGCAACAACCGTGAGTTGTTCCCGGTCACGCTTTCTGGTGGTGCGAGCTTGAAATTCGCACTTGGTGGTGGCACTCCACCGCCTCCGCCGCCGGTCGCACTTGCCGCCAGCATTACGGCTCACGGTATTATGCCGGATGGCTCAATCACGGCCGAACCGGTATCCCCGCAGCAGGCGCTACACACGCGGAGCTCTATTCCATTATTGCCATACATCTTCTTTGACGACAATTCGTCAGTCATTAGCGCGCGGTACTCGCGCACCGGTGCCACTGGCTATAGCGAGCAAAGCTCCCTCAGTGGCAAAGATGCTCTCCAGGCAAACCATGAACTGCTGGATGTCGTCGGCGAGCGCATGAAGAACAATCCTTCGCTGACGCTCCGGTTGACAGGTACGAATGCCAATGCCAAGGAAGAGAAGAATAACATCGCACTTTCGAAGGCACGTGCAACGGCCGTTGCGGATTACCTGACGTCCACATGGGGAATTGATCGTAGCCGGATCACGGTCGATCAGCGCAATCTTCCCGAGTTGCCGACCAATCCTGTGACGAAAGCAGGAATGCAGGAAAACCGCCGCGTAGAAATCAGTTCGACCTCGACCGATCTCACGGCTCCTGTAAAGATCGAAAACCGTCAGGCGCTCAGCGTTGGACCGACGGAAGTGCGTTACGATATGACCGTTACGCCAGACCCTTCGACCCACACGTATGCGAACTGGACTGTAACACTCGATAAGGATGGCGTGCAACTCGGCACACCGATCTCCGGAACCGGCGCTCCGCCTGCCTCGACCACTACCGAAGTTCCGGATGCCTCGAAGTACATGAACCAACCCGTGCATTATACACTCGTCGTCACGGACGCTCAGGGTCAGACGGCCAAGGCCGATGGCTACACACGCATCGTTCCGAAGACCGTCGATCGTGACGATCTCGAGAAATTCGCGATGTTGTCATTCGATTTCGACCGCGCCGACATCAACCAACGCGCACATCAGATGCTCCAGTTGATCAGTGAGAGCGTCAGCCGCGATGCCACCGGTGTCAAGATCGATGGCTATTGCGACCAGACTGGTACTGCCGAGTACAACCAAACACTCAGTGAGGCCCGCGCGAACGCTGCTGTCACCGCGCTTCGCTCGATGACCAGCTTGCCAGCGAACGTCACCGTTCACGGACATGGCTTCCGCGACCTCCGCTTTGACAATGACCTTCCAGAAGGCCGTCAATTGGATCGCCGCGTTGAGATCACAATTGAGAAATCGAGCCGATAAGCTACGAATTTCTTTGGTAGGCTTGAAGGGCACGTCCGGCGGACGTGCCCTTTCTGTATGGGTCGGGAAAAAACGATAAGGAAAACGAGAATACGCCTCCTCAAAAGCGAAAGAGGATCACATTTTGAAGAGCCAATAGACTTTACTGCGGGAAATCAGCGCAATCCTTGCATGGGTGGCGGAGCAGGCTGCGGATGAGGAAGCGGGTTGCCGGGCACTGGTTTAGGCGTCGGATCGGGCATGGTGCCGGGCGTCGAGGGCTGATGCGGCGGATTTGGCTGCATGGGTGGAGTGGTCGGCTCCGATGGAGGCGTGATTGGCTGTGGTGCCGCCGGACTCGAGAAATGTGGGTCTGTGCTTCGCATTATGGTAGGAATCCAATGGGTATCTTAAACCCATGAACGGGCGCATTCGTGCAAGCAGCGTGCCGCGGCAGTGCGGTGGCAGTGCCGTGGCAGTGCCGCGATATGGTGATGGGGGCAAGCTGAAAAAACCCTCACGAACTTTCGCCAAAAGGGCCGCTGTTGAGAGTCGGAGTCATTACGGTGGGGAGCACCATCGGCCTCGATCTCAACTACGCAAGTTCGATTTACACAATCGATGCGATGGGAGAGGCGGTGTATTAGCAAGAAGTCATTGCGGCACACGGCTTGTTCGAAACTTCATTGCACGCCAAAACGTATCCAAAAGAACACGAAATGGGAAAGCATTTGAGCGTCGTCATTCGGATCGAGGTCTCGTTTAGTTAATCAACACCAGCCTTACGGCTTATCATCATGTCAAAGTTTTACTATAACCCACGCCGACTGGCCATGACCGGGGCCATCCTCATAGTTGTGAGCGCCCTACTCGGCACCCGCATCGAACGCGCCATGAGCGATGATAACATCATGGAGCAAATCGACAAGTACGGCGAAGTGCTGAATATGGTCCAGCACTATTACGTCGATAAGGTCGATGTTTCCGAACTGAACGACGCGGGAATCGTCGGCTTGCTGGGTAAACTCGATCCCCACTCGGTCTATATGCCGCCGAAGAACGTCAAGGAACAAGATGAGTCCTTCCGTGGCAATTTCGAAGGCATCGGCGTTTCCTTTATGATTTTGAAGGATACCATCACCGTGGACTCACCCGTTCCGGGTGGACCGAGCGAACAGCTTGGCATTCGCGCTGGTGATAAGATTGTGACGATCGATGGACACTCCGCGCTGAAATTGCATGAAGAGGATGTGCGCAAGGAACTCCGCGGTCCGAAGGGGACGAAAGTTACAGTTGGTATTGTGCGCTATGGACAGCCGCAACCCATGAACTTTACGATCACCCGTGACGTGATCCCGTTGGTCAGTGTCATGGCGCATTTCATGGTCGATCCCACGACAGGCTATGTGGATGTTGGCCGGTTTGCCGGTACAACCCACGCTGAATTACTCGATGCACTCAATGATTTGAAATCGAAAGGAATGCAGCGCGTAATCCTCGACTTGCGAGGAAACCCCGGTGGATACTTGGAACAGGCCGTTCAGGTGGCCGATGAGTTTATCGGTGGCAACAAGACCATCGTATATACCAAGGGTCGCGTTTCGAATTTTGACGACGTGCAAGTTTCACAACCCGGACAAGCGTTCGAGAGGACCCCGCTCGTTGTACTGGTCGATAATGGATCGGCCAGCGCCAGTGAGATCGTCAGCGGTGCCTTGCAGGATTTGGACCGCGCGCTCATCGTCGGTCAGACGACCTTTGGCAAGGGACTTGTCCAACGGCAATTCCCACTCAAGGATGGCAGCGCCGTGCGGCTCACGATCTCTCGGTATTACACTCCGAGTGGTCGCTCGATTCAACGGCCGTATGAAGGTGCACACTACATGAAGTCCACGACGTATCAGGATGAAGATGAGGATAACTACTCTCATTCATACGACGTAACTACTGATACATCACGACCGAAATTCAAGACGGCTGCCGGGCGTACTATTTATGGTGGTGGTGGAATCACACCGGACTTCATCGTCCGCAACGACACCCTGCAGACCGCCACCAAGCGGCTTCGTGCGGCGGGCATTCTTGCGGATTATGTCGAGGACTATGTGACCGAGCATGTCGGTGAGATCAAGGCACACGATAGCGCTTACTTCATTACGAACTTCAAGCTGGAATCGAACTGGGCGGACAAGATCCTTGCGATGGCGAAGGAAGAGAAGAATGGTAAGCCACGGGCCGAGGTGGATATGAAGGAATTCAATATCGACCGCGCCTGGATCGGAACGGAACTCAAAGCCGCGATTGGCGGTCGGATCTATGGCTACAACGTCGCAACGATCGTCCTGCTGCCGTTCGATCGGCAATACCAAAAGGCATATAATGTGCTCGGTGAAGCAGGGCATCTTGCGCAGGCATTTAAGTAATAGGTATTTAAGTAATCGATTATCATATCTGAGGTTGTTAGCAGCCGGCGCCATTCTCAAGCGCCGGCTGTTGATTTTTACAATTGTGTAATCGATAGCCGTAATGGATCATGCCAACCGTCATCAGCCACAGTATTGTCGGCATGGGGATCGCCCAATGGCCGCGCTTCGTCAAAGGACGGAGACTTCTGTTCGCCAGCATTATTCTTGCGGCATTACCGGATACCGACACCATCCTGATGGGTATCTTCGGGCACGATTCGATCTTTCGCCATCGAGGGATCCTGCACTCCGTGTTCTTCGCGATCGTTTCGGCAGGGATCACCGTATGGCTCTTCAGGCACAAGCAATGGATCTCGCATGACGCGGTGTGGAAGCTCTTCGCCGTCCTCTTCCTCATTGCGTTTTCTCACCCTTTGCTCGATGGCTATAGTACTGGCGGATATATCGGTGTTGCATACCTGGCGCCGTTCGATAACACGCGGTACGTCCTCGGCGACTTGCTGCCGCTGGCGCCGCTCGGCCCAGCAAAACTATTGAGTGAGCGTGGAATTAGCCTGTTCCTTGCGGAGGCCGGTATGCTCTGGACGTTCGCAATCGGCTCGTATTATTGGAATCGAGTCAGTACCGATCGCTCGCGCTTCCGAACGATTGCCGCATGCTTCTGGCTGTTCGAGATGATCCTCTGGGTTCATGCCGGTCTTGCCTAGCATCGCGTCGGCATCCCACCAGAATATTTCGCCGGAACGAACACGAGTGTGGCCCTGGATGTAATTGCCAACTAATCTATACCTGTGAAATCCAAAGCGCCAAGAGTCATACCTGACGAACCTGCTCCCATCTTTGAAGGCTTCTCGAACGAGACATTCAAATTCCTGCACGGCCTGAAAAAGCACAACAACAAGGAGTGGTTCGAAGCACACCGCGATGACTATGAGCGGCACCTGTGCGAACCATCGAAGGCGCTCGCCTATGCAATGGGCCGGTACTTCAAAGAGCATGATCTGCCGCTCGTTGGCAACGCGAAGACGTCGCTCTTTCGCATCAATCGCGACATTCGATTCAGCAAAGACAAATCGCCGTATAAGACCCACATCGGCCTCTCGTTTCCACTCGAAGGAACAAAGAAGGAAGAATGGTGTGGGTATTACATCGGATTCGAACCGGCAAAGACCGGCAAGGGTATGCACGTGTACGTTGGCGGCGGCGTGTACATGCCGATGCCGCCACAACTCAAGCGCATTCGCGCGAAGATCGCCAGCAACCATAAGGAGCTGACGAAGATTATCGGATCACCTGCTTTCAAGAGACTATACCCAAAGGGGCTCGAAGGGGAATCGCTAAAGCGAATTCCCATCGGCTATGAAGAAGGGCATCCCGCTGCGCAGTGGCTCAAGCTCAAGAGCTTTTTGTTCGGATTCGATCTTGCAGACAGTGAGTTGTTGAACGAAGAGCTTCCGGATGTTCTTGGAAAGAAGTTCAAGGTAGCACTGCCTGTTGTGTTATTTTTGGGAAGCGCCTGATTCGGAAGAATGCACTCTATAGAATCTATATAATCTAGAGATTGTATAGAAGTTAATAACGCAAGGGAAAGTTACCCGCTTCAAATGGACCAACTCGCCGCCAAATACCGCTCTCACTTTCCGATTCTGGAAACATCCAGCTATCTGATCTCGAACTCGCTTGGCGCCATGCCGCGCGAAGTCGAGTCTGAGCTGAAACAATACACGGACATCTGGCAGACCGAGGGCGTCGAGGCCTGGCATGCATGGTTTCCGTTCGTCGACGAAGTGAGCGGTCTCATCGCGAATCTCATCGGCGCCGATTCCAGCAATGTCACGCTGATACATAACCTTACGATTGGCTCTGCGCTGATCGCAAGTTGCCTCGACTTCACTGGCAAGCGAAACGAGATCGTCTATTCCGATCTCCACTTCCCGACCATTTCTTATCTGTGGCAAGGCTGGCGCAAGTATGGTGCGGTGCCACATGTCATCGAAAGCGATGGTATCTGGACCGAGACTGAGAAGTACATCGAAGCGATCGACGAAACGACGAAGCTCGTCGCGCTCTCGCATGTCTACTTCCGGTCAGGTGGCTTGCAGAATATCAAGCCGATTATCGAGCACGCACACAAGATGGGAGCGCTCGTCATGGTCGATTCGTATCAGGCAGCCGGTGTTGTGCCGATCGATGTCAAGGCTCTGGACTGCGACATTCTTGCGACCGGCGTTCTGAAGTGGTTGTGTGGCGGACCCGGCGCGGCATTTATGTACGTACGACCCGAATTACAGGAGCAGTTCCGGCCCGCCATTCGCGGCTGGCTCGGTGACCGGGAGCCATTCGAGTTTCACATGCCAGATGTTACATTCGAAAGCGGCATGCACCGCTTCCTGACTTCGAGCATTCAGGTCCCGTGTCTGCACACGGCGCGGCCAGCGCTTCGGATGTTCAACGAGATCGGTATTGCGGCGATTCGAGAAAAATCACTTCAGCTTACCGGCCGGCTGATCGTGAAAGCAGACGAGCACGGATTCACCATCAACTCACCGCGCGAAGCCGCGAAGCGAGGCGGCGCGCTCACAATCGATCCGCTGGGAAACAGGAAACATCCAAAGCTCACGACCAAGGACATCTGCGATGAATTGATTCGCCGCCGCTTTATTGTGGACTATCGTCCGCCGCTCGGCATCCGTATCGCGCCACATTTCTATAACACGATGGACGAAATCGATGCCGTAACCGAAGAAATCGAGCGGATTTTAGCAGCGTGAGGCTATCTCTCGATCAGGATTTTGCTGAATTCGCCATCCACTTCAATCACATATAATCCAGCGGCAAGATCGTGAACGTCGATCGATACCGATCGTACGCCGGATCCAATTTGTTCGCGAGCGACAGCGCGACCCAGCAAATCGCAAAGCGTGAGCATGCGGGGACCATTACTCGGTTCGAGTCCAACCGTTGCGGTATTGCTTGCGGGATTCAATGAGATCGAAATATTGGATTTCGGCACTTGAGAGAGCGCGACACCAAGTCCTCCCGCCACCCGCGATCGAAACAGCCCTCTACTCGTCGCATAATAAAGAGTGTTTCGGTCACCGGCATAGGCCGTTGGGTTCGGAAGCGTATCCGGTGTTTCAAGCCGTTCCCAGATCAAGCCGTTCGAGGTGCCATAAAAGTACGGAGCGCCATCCCCTGGCAGAAGAAACCCCAGGTGCCTAGACGAATTGCAGGTTGCCATCCCCCACGGAAACGGGATGCGCATGCTATCGCACCACGTTTGGCCATCGTCTGTCGTCGAGTATACGAGCGAGTCCTGCACGGCGAACCAGGTTTCCCACTTAAGATACTTAACGGACCAATACCCGCCTTGCGACCAGGGCAGACGTTGGTGCATGATGGTGTCCCAATGGATTCCGCCATCGGTTGTCCGGATCAGCTCGGTGCTCCCGACCCATGCCATTCCGGTCGATTCGTCGCGGAAGTCGAAAATGCCGATCTGTTTACCCGGATTGCCAAGCAGGGTCGTTATTTTCCCCTGATCGACGAGCAACAGCGACGGCCAGCCTACGACATCCGTGTTCGTGTTCCAAATAATATTACCCGAGGGCATCAATTTGATATTGAAAAAATAGTCTCCGGAGCTTCGATCGAGCAGGCCAGCCTTGATCGTGACATAATCGGTCCACGTCTTACCGCGGTCCGTTGTATGGCGGATCGCCGGATAGACCTCCTCCCGCCAATCGGGATCGTAGATGATCGAATCGACATACCCTCCGACATAGCAATCATTGACCGAAGACCCCTCCACGGTAACGGGGAGAAATCCGCCCGGGTGATCATGGAAGCAATAGCCGACCTCGGAGCTGTCCCATGTTTGACCGCCATTCGTTGAGGACATCACCGCATACTCGCTGACCGTCGCGGATTTGATGTAGAGGAGGGTATCGGACGTGAGAGCGCGAAAGCTTGCGCCGTAGTAGCCCGAGAGAACAGTCGTCCATGAGCCACCTTGCGCATGCGCCGGATGGGAACTGGCAACGAAACACAGCAATGCAAGGTGCGTTGAGAGGAGTCGTTTCATACGGAATTGAACTGGCGATTTCTCTGCAAAGATACGTTGGTTCTGGGGGTATCATTTTATGACCTTCCTGCCGTGGGAGCAAACCCTTCCCGAGACTGTTTAGGGCGACCGTAACGGATAGTGGATAGTGGATCGTGGAATCGATAGTCTTCGGTTCACTTTTCGTTCTCCTCTATCCACTATCAACTATCCACTACTCCGTGAACATCTCAATTATTGGAACCGGCTACGTCGGCCTTGTGACGGGCGCCGGATTCGCCGAGACTGGCAACCAGGTCCTCTGCATGGACATCATCCCCGAGAAGGTCGAGAACCTCCGTAAGGGGATCATTCCGATTTTCGAGCCGGGCCTCGAAGAACTCGTGAAGTTCAATGTCCAGGAAGGGCGTCTGAAATTCACGCTCGATCTCAAGGAGGCCGTCGATCATGCCGAGGTAATCTTCCTCGCACTGCCGACGCCGCCCGGTGCCGATGGCGCTGCCGATCTTTCGATGGTGCTCGAGACAGCGAAGGGTATTGCACAACTGGTGACCGAGCCGAAGGTCGTCGTGAATAAGTCCACGGTGCCGGTCGGTACGGCCGACCGCGTTCGCGCCATCTTCGAAAGCAATACCGATATTCCGATCGCCGTCGTATCGAACCCGGAATTCCTGAAAGAGGGCGCGGCGGTGCAGGACTTTATGAAGCCGGACCGCATTGTCGTCGGCTCTCGCGATCCAGGCGCGATTATGATTATGAAGGAGCTGTACGAGCCGTTCGTCCGCACCGGAAATCCGATTTATATCATGGACGAAAAATCGTCCGAGTTGACGAAGTACGCGGCGAATTCACTGCTCGCGACGAAGATCAGCTTTATGAATGAGATCGCAAACCTCTGCGATCTTGTCGGCGCGGATGTCGAGCACGTTCGCATCGGCGTTGGGTCCGATGGACGCATTGGTCCGCAGTTTCTCTTCCCAGGCGTCGGCTACGGTGGGAGCTGTTTCCCAAAAGATATCAAGGCGCTGGTCAAGACCGCGGAAGAAATGGGACATGACTTTGCGATTCTGAAAGCAGTCGAGGACGCCAACAACCGGCAAAAGACCCAACTGCTTCGCAAGATTCTGCTCCACTATAACGGCGACATTACCGGCAAAACATTTGCCGTCTGGGGCCTTGCGTTCAAGCCGCGCACCGATGACATCCGCGAAGCGCCGGCTATCGAGATCATCACGGGCCTCATCGCTCGTGGCGCACGCGTCCATGCCTCGGACCCGGCAGCGATCGCGCCGATGAAAAATGTATTGCCGGAGTCCGAGAGTCTCAAGTATTTCCGTAAAAACACCGATGCGCTCGAAGGCGCGGATGCGTTAGTCGTCGTGACGGAGTGGAATGAATTCCGCAATCCGAATTTCGAACTCATCGCCACCAAAGTCCGCGACAAAGTCATCTTCGATGGCCGCAATATCTATGACCCCGAGCGCATGCGAGAGTTCGGATTTACATACTTCGGGATCGGAAGGCGGTAGGCTCGTCTAGGGCCAGCGCAGAATCCTTCTGCGACTGGGAAGAGAAGACGCTCTGCGATACTGAGACGAGATGAATTCAAAACACGAGGAGTGGCGTTCTTAGGCCCATGCCACGAACCCTCATCACCGGCGGCGCCGGATTTCTCGGAAGTCATTTGTGCGACCGCTTCATCTCCGAAGGCCACGAAGTTATCTGCATGGATAATCTTTCAACCGGCTCGATGGAGAATATTTCGCACCTCATCGGAGTCCCAAGTTTCCGGTTCATCCATTACGATGTGACGCAGTTCGTCTATGTCGATGGCCCGGTCGATTACATCCTGCACTTTGCGTCACCGGCAAGTCCGATCGACTACCTGAAGCTGCCGATCCAAACGCTGAAAGTGGGTTCGCTCGGTACGCACAAAACGCTTGGACTTGCGAAGGCGAAGAACGCGCGATTCCTCATCGCTTCGACCAGCGAGACCTATGGCGATCCAGCCATTCATCCACAGCCGGAGAGTTACTGGGGCAACGTCAACCCCATCGGTATCCGCGGCGTATATGATGAAGCGAAACGATTTGCCGAGGCGCTGACGATGGCGTACCATCGCTATCATGGCGTCGATACACGGATTATTCGCATCTTCAACACGTATGGCGAGCGGATGCGCCTGCACGATGGTCGCGCGATTCCGGCCTTTATGTCGCAGGCCTTGCGCAGCGAGCCGATCACAGTGTTCGGCGACGGCTCGCAAACGCGTAGCGTCTGTTACGTAAGCGATCTCATCGAAGGTATCTACCGTCTGCTGATGTCGGATTACAATCTGCCGGTTAATATCGGCAATCCGGATGAAGTGACGATGCTGGAACTTGCAAAAGAGATTCTGGCGATGGTGCCGAAGAGTGGAAGCGCAATTGTGTTCGAGGAATTGCCACAGGACGATCCAAAAATTCGGCAGCCAGATATTACACTGGCAAAATCGTTGCTTGGGTGGGAGCCACGCGTGCCGCGCGCGGAAGGATTGAAACGAACGCTGACATATTTTCGGCAGGCTGTGAAGGCGGAACAGACCGCCTCGGCCCGCACCTGAATCAGGCGGTGACGGCTCGTTCTTTGGAAATTAACTTTTCGATGCGGCCGCGCAGCACCTCAGTGAGGCTTGCTTTGTCAGCCGGCACGAGCGATTCCGCAATGATCTGTTGAGCGCGATCGATAAGCGAGAGTTCGAGCAGGATTTCGGCAAGCTCGGTCGCAACAGGAATGGTGTCGCGATGGGTAAGCCCGCGATGTTCTCTGTAAATTGGATAGGCGCGATCGAGAAGATCGAGTGCGCCGGCGAGATCGCCTGTGATTCGGAGGAGTTGACCGTACGCCGCATAGGAAAAGCCTGTGTAGATATGATCGGCGCCAAGTGTCGCGATTCGAATCCGCAATACTTCTTTGTAGTATTCACCGGCTTCATCGAGATTTCGTCCAGCCCGTCGAAGTACATTGGCCAGATTGTTAAGGCTGATGACCGTCTCGGGATGTTCGGCGCCGAACACTGTTTGGCGAATCTCAAGGGCCCTTCGGAAATAGGGCTCGGCGCGATCGAAGGCCTGCTGCCCGTAGAGCATGCTCGCGTAGTTGTTCAGGATCGTCGCCGTCTTTGGATGTTGCGGTCCGTAGGCCCGCTCGCCAACTTCAAGACAGCGGAGAAACAGTGGTTCCGCTTTCAGGGCTTGGCCGCGCTCGTTATGCAGCGAAGCCAGGTTGTTCAGCAAGGTACAGAGATCGGGATGATACGCACCAAGCCGGGCTTCGATGATATTTCCGGCACGCTCGAGCAGGCGCTTGGCTTCTTCGTAATCTCCCTGATAGAGCCTCAGGATTGTTCCGAGATCGTTCAGGGACTCCGCCGTCTCCAAGCTTTGTGCTCCGGATGATGCCTCGACTTTTTTCAGGACGCTTCGATACATGGCTTCGGCTTCGCTCCGCTTTCCCTGAAGCGCTTGTGCATCCGCCAGGTAGCGCATGGCTTTCAGAGTCGTATGATGCTCGTTGCCGAAGCGTCGCGCGGCAGCGTCCATCGCAATTCGTGCTGCGCTTTCCGCTTCGTCATATTTGCCAAGCTGCCGGAGTAGAAACGCATGCTGAGTCTTTACCAGGATCTCCCGGAGACTTGAAGACGATCGCCCAGTCGATCGCGTTGGATTGGCAGCGACCAACTGCATTGCTGTTTCGAGCGAGTCGGCGGCCTGTTTGAGATCACCGCTATCCATGTATGCGATACCAAGCTCGAGGCGAATATCAATCGACATGTCAAGAGCATCGGGGTCGTTTTGATATGTATCACTCTTTGGAGCAACTGCTGGGCAAAGATCGAGCGCTCGCGTACCACTCCGGACCGCTCCTTGCAGCCATCCGGCATTATGAAAGAACAGCGCGAGTGCATACAGCAGCTTCCGTTCTTTCGATCGATCGAGCTTCGAGGCCTCAACGCCGGTAGCGCGATAGCGTTCGAGTGCTGTCTCATATTCTGAGACGACATCGATGTTCCAGGAATTCTTTGTTGATGCTTCGGGCCTGGCAACGGAAGTTTGTAGCTTTTCCAGTGTAAGCCAATATCCGAGCAGATCGTATGTGCGCGAGCCTTCGGTCAGATGAGGAAGAAGCTCCACATCGAGGAGCGTTTCTTTGAGTTCGGTCCAACTTTCTGCCCGGCTTAATAACCAGGGCAGCGAATGGGCTTTGATTGCGGACGCTTCCGTGGTTTGGAAGAAAGCAGCCAGAATCTTCCAGGCGTTTCTCTTCTCCAAAGCCGAGCCCAGGTAGCGACGTTCGATCGCAAAGCGGAGGTGATCGTGAAAAAAGCTTAAGCGGCCGCGCAGCCGGACAAAATGAAAATCGAATGCATGTAGCAGCAGCGAAAGTGTGCTGCGGTCCAACTCGCTTGCAGCTAATAATTCGGATTCTGATAACCCATGGGGTGCGGCCCACAAGCGCGTGAGCAAGCGATGGATTTCTTCTTTCCCGTAGTCGTTCTCCAATCGCTCGAGAATTCTGGTAAACAGATCGGGAATATCTTTTGAAGCAAGGTAATGCTCGATCTGCCGATCCAACTCCTCGTGCATGCCTTGCAGTCGCAATTCTTCAAGTAGCGTCCGCAAAAAAAGCGGGCTCGAAGATTTTGGATCGCTGACGATTCTGTTTTCCTGCGAGCGAGCGAGCTTCTTCCGATACCCCGCGAGATATTCTCGTAAGACTCTTCGCCGGACATCTGGCGTGATCGGCATCACGGCAACCTCGGGCCACCCGCGGTCTCGCAAGCGGCCAAGTGCACCGCTCTTTGTCGATGACAGCACCCATTTGATGTTGCTCGGCATGTGCTCCGGCAGCCAACTCAGGAATTGACCGTCTTCCGTAAGCTGATTCATCGCATCGACCAGAATCAACAGGCGCTCACCCGTGACACGCGCCAGCCACGATGGAAACACTCGCTTGAGTTCTTCGGATGATTGCGGCACTGGATCTTCCGAGTGCGTCCGCTCTCGAATCTCTTCGATGATCCGCCGCATCAGCGTGTCCGGATCGGTGCTCGCCGCGGTCACCCCGATATAGTGCTCGATGATAAAAAGATTCGGATCTTGCGAGCGCAGCTTCTCGGCCCAATATGCAAGCAGCGAGCTTTTGCCGCCGCCAGATTCGCCAGTCAAGACGAGAACCGGTTGCGGCGCTCGCAAGTGAACGTTCAAGCGGTCCGTCAGCGCAAGATCGGGCACATACGCCTTTCGACGGCTTTGCGCGAATGCCGAATGGCCGGCTCGCTCCTGATCCAGCCATGAGGTCGTTTTCGAGCTTGGCCAATGTGTTTCGATCAGAGCCGTCAGATCCTGCTCGATCAGAAACCCAAGTTCCTGAGGCGATTTAAAAGTAGGAACTCTGCCGACATGCCCTGTCACTTCTCGCTTCAGCCGAGTCAGTCGTGGATCCTCTTTTGTCGCGCCTGAGGGCCGAAAATAGACAAGCGGTTTACTACGACCCGGACTGTGATTGAGGAATGCGTGACGAAACTCTAATTCCGTTACACTCTGGCCATTCCGAATAGCGGTCTCGAGCCAAGGCTGATCCTCGCGCAACTCCGGATCCTTTTCCAGCTCTTCGATTGGTGGCACCCAGCCGTAACGCTCGCCCAGCAACCCGATGAAGAACGGATGGCAACTATTGATCTCTTCAAGACACGTTCGAATGATCCGGCCCTTCTGACTGTCTTCTGCCGTGAGCCCCCATCGAAGATCGATTTCGGTGAACTCCAAACCCCTTTCGCGGCAAAGGCTCCGAAGTGCCGGAAAGACTTTCTTCGCAAGGTAATCCCGCTCACCGAGAAAATCGGTGAACGTGGAAGAAACGAATAGCCGAAGTTCAGTTGAGGAGTCCATAGCACTTCCACTCGGCCGACCATCTGGCGAAAGATCGCGTTCGAACTTCTCGAATCGCAATTCTTGCTTCAGATCGATCCGATCGTTCGCATCCGGAATTAATGCCAGCCATTCATCAGATAAATAAATTGCGCGTATGAACCAACACCGGAGCTGTTTGGGATAGAGGTGCCAACCTGGGTTGTCCCATCACTTTGATAGATGTTCAAGTTAGCCGTTCCATCTGCATCATTGAGATTATTATATACCCATACGATCTGGCCGTTTGTGCCGGGTGGCAATACGACTTTCGTGTCCTGCGTGTTGTCCCAATCACCACCTTCCTTCAGCACGAGAACTGTCCCATACGTAAACGTAGCCAAATGCACACCGCCAGTCGAGGCCGTTGACTCTTCTTCGTAGGGTAGTACCGTGATGCCTTGTAGCGTTGTCGTCGTGGGCTGCGTATTATTACCGATGGTTGTCGTCCCATCGTTCGATGCAGTATTGATTGCAGTATTGCCCGCGACAGTCAGCGTGTGTGTGCGATAGCCAATCGAAGTAGTGCCATCACCGGAAGCGGTATTCATCGTTGCAGCACTGGCGTGCAGATCGGTAGTGTTGGAGGCATTGCCGATTGTTGTCGCGCCGTCCGCTGCCGTCGTATTAATGTCAGCAGCTCCATGCGTCGTCAGCGCACCCGTTATAGTGGTGGTTCCAGTTGCATTACCAATATGCGTCGAGGCGCTCCCGGCAGAGTTGATATTTGCAGTTCCAACAACATCCAGCGTCGTCGTTGTTGTCGCTTGAAGCGTGGCATCGCCGGTACTGGCAATACGCGTGGTCGATCCAGTCTTAAAGTCGCCACCAGATGTTTTAATGTCGCCAGTTATGCCGAGATTCGTGCCGGAAAGCGTTAGCGATGGCGTTGCACTCGCGTCATCAAATAGTTTATATCCTCCCGAAGCCCGTGCCATGAACTGGTTCGCCGCATCGTTGGATGTGGAGGTACTGCCATCGCCATAGACGAGCGAGTTGGCCTGACCGTTCGTCGATGCGTTGCTGCCGAGTGCGGTCGAGTAGTTGCCACTCGCTGTGTTATTGGCGCCGATCGCCACGCTATAGTTGCCGTTGGCAGTGCTGCCATTGCCCATCGCGGTGCTGCTCGAACCGCCAGCAGTGGTTTGAAAGCCGAGCGCGGTGCTATTGTTTCCGCTTGCGGTCACATACGCTCCGATGGCGGCAGAGTTGCTACCGTTTGCCATAGCATTGTCACCGACAGCTAAAGAAATCTCTCCAGTTGCGGACGATTGATTGCCAAACGCGGTCGAGGACTCGCCACTGGCAACATTGTCGCTCCCGGCCGAAATCGACCATGCTCCGACACTTGCGTCATCCCACGCTGTTCCACTGACTTGTCCCGCGCGGAATGCCGCTTTCGCCGGAATCCACTCAAGCCGTGTGCCTGCGCCGCTGGCCGGCGTTGTACCGGTTGAACCGCTGGCAAGAATGCTTTGGCCGTTGGGGATCCCGATGGCCGTGGCGCTCATCGTTGCGAACGTTGTGGTGCCCGCACCTGTGCTGCCGCCGAGCGTAATCGTCCCGCTTGGCGCCGCCGAATTGTTCGTGGTCAGCAGACTAAGGTTCGAGCCTGCGGATGTCCCACCATAGATGGTGGGCGAGAAAAGAGACGTGTTAAAGGTCGCCGTCGAAAATGTGGCGTTGGTATTGATCGTAACGCCAATGGTCGGGTCGATCGTGATCTGCGGTGTGCCAGAGGTACCGCCAGTTTTTAGATAGATGGATCCATTGGCCGCCGAGCCGCCACCGCTGACTCCGGAAGCGAGCGTCAGGTTACCGCCATTGCCGGGGACTGCACCACCACCACCCGGACCCGCGTAGACGGTGAGTGGTCCACCTGTCGCACCGGGTGGATTAGTCCCACCATCTAATGTGGGGTCAACATAGATAATCAATTGGGCATCCGATTGGATCGTACGCGGATTGGATGTACCATCAATCTTGACACTGAGACCGGAGGTGATTGCGCCAGATTGCAGATCGGTCGTGGTCATTCCGTATGGATCGAGCGTCAAAGGAGAGGCTGTCGTGCTTCCATCGGTAACGGTAAACGTCGCCGTTCCACCGAAGCACTCGAGCTGGGTTTGGGTCGAGCCATCAATCATCGTAAGCGAACCGCCGCCCAAATTCAGATCTTTCCAACGGTGCGTGGGGTTACCGAGGCTCTGCGTGTTATCTCCAACAGGCAGGATATCTTTCGAGGCATTCAAGACGCCGTACACATTCGTAGGCGACGTAGCCGAACCAAGGAATGTCGATCCGGTAACCGTGAGCGATCCGGAGATCGTCGTGTTGCCTTGCACCTCTCCGCCCTTGGAGCCATCGAGCGAGGCGCTGCTGCCTTTGAGCAGGATCGTATTGGTCGCGGGATCGACGGTGGCAACCATGCCATCACCAGTCTGGATATTCAAATTCTTACCATTGCCAGAAACAGTCTGACCGTTGAGCGTCACAGATTTGATATAGTCGGCCGAAATCTTGCTCTCGGAGATCGACTTATCCGCGACATTGAGCGCGTATGCCGTTGCCGAAAGTGGAGCGAGCGGACGCATTTCTTCGCCATCGCCCACTTGCGCGCCCAGCCAGAGCGGACGATCCAACATCGGAGCTTCCGGGAGTGGTATGCTGCCGGAGCCCAGCGCGATCGTGAATACTCCACCGGTCGTCCGCGTGACATAACTATCCCGCCAAACCTCTTGCGTGCCGGCCTCGTCCGAATAGAGACGAATGGTGACCTGATAATCGTTATCGGTCGCTGGCGAGCCGTCGGCCATTCGCAGCACGCCCTGATAGCTGATCGTTCTTGGCGTGCTCGCGGACAAGTTGCGAGTTTGCGCTCGGAGCGACGACAGGCTCGAGTCCAATAGTAGCAGCGTCGCTATCAAAAGCGCCACGGCATTAGAGTTGTGTTTCATAATGAGATTCTAAGAAAGAAACAGCGCTTCTGAGAAGCTCAGATAGGACGAGAAAAACAATTTCCTAACCGCAGAACAGCCAGACTCAGAGCGGCGAACACTCCAAAGATACAACATTTACTGGGGCAAATAATGAATTGCACTCAGAGGCCGCAAAATCGTCAAATTTGAGCGTATATGCAACCATGGTGGGGATTAGCGGAGCGCCGTGGGAAGAGGTGTTGGCTGACCAAACAATGACAGGTCACAAATTAAATGCGTAGTTTTGCAGCGACCGATCCAATCCTATTCCGACGATCCACACGGTCCCCTCGACCATTTGTTTAGATATGAAGAAATCTCCTTTGATCCTACTGGTGACGGCGCATTGCGTGCTGCTCTTGCTCTGCTGGGCATCGACTACTATTCGCGCGCAGATGACGAGCGATAGTCTAATCAATCGCACACTGAACCTCGTGGATTATCCTCCCTTCGTTCGCCATGGCGAACCGCCGCCGATGAAGCCACGTCTTGGCATTTACATGCGCGATATTTCCGCTGATTCCGTTCGCACGCTTACCCATGGAAAAGACTCAATGAAGGGAAGCCCGATCTGGCATGTCGCGCCGCATTGGTCTGCTGATGATGCTGGTCTGATGTTAGGTGATGTCGTCCTCCGAGTGAACGGCCGGACTCTTGCAGACTCTGTCTATGGACCGGACGACGTTCTGAATACTCGGATCAGCACGATGCACGGTGGTGATACCCTGCAGTTTCAAATCATTCGCAACGGTGAAATCCGGGAGATTCCCGTTCCGCTTCATACCGGCAAACGCTCGCCGATGGCATACTCGGAACCAGCAGGACTTGGGCCCCTTCGTGTCAATTCCTGGATGCAACGGACCATCGCCGCGAACGGCCTCACTGGCTGGGCCGATACCATCGCCGAGCAAATCGCCAATGCCGCGGACATAGATTTTTGCGATTTGCCATTCACGAGCCGGCCGAGTCCGTTTCGGTTGAATGCCATCACCTACCTGGAACATCATCCCACGCGCGTCGGCGCCCTCTCGCGATTGATCGATCAAAGTGTCTGGGATAGTCTCGATCGCGGGCAAGCCTCGGAACAAGGAGTGGCTGGAGCCATCGATGCCGCGGCATTCCAGTTGGGTTGCCTGCCAAGCGAGCATGCACGCGTAAGAGCACCGGAATCCGTGGAGGATCTGAACGCATATTTCGCCAAAGTACAATCGCTTCTCGATCGTGCCTATGCGCCCGTCGGTGGGAGGAACGAACGTGGACCGTCTCATCTCGATTCGCTGGCGCGCGGACTTTCAGAGTTGCTCAATGTCGATCATAATTGGGAGGACCCGGTCGATTCTACCACGGATCCGCTGAAGCAACTGGCGGTTCGCAAGAGTGCGGAGAAGATGCTCGCCGGGTTGCTTGGCGATGCGGACAAGGTCCATCTTGCGGATATCGTCAGCGCAGCGCGCATGCTTGCCGCTCTGGCGGATACCAACTGGGTGCGCGGATTTGAGCTCGATGCGACAAAAAGTTTGAAGTGGTCCGGCAAGCCGTTCGGCCCAATGACCGATGTTCCCGGCGTCGATGGGGTCGTGCTTATGCAATGGGTGACGCCGCAGGGACGTTGCGTCATTGGCGGCACCGGACGAAACCGCTATTATGGTGACGACTTTGCACTCATCATCGATCTCGGCGGAGATGATGTGTACGATCTTCCGCCCTGCAGGACGGGGACGTTCCGAGTTGTGGCCGACATTGCCGGCAACGACATCTATAATGGCCCCATTGCTGCCGGCATTGGATGCGTCGATCTGCTCGTCGACTGCAGCGGCAACGATGTCTATCGCGGCACAAGCTGGACGCAAGGCGCGGGATGCCTTGGAATCGGCATGCTCGCCGATTTTGGCGGCGACGATATTTACGCCTCGCATTGGTGCTCGCAAGGCGCCGCGTTTCTCGGCATTGGCCTGCTCTACGATCATGCCGGTGACGATCAATACCGCGCCGATGTGTATTCCCAAGGATTCGCATATGCAAAGGGTTTTGGGATGCTGCTCGAGCGTTCGGGCAATGACGCATATCGTGCCGGATGGAAATACCCTGATGACCGGTGGCCGAATCGCGCGCATGTTGCGATGTCACAGGGCTTTGGATTTGGCATGCGGCCCTGGAGCACTGGAATTGGGACCGATGGCGGAATCGGGCTACTCAGCGATGTTCATGGCGACGATGTGTATGACGCCGGTATTTTCAGTCAGGGCGGAAGCTACTGGTATGCGCTCGGCATCCTTCACGATTGGCAAGGGGCGGACCGATACTCTGCCGGACAATACTCACAGGGCAGCGGAATCCATCTCTCCTTCGCTGCACTGCTCGACGATTCTGGCGATGATAGTTACGATGCGTATGCGTGGCTCGAGCAAGGAAATGCTCACGATTGGTCCAGCGGGTGTTTAGAAGATTGGGCCGGCAACGACACGTACCGATCCTCCGGTGCCTCGCAGGGATGCGGATTCTTCGTCTCCTTCGCTTATCTCCTGGATGGTCATGGCGACGATCGCTACTATATAAAGCAATCGGATACCACGAACTCGCAGGGTGGTGGCAATTTCATCCCGCCACGCCATAGCGGCTCGCTCGGAATGCTCATCGATTTAGGACACGGCGAGGACTGGTACTCCGACACCCGAGTTAAACCTGGCACGGCCGTCGTCAAAAGCTACCGAGGGATTCTGTTCGATGATGGAAACCCGGAGAAGAAGTAGCGGCAGGCACGATGGCCGGTGTGGCACGGCCTTCAGGTCGCAGTCAGAATAAGTCCGGCCTAAAGGCCGGGCTACACCGAGGCGTATTTTCGAACCGGCCGCCGACTATTGTGTACTTTTGTGAGTCCCGCGTGGCTGATGGGTCACCCACCAATGGACGATTGGAGAAACATATGAATCAAACGCTCGCTCGGCTTGCCGGTTGTGTCGTCCTTTGGGCATGCACGTTCAGCGTGTCCGCATCGCTCGCACAACCACCGATGTCGATTGGTAGCGGTCCGCGTCTCATCAGCTATCAGGGCTTCATGATGGACAAGGATCAGCGGCCTGTGAATGGCACACACACGATTGCCATAAACTATTACAGCGAAACCAGTGGAGGCAATTTAGCCGGCGGCGAGACCTTTCGCAATGTCGTCTTCACCATGGGAGTTTTCGAAGTCGTGCTTGGAGGTGGATTTGTTCCACCTCAGTTTCCTGCCTCCATGACTTTTGCCGAACCCGTTTGGATTGAGTTCACACTTGACCCGGGTGCGCCTACTGAGCAAGTATTTCCGAGGGTAGAGCTATCCGCCGTGCCGTATGCATTGAACTCAGAGCGAGTGAATGGGCTTCAGGTTTTCGATCATCCAATCAACGGTGCGCTTTGGCCGCTTCCACTCGACGCGAGTGGACGAATCGACACCTCGATCTTGCCGATCCCGCAACGGTCAGTTCAAACGATAAACAATATCGCGTCCGATGCTGGCGGCAACCTCGCGCTCACGGCAAACGGCAGTGTCGGACTTTTTCCAGATCCAAGTACGCATTCGATAATGATCTCATCGCCGCCCGCAGGGATGGTACCCGTTGGCACAACGGCCCAGCGACCCGCGACATCAGCGCAGGGGATGATCCGATTCAACACCGATACGAATAAGTTCGAAGCCTTCGATGGCAGCGTGTGGCATAACCTTAATTAGCAATCATCATGAAATCACGTATTGCTTCGCAGATTGGTGTGCTTGTGTTTACGGCGATCATGCTCGCCACAACGGTTGGTAATGCGCAGATACAGATACCGCACCTCATCAGCTATCAGGGGCTGATGGTGGACGGCAATCAAAAGCCAGTCATCAACAAACATACTGTTACGGTCAATTATTATGATGCGGCGTCCGGAGGCAACTCTTTTGGAACGGAAGTCTTTAAATCGGTCTCATTCGTGGGAGGAGTGTTCGATCTAATCCTCGGATCAAGTTTTGGTCCGATACAACAATTTCCGGCTACCCTCAAATTCGACAAGCCCATTTGGATCGAGCTTATTTTCGACCAAGGGGCAGCCGATGAGCAAGTCTTCGAACGGCAACTACTCCTTTCGGCACCATACGCGATGAACTCAGAGCGCGCAAACGGCCTTGAGGTTTTCGATCGTCCGGTCAACGGCGCGCTTTGGCCGGTGCCACTCGATACGAGCGGTCGGATTGATGCTTCGATCTTACCAGTCCCTCAACAATCGATTCAAACCGTAAGTAGCATTGGACCCGATGCCGGTGGCAATCTTCTTCTCACGGCTGGCGGTGGAATTACACTTACTCCGGATGCAAGCACGCATTCGATTGCGATCTCATCTCCTCCCCAGGGCATGATGCCGGTCGGCACAACGGCCCAGCGACCCGCGGTGCCACCGCAAGGGATGATCCGGTTCAACACCGACACCGGCAAGTTCGAAGGATTTGATGGGACGGCCTGGGTGAACCTGAATTAGATATCGAGACCCATTCTTCAGAATTCCCGGGAGGCTTCCCGGGAATTCTCAGGACAGATTAATGCTCCGAACGCCAGCCTTTGCCACCAAAGACAAAGTGATACGCACCGCTGAGCGGGACCAACACGTTGGCACCTCCCACATAGACGCTGACGCCATCGAGGTCATCTGTCATCACAATCATTTCCTGGCCATTCACCACTTGGGATAATGGAAGGCTGAGTGTTGCCGGAGAACCAGGAATACCATTCGACTGCACGTTCGTCACAACCGAGGTAGCGGCTATAACTGCGCCGCTCGCGACAGATTGATAGTTGTGGTATAGCCCGCCATTGCCTCCCGAGACCGTCGCGATCTGTTGGTCCACATAAAGCTTTGTTGCGGCGTCGCTATCGTTGATCGGTGTGGCAAGCTCCGTGATCGAATGGTGGTTCATGTTGAAGTTGCCACCAAAGATCGAAGTCCCAAAGACATTGAGCGTACCACCAATAAACGTGTTGCCTGTCAGCGCATTAACGACGAACTGGTTATTGGAAATCGAAATATTGCCAGTCGAAATCAGTGTACCGCCGATATAGGTGTTACCATTCGATGCGTTGATATTAAACATATTGTTCGCCACCGAGAAGTTGCCCCCAAGGTTGAAGATGCCTCCAACGCTGATCGTGTTCGTCAGATTGGTGATCGCGAACATTCCGTTGTTGATGTTGATATCACCAGCAATCGAAGTCGTATGGTTCGCAACATTCACAATAAACTGGTTATTCGCAACGGAGAAGTTGCCTCCGGAATTGAGCGTTCCGAACACGTTGGTATTGCCAGTGGCGCCAAACACGGTGAACATGCCATTGTTGATATTCAGGTTTCCGGCGAAGGAGGTGTTGCCGGTCAACGCGTTAACGATAAACATGTTGTTCGCGACCGACAAGTTGCCGACAGTGTTGAATGTGCCGAAGACGTTCGTGTTGCCCGTCGCACCAAACACCGTGAACATGCCATTGTTGATGTTCAAGTTTCCGGCAAACGAAGTATTGCCGGTCAGTGCATTGACGATGAACATGTTGTTTGCGACCGACAAGTTGCCGCCCGAGTTGAACGTGCCGAACACATTCGTGTTGCCAGTCGCGCCGAGCACGGTAAACATCCCATTGTTGATCGTCAGATTGCCAAGGAACGACGTGTTGCCATTCAGTGCATTGACGATGAACATGTTGTTCGCAACCGACAGATTGCCGACGGAGTTGAATGTGCCGGAGACATTCGTATTTCCGGTTGCTCCGAGCACGGTGAACATCCCGTTGTTGATCGTGAGATTGCCGTGAAAGGACGTGTTGCCGTTCAAGGCATTGACGATGAACATGTTGTTTGCGACCGACAGGTTGCCGATAGAGTTGAACGTGCCGGAAACATTCGTATTTCCAGTCGCTCCAAAAACGGTGAACATGCCGTTATTGATGTTCACGTCGCCCGTCGAAGCGATGATGCTGATCATCCCGTTATTGATGTTCAAATCGCCCAGGAATGAGGTGTTTCCATTGAGCGCATTGACAATGAACATGTTGTTCGCGACCGAAAGATTGCCGCCAGAGTTGAACGTCCCGAAAATGTTCGTATTGCCCGTGCCTCCGAACACGGTGAACATCCCGTTGTTAATATTCACATCGCCGGTCGAGCCAAGCA
The DNA here is from genome assembly GCA_030706745.1 of Bacteroidota bacterium. Classification (NCBI taxonomy): domain Bacteria; kingdom Pseudomonadati; phylum Bacteroidota; species Bacteroidota bacterium. Next base: position 311,148 of record JAUZNX010000001.1, read on the forward strand.
CCGTGAACATGCCATTATTGATGTTCAAATCGCCGAAGAATGATGTGTTGCCGTTAAAGGCGTTGACGATGAACTGATTATTCGCGACGGAGAAATTACCGCCGGAGTTGAACGTACCCGAGACATTCGTATTTCCGGTTGCGCCCAATACAGTGAACATCCCATTGTTAATTGTAAGGTTGTTCGTGAGCGAAAGATTGAAGAAGCCCGGTGATGAGGTGATCGCGATGTCCTGCGGCGTGCCGAAGGTGATCGTTCCGGCGGAGTCGGTCAGCAGCAACTGATTCGGCGTGCCGCCAATCATCAGATCGGAACCGACGCCAGATAGCGGATGGCCGTTGATCATGACGTCCGCAATGTAGTCCGTTGCCATCTTGCTCGCCGTGATCGAACTATCGACGATGGACAGAGCATACGGTGAGGAGGACAGCGCAGTTCGTGGAAACAGCTCCGCTCCACCATCGATGGAAATGCCCAGCCACAGTGGCACCGACATCTGCGGCAGTGGCTGTTGCGAACCGAGCTGGACCATGAAGAGGCCCGACTGAATGGACGCGCTGAATGTGTCCTCCCACACCAGGTCCGAGCCTGTCGCCGAACTGTAGAGCCGGATCGTCAAGGAATACGAGCCATTGACCGGAAGTCCGGAACTCTGGATGACCCCTTGATAGGTAATCGTGCGAGGCACATTCTGTGATTGCGCGGCATGAGTCAGAAAAAGGGCGATACATGCTACGCAATACGAGGCAACTCGTGAAAGCTTGAACATTGGTTTTTTGGTAAGTGGGGAACTATGAATTGACGGAAAAAGCGAATAAGACGCTGTGAAAACTATTTGGATTAATGAAACGTGCCTGTCATTTTGCAAAAGCTTCCCGATAGAAAGCGTCCTTGTTTGACAGATCTTTCTTGTTCTGAACTCCTCTATCTAATAGATAGGAGAAAATAGAGACAGTGATCCTCCGGGTTATGCTGCGATTCTAAGTCTCTTCAATTTCGAGGGTCAATCGCTCGCAACTTTGCCTCGGGTCCTGTGTTCCCCATTAGAGACATGGAGCAGGCATCAATGGCAATCGGCGAGGAGCGAGAGTCACACGCGGAGGATCAGTCCCCCCGGGGTGGCTTGGCTGCTGGTTTGCCTCTGCGCACGAAGGGTCAGGATTCCAGGGCCAATCGGGACCAGGAAAATGCTGAGGACCTTGCACTGTTCCGCGAATTCCTTGCGGGAATGGGGAGCGCATTGCCTGAAGGTCGCCGGCAAGCACGAGAAGCTTATACCAAGATCTACCTGCGGTATCGCGATCGGGTCTATGCCTACTCGCTGAGGATGCTTTCGAGTCAGGAAGAGGCACAGGACTTATATCAGGAAGTATTTCTTCGGGTTCTGACTCGCGCGCAGACGTTCGAAGAAGAGAAGAGCCTCGGCGGGTGGATCTTCACGATCGCTCATAACCTTTGCCTGAACAAGCTTCGAGATCGCAAGCCGCACGATACGATAGACGATATGAGGCCAGGCCTTGGGGCGAGCCCGCACGACCCTCTCGTCGTTCGGCCGCCCGAGGATCTGGGCGAGTCATGGCGCGACCGGATCGAGTGGGCGATGGCCCAGCTTCCGGCCGAACAGCGCGAGGCGCTTGTACTCCGGGAATACGAAGGGCTTAGCCATCAGGAAATCACAGAAGTATTGCATGCGAGTATTCCCGCAATCAAAAGCCGGATCTACCGCGCAAAAGAGAGCCTCAGAGTATTACTTGGACCATATTATAACGAAACAATATAGCTCTTTGATCGATCAACTCTGGATGATTGCTCATCCGCTGACCGATAGAAGTTTATCACGATGACACTGAACGAACGCATTCTGGAATTTATGGACGGCTCGCTTCATCCGAACGATGAAGCAGAGCTGTTGCACACGCTCTCGGTCTCACCCGAGAAGCGGAACGTGCTCCGGGACTTTATGAACCAGAAGTCGCTGCTCTCACGCGACCGCGAGTCAATTGCCGTACCGTATGAAGCGGAGCAATCGCTCTGGGCGAGTGTCGATGCGATCCTCCCGGCCACATCCTCGACGGTGGCTCCGCAACCGGTCGCGTTGATGCAACCCGCTGCCGCAGGTTTCTTTTCGCGTATGATGACAGCGTCCGCCGCGGCCGTCGGCGCGCTTGGTCTATTGATTGGGATCGGCGCCGGCTATTTCGCGGCCACACAACCAGTGAACGTGAACATGGAGGCAACGAGAGCGTTGCCAAGCGCGCCGAAGATTGCGTCGGTTTCTGCGAGTTCCGTGCAGCACTCATCTCCGACGTGGATAAGCGCTGCATCCGATTCGCCAATACAGCCTATGTCTCCACTCGGAATGGAGCACTTCGGTCTTGCGAGTCTATTCAGCTCTGCAGCGGCAAGCGAATCGCTACCACAATCTGCAGAGGCTCCAATCGCGTATGTTCAACCTCGTGACCAGCAGCCAGAAGTATTGCACAGCATTGGCACGGATGGCGGCATTGCGCCACAGTTCCATAATACGCCGATTGCGGAACCCCGCCGATCATTGCTCGAACGGTTCGAGTTTCATGTGAGCGAGAGTTTTGGCCGGCAATTCCCGAATAGTGCCGCGACGAACGTATCGTTACCTCTGATGACGAATTCTTCAGTCGGTACCTATTTTCAAGTACTGCCGCATTCGAACGTGCTATGGGCCGGCGCAGATTATGGCACAGCGAACGTAACACGGAAGGGCCTCTTCACGCATGCAGGCAATCCGATCGATCCACTGCAAAATGTTCTGGCAGGCGATACGGTCCACGAACAAATCAGCTACATGGCAGCTCTCGCGCAGCTGCGCTTTCCATCGATTGCCGGCGCGGAATTGACGTTTACGGGCGGCTATGGATTCGGTAGCCTTGGACAGATGATGATCGGAGAACTCGGATTTCACTACGATCTCACTCATGAAGTTGGGCTAGTCACCGGGCTTCGAGTTGTCCGATTTAGTTACGATTTAACCGCAGATAAGAATGCGGCCATCCACTCTGGCGCCGGTTCACTGGTCGTACCAAATGGCGTTGGCGATGCCGCCCCAAGCCTGAACCTCGAACTCAACACGGGACTTTATTTCCACTTCTAATGTCAGCCGCTTATGACATGGCCATCGTTCGAGCGCTTCGCCTGGTGATACTCGCCGGGCTATTTGCGCTTACTGGCTGCTCGATGGGCACGGTTCCGATAAGCTCGACTGCGACCGTACAAGACTATTTTTTCCCGCTGCAAAATGGCCTGGTCTATAGTTATAGCCGGTTTGAGACGGGTCTCAACCAGAACATTTATGATACGGTTGCTTGCCGGTTAGTGATCGGCCAGACGATGGCGGATAAGAACGCGCTCGTCGATACGAAGACTGGCAATGTACTTTTCTTCATCGGTTTCACGCACGATGCCAACAACAATCTTGCGGCCACCCTTTCGACGGGCGACACGACACTGCTGGCTCTCGATGGCGTCTTAGAGGATAGCGCGACTTGGGTTGCCGATCCTATCCATCATATCCGAGCAACGGTCATCGGTCGCTATGATGACTATTATCTTCCTCCAAACCGGACCGTTCATTTTTCGGACGTCGTTGTGATCCAGTACCATCGTGATGGAGATGATGCAAGCGTGTACACGCTTCGCTTCTTCGCAAACGGTCATGGCCTGATTCGTGAAGCTACGTTCGCCGGCGGAAACACAGAAATTGGGCATTTGCAGGTATTAGGAATTCAATACCCAAGCTGACCCAAGCGTCGCATGTGTTCTTGGCTAAATAGGATTAAGCTCGGCGAATAGCACAACGCGGGAACTTAGCGCTCCGCAATTTGGGCTAAGCAGTATGATGTTTCGTCGATCGAAGGCCCATGCCTACCAATCACACGCCAGCGGCCCAATGGCTCTGCTGCATGCGGATTCCTTCGCAATTCGCGCGATTCTGTTTCTTGCGATGAGTCTGGTCTTTTTTCTCTTTTTGAAGATTACCGAACGGAAAATCCCAACAGGTCTTGTCCCGGATAGCACCGAGGACACCATTCATGCCGCGCCACCACCGCACGTCGGCACACGACGCATCCCATGATGGCACCACTGGGGACCGCCTCCGAGCGGAGCGAGAGTCTATATATCGGCATCATGACTGGTACGAGCCTCGACGCGATCGATGTTGCAGTGTGCCGATTTGAGAACAAGATCGTCGAGCTAATACATTTTCACAGTTCAGCATGGCCTAAACAGATCCGCACGAAGCTTCTTACATTAGCCTCAGCGGAAATGGTCCGAATGGATGATGTCGCCACGCTACATTTCGCACTCGCTAAAGAATACGCGAGGTCCGTCAACGAAACGCTGCAAGAGGCAAGACTCGATGCCAGACAGATCTGCGCTATTGGCCTACATGGCCAGACTGTGCGCCATCTTCCGGCGCAGGGCGCAACACTCCAACTCGGCAATGGAAGCGCGCTTGCGGCGCTCACTGGGATCGACGTCGTCAGCGATTTTCGTGCGGCGGACGTAGCCCTCGGCGGACAAGGTGCTCCGCTGATGCCAATGTTCGATTATGCGTTTCTCAAAAGCGACACACTCGACCGCGCCACGCTCAATATCGGCGGAATTGCGAACATCACCTGGCTTCCGAAAGGCGCGAGTATCGAAGACGTGATCGCCTTCGATACTGGCCCAGGAAACATGTTGCTTGACCTGACAAGCCGGAGATACCTTGACGAGCCGTTCGATCGTAATGGCGAACACGCTCGCGAGGGATCCATCAACGACCACATGCTGAGGGAATTACTGGATTGTGCCTATTTCGCGATGGCTCCTCCCAAGACAACTGGTCGTGAAGTGTTTGGTGAGGCGTTTATATCGCCGATCATGAAATCAATCGGCACCAGAGAGATCACTGTCGACGATGCACTTGCAACGTTGACAGAATTGACCGCGCGCTCCGTCGCTCAAAGTTTTCGCTTCGTAGGTTCCGCTGGACCTTTTGAATTAGTTGTCAGCGGCGGCGGAATCCGGAACATACTGCTGATGGAACGACTGAGCGTGAATCTCCCTCAGGCACACATTGTCTCATCCGATGTATTCGGAATTTCCGCAAGTGCGAAAGAAGCCATTGCGTTTGCGTTCTTCGCTAAAGCATTCCTTGAGGAACTTCCAATTCATCTTCCTCGAACGACCGGAGCGCACAGCCGCGCGACGCTCGGTACGCTGGCAAAAGCGAGGCGCGAAGAATCATTGATTTCACAATAATCGTGTCCAAAAGTATTTTCGCAAAAAATTATTTTTAAAAATCTCTTCGTAACACTTGACATTCGGTACTCGAATGTATTATACTGCATTACGAGAAGATCAACTCCATGTGTGTAGAGAATGTGGATAAGTGGACGAACCGTTTTGGCGTTTGTCACTTCCAGATCTTTCGTCCGAGTAAGCGTTCCGAGCCATCATTGATTTAATCAGCTGCTTCATGAGTAGCAGTGCGTGCGTTCATTTCATTACCGACATGAAAGCATTTAGCATCGATATGCTTGGGCGCGTCGTCACAGTCTCGGTTCAGTAGCACATTTACCGTTGTCATCGCATCAATTCACGAATGAGCCGAACGGAATTCGCCGATCTTGAAGTTATGGAAGCATCACCCGTGCATCCGAACATGAAGGCCGCGCCGACATCGCGGAATCTTGCATCGCAATCAAATGTAATGGCGGGTGGTACTTTTGCATATCCGTATTCCAACCTAACGCCCGTGTCCGAGCACGCTCTGCGCACCGAACCCGAACTCCTGACTGAATCGACACCGCACGGCGAACGGGAGGTACTCGCGCATCCAGGAATTAACGAGAGCATTGGCCTGAGTGAAGCTGCCTCCGCTGAGGAGAGCACGCGAAACCTTCGCAGCGCCGCCCTGCAAATTTGGAAACGATGCCTGGATACTCTTCGCGCTCAGTTGAATCCGCAGACGATGCGGACGTGGTTCGACCCACTGGAAGCGATTGGGCTGGAGGGAGCAATTCTGACACTTCGCGCTCCAAGCAGTTTTTTTTGTGAATGGATCACAGAGCATTATGAAGATTCCCTTCAGAAGTCGTTGCGGGATGTGCTCGGCGCTGCGGCGGAATTCCGGTTCGAAACGACAAGCGATCTCGATGCGCTGAACACGAAGCTTGAGCCAGCATCGGCGTCCGGAATACTTGCACCACCTCCGAATGGGCCATCCGGCCACTCTGCGGCTCCAAGTGCATTCACACAGCAGTATGCGCCACAGCCCGCACAGCCATACAGCAATGCGAGGCCCAATGGCCAAGGCACACCGTCGTTTGGGAATGGCCAGCATAATGCAGGCAATGCGCAGAACGCAGCATCCAAGCGTCCAGCCATTGAGCCAAATCTCAATCCACGATACACATTCGAGACATTTATTCGCGGCGAATCGAACAAGCTTGCTTACGCTGCCGCAAATGCCGTCGCGAATAATCCGGGCGGAACACGGTACAATCCGCTCGTGATCTATGGAAACGTCGGACTCGGGAAGACCCACTTGATCCAGGCGGTTGGGAACGCGGCACTTCAGAAATTTCCTTCAGCCCGCGTCCTTTATACCTCCAGCGATCGCTTCACGGTCGAATTCGTCGATTCGATCCAAAATAACCGCAGCAATGAATTTCAGAGCCTGTATCGATCGATCGATGTGCTAATCATTGATGACGTTCAGTTCTTTGCCGGCAAAGAAAAGACACAGGATATTTTTTTCCATACTTTCAACGCGTTGCGCGAACTGGGGAAGCAGATCATCTTGACCTGCGATCGCGCTCCAAAGGAGTTGAAGGACATCGATGATCGTCTCCTCAACCGGTTGCAGTGGGGACTCACGGCTGATATTGGCGCGCCGGACCTCGAAACCCGCATTGCCATTCTTCGCCACAAGGCTCTTGCCGATGGGGTTGAGCTTTCAAGCGAGATCATCGAGTTCATTGCATCGAATGTCACTACAAACATCCGTGAGCTTGAAGGTTGCCTGATCTCATTGCTGGCGACCGCTTCGCTCGAAGGCAAAGAGCCGACGCTCGATCTTGCGCGCGAGGTTCTCCGTAAGGTCGCCAAGCGAAGCACGCCAATGCTGACGATCGAGACGATCCAACGCGCCGTGGCCAAGAAATTTGGTGTAGAAGAAGAGCTGCTACGCGCGAAGACTCGCAAGCAGGAAGTCGTGCAGGCGAGACAGATCGCCATGTTCCTCGCGAAGGAGTTGACCAATCATTCACTGAAGTCTATCGGCCTTCATTTCGGTGGCCGCGATCATTCAACTGTGATCCATGCCGTCCAGGCTGTGGTGGATGACATACGCCATGATACGGGACTTGCTTCCAAGCTGGAAGATCTTCGGAGGCAGTTCGAAATGATGCACTGAGGTCAATCTCAGCGGAAATAGTGTAGAATGGCGCGGTTTCCGCGCCATTCTAATTTTGCGATAATGCGATATCCAGATGCCGGGATAACAATTTGTGTGTATCGGCTCGAGCGTGGATAGCATAATAGAACAACTTTCACGTATGTGTGAGGAACAGCAATTGCTATCCACACCGGCAGTAGAGAACATCGTGGTATGTTAGCGGAACACTGGTTCTCCACTTATCCATCGTACCACGCATAACATGTGGAGCTCGATTGCGGCCATATCACACAACGCTTTCAGAAGACGCTCCCTCACACTGTCAACATTTCCACACCCTTTAAATCAATTACTAATGTATTTAAATCTCTTTAAAAGAGAAAGAAGAAGAAGAGGAAGTGGGTAACGATTAAAGGTATTCATTCATCTGAGATCGCTTCAGATAGTCAACGATCTCTCGCACACCTTGAGCCTGATCCCTTCTGGTGACGAGAATTGCATCTTCAGTTTCAACAACAACTAAATCCGATACGCCATAGAGCGCAACGAGTCGCTGTGTTCTGGATATTGCCAGTGATCCCTTTGTATTGCGTGCAATGACATGCGCGCCCATCAGGACATTGTTTTCGAGATCTTTCTCACTGAGTCGAAATACTTCATCCCAGCTTCCGACATCACTCCAACCCAATGCGCCAGCGCGAAGAACATATACATTCGGCGCATGCTCCATCACTCCGTAGTCGATCGAGACTCCGCGGATCGTGCTGTAGGCCTCGCGCAGCCTCGTGGTGAAGTCCGCGGAGGTCTGGGCGGGTACCATGTCAATCTGCTGCATGATTTCCGGTGTGTACTCTCGTAAGGCCGCCTCGATGGCATCGATGCGCCAGATAAACATCCCGCTGTTCCAAAGGAAGTCACCACTCTCGACAAACCGTCGCGCAGTATCAATATCCGGCTTTTCGGCAAACCGCTTCACGCAAAAGACATCGCGAAGTTCAAACTCGCTAAAATCGGGCAATTGGCTTTTGGAGGGGAGGTTCTCGTCATCCAGTTGAATGTATCCGTAGCCGGATTCCGGTCGAGTCGGATGAATGCCGATCGTTACCAGACTCCGCGTCTCGTGAGCCAATCGTGCTCCAAGCTTCGTGAGTCGCGTGAATTCGTTCTCGTTTCGAATGATATGGTCCGCCGGCAGGACCACCATAATACCATCATCGCCAATTCGGGGCTTTAGTAAGCGAGCACCCAGCGCAATACACGGTGCGGTATTCCGCCCAAATGGCTCTGAAACGATATTCTCGGGTGGGATTTCGGGAAGTTGCTGCTGCATTTCGATGCGCTGCGCCTCGCCCGTGACAATAATTGTATCTTCAGCGGCCGCAAAGTGCTGTGTTCGGGCCAGGGTCGCCTGGACCAGCGATGTGCCTGGAGTTAGCACATCCAAAAGCTGCTTCGGCTTGCGCTCGCGTGACTCGGGCCAAAAGCGGGTGCCAACACCGCCAGCCATAATTACTACGCTAATTCTCATTAGTACAAAATTACGGTGGTTTATCCGAACCGTGGCCGATCTCGGTAGATTGGAGGTCGCTGCAAGAAATCGTCGGCTAAGGTCGTGATCGAAACGTCGAGGGTATTTCCCGATCTATGCCAAAACGATAAGCTTGCCGGTTAGGTCAGAGCACAACAATCGATCCGCAAGGCACCATAGATGTCTCACTGGTTGATGCTGTGGTATGGCAGCACCAAAGTGATCGCAACTGAGGTTAGATTACTTATCGCTCTGTTTTAGAAATGCCATTAGATTCAGTCAAGGAAGTTCGGACGAACGCACCACGTGGGCATTATCCTGCGCTCGATGGTCTGCGTGGGTTAGCAGTGCTCATGGTCCTATCCCATCATTTTGTTTTGGGGTACTCGGCCTCGGGGAGAGTTCATGCATTGCTGGGCCATCTGACGCTTTTTATGTGGTCAGGAGTTGATCTATTTTTTGTGCTATCAGGGTTTCTGATCAGCGGCATCCTGCTCGATGCGAAGGCGCAGCCCAAGTATTTTCGAACATTCTACGCTCGGCGCGTCCTTCGAATTTTTCCGCTTTACTATGGAGCGGTGTTCGCAATATTTGTATTACTGCCGCTTTTGGGGATGGACGCTGTGAACTCCAGAAGCATTTATTACTGGACATATCTGACGAATGTCGATGTGGCACTGCATGGTTGGCCGAACCAGATTATTAGTCACTTCTGGAGCCTGGCGATCGAGGAACAGTTCTATCTCCTATGGCCGCTGGTTATCTTTTTAATCCCAATCACACTTCTCCGCCGCTTCTTGCCCGCTCTCCTTCTCCTTCCAATGGCCATGAGACTCATCGCCAGCCTGAATGGCTCCGATATACTTCCGTTACATGTCGGCACGCTCACGCATTGCGATGGGCTGATTATGGGAAGCATAATGGCAGTCTATCTGCGCACGTCAATTGGCCGTCAGGCGGTCAATAACAGGACCGCGGTAATTGGCGTAATTCTGATTGCCATGATATTTGTGCGTGCCTCGTTTGGCTACTTCCCAATTACGTTTTCGTTGACCAACTGGAATGTACTGCAGCGCACCATTACATTCACGCTCATTTCGGTCGCTTTTTCGTGGGTCCTGTTCTTATGTGTCGGCCCGGTGAATAGCGTTCAGCATTTCTTCAAGCAGGCGTGGTTGCAGTGGTTCGGTCGATATAGCTACGGGCTGTATGTTCTGCACAAACCGCTGATGGGGCTCGTTTCGGCGATTCAATTGCCCGCCGGCCTGACGCGACTGGCATCAGTGCATCCGTTTGTGCTCGACGCGATCTATATTCCCACATATCTCATTGTCTCGATCGTCTTCGCATACGCCAGCTATCATTTGTTCGAAAAGCACTTCCTTCGGCTCAAGAAATACTTCTCCTACCGTTCTCGCGTCGAGACCATCGAAATGCAGTCCGCACAGCAAATTCAGGCGCCAGAGGTGGCTGCGAATCTATGACCACCAGTTCCGTATCTTCTTATCGTTTACGGGTCGCTTCTCGTTGAACGCATTGACTGAGCCGCCATATGTAATATTCGGTACCGTTCCACTACTCCCCCTTGTGAACCTGTTGAGGTCGATGTATCTGGGGTTAAGCGAGAAGGATCGGGACCGCCAGTCCAGCCGGCCGGCTCAGATTCGTGGTGTCATACTCAATGGAGGAGCCACGAGATGCACAAAGGTTACAACTTTCTGGCGCGAATATAGGCTAGAAATGAGTGACCTGAAATATCTAGAGTAGTGGAAGCAGGCCTCACGGCACCAGCGGTCAAGAAATCAAGCGTCCATTCTTGATTTCGCTGGCAAGTTTTGTTGCCTATTCGTTACTTCAAGCTTAAAGTGGACATAGGTTAAGCTATTAAATAATAATGACTTACAGGGACCAAGTGCACCCGTAGGGAGTCGAACCCCAAACCTTCTGATCCGTAGTCAGATGCTCTATCCAATTGAGCTACGGGTGCGATAGCTAGGATGAACTATGAGCGATACACGGGGAATTCCTCATAGTTTCTCCTTGCGGGGAGCCATTAACCCTTCAAGAGCGGGTGAAGTTCTCTCGGGGAGCCATCGAGCGAGGTCTGGCCAACCGTGAGGTCCCGGATATGGACGATCCGATGTTCGTGGGTATCGAGTCCATCTGCGACGAGAGCCTGTTTCAAGAGTGTCACAAAGGACATCCCATATTTATTCAGGAAATAGAGTAAATTCAACTCCCGCTCCTGCAATTCGCCTTCGGGAAGTAATGCAGCCAGAAGCTTATCGAGTTGGGTCTTGGTCGTCGTGTGCCGTTTGCGCTCGGCGGCGAGTGTTTTGTTTTCGAAATCCCGAATCGCTGTCAGCACCTTGCCTTTGAGCGAAGTAAGCGCCCCGTCCAAGGTCGCCTCTGCACCTGTTACGTTTTTCCGTAAGGATTCAAGCGCACCATCAACGGCTGTGAGTGCCTGAGCAAATGCGGGTGAAAGATTGGAATCGATCATCTGGTCGAACAGCGAGGCATTCTTTCCACGGCCGTTCATCAGAATGTCCTCCGCCGAAATCTGAAATTTCGTGAAGGACCGTTCGAACCGCTCTTCCACCAGCGTAAGGCTCATGCGTGGATAGATGAGCGGCATCGGAAGTCCAGCCCATTCATAGGCCGGCTTGAACTGCGCATAGTATGAAATCTCGCCGGGACCAGCCACGTAGGAAACCGTCGGCAGCAACGTGTCCTGATAGATAGGGCGAAGCAAAACATTTGGACTGAATCGCTCGGGCTCGTGATCGAGTGAGTGGAGAAGCTCTTTGAGCGTAAAAGTCTTTCGGCTGCCTTTCAGGAAAAACGTCCGGGCCGTTTCGAGTCCGCCTCGTTCGCGCTCGACAATCGGGAGCCGCTCGCCTTCGTCATTGATATAAAACAGATTGATGGCTCGCGGCTTAACCTGCGCGTGATAGATTTCCTCCAACTGCACCGATTGGAGGATGATGCGCTCAGAAAGTTGCGGGGACGTTTCTACTTCTTGCCGGAAGAGACCGCGGCCAAGCTCTTTCATTTTACCGGTGCCTGCATCGAAGAGCAGCAGTCCATCCTCCGCAAAGTACGCCGCCATGAGTCGCGCGAACGAATCCTGGAGCGTTCGGCCTGGCGTGTAACACCCTTGTGCCAGCGCGAGAACCTCATCTGTAAAATCGGTCGGTGGCAACGCATTGCGCAGCTCCAGAATCATCGTTTCGATGGATGACTCTTCCAGCACGATCGGACCAACGAGCTTTTTCCAGTTCTTCTCTTCGCCTGGTGCGATTGTCGTTGGTCGATAGCGGATGGTTTCGACTTGTGTCTCCGCATTCAGGACATGCGCACTGGCAATCTCATCGAAATCATGGTCTTCACCTTCCAGCCAAAAGATGGGGACGAACGCAAAGCCCTCGTACTGGCGGGAAAGCGTTCGGGCGAGATGAATAGCGGTGAATGCCTTGTAGAATGAATAGAGCGGTCCGCCCAGTATTCCAAGTTGCTGCCCGGTGACAACGGCTAGCGTGTGGGGTGATTTGAGCAGTTCGATGTTCTCTCGGGCGCGTTTGCTATCGGCTCCAATGGAAACGGCGAGCGACTCGATTTCCGCCACAACTGCCGCGCGATGCTCGGGCGGCAGATGATGCTCTCGCGTGAGTCGCGCATCAATGAGTGTGCGCATCTGCTCGTGAGGAGCCGTCGGTGAAATTGCGAAAAAATCACGAATTGGCGTCGACTCAAAGTTGCAGAGATAGTCTTTGGCGAGCGGAGTCAGGTTCGGAAGATGTGCGGCGTCCATGTGGTGTACGTCTCTCAACAGGTTCAATTCGGAAAAGGCTTCGCTACTTGTGGTCGTTCGCGCACCAATTCGACGAAGTCGCTTGTTCCGGTGTTCTATGCTTGCTTCCTATACGTGCGCAGTCTGTGGCGAAGAGATCGAGACCGTTGTCGATGAGTCGCAGGGCTTGAGCCAGGCGTACATCGAGGATTGCCAGGTCTGTTGCCGGCCCAATGTGCTCCGTGTGCAGATTGACCCCGAAACAGATGAGATCACAATCGATGCAAGTTTTGAAGAATGATCGGTCATGCACCGGAGTCGGCCTTGGGCCGAAAAAAGAAGGACGTTTATGAGTAACATGCTGGGGAAATTGCAGGAGCTACAGGAGCAAATGGCGCAGGCCCAGGAGGAGATCGCGCAAATGCAGGCCAGTGGAGAGTCCGGTGGCGGCGTAGTCAAGGCTACGGTGAATGGGCGGCAACAACTGCTCAAGCTGGAGATCGCGAAAGAGGTGATCGATCCGAACGAACCAGAGATGCTCGAAGACCTGATCGTTGCCGCGGTCAATAAAGCCATCGATCGAACGAAAGAGATGGCGGAGGAGAAGATGAGCGAAGCCGCGCGATCGCTATTGCCGCCCGGTTTCCCGATGCCGTAAATTTCTATGCTCTATACGTCGCCTGCCCTTGAAACTCTGATCGAGCGCCTGTCACGCTTGCCAACGGTCGGTCGCAAGACCGCGCAGCGGCTTGCGCTTTACTTGCTCAAGCAACCGGCAGAGGAATCGCTTTTGCTCGCTCGAGCGATCGGCGAGCTGCATGAGCGTGTCCATACCTGCACGATCTGCGCGAATATCACGGATGAAGACCCATGCCCCATTTGCCGTGACATGCGGCGCGATCGGTCGATCATTTGTGTCGTGGAAGAGCCAAATGATGTTCTCACGATCGAGCGCACCAATGAATTTCGAGGGCTATATCACGTCCTTGGCGGTTCGCTTTCACCGCTCGAAGGCATTGGGCCCGATGAATTGAAAATCCGGGAGCTGCTTGATCGGCTCTCACCCGATGGCGCCGAGCCAGTTCGGGAGATCATTCTTGCCATGGACCCGAACGTCGAAGGTGAGGCCACGACGCTCTATCTGGCGAAGCTACTTCATCCGATTGTCGAGCGGGTCACGCGCATCGCACGAGGCATTCCTATCGGCAGCGATCTGGAGTTCGCGGATCAGGCAACATTGGCCAGAGCGCTTGAAGGGCGAACGGCAGTATGAGTTGGTATAAAGACTGGTTTCGCGATTCGAACTATCGCGTCGTCTACGAGCACCGCGACGAAAGCGAGGCCGAGACCATGATCGACTTGATCGAGAAGACTATCGGCCACAAGACTCGCCGCCGCGTGCTCGATCTGGCCTGCGGCTCGGGACGGCACGCACTCTCGTTTGCGCGTCGAGGATATGCGAATGTGACTGGTGTTGATCTCTCGCCAACACTGCTCGCGGAAGCGCGCGACAATGCGAAATCAGAGGGGCTTCTCGTGGAATTCCTCGAGCGTGATATGCGAGATCTGCCACAGCAGACATTCGATCTCGCAGTCAATCTGTTTACGAGCTTCGGCTATTTTGAAAGTGACGAAGAAAATGCCAGTGTGATAAAAGCAGTAGCTGAGCATCTCTCCGCCAACGGCTATTTTGTCATCGACTTTTTCAATAGTGCATGGGTCCAGACGCATCATGTTGCGCACGATGTTCGAGTGCTACCATCCGGTGTCGTGCTGGATCAATCACGATGGACCGAGCATGGGCGTGTGGAAAAACGGCTGGTTCTCCGTGAACCGAATTCCACGGAGGCCCATGAATTCATCGAGTCGGTCCGGATGTTCGAATTAGCGGACTTCGAGCGGATGTTCGCGGGGGCCGGTCTAACACTCCAGTGGACATTCGGTAGCTATTCTGGTGAGTCCTATGACCGAGACCAATCGGAGCGATTGATCATGTTTGCGCGAAGGTAAGAGTTGATGGGCAACCGACCAAATACGAAATACGAATTGCAGGCCACGAATGCAAAATGGATTCGTAGCCTCGCATTTGTCGTTTGCATTTTGTCATTCGTCATTGTTCTTGCTGGTTGCGATCTTTTCTCGACACGGACACCGGAGCCGCCAAGCAGTTCTAATACGTTCATCTGGACTCCAGCGACAACGGTGGAAATCCTGATGGGCAATTTTACAGGTGCACTTCAGGCGTTCGATGCATCCAACTATACCAAGGTCTTTATCGCAGCGACAGACTCGACAGGCTCCGGTCCCAAGGCATTTGCATTCACTCCAATAGCCGGCCTTGATCCCGCGTCGCGGACCATCTTCACGAACTGGACCGTTGAAGGACCATCGGAATCCGAGCACGCCTGGCTTGCAAAACTTGCGGCACTTCCGCACAGCGGACCACTTGCGATCACGCTGGGCGCAATCGCCCCTGTGCAAAGCTCCAATGCTGCGAGCCTGACCACGTCATACACGATTGCGCTGCCTACGGGCGTGATCCCGACCGATACGGTCCGAGGCTCGCTTGAAATGCAATTCCTGCTCGTGACCACCGAGCAAGGCACGAAGGAATGGCGAATTGTTTCCTGGACGGACTTTGCTCCCACTGGCGGAACAAGTGAAACCTGGACAGACCTCAAGCTCAAATTATCATCGTGAAGGATCGGGCGATCAGAAGTGTGAAGCGAGCAATGAAGAACGCGCTCATAGGTCGAAGGTTCTGGCGACTCCTGCTGCGAAATGCATTGCGCGTGACTGCCTATGCGCTGCTCCTTATTGTGATCGGCTGCAATCCCTTCGCGCCGAAGCTGGACGAGACAGCGCCGACCGTGCAGTTCGGCGATGCGCATACGATTGATGGATTCTTTCAGGCATTTAAGTACGCGTACGAGTTTAAGGATACAACGCTGTATGGCGCGCTGATCGCTTCGGACTTCACGTTTAGTTATCGCAATTACGACCGAGGCGTTGATATCACGTGGGGTCGCGATGACGAAATGCGCTCGACCGGAAGTCTTTTCGAGAACGCCGAAGCAATCTCACTATTATGGGGGACCGTGCTGGATTCATCAGGCACTTCGACCGCCTTCGACATCACGAGAAGTTTTTCGCTCGACATCACCTTTAACGCCGCGGATGTCGAGCATGTGGATGGGCGTGCCGTCTTTCACCTGGAGCGCCCCACTCCATCAGATATCTGGCAAGCCGGTCATTGGCAAGACGAATCCAATCTTTAGAAGGATGATGAATACTAGCGGGCGCGTTGCGCTCGTGCTCCTGATCGCTTTGCTGACATCGGCCTCGCACGCCCAGCAGGTCGAGCTTCGTGGCCGCGTGACCATTCGTGGGACGGGCGAAGAAATTCCGGGTGCATCTCTCGCGATTATGGGCACACCACGGGGTGCGAAAGCAAATCGTGAAGGTGCCTTCCTGCTGAAGCTCGATCGTAATGTTGCATATCGCATTCGCGTTACGGCGATCGGTTACAAGCCGGATACACTCTCCTTCACGCTCGCGAAAGACTCATCGTGCGAGATCGCACTTCGCGAGTCGCCGGTCACGGGCGCGACCATCACCATCTCAGCGGATGCGAGCCGCAAGGAGGCGCGGCGAATCATTCAAAAAGTGATCGATACAAAAGATGCCTGGCAAGCCGAGATCAAGGATTACCGCTTCCACGTATATGGCCGGCTTAATGCCCGCATACTACAAGACACCTCGTCCAAGATTTTTGCCATAATCGAAACGGTTGCGGATGGATTCTGGAAGCAGGGCAAGGGATATGCCGAGCGAGTGACCGCCCGAAAACAGACCGCCAACTTGCCGGGCGGCGAAGATTATGGGCGGCTCTTCGATGTCGATAATTTTTACAACGAGCGCATTGACTTCTTGGATTACAGTTTGACGAGTCCGGTTGCTCACGATGCATTCGATGCGTATGATTACGATCTTATTGGTGACGGTGAGTTGAATGGAGCGCCGGTCTACAAGATCTCCGTTGAGCCACGAGGAGTATTGAATCCAGCATTTCAGGGTACACTATGGATTGACCAAACGGACTACACGATCGCCTATTTGGAATTGGCTCCGAACGATGCGGTCAAGATCGGCCCAATCAAAAACATCTCGATTTCACAAACATTTGGTTTTGTCGAGAACAAGTACTGGATGCCCTCGCAGCTTACGTTCGGATTCTCGGTCAAGTTGGACATGCCGTTTGTTCCAGCGTTCCGCCTCGATGAGAATGCGATGCTGCAAGACTATACAATCAACGGCGACATTGCGGATTCGGTCTTTAGCAAACGGCACGCGGTAGCGCCGACAGCAGATAGTGTTGATTCGCTGCATTGGGCCTCGGAGCGGTTGATCCCGCTTGCGAGCGACGAAGACAAAGCCTATCGGAAATACGATAGTATAGCGAAGCTGCCACCGCCACCACCAGGATCCGCACTCCTGAAAGACATCGCAGACTGGCTCCCAGGTCTTGATGTTTACAGCTTCAATCGCGTGGAAGGCTCCCGCTTCCAGTGGTCGCATTCCATTCGGTTCTCGGACGCATGGCCGCTCAGTATGGATGGCTCGGTCGGATACGGACTTGGCGACCGCCGATGGAAGTATTCCCTCAATCTCGAGCAAGGACTGACGTGGGCCACCAGCAAGTTGGTCAATGCGAATGTCTCGCTTGGAGGTGATGTAAGCCTACACGGCATGAAGACCGTCGCCTCGAGTTCCTCTTCCTTCCGGATGCGGCTGTATGATAATTATGTGCGTCGTGGCCAGGGGTATGCAGAGGTGGTAAACACCCTGACAGCGCTTCTTCTGCATAGCGACTACCCGGATTATTTTCGTGCTCGAGGGTTCGATGTCACATATTCGAACCACCTTGCTGATGGGCTTACGGGCGCGGTGTCGTTCACGAATGAAAATGAATACAGCCTCTCGACCGTAACCGATTACAGCCTGCTCCTTTCCCACAATACATTTCGCGCAAACCCAGCAATCGATGATGGGCGGCTGCATGCAATTGGTGCGGCGCTCACAAAGGACTTTTATGTTTCCACTTGGAGCGGCTCCGCGACAGTACAAATAGACTATGCCGATTCAGTCATTGGAAGCCAATTCACGTTTGCGACTGCATCGGCCCATATAACGCTTGAAGGAAAGGACGGCGTGTGGGGAAAAGCGTGGTTCGATCTCGCCGCAAGCGATCTCTTGCGCGGGACGCTACCCAATCAATCGCTTTTCTATTTCGAGTCTCGGAATTCCGTCATTACATCGCGTTCTGTCTTTCGAACGATGTCGCCGCTCGAATTTCAGGGTGATCGGACCTGGTCCGCGATGTTCGAACAAAACTTCTACGATCTGCCAACGCGGTTCTTCGGTCTGCATTCGCTCACCGATCTTCAATGGATTGGCTTTGCCAGTCTTGCCGGGGCAACGCTCACGGATGCATCGGCCAATCATATTGCGACAGCCGTCATGCCGATCCTCAACCAGCCGTTCGTCGAAGCAGGGTTCGGCATTGGCAACATTCTGAACATCTTCCGCTTCGATGCCGCCTGGCGGCTGACCCACAAAACCAACCGCAATTTCTTCGTGACGGGTACGCTGGCGATTAGCTTCTGATGTTACGCCAAATGTCGCAGCGCGTGTCGAATGCGGAGCAGGCATTCCTCGCGACCTAAGACCGAAAGCAGCTCGAAGAGCCCCGGCCCCATGCCGCGACCTGTGGTGGCAAGGCGGAGCGGATGGATGAGCTTGCCGGCGCCTACTGTGTTTGCTTCCGCGTATTCGCGGATGATGGCTTCGAGCGAATCATGATCCCAGGTTGCGGAGGCTTCGAGTTTGGGGAGTAGCTCACCGAGGCGCATTTTTGCCTCGTCGGTCCAATGCTTCGATTTGTATTTCTCGTCAACATCCGTAAACGTTGGCGCAACATAGAAGTAGCTCGCGAAATCGACAAAGTCCCAAAGCGTGTGAACGCGCTCCTGCATCACAGCAATGACCCGGGTTGCATATTCATCACTGACGATATAGTTGCGCTTATCGAGCAGTGGCCGCACCAGCGGCAGCAAATCACTTGGCGACATCTTGCGGATGTACTCCGAGTTCATCCAGTCGAGCTTCTCGCGATTGAAGACCGCGCCGCCTTTATTGACACGCTCCAAGTCGAAATCGCGAATCAAATCGTGAATCGTGAAGATTTCCTCGGTCGCGCTCGGATTCCAGCCGAGCAACGCGACGAAATTGATGAGCGCCTGCGGCAGGTATCCCTTCTCGCGATAATCTTCCACCGCAACATCACCCTGCCGCTTCGAAAGTTTCGAGCGGTCGGCGTTCAGCAGCAGTGGCAAATGCGCAAACTTCGGCGGCTCCCAGCCAAATGCACGATACAGCAGGACATGCTTCGGAGTCGAGGAGAGCCACTCCTCGCCGCGGATAACGTGGGTGACTTCCATAAAGTGATCGTCCACGACATTCGCGAGATGATACAATGGAAAACCATCGGACTTGAGGAGAACCTGGTCGTCGATGGTCTTCGAGTCGAACTCGATATCGCCGCGAATCAAGTCGTTGAATCGGATGGACTCGCCAATTGGGATGCGCATCCGGATGACGTGCGCTTCGCCGGCGGCGATGCGTCTGTCTGATTCTTCTTTCGGGAGATTGCGGCAGTGCCGGTCATACATTGGTGGAAGCCCGGCGGCCTGCATCGCTTTGCGGACGGTATCCAACCGCTCGGCAGTGCAGAAGCAGGGATACGCATGGCCCTCCGCGACTAATTGTGCGGCATGCTTCGAGTAAAGCTCTTTCCGCTCAGACTGCGTATACGGACCGAACGGCCCGCCATTGATCGGCCCTTCGTCGAACGTGATCCCAGCCCATTCCATTGTGCGGATGATATTCTCGACAGCGCCCTCGACGTAGCGGGTGCGATCGGTATCTTCAATGCGAAGGATATTGACACCACTGTGATGGCGCGCGAAGAGATAGCAGTATAGCGCGGTCCGGAGCGAGCCAACGTGAACGTAACCGGTCGGTGAGGGAGCGAATCTTACTCGTACCACAGAGGGGATAGCGGATAGTGGATAGTGGATAGCGATGAGAGACTTAGCGCTATTAGAACAGCGGAATGCTTCGGGCACTATCCACTATCCGTTCTCCACTATCCACTGTTTGGGTGAGTGATGGGGTTCGAACCCACGACCTCCTGGGCCACAACCAGGCGCTCTAACCAGCTGAGCTACACCCACCGTATCAATTGTTCTGCGGATGACCAATCATCCACGATGACCGATCATCCGTTCGCGCGCCCGGCTGGACTCGAACCAGCGACCCACAGCTTAGAAGGCTGTTGCTCTATCCAACTGAGCTACGGGCGCTTGTTTCGTGTGGCGCAGACCCATCCTTTTGCGGATGGCCTTACTGCGCACGCCCGGCGCGGGAGCCGAGTAACAGGATGCTCCTTCGACAAGTTCGCGCAGACGAATACCTACCTTTGGGCGGGCATATAAAGCTTTTCGGCATATTCCCGGACCATCCGGTCCGTCGAAAATCGTGGCAGTACGCTGGCAACCGATTCCTTTGCGACTTCGACCCATCGATGCGGAATGCTATCGGATTGCTTGTCATAATAGAGCGGAATCACCTGTTTCTCAAGAGCCTCATACATTCGTTCTGAATCCACCCGGTCTTGATCGTCCGAAGATCCTTCAATTGAGCCTTCGAGCCCCCATCCGTTCTTGCCATTCCATCCCTCGATCCACCAGCCATCCAGAATAGAAAAATTGGGCACGCCATTGATCGCGGCTTTCATACCACTCGTTCCGGAGGCTTCCAAGGGAGCTTTGGGGTTGTTCATCCACACGTCCACTCCGCGAACCAGATATTTCGCAACGTGCATGCTATAGTTTTCAATGAACGCGATTCTGCCTCCGAAGGCGGGATCGAGTGCATATTGCCAAATATCGCGGATGAGCTGCTTGCCCCCTTCATCGGCGGGATGCGCCTTTCCGCTGAATACGAATTGCACGGGCCGGCGCGAATCGCTAAGCATGGCCTTGAGGCGGTCCAGGTCCTTGAAGATAAGCGTCGCGCGCTTATACGTCGCAAAGCGGCGTGCAAACCCGATTGTCAGAATACTCGGGTCGAGCATCATCCCGTGTGGTACGAACAACTTTGGATCGAGCGATCCTGCAATCCATTTTCTCCGAACACGATCGGTAATGAAGCTGAACAAACTGGTCTTGAGTGTCTGCCGCGTCCGCCAGAATGTCTCATCATCGACTTGGCGGAATGCAGCCCAATATGTTTCATTGTCGAGATGCTCGGTCCAGTCGCGGCCCAACTTGCGGGCGAAAAGCTCCTCCATTTCGGGCGCGAGCCATGTTCGAATGTGAACTCCGTTTGTAACGCTGGTTAGAGTCGATGGTTGAGAAGGGATAGTGGATGGTTGAGGGGGCACGGCTCCTTCGGGAGGTTGATTCGCCTTCACCTCTCCGTTATCCCCTGTCAACTTTCCACGATCAACAACCGAACTGAATTCCGGCCACATGGCAGCCGTGACCTCGAGATGCTTTTTGCTCACAGCGTTGCGGTGGAAACTCAACGTCATTGCGAGCGCGGTCATGTTGAATGCATCGCCACCTCCGGGCTGAGCGTGCCGCCCCAGGTCGAGGAAAGTCTCTTTGTCGACACCCAGTTCTGGCCAGAAATGCCAGAAGTACCGCGAGATAAGATCGAACGGGAATGCATCCGTACCGGCCGGAACAGGGGTATGAGTGGTGAAAATGGAGTGACTGCCGACGAATGTTTTGGCTTCATCGAGGCTCATACCCGATTTCACAGCTTCACGTAATCGCTCAACTAGTGTGAATGCGACATGTCCTTCGTTGGCATGCCAGACGCCGGGCGTCAAGCCAAGCGCCCGAATGACACGGACGCCACCGATACCGAGTGCGATCTCCTGCCGCAACCGATATTCCTGGTCGCCACCATAGAGCCGCGTCGTGATGTCGCGATTGTGTGGAGCGTTGGCTTCGAGGTTCGAATCCATCAAATAGATTCTTACGCGACCGCACCGAACGAGCCACACTTGAAGGTGGAGTAAATCATCCGGCCCTTCGAGCGCCAGTGACACCACAAGTGGCTCTCCGGATGGCAAGTACGCTCGTTCGATCGCCACGTCCGGAATATCGATCTGGGCATAGTTGGCGATTTGCAGGCCATCCGGATCGATGCCCTGCTCGAAATAGCCGCGTGGATACATGAAGCCAACCGCAGTGAAGTCAAGCCCCAAATCGCTAGCCGACTTAGCGTGATCCCCAGAGAGAATGCCGAGGCCACCGGAGTAAATCGGTAAGCTTCCGTGCAAGCCATACTCTGCAGAAAAATATGCGATCTTCGCGTCGGTCGGTGGAATGCCAGCACCTGTGCGAGCGAGGTATCGATCGAACGTCCGCAGCAGTGCGCGATAGCGTTTCAGAAAGTCTGGATCGACCGCAAGCCGATCGAGCCGGTCTTGCGTGACGCGGTGAAGCATCAAGACCGGGTTGTGGTCCGTTTCCCGCCAAAGTCGAACAGAGATGGCGCGAAAGACTCCGCGCGCCTCCGGCGACCAGCTCCACCAGAGGTTACGAGCGACTTCTTCGAGGCGTGAAATTGGGGAAGGTAGTGTAGGCAATGGGTCGAGGTAAAGGTTAGAGTATACTGCAAACTTACGAGCCTGCGGGAGCGGGAAATGAATCTCCGCGGTTTTTCAAACACGCAAATGACGACTCGATATTCCCTGCTGGTTGTTTTTCTGAGCATCATTCTATATGCGTGCCAATCCCAGCGGACGTGTTCGCTTACCATTCCCTACCAGCCTCAGACGAAGTCAAATTATTGCGTGCCAGCGTGTGCCTCGATGGTACTAGAATATTATGGCGATCATTACTCGCAGGACACAGTGAAAGCCCTGGCGAAATCCAAATCGGATTTTACAGGGACCTACTACGCCGATTTGGTCCAAGGCTTGAAATCGATCGGCTATCGCTGGGAGATCAAGACCTTCAGTCTCGATCATCTTGGTTTTGAACAAGGACTGAACGCGATACGCGTCGCGCTTCAACAGCATCGGCCCGTCTTGATCAGCACCTCGAGTCCTCCCATCGGACATACCAAGATCGTGTGTGGCTACAACGATCGCCTCCAAATGGTGGAATTAGTCGATCCACTCTGGCCACCACCGGGTGAGGGGTCAATGAGCTATCGCCAACTCGAAGATATTTGGCATGACGATTTTCAGCACACATGCCGCTCAATTCTCGTGACGGCTCCGAGAAGTGATGATCATTCTGTCTCCCGATCGAACGGGGCAGAATAACCCGGCAGCTATTTCCAGAATCATCCTCCGAGTGATGGCTCCGCACCGATGTGAAGACCATGATCGAAGGAGATGCTGATCGGAAATGTGAGAAAGAAATGCGGGTCGGGTGAGATTCGGAAGGCTGGTGCGGGAAAATGCCAATATCCCAGGGCACGCCGAACAAAGTTCAGAATGCCGATCGAAGACTCAGGGATAAGCTTGTCCATATCGTAATCGAGCGAGATGTACCATGCCTTTTGCCGCTCGTTGAAGTCCGGCGCATTAATATGATATCCGCTGATCGCTCCGGCAAGATTGAGCCAGCTCGGCCAGTATGGCTTCAAGCTTTCGGGCAGCATGTGATGGACATCGGCGCGCAGGTAATAGGTCTGGCCGCCATAGTCCTCGATAAAGGTTACCGATTGTCCCGGAATATCCGGATGATTCTCGGTGAGCTTGGTAGTCGGAGAATAGAACCACTTCACGCGAAAATCCTTGAGAAAGGGTACGCGCTCATTAAGCAAAAAGAATGAAGCTCCAAGCATATCGGACTTGGCGTCACCCCGAGAAAACCCCCATGAACGAGCAAAGCCATCCTCGATCTCGACGTAGAGCTCCCACAGTGCGCCGGAAAATGCACCCATGATCGCGGATTGAGCACTGTCCATCCCTGCCCATCGATATGCTTCGCTGAAGAAGTACGAGCTATAATACGCTCCAAAGATATGGCCGGCTTTGTCGAAATTGGCTTGATAGGAAGGATCTTCAATCACGTGAAACGGCGCGCGATCGGCATTCCACCACGCGTTGAGTTGGTAGATATGCAGTGCCGTGATCGTAGCGGCCAGGCCGCCGCCGGCGATGCCAACTCTGGTCCAATTCACGCCCGGTGTTGCAGGACGAAGCATTGGGACTGGTTGATCGAAATCGGCTTTCGTTGTGTGATGATGGGCGAGCAGTGTGTCGCTGAATGTTGAGGCACGAGATGAATCGCGGGCTGTCTGCGCAGCCGCGATTGATGGCAATAGCAGGAGTGCCACGAGTACATATTGGATGAAGGTTCTGTCCATTATTCGGAAAAGGTTAAGAACCGTCCACCGACACTCAAGGCATAGGCAAAACTCCATCCCTGACGAAAGTACCATTGTGGTCGTGCTATCAACGCAACTTCGAGTTGAGCCGTATGTGACAGGTCATACAGTGCCCCGAACGTTATTGGGAAACTTGCTGAAACATGGCCGATCGTATCAGGCCAAATCGGATCCGGATATACATCGAGGCCAAGTCCGGCCGTGCCAAACGGTGTCACCGTGCCCAGGCTCGTAAAAGTGTATCGCACTCCACCGTGAAACCCATAGTCAAGCAACTGATCGTTTGCGTTGTAATTCGGAAATTCGATTTTCGCAAAAGTCGTGAATGCGAGCGTAAGATCCACGATTGCTGTCAGTCCGCCAAGATCCGAGGTTCTGGATTCATAGAATGGCTGAAGGAGTGGATGCGCACCGGGATATTCCGGAACGGCCAGCACCCCAAGGCGGACACCCCAGGCATCTTGTAAATGTGCGCCTGTTTGCGCCGGACTTCTTCCAGGGACGCCAAGCATCTCGACCAGAATAAGAACCATGGCCGCCACCAGGCGTTTTCGCGCGCGGGACCGTCCAGGAGTCGATCGATCGAGAAATGAAAGCATCGTGACAGGAGTAAGCGATTGAATGCGCATCAACTTGCGGAAGCCATACCCTGTTCCACCGGGCTCTGGTCATTAATTTCGTACCGGTCGACACGGAACAATTTGAACATGATTGGCAGGAGAATCAAATTAATCGCTGCCGTGAGTAACAATCCGCTGACAATCACCACGGCGAGCGGTTTTTGGGTCTCTGACCCGATACCGGAAGAAAGCGCGGCCGGCATGAGGCCGATCATCGCGAGCACTGCAACCATCACGATTGGCCGAACGCGGCTGGTGCACGTATGCCGCAGAAGATCGTCGATATTATGAAATTCCGGCCGGTGATGCTTCACATAGGTAAGCAGCACCACCCCATTCATAATGCTCACGCCAAACAGGGCGATAAAGCCAATGCCAGCGGAGACCGAAAAGTGCAGCCCCGCAATGAGCAATCCGAGAATGCCGCCGATCGTTACGAATGGGACATTTGCAAGGCTTAGCAGTGCATAGCCCCAGGAGTCGAACGTGGTATAGAGCAAGACAAGGATTAACAGCAGGCTTAGCGGCACGACGATGGCGAGGCGTTTCATCGCTCGCTGCTGACTTTCGAACTCACCGCCCCACACGGCGAATGTCCCGGCGGGAAATTTCACCTGCTTCTCGACTTTCTCACGTGCTTCATCGACAGCGCCGCCCATGTCGCGACCGCGGACACCAAACTTGATTGCGATATATCGTTCGTTCGATTCGCGATAGATAAAGGCTGCACCCGGAAACACGCCGATGTGTGCCACAGCAGACAGTGGAATCTTTGCACCGTTGGAAGTGGAAACCAGCATCGCACCAATCTTCTCCGGCGCATCGCGAAATTGTGGCGCCAACCGGACCACGACGTCGAAGTGCTTCTCGCCTTCATAGAATTGGGTTGCGACGTGTCCGCCGATCGCAGACTCGATCAAATCCTGCACGTCGCTGACGTTGACTCCATATTGTCCTGCTTTGATGCGATCCACCGCGACCTGAAGAGTTGGCTGGCCAAGTTCCGTAAACACTCCGACATCAGCAATGCCATTCGTGTGCGTGAGCACATCTCGCACCTCCTCCGCCTTCTTTTCAAGTATGGCAAGATCGGGTCCAAAGATCTTTACGGCTAATTCTCCCTTCACACCGGTTACGGCCTCTTCCACGTTGTCCGAGATCGGTTGCGAGAAATTGAAGTCGATGCCCGGAAACGCCGCGAATTGCTGGTTCATGTCGGCGATCAGCGCATCCTTGGAGGAATGCTTTTTCCACTGATCTTCCGGCTTCAAATCGACGAAGAACTCGGAATTAAAAAAGCCGGTCGCGTCCGTGCCATCATCGGGCCTGCCGACCTGCAACACGACATTTTTTACCTCATCGTACTTCAGGAGTACTTTCTGAATACGTCTGGCGGTAGAATCGGCAGTCGATGGGCTCACGCTGATCGGCATTGTTGCCCGGACCCACAGCGCGCCTTCATTCAAATGTGGTAGGAACTCAGTACCGAGAAATTGACTGAGATAAAGACTCACCGCAAGCACAGCGATGGAAATACCAAAGATTGTTTTGCCCTTCCGGAGTGATGCATCAAGTAACCTGACATAGATGCGATTCAAGTAGTCAAAGATGGGACTCTTCTCATGCAGGTCGCCCTTGAGGAGGTCGTGCGCGAGAACCGGCACCAATGTTAGGCTGAGTAGCATCGCACCAATGAGTGCGAAGCCAAGCGTATATGCAAGCGGTGAGAACATGCGGCCCTCGATCTGCTGAAACGAGAAGATCGGGAGCATGGCGGCGATGATAATCACAATGGAGAAGAAGATTGGCTTGCTCATCTCGACCGCTGTGGACTGGATCAAATCTTCACGGCTTGATTCACCCGTGACATGCTTGAGCGCCAGCCGTGCAAAGATGGCCTCGACCATAATCACCGCGCCATCAATGATAACACCAAAGTCAATCGCGCCCAGCGAAAGCAAATTTGCGGACATCCCGCGCCAGTACATCAGCACGAATGCGAATAAGAGCGAGAGCGGAACGATGAGAGCGGCAATGAACGCGCTCCGCACGTTACCAAGAAACACGAACAGCACAACGATCACGAGCAACATGCCGACAACGAGATTGTGCAGAACGGTATGGGTGGTCACGCCGACCAGATCCGCACGATCATAGTAGGGGACGATTTTCACGTCCTTTGGAAGGATCGTAGAGTTCAATTGTCGGACTTTTTCCTCGACCCGCTCGATTACCAGCGACGCATTCTCCCCACGCCGCATCAACACGATTCCTTCCACGGCATCGTCATCGTTCGGTGTCTCGATCTTCCCAAGGCGAACCGCGTGACCGATTCGGACGTCGCCCAGTTGTGCGATTTTAAGCGGGGTGCCATTCAGCGTAGTGACAACCGCATTCGCAATATCATTGACGCCAGCGAGCAGTCCAACACCGCGAAATACATAGCCCTGATTGCCCTGCTCGATCAGCGAGCCGCCGGCGTTAGAATTGTTGGACTGGAGCGCCTCTGATACCTGCTTCAGGCTGACGCCATAGTATGCCAGCTTTTGCGGATCGATAGCGATTTCATACTGCTTCGTCGGCCCTCCGAAGCTCGATACATCCGTCACGCCTTCGACAGTCTTAAACTGCCGCTCGAGCACCCAGTCTTCAATGGTTTTTAGCTCCATCGCGGAGCGCGTTTTGCTTTGAAGCGTGTAGCGATAGATCTCACCAGTCGGGCCACTCTGGGGCGATAGTTGTGGCGTGACGCCATCCGGCAGTTGCACGTCCTGCAACTTCTCGGTGACGTTTGTTCGAGCAAAGAATTCATCCGCTACATCATCGAACGTGAGCGTCACGACCGACAGCCCGAAGAGCGAGATCGACCGAAGATTTTGCAAGTGGGGAATGCCGTTCATCTCGGTCTCGGTGGGGACTGTGACAAACTTTTCCATTTCTTCCGCGCTTCGACCGGGCCATTGCGTGATGACCTGTACACGCGTGTTCGTAAGATCGGGATACGCCTCGATCGGTAGCTGCGTAAACGAATAGATCCCGGCGACGATGAGGAGGACTGTCGTGAAATACACGACGAGCCGTTCGCGAAGGGCAAGTTCTACGAGTTTCTTAAGCATATCTATTTCTGGTCCGCCTGAAGTTCATCGTTGAGAAACAGCGCGTTATCTGCGACCACTGTATCTCCCGCATTGAGACCGTCCACTACCTGAATGCGGTCCGGTTGAACCTGACCAGCATGAATCTGCCGCTTTCGAAAGGCGCGCATGCCCGCCTTGACAAAAACATAAACCTTGCCGTCACTATCGTAGAATGCTGCGGCCGCGGGAATAAATAGTCCGGGACCATCCGGATGATAAGCGGTTGCACCGACAAACATCGCCGGTTTCAGCAATCCGCCAGAGTTCGGCAGCGTGCAGCGGACCTTCGTGGTGAATGTCGTTGGATCGACAGTCGGCGAGATGTATTCGATATGCGAGATGAACGGATGGTCTTCCAGCCCCGCCGCTTTCAGCACAACGGAATCACCAACGTGCAACATGCGCAAGTTCTCCGGATAAGCATCGAGCGTGATCCAAATACTTTGGGTGCTTCCGATGGTGAAGGCAAGCGAGGAGCCATCGCTTCGCATTTGTGAGCCCGGCTGGACCGTGCGCTCGACGACTGTGCCGGCGATAGGAGCCGTGATCTGGAACGTCATGTTCGTCGAGCGTTCATTTCCACCGAGGAGCTTTAATGCCTCGAGGCTTCGGTCGAAATCGGCCTTTGCCTGCGCCTCCTCGTTCTCCGCTTGCTGAACGTCATGTTGTGATGCGACCTTCGAAGCCAGAAGTTCTTGCTCGCGAGCATGTCCCTTCTTGGCGAGAGTCAGTGCGGCGCGCGCCTTTTGGAAATCGGAGACTGCACTTGCGAACTCGCTGCTATAGACATCCGCCAGAACCTGGCCCTTTGCGACCCGATCCCCCTGCATCACATAGATGTGGCTGACGACCCCGCTTACCAATGGGTATACATGTGTAACAGCATTCGGATCGAAGTCTACTCGACCTGAGAGCAATGTGCTGATCGTAGTCGGCTCTGTCTCGGCCACAACCAGAGGAAGTTGGCTCGACATCTTCATGCTTGTAGAGATGACGTCTGTTGTCGCCTTTGATTCTTCCGTCGGTGCCGGCGCTTTGGCTGAGCATGCAGCCAGGATTCCGGCAAGCAAAACAATAGGATAAGTGGTTGTACGCATTCTAATTACCTCTTAAATATTTGTGTGTCTTCGGAATCCACGCCGACTGCCCGTTCCAGCAGCGACAGATTCCTGGCTAGTGTATAGAGCGCGCCATAATAGCTCGCCATGGCATCATGATAGACCTGTTCCGACGAGAGGAGATCGAGCAGTCCGATACGGCCCGAGGTGTAATTCTGCATTGCGTGGTCCCGCACATCCGTTGCCATTTTCAGGATGTCGGGAGAGAGTCCGCGAAACAGATCAAGTGAATTGTTATACTTCTCGTATGCGGTTGCCAGATCGGTCCGCACACCGAGTCGCGCAGTTTCGTAGTCATATTCCGCTGCGCGTTCGTTCGATTCGGCTCGGTAGATCTCATCCTGATTGCGGCTGAAGAGCGGAATAGCAATGCCGATCCCACCGCCAAACAGGTTGGGGAAGTCTGGCCCCGAGCGATCGAGTTCAAGCCCGATGTCAGGAGTTGGCCATGCGTTAGAACGGGCAAGTGCGATCTGATGCTGGGCGGCCTGTACAGTGTATTCTGTAGCACTGAGATCCGCACGACGTGCAAGCGCGACGCGCTCGAGCGAGTCTCTGGAAATAGACGTCTCGGAGGCGTCGCGAGCGATACTCTGAAAGTCGTACTTCACCGCGATCGGCGCATTGGTATCCAGCCCAATGGCTTGCTTGAGGGAATTGATCGCATCGAGCAAGTTTTGCCGGGCATCGTTCAGCGTCTGGCGATACGTCAGCTCGGTTAACTCCAGCTTCGTCACGTCTTCCTCGGCAATGTCGCCGGCGTGGAGCCGCGCGTTCGCCGCTGCGATCAACTTCGCAAACAAATCGTAATTCTGCCGGGCGAGATCGATATTGATTTGCGCGTATGCGGCATCGATGTAGCTATCCCGTATTGTTGCATTCGTTTGAAAGACCTGATAGTCGAAGCTTTCGCGCGCGGCCTCGGTCGATGCGCGAGCTGTCAGAACGCGGTTGCCTCGTTGGCCAGCAATCGGGAATGTTTGGTCCAGACGGTACGACGTCGATGCACCTGTGAAATTCGGCGGCCCGTGAAGCACGTCGACACTGGTGGCATTGACGGAAAGAAGCGGATTGGGCAACAGATGCGCGCCGATGGTGTCCGCTTCTGCGGCATGCAGTCGGTACCGCGCTGCCGCGAGAGCCGTGCTCCGCTCAAGCGCGATCTGGCGCGCATCGGATAGACTTAGGACAAGTGTGTCACCGAGTGAAGTCTGGCCGCGTGCTACGCAGGATAGGAGCGACGCGAGCAGCGCGCACGCCGCCAGGGCCTCCCGTGGAGTTCGAGAACGAATAGGATATGGCATTGCCGATTTAGCATAGTATAGATTAAATTGCCGCATCGAATGAAATCCGATGCGTTGTTTAAGTTGCGCATTCTGTGCAGAGCCGATAAGGCGGCCACTGCCAATGATGATGCGCTGCTAAATCAGCAGTCGGCTATAGGTGATCGTCCGATCGAGCATTGGTGTGGCGCTCGCCTGATCGATCTTGAGAGTTGGATCGTACTGAAAACACGAGAACGTCAGCGTTGCCGTTGTCGCGCCATCGAGGACCGATGGGCTATCGGCATCTTCGATGATCGTCGTGCCGTGGAATCGCGGGATGATATGTCGCGAGATTTGCTTCGCGCCACCATCATACTTCGCGAGCGCGAAGTAGTTGGTATGGGGCACAAGCGAGGCGGGGATCACGCCTGTCCCATCTGTTGCTGAGTCGAGGATTAGAGGGTTATCATCGAATCGGACATCACCCTTGATCGCAGCGTACAGAATGTCCGCATTGATGGTGTCGGCAAAGAAGACGAGGACGGTAATGATTGAGACAACGCGTGCCAGTTGTGCAGCCACGCGCTGAAAGCCGGTAAGCTTTCGCGTGCTGCCACCTAATGCAATGTGTCGAAAGGCGCCAATCATAACCAACGGATGAACCCTGGCCTCTCGGAATGAAGTTCCGTTGGCCCGATCGCGGGGCTGTACATGGTTCGACCTGAGCTTGATCGAAAATTGAACGAAAGGGGCGCCCGAAGCACGAATCAGAAGTGAACGGCCCGCTTTGTCGAACGAATTGAGAAGTCCGCTCAGAGGAAACAACTTCGGAAATATGAATTTGTTACAGGTCAGTCGCGAAACAGTCGTAATTTTGCCAGTATAAGAGCGTCCGAGAATTAGGAATGGCCCAGGCTGTGGGATAATTCGTAATTCGTCATTCGTAATTAATTCAGCTCCATGGGTTTTTCATCCTTCGTCCGCAAGCTCCTCCCCCAGGAGAACCAGTATTTTAGGCTGTTTACGAGCAATATCGCCAATATTCAAGAAGCCGCCTCTGACCTGCGGAAATTGCTGGACGCGAAATCGACGGCGGACCGCAAAATTTTGGTGGCTCGGATCGAAGATGCCGAGCATCGGGGCGATCAAATCACACACGATATCTTCGCCGATCTTTCGCGCACGTTTGTGACTCCGATCGATCGTGAGGACATCCATAGCCTGGCTGCGGAGATTGACGACATTCTCGATCTCATGGAAGACGTGGCGATCCGCGTCATCCTATATGAGGTGACCGAATTCCCGCCGGAATTTCGCGACCTGACCGACACGCTGTTGCACGCTGTGGAGGACCTTGCAATTGCCGTTCCGCTGCTGGGCGACATGAAGAATGTCGAAGTGATTTTGCGGGCTTGCGAGCACGTGAACACTTGCGAGAACGCCGGTGATGATATCTACCACAACGCAATCGCACGCCTCTTCAAGAGTATCACCGACCCGATTCAGCTTATCAAGCTGAAGGAGATCCTTTCGGATATCGAAGAAGCGATCGATAAGTGCGAGCACGTCGCGAATCTGATCGAGGGTGTGGTAGTAAAGTACGCATAGCGACATGACTCTTATTATCATCGTTGTCGCGATCGCGTTCATCTTCGACTTCTTCAACGGCTTTCATGACGCGGCGAATTCGATCGCGACCGTTGTCTCGACACGAGTGCTCACGCCACTGCAAGCGGTGCTTTGGGCCGCGTTCTTCAATTTTGTCGCCGTCTTTGGGTTCGGAACGGCTGTTGCGAAGACGGTCGGTTCGGGCATGGTCGATATCAGCGTTGTTACGACATACGTCGTGCTCGCCGCGCTGCTCGGGGCGATTTTCTGGGATCTGATCACATGGTGGCTCGGCCTGCCAACCAGCTCATCACATGCACTCGTTGGAGCATATGCGGGCGCGGCCATCGCAAAAGCCGGAACATTTGGTGTCATCATTCTATCAGGATGGACCAAGACGATTTTATGGATCGTGCTCGCTCCGATGGTCGGTATGATTCTCGGGTTCTTTATCTTTCTGCTTGTGACCTGGCTCTCACGCGCGAAATCCCCGATGGGGGTCGATCGCTGGTTTCGACACGGTCAGCTTGTATCCGCCGCCGCCTATTCGCTGGGTCATGGCACGAACGATTCCCAAAAGACGATGGGGATCGTGGCCGGTCTGCTCTTTGCGAACCATCTCATTCCGAAGTTTGAAATCCCGACGTATGTCATCATCGGAGCGTATCTTGCGATGGCACTAGGCACGCTCTCAGGGGGCTGGCGTATCGTCCGCACCATGGGCATGCGGATCACACAACTGAAACCCATTGGTGGGTTTGCCGCGGAGCTTGCCAGCGCGGTAACGCTGTTCAGCGCGTCTTCTCTTGGAGTGCCGGTGTCCACTACGCACACGATTACCGGCGCGATTGTCGGGGTTGGATCGCTTCGTCGTCTATCGGCGGTCCGCTGGGGTGTCGCCACACGCATCATCTGGGCGTGGGTTCTTACTATTCCGGCCAGCGCCGGTATTGCCGCCTTAACCTATTACGCTCTGGCTGCGCTCGGCTGGACGACTCCATGACCAAGAAGAAATCAATCCCGCATTGGAGGACCACCACTAAAACGGTCGTCGCTGAAAACCCATTTCTCACACTCGAAGAACATCGTCGCGAAGAAGAAGGCACCGGAAAGCACGGTTACTTCTTTATCGTCCATGCGCCGAATTGGGCAAATGTTGTTGCAATCACAGAGAACGACGAACTCGTCTTGATCGAGCAATTCCGGCAAGGGAGCGAGCGGGTCGAACTGGAAATTCCCGGCGGAATTATCGGCGAGAACGAGCAGCCGGACGACTCCATTCTTCGCGAACTGGTGGAAGAAACCGGATACCAGATTTCCGAGAAAAGCGAATTCCGGCGCATTGGCGAAGTCATTCCTAATCCCGCATTTATTCGCAACAAGTGCTTCACCTATCTTGTAACGAACGTCCGGCCTACCGGCGAAACGCACTTCGATGAGCATGAGCACATTCGCGTCCGGCTTGTCCCTCGCTCCGAGATCGAGAAGCTGATTACATCAGGCGAAATCCAGCACTCGCTCGTCATCGCCGCTCTCTACTGGATGAAGCTTGCCGGATTGTGATCGACAGAAGTAACGAGGAATGAGAATCGAGTGTTTAGTGGCAGGCACTCATTACTCATCCACTCGTTACTCGCGAAGCGTGGGCAAGATCATAACTATCGCAAATCAGAAGGGCGGCGTCGGAAAAACAACGACGGCGGTCAATCTCGCTTCTTCACTCGCGGTGGGCGAGTATCGGACGCTGCTTATCGATATCGATGCACAGGCGAATGCCACAAGCGGGCTCGGCGTTGAATCGAAATCACTTTCGAAGACGATTTACGAAGTCCTCGTGAATCATCTGGACCCGAAAGACGCGATCATATCGACCATCGTCCCGAATCTTGATCTTCTGCCGTCGCATATCAATCTCGTTGGCGCCGAAGTCGAACTCATCGAGGCGGCGGACCGCGAGCACATCATGGAGAAGGCGCTCGCGGACATTCGAGATCAATACGAAGTCATAATTATTGACTGTCCACCCTCGCTGAGTCTGCTGACGCTGAATGCGCTTGTAGCCTCCGATAGTGTTCTTATTCCGGTCCAATGCGAATATTATGCGCTGGAAGGTCTGGGGCAGCTCCTGAATACGATCAATATCGTGAAGCGGCACCTGAACCCCAAGATGGATATCGAAGGCGTGCTGCTGACGATGTATGACAGCCGGCTGCGACTTTCGAATCAGGTGGTCGCAGAAGTTCAAAAGTATTTTGGCGAAAAGGTATTTACTACACTGGTCCATCGGAACGTCCGTCTTTCGGAAGCGCCGAGCTTTGGACAGCCTGTGGTGCTTTACGACGCGGCATCGACGGGAAGTAAACAGTACCTCGATTTGGCAGGAGAGATCGTGAAGCGGAACCCAAAATTCGCGAAACGAAAGCCGCCGGTCAATTCGGCCCCCTCGGCGGTCTGAACCATTCTTGCCGCCGTTCCTGTTACCCGCGCCGATATGAAACGCACCTACCAACCCAGTCGCCGCAAGCGCGCCAACAAGCACGGTTTCCGTTCACGCATGGCGACCAAGAATGGACGCCGCGTCCTCGCTTCCCGTCGCGCCAAAGGCCGGCATAAATTGACCGTCTCTGACGAGCGGAAGGGTTAATCCTGGCGGATATTCATCCGCTCCGGATTGCCCATTGTGGCCTCGATCCTGATTTTCGAAGCACCCGAATGTCCTTCGGGTGCTTTTTGTTGCTGGCCGCATGAATCCGCCAATGAGACCGCGACTTTCGCTCGATCGCGATCACACGGTGCGGGGTACGAAATTACTCGACTGGTTTTTTGCAAACCGAAAGTGGATCCGGTCCGCGAAACTGCAAGTCGTCGAGTGTTCCTGGGCGGAGCGGCCGCTTCCCGAAGGCGAAGCCTCGATCCGATTTCTCGTCCTTGCCACCAAGCGATCGTATCGGCGCGCGCACGACCGCAACCACGTTAAGCGATGGCTCCGAGCCGCCGTGACCGAAATCCCGGAATTTGTAACGTTGGAATTGAGCGCGAAAGAGCGCGAAAAGCAAATTCTCATCATGATGCGAATATCGAAACCGCTTCCGGAAGTAAGTTGGCGGATGGTGGTCAGCGATGTCGAGCGAATAGCCGAATATCTTTCTTATCGTTCGATGAAGGGGCCGACCGCATGACAGGCCTCCGCGAATACATTGTGCCGTCGAAGATCAATCTCGGTTTGGAGATTCTTTCGAGGCGGCCGGATGGATACCATGAGATCAACACCGTCTTCTATCGCACATTAGAGCCGCATGATGTTATCACGGTGAGCGATGCAGAGTTCTTCCGCATCACTTGTTCCGACCCTTCTCTCGTTGGTGAAGGCAACCTGATGTATCGCGCGGCGCACAGATTTGCGGACCAGTTTGGTTTGGAATTGCCATCGATAGAAGTCCATCTCGAAAAACGAATCCCGATGGGCGCAGGGCTTGGAGGCGGTTCCAGCGACGCGGCGACGATGTTGAGTATCTTATCCGAGTTCTCGAATGGTATTTCAGTACCGGCGGAGCTTACGGCCTCGATTGGTGCCGATGTCCCGTTCTTCTTCACCGGCGCAAAAGCGGCTGTCGCGACTGGCATCGGAGAGCAACTCACTCCGATCGATTTCGATCTCCATGCTGCGGTCCTCATCGTCCTCGACCCAGCGATCCATGTCTCGACTCGCGAGGCATACGCCGGTCTGCGCTTGCCATTGACTCCTATCGCCACGAACTTTGCCGATTTGTTTGATGGCGCCGTGGATTTGAGTGATCTTCAAGACCATCTGCGAAACGACTTCGAAGCAACTGTCTTTCAACAGTATCCCAAGCTCTCATCAATAAAACAATCGCTGCTCGACCGAGGCGCAGATCTCGCGCTTATGAGCGGGTCCGGCTCGGCTATCTTTGGGCTCTTCGAAGATGTCTCCGTTGCTGAAGACGCGAAGCGATGGTTTGAAGCGGATGACTTACTTGTGTTCCTCTCATAGGGTCATTGCGAGCGAAGCGAAGCAATCCCTATCTGTCAAACCTGCGCGAGATTGCTTCGTCGCTCCGTTGTTGCGACTCGCAATGACATGATCTGGTTTACTGACTCAATCGTCTGCTCGATGACGTAATCGATCTCTTCTTCTTTCAGCTTGGTATAGAGTGGCAGAGTGATCGTCGAGTCGCCAATCCGTTCTGCGACAGGGAATGATCCTTCGGGTAATGCCAACTGGGTCCTGTAATAGGTCAGTCGATTGATCGAGCGGAAATTCACTGCCACACCAATCCCACGGTCTTGCAGATCATTCAGAACTTCATCGCGAATTAATGGATCGACCCAAATCGTGAAGAGATGCCGGCCATGCACCGAACCGGGTAGGACACTTGGGAATGAAATGCCTTCGGCATTGCGAAAGCCTTCGGCATATCTCGTGCAGATCGCTTCGCGCCGTTCGAGCCGTTCAGCAAGTCGCGGGAGCTGAGGCAACAGCATGGCCGCCTGAATATCGAACATGTTGCACTTATAGCCAAGCGTCTCCATGTCGTAGTGCTTAAACCGCGCTGAGTAGCGGTCCGCAGCAGATTTGTTCATGCCGTGCTGGCGAAGCACCATGAGTTTTTCATATAGGTCCTGGTTATTAGTCGTGATCGCACCGCCTTCGCCTGATGCGAGGTTTTTTGTCGCGTAAAAGCTGAAGACCGCCATGTCGGAGAGCTCGCCCGGTCGAACGCCGTCGCGTTCGCTTTCGACGGAATGCGCGCAGTCCTCAATGATTGCGAGTTTGTGCTTCCGCGCGATCTCGGACATTCGCCGCATGTCGCACATTTGCCCGTAGAGGTGCACCGGCAAGATTGCCCGAGTTCGGGGTGTGATTGCCTTTTCGATTTCATCGCACGAAATATTCCCGGTTTCCGGCTCGACATCGACGAAGACGGGCTTGGCTCCGCACTCGATGATAATATTCGCGGTGGCCATGAAGGTCATCGGCGTAGTGATGACCTCATCGCCAGGGCCGATCCCGAGGGTTTTGAGTGCGATAAAACCGCCCATGGTCCAACTTGTTACGCCGACAGCATGCTCAGCGCGCAAGTACCTGGCGAATTGCGCTTCGAACTCCCGGGTTCTCGGACCCGTGGTCAAAAACGTCGAATGGATGACATCGGTCAGACTGTCAATTTCATCATCCCCAAGTGGGTGCTTGTAGAATTCAACTTTCATGGCCAATACAACGCCCTGGCGCGCATTTGTGCTTCATGATTATTGAGCGATTCTGATTCCATCGCTAATTCCACTGCCTGTGCTCTTATCGTGGGATGTTTCAAAAGTAACCTATTATTCACTGTTACCTTTGGCTGATTGAAGTGTCCTATTACCAGAGGCAGCGAATACACATGAATTGGCGGATGAGCGCGACGGAGTGGCAGAGCCTGACTGAACTGCCGCGATGCCGACAACTCAAAAACGGCCAAAACGGGGTGCAAGCCGCATGTTTTAGTCTTGGCACTGTTTTCGTAGTAAATGATACCCGTACCTAAAGTTATGGCGAGAATAGAACAGATTCTTATCACCGAATCGATCGCGGAAGCGAAGACGAAACATTGAGGCCTGA
Organism: Bacteroidota bacterium; assembly: GCA_030706745.1. Lineage (NCBI taxonomy): Bacteria > Pseudomonadati > Bacteroidota > Bacteroidota bacterium. Next base: position 348,738 of record JAUZNX010000001.1, read on the forward strand.
TTATCGAAACAGTAGTAAGGAGTATTATTATGAGACAGCCAAATACAGCCGGTTCTGCCGGCACCGGCCCGGATGACCACGACGACGCGGTGCTGAAGGAGCGTGCTCAGGAATTCCTGCAGCGAGCCTACCGGCTTCAAATGTCGGGACATCTGAATGAGGCCATCGAAAGCTATAAGAAATCCATCGAGGTCATGCCGACGGCCGAAGCGCACACGTTCTTAGGCTGGGCGTTCAGCTTTTTAGGCGATTACGAGTCAGCGATTGGCGAGTGCCGAAAGGCGATCGAAATCGATCCGGATTTCGGCAACCCCTATAATGATATCGGGGCTTACATGATCCAGCAAGGTGAGCTCGACGCGGCAATTCCGTATCTCGAGCTTGCCATGAAGGCGACTCGCTACGCCACTCCCCACTTTCCGCATTATAATTACGGACGGATTTTGGAACGTCGTGGCCTGTGGTTCGAAGCACTGCACGAGTACAAAAGCTCGCTCGATCTCGAACCGAATTACACGTTAGCCAAGGACGCATTTTACAGGTTGCAAGCACTATTGAACTAATCGCTTCAGCAGGGTCTCTGGAGAGAGTTTGCATGAGGCCGGGCACAGGGTGCCCGGCCTCTTATTTATTCTCCAAAACCGAAACGATTCCAACCGGTGATGTTCTTCTTCATCCGCGGAAAATGCGTATCGAACAATTCAATCCCGAGCCAATCTGCTTGATCCCGTATCGGAAATTGGACAACGATAATGTCGTCCGCGATCATGAGTACCCGGTGTTCGAATGCCGTGCAAGCGGGTTGCCTGAGGGAATTGAAGCGATCGTCTGTACCTCTGACTTACAGGGAGTACATTCCTCGCCTGCATCGAAGCAAAATATCCTGTCGGGGGTTCACGTCGCTTCGAGCCTGCGGCAGTATTTTGAACTCCATGAGTATGCAAATCCGCAGAAGACTTTGGCGGTTCTCGCAGGGGATTTTTACACTGAACTAAATCTCGGCGGGCGCGGTGGCTTTGGATACGCGGATGAGGTGTGGCAAGCATTCGCATCGGCATTCGGACATGTGGTGGGCGTTGCTGGCAATCACGACGATTTCAGACTGACGTTACGAGACGGTTACCCGAACCTGCATCTTTTGCATGATGAGGATCGCCGGAGTTGTGGCCTGAAGATCGACGGAATCGGGGGAATAATCGGTCACTCGACCAAACTTCCGATGCGCCACTCCGAAGCGGCATTTACGGCGATGTTCCATCGGCAGTTTGGCGCGCAACTGGACATCCTTGTCATGCACGATAATCCTGAACGCTTCGATCCGTTCTTTTCGGGACTTTCGCAACTTGCTGTGGGCACCAGCTCGCCCCCGGTCATTATCTTCGGTCACCGAAAGCTACGCGAGCCTCTCCGAGAACTGGAAAACGGCGTGCAATTACTAAGCGTGAATGAACGGGTTGTGATTCTAACCCGCGTATCAAGCTCATCGAAGGACCTCGATTAACTTCGAAATTCTTTGACGACCTTGCGACAGGCGAAGACAATAGAACCCGATAGGCAAGGTGGATACATCGATTGTCAATTCGCCATTCAATATTCGCGCAATCTGCTCGCCCTGAACTCTTCTTCCCAGGGCATCGAACAATTCCAATTGAAATCCAGACTGTTGCGCGTAGCCCGCAATCAAGATCTTCATCGTTCCTCTCGCCGGATTTGGACTGATACTCTGAAGCTCGAAGGACCGCTTCGAAATAAAATGTGTCAAGAGCGAATCACCGCAGCCTGGGTCAAGCGTGAAGCTGACAGATGCTGGCTCAGACGAGAACGCGATACAGGAGTTCCGTGAGGATAGCGAGGAGTCCGTGAGATAGATACTCGTGCCCATCGTATCTGTTACGAATACCTTACATGTCACTCGGGCAAGCTCCGACTCCGCTACCGGATCGTAATTCGTTGGTATCGGAACCGAGAGGTCAATGCCCGTGAAATCGAATTGCGAGATCGGTTGATTCGCGCCACCGAGATAGCTTACCAAAACGGGCGTAAGAAGATCGGTGCGTAGATTCAGCCGAAAGTTGACAGCGCGCACTCCAACTGGCAGCAGATTACCTGTGGCCAAAGCATATACGGGAACCTCGACAGTGCCAGTCGGTCCCGCCGTCAACGCCTGAGCTTTGAGATAAACCTCCAAGGAAGGAGGGTTCAGTGCAGTTGCGTACAGCGCAATGGATGTGTCGTGCTCCACGCCATTCTGACCATGGAAATACAATCGACCATGACTAAAAGCATTGCCTGCTAATTCCGGCCGATAACGCACTCGAAGAGAATCAGTCCCTTGCGAAGGAATTGTATCACCACCAAATGGCACCCGTTCAAACGGCGCTACTATGCCGACTAACGAGTCAAGTATGATTGCTCTGCAGCTTCCATTGGTCAGTCCGATCAGCAGACTATCAACGCCACATGCAGCGATTACGGGAGAAAATGTAAACGCTGTATCTGTAAGGCCGAGGGCAACACTTCCGCTCACAGTGAACGCTGAAAGTGGTATCGTTTTCGTACCAGCATTTGTCGTAATGAAGAGAGTATCTCTGCTCAGGCCGTTCGGAATGTCCGAGTGGAATGATAGTGAGATACTATCATCAAAACCCGTCGGGATTGGGGTCGATGGCGATTGCGTAATCGAAAACTTGTCCCCACTCCCTAATCGGCATACAATATTCGATAGCGTGTCACAACCGACACTCGCAAGAGCAACAGAACGCGTTCGCGTTTCACATGTGGTCACTGTATCAAAGTCGAGCACCACCGGACTGATCGCAGACAATGGATTCCCGCGTCCGATGTGAATCTGTAACGCCATGATTGTATCAAAGCCATTCGGCCCATACCTCGCATGTAACGTTACGAGCAGCGTTGTGTCACCGAGGTGCAACGCCGCTAAAGGGCTTCCTTCTGTACCTGGTAGAACACGAACTTGGAGTGAGCTGCTGTCACCAGGGTTTAGTACGATGGGCAGACGGCTCAGGAGTTCAATACCGGCTGGCAGCGAAACGGAGTCCACCTCCAGGGCACCGCACGCTGGATTCCGGATTGTGACGATGCACTGAGTGGAGTCGCACATCGCACTTGAAATCGAATTCGAGAGAAGCACAAAGGTGCGAGAATCTGCAACTCCGGCACCTCGGACGATGATTGTATCAGTCTGATGCCGCTCGCCATCGAAATAATAGATCACGATCAGGCCGCTATCGGTCTGAGCGGTGGACGGTTTGTAGGTGATTGGAAAAACGGCCGCGCCACTATCCGGCGGGATAATATTCCTGACCGCCTTGAAAGAGAAATCCTGAACCGCTCCTGTAATTGGATGAAGAACGATGGAATCCACCACCACCTGCTGGCAGCCATGCGCAGAAAGTGAGAATGAGTCTCTTACCGATACCGGATGGCATAAGCTCTGCGTACCGAAGTCATGCAGCCGGTTACTGACGATATTGAGGATGCCGGGATTGGGAAGCACATTAAGAATCAAGTGGATGGACGTGTCTTCATCCTTCCAATCTTCGCGTCGAAGGCGCCCGTGAACCGTGATCGGATACGTGCCTGCTTTCTCCGCAATCACGTATAGCCGTGCCGTATCGGGTGATGACCCATTCGTCAACGCGCGATTCGTGAGTACTGTATAATAGCGGTTAGGCGCGATACTATCGATCGACGCAGAGTCGATCCAGACGCGGTCGCAGCCAGCAAACGAAGCAATAAACTCGAGTGAAAGGCTGTCACAAAGCGTGGTCGTGATGGTATCACTATTTGACTTCGAGAAGTTCGTCGTGATCAAAGGCAGGACGGAGGAGTTGAGCAGCCCATCCCCTCCGTCGGTTGTTTTCCAAAGCATGCCGTCCGCCGCAAGAGCATATACGATGGCGCCGCGACCAATGACCGAATAGCTATGAACCCAGTAATTGGTCGTTGGGGACATGATGTTCTGCCAAGTCGCGCCAGCATCCGTCGTCCTCACAAAACCAGTTACACCTTCGTCGTTCTCAATGTAAACGGGAGCGCAGTCATTGCCGGCGACGCCCTCGATTTCAGCTCCAAGACCATGCCCCCCAATCGAATCGACCTGCTGAAACGTAAGACCGTAATCCGTAGACCGCCAGATAATTGCGCCCGTTACGGTGAAGTTCTTGAAGAGATTCTGAGCCAGGAATATCGTGGACGAATTCGGCTTCATCCAGCACAAAAACCGGCTGTCCATGTTAACTGGATTTGTTGCCGATCCTCGCCGCCAGGAACTACCTGCATTCGTGGACACTGCCGTCATACCCGTGCCGACACTAGCGCCTGTCTGCAAATCAACAATCGAAAGGACTCCGGACCGGCTGCCAAGAATACCGTTCCTCGGTTGACCGCCAACACCGGGATACGTGTCAGTCCATGTTACGCCATCATTCGTACTTCGACGATACACGGTCGTACTGCCGTCACTGCCACCATGCCCGTCGTTGTATGCCCAAATTGAAGCAAGCACCGTGTCACCACTGCCGTAGGCCCATTCGCATCCGACTGAATCCGGTGTAATCCGTCTCCAAGTAGACCCGCTGTCGAGACTTTCATATATTCCCTCGCCGATCGACGCATGCCCTACACTTGCTGGGACCGGTAGCAGTAGGTGAGATGGCGATAGGAAGAACAGCTCTGCATTCGGTCCATTTTCGGAACTGTTAGGGCACGGCACCAAAACACTATCCCAGGTGCGGCAGCCGTTCCTGGTCCGATAGAACATTTGTCGAGGATTCCCGTGACCCCAACCTTGAAAAACAAAGCCATAGTCCTCGTTTAGGAAAAATACCCCTCCAGGACCACTCCACATCGTAGGAAGAGACAGATGTTGCCAGTGTTGAGCATACACGGGTGCACCGCTGCAACTCAATAGGAGGAGCACAATCGAGAAAATGAGACCCGTCCACCGAGTTTGTATTTGAGTACTCATGTTACTGCCCTCTAATCGCGAAGCCCAGCGCCCCCCGAATGATTCCGGGGAGCGCTGAAGTGCCCCTCGCCGTCTTCGGTCACCGCAAACAGCCCGAGCCGCTCATCGGGCTTACGAACGGCGTGCAATTACTAAGCGTGAATGAACGGGTTGTGATCGTCCGGCGTAAAAAAGACGGCGCGATGTGACGTTGCGCCCTCGAGTCTTCTCTATGGTACCGCAATCGGTACGACCTGAATATCAAACGGATACCCGCCGGAATTGCGCAAGTAGGCGGCACGATCTCCATTCGGAGAAAGCACAACTGCCAGGGCACTGCTTGCGACTGCATTCCGATTGCCGGTCTGCGGATTCAATGCATAGAGCGTATATGGGTTCTGGGTACCACCGGAGATGTATGCGATGAGATTCGCCGAAGTGGTGACATCCATTGCCTGCACGGTATCGTGAACGACTGCAGCGGTCCTCATGCCAGTGGCAAGATCGACACGATCGATGCTTCCAGAATCATCGTACACGAACAATGCATTCGCTTGTGGGGCGTAGCCGCTTTGGTGATACGCAACCAGCGCCTCCGGGATCGTACTCTTGACGGTGCCCAGCGTATCATAGATTCTCACTTCATAATGCCGGAGTGAATCCCGAGCAGAGAATGCAAACGATGCATCATCGAGCCATAATGCGCGCGAATCGAACACGCCATTGAGGGTTGGCTGGCACACTTCCCGGATGGGGCTCGAGGAAATATCATAGACAAACGCAAACCTGGTCCCGGACTCACCAATCGGCGGTGTTTCGGTACAGATCAGATACTTCATGCCGGGCGAGACACCGAGCAGATTTTGATTCGAGATGATGTTCGTCGCGGTATTCGACTGAAGATCGACTCGATAAATGTTAATGCCGACTTGTGTGATTGCATATCGGCCATTCTTCGAAATGAAGATGACATTCGGATAACTGCTCTGAAGCATTTGCTGGTCGGGCATACTGATTTGACTGCCGATCGTGCCATCGGCACCGACACGAAAGAGTCCGCCGGTCGTCGAAGTCGTGCCGGTGGTTGCGTCCTGGGTCTGTCGCTGAATGATGGCGAGCATTCCCGATTGATCCGGAAGCCATGCGACTTCGTTGACGACCTGAAGGGTTGTCAGAGTAGAGGTGGAATCGCAGCCGGCCACGCCGAATGCAAAAAGGAGAATGGTTAATGACCGCTTCATAGTACCATTGCAACACCGTTGCTTGTCAAAAAAATTGTCGGAGCCTTGGTTTTATTCCGATTTCGCAGACTTGCATAGTTCGATTCTGCAGCAATATTATACCAATCTCACGAATCTCGTTAAATTATGGCTCGAACAGTGTATTTTTGTATCATGCACGCGATTATTCCCGTTGCCGGATTCGGCACGCGGCTCCGGCCGCACACCTATAGTCAGCCGAAAGTCCTGCTCAATGTGGCCGGACGGCCCATCCTTGCCCACATCCTGGACCGGCTTGTGGCCAGCGGCATTACAAGCGTTACCATCATCGTCGGTTACATGGGCGATGCGATCGAAGCGTATGTCCGCAAGACGTATCCCAATTTGAAATCGGATTTTGTCGAGCAAACCGAGTTGAAGGGCCTTGGCCACGCGATTTGGATGGCGCGCGAACGGATTCCTTCGGATGGTTCGCCGCTTTTTATTGTGCTTGGCGATACGATCTTCGAAGCCGATCTCGATGCGGTATTCAAGTCACCGACAAGTTCGCTGGGGGTCTTTTGGGTCGAGGACCCGCGGCGCTTTGGCATTGTCGAACTCAAAGATGGATTCGCCACCAAACTCATCGAGAAACCTGAGAATCCTACGACGAACCTGATGGTGGCGGGCCTCTATTTCTTTCGTAATCCCGCGCTTCTGCGGCAATGCCTCGATGAGTTGATCGAGAAGAATATTCGGACTCGCAACGAGTATCAACTCACCGATGCGCTGCAATTGATGGTCGAGCGCGGTGAGAAGTTCTCGACCTTCGAACTCAAAGGCTGGTACGATTGCGGGAAGCCGGAAACACTGCTGAGTACAAACCGGCATCTGCTGAAATCCGGCACGCAGGTTCGGCCCGAAACCCGGAACACCGTAATTGTCGAGCCGGTCTTTATCGCACAGAGTGCGCAGATTGACGACTCGATTATCGGGCCGTTCGCAACGATTGGCGGTGGGGCACGAATCAAGAATTCTATCGTGCGTGACTCGATCGTCGGGGAGGGTGTACGCATGAACGGTGTTGTCATCGAACAGAGCCTCGTCGGTAACAACTCATCTATTACTCGGGCCGCATCACGTATCAATATCGGGGATTGCTCCGAGATCGAACTTCCGTAATGCTTGCGTAACGCTGGCCGATTATTATTCCATGCTTAAGGCGCGACACTTTCACGATTTTGCCGATTTCCGCGATCACGTCCTCGCGACGTATCTCGCATATTATCCAACGCTTGCCTCCTGGCTCGGGCTGCATCAATACGATTCGGTTGTCGAAGATTTTAGTCCTGCCCGAAGGGAAGAATACCTTGCGACGCTGCACGAAGCGAAAGAAGTGCTGCTCAGCAAGCATTTCGCCGACAAGCCGGATAAGACGACGCATTTCGAGTGCCGCGCGCTCGAGTGGAAGATCAACGACGAGATCTTCCGGATGACCGAACTCAAAGACTACGAGTGGAATCCGATGGTCTACAACGAGCAGTTGGAGATCATGCACCTGATCGACCGCGATTTTGCACCGGCGGCCGAGCGCATGCGGGCCGTGCTTGCGCGCTTGCGTTCCTATCCACGCGTGCTTGCCATTGCGAGGCAAAACCTCCGCCGGAACATGGACCGCACGATCGTTGAGACGGGACTCATGGCGCTCGAAGGACGGCTCTCCTATCTCGATCAGGTCCCGGAGTTAATCTTCGGGGAGATCAATAATCCCGAGCTCATCGAAGATCTGACGCATGCGATCCAGACCGCGAAGCTTGCCATCACGAGTTTTGCTGAAGCCGTCCGCACCGTCGTGCTGCCGCATGCGATGTACGACTCCTTCCGGTTAGGCCCTGACTTGATGGCGCGGTTTGTCAAGTCGAGTGAACTGGTAACCGAATCGCTCGACTCACTGCTCGATAAAGGCCGCCGCGAGATGGACCGGCTCACCGTCGAACTCTACAAAGCCAGCGCGGAGTTGGATGCAACGGCGAACCCGCGTGAAGTCTTTCACACATTTGTGGAGACCGAGCACTTCAATGAGCAGACGCTGCTGAAGGAAGTCGAGCAGATGCTCGAACGCATTCGCACGTTCGTCATCGCGCACAATATCGTCGCGATGCCCTCGGAAGTGCGATGCAAGGTTGAGGAAACACCGGCGCACATGCGCTGGGCGTTCGCAGCGATGAACTCGCCTGGCGCGTTCGAGCGCGTTTCAACAGAAGCGTTCTACTACGTCACGCTGCCGGAAGCAGAGTGGGACGCAGAGAAGCGCAAAGAGTTTTTGCACACACTCAATCGCTCGGTGCTCGAAGTGATTTCGATACACGAAGCGTATCCGGGACACTACACGCACTTCCTGCATTTGCAGAACATCCAGAGCAAGGTCGGCAAGGTGTTTCAGTCGTATGGCTTCATCGAAGGCTGGGCGCACTATACTGAAGAGATGATGCTGAATGCCGGCTGGGGCCAGGGCGATCCGCGCATTCGCATGGCGTACCTGCACGAGGCACTCGTGCGGATCTCGCGCTTTGTCATGGCGATCGAACTCCACCGCGGCACGATGACGCTCTCCGAAGGACAGCAACTCTTCGAGGAAAAAGCACTCATGCGTCCCATGGCCGCGCGCCGCGAAGCCGAACGCGCCGTCTTCGATCCCGGCTATTTATTCTACACGCTCGGCAAATTCCAGATCCGCGAACTCCGCGAGCGCATGGAGAAGCTACCCGGATTCTCCCTCTTCGATTTCCACAACGAACTCCTGAGCTACGGCTCCGTGCCCATCAAGATCATTGCGGAGATGATGGGGGGATAAGCTACCATTCGGAATCGATGCCATCCTCGATTTCGAGCACCTTTAGCGGTTTCGTGCCCGGCGAGGCTCCTTTTATGCTTCTCTTACAACCATTCCGAGTAAGGTGCATTACTCGCGTCATTCCTTGACCAATTTCTTCGTCACGACTCCTTGAATTGAGGCGATTCGTATGTAATAGGTTCCGGCGGGGAGCATCGAGAGATCGACCGTCGCATCGGGCGCCTTCAGCGTGCGGATCGTCTCGCCCAGGATATTCATGACGCTCATATTCGCGTTCGCCGGGACGCCCTGCAATGCCACGAAACCCTTCGTTGGGTTCGGGGTGACTTGGATCGGCACAAGCGGCAGGACGGAGACGGCGGCATCGTTGATGTGCATGATCGAGTTGGGCGGAGCATTCGAATAATCGAAGGTCAGGCTCGGGCAGGCAAGCTTCGTCGCATCCGTTGAGACACTCGCACCATCCGCATAAATGACGTAACTCCCGGAGCTGGCGTACATGGCTCCTGGCTTCAGATAGACGACGTTGCACGATCCACCGGTGACCGTCGCTCCGGCTTCCGCGAAAATCGTATCGAATATGCCGCCGCTGACCGAGACACCGGGGTTCACCCATACGGATCGATTAGCCCACTTGTTCAAATCCTGGTCCGCACTCGCAATGTTCGCATAGTAAGGAATGATGGGGTCGGTGCAATCAAAGACATTAATATGGAAGATATCAGAAACCGAACATCCACCGGGAGCGACCGCCCGAACCGTCACGGTCTTCTGTCCTGCGGCCGAATACATGGTGGTTGGGCCGAAAAGATCCCAGTGCGTTATTGTAGAGGAGGGGTTCGAGTTCGCACCAAAGTCCCAATAGATCACAGCGTCTTGTTTCAAACCATTACTCATGTCAAACTGGATTTGGGAATTCACCAAACCGGCATTTCCGCAAGGTGAATGGATGTAAAGCTGACCCGGCGATTCCGCGATGTTCACATCTGTACCATTATCCGCGCTGACGGTGTAGGGATTTGCCGCCATCACACGGAATCGGTAATTGCCCGAAGCAAGCGCATCCGGAGGAATGGCTGAAACAATCGTGAATGTACCAGGAAGGGTATCAATGAGCGATCCGATATTCCTGAAATTCGGGGTGAGAAAGCTGCCTCCTGCGTCTGAAAGCTGGAAGGTGAATGCGTTTTTGTGTAACCACGTCCCAGTTGCCGTGAACGTGATTGAGACTGGATCGCCCGCGCAGAATTGCGTTCCGGAGACCGAATTGATGGTGAGCGTTTGCGCGCGAAGAGCGCTCGGCACCGAAAGCCACGAAATTGCGAAGAGAAGCGAAAAGACGATACTAATCTGTTTCATGGATGACAAAACAAAAGTGTGAACGACATGGACTCGTCTTTGAGACACCGCACGCAATGCCGGCGCGCCATAGAACAATAACATGCCGCGAACCACGCGAAAAGTTTCATGACTCTCAGGGCAATGCGATCTGAACCAATGGACTCTCAAACGCTCAGAAACCAACGAATGGCTTATTGTCAAACGTTTGGCCGTAAAGCTCCCCGATCACAGCTGGGTCGGATGAAATCATAATAATCGGCCGAAGGTTTTCAACTTGGAGGGTCCAATCTTTATGTTGAGGTCATTGCACTGCATCGGGGCTATTGCTCTCGTAGTGATAATTCTTGTCTCGTCCCTAAAAGCTGAAGGCCAGACTAGCTATTGGACCGAGACCTTAGACGGAGGTCCTAGCGAAGTTATCACCATGGCTCAGGCGCCAGATGGCACTCTTTACGCAGGCAATCTTGATGGTGATTTCTATACTAGTGCGGACGATGGTCTATCGTGGACGCAGATGTGCAATTTCGCTGGTGGAATTAGTGCCGTTCGCGTGCTGCCATCTGGCAAGTTGATCTGCGTGACAGGTTACTTCTCTATCAAGGGCCATTTTTATGAGTCAATTGATGGCGGTGCAAATTGGAAAGCGAACGGGGACACCTCCTTCTATACGAACATCCCAGGTTCGGTTGTTGATCTGCTCGTCGCACAGGATGGCTCCTTGCTTCTCCTTACTACTAATTGTGTGTGCCGTTCAACGGATGAAGGCACGCATTGGCTCACAATGTTCAAGGATACCACTGATCATATTTCATGTGGCTGTCTCGATTCGTGTGGGCATATCCTCGTAGGATTCTACAATCGCATCAGATGCTGTGCAGTCGGTGATACAATATGGACAGATCTTGGCTATTCCTTTGGTTCGCGCTTATTTGGCTTGTCTATTTCTCCGAATGGGGATATCATTGCGGCCAACAGTCAGTTTGGCGCGGGAGTCATATCTATCTTCAGAGATGGAGTCTGGACTCATCAGAGAAGAATTCCTAGCAACGTATGGAGTTATGAACCGATCGCGGTTGATAGTAGCGGAATCATGTATCTCATGTTTGACGGGACCTATACCTCGGCCGATTATGGGAAGACCGCGCATCAGACCTATGAGGGAGGTCGCTGTGACCAAATATACTACTTCATCAGCAAGAGTGGCCATTTGTTTGCACTCAATGCCTGTGGAGTTTTACGTTCGATAAATCGTGTTGGTGATACTATTCTCCACTTCCCCATCACAAGTACTCCAGGTTGTTCATCTAAGGCAATCATAACTAACCTTAACCACATCGGCTCGTTCGCAGTCACTCCGAATTGGATATATGTCAGCAATGGCGGAGTTGCAGAGATACCCTGGTCTGGTGGCGCGATTGGATACTTAACCTCTATGCCCGAACCGCACGGCGGACCGTTCGTAATTCATGGTGATGATTGTTACTTTGTCAATTATGACATTGACCATCCCGAATTGAATTGGAGCAAGATCAGTAAGATTTCAATAACACAGGGTGGACTTGCGCAGCAGAATATTATCGTTCGAGCGAAGCGCATCGTAGACCTAAAGTATTCCGATTCATCTTTGTATTGGATGTGCTCTGCTTCGACTGACAGCCTTCTTCGGCATGATGGAATGCTTCAGCGACTTGTCCTTAGCACGCAATCGATTCAAACAATTGCGGATAGTATCTCAGCACTGGATGGATTCAGCATTGTGAGTGACTCGATTGTATTTGGAGAACGAACAACATCCGACCGAACCGGTGGCCTAAAGATAATTTCGAAGGTTGGCGGGGCAGCTAGAGTAATCACATCGGAATCCATCGGTGGAATCGATGCTGACAGCGCAAACATTCTCTATTACTCCTATGATGCTGGCGCGGTTTATCTTCGAAGCCGCCGCACTGATTCTGTTGAGAATCTCCTTATGATTCGCGACTCGAACATTCAAGTATGGGGCGATCAGAATTATGTTTACTGCCTTGCAAGTGGACTCTGTGGAAGCAATGGCTCGCTGACGAGAATCTCCCGATCCAGCCGGACCTCCCTCATACTTGATGATAGTGTTGGCTGCAATCCGTTCATCGTTGTTGAATCCCCCTTGCTCTATCTCTCTGACGACGTAAACGGAGGCCGTATTCGAACGATCTGTAATTCATCAAATCAAGGGTATGCGGAGCCAACGGTCCCAGGCTTGCTTGACTTCGGGGTTGTTGCTATTGGCAAGACGAAGGTCGCTCAGCTACCCATTAAGAATCCCTCTTCGACAAACCTAACGGTCTATGGAACAATCCGAGACGGTAATTTCAGCCTGTATCCCCCATCTCTTTCAATCCCAGCTCGTTCGGAGATGTCATTCAAAGTCTATCATACTTCTACATCCGGTTCGCCAGTCGATGACCTCGCACTGTTCTCGGTTAATGGGTCTGTTCCATACGCATCGACTATCCTACATTCAGAGGGAGACCTTGGCGTCACCCCTCAGGGTACTGAAAATTCCAAACCACAACTTCGGTTCTTGAATGGTGACCTCATGGTCGAATTCGCTTCAGGTCCTTATTCATTGACCGTTTGCGATCTTCTCGGAAGAGTGGTTGAACGCTGGGATGGCATTTCCAATCGAGGCGACAATATCTTTCATATTCCAGCTTCGAATCAGTTCTTATTCGTTAGTTTGTTGCAGAGCGGTGAACGGCAGGTGCTGAAATTGGTACGATAGCGACGTGGGGTCTAAAGCCACTGGTTATCTCCTCTTGTCCCTTCGGGCCTTAGAAAATACTTCGTGATTTTTTTGATGGGCACCTTGCGCGAGGGGTGAGGAATGTAGTATGTTGTTTGTCAGGTGATGGGCACCGTTTTCGGGGAAAATATGAAATATGAAGTATGAAATATGAAGCGTGGTGCCCGGTCATTAGCTCATTGACAACTTGGGCGATTTTGCGCAAATGGAGAGGGCGTTCATTAAATGACAATTCAAAAAAGAGAATTAAAGTAATACTTTAACTTTGGGCACCTATTTCAGAAGGCAAATGGCGAAGCAAGGGAGCGGTTCCGAGGAATCGGGGGGAAGCATTCCCCTGCTGCGAAGCCGCGACTTTTCCTGTACCCGGGATTGCTTCGCTTCGCTGCGTTCGCAATGATGCCTCTGAGAGGTGATTGCTTCATCGGGCTTCGCCCGACTCGCAATGGCGGTCAAGTCCGGTACACGTTTTTTGAACCGATGCTCTATCTCAGCGGTTTTGTGCCGACACGTTCGTTTTTTCAACTATATAGTTAGCGCCCAATGCCGTACCTATTTACTTCAGAGAGTGTTTCGGAGGGTCATCCGGACAAAGTCGCCGATCAGATTTCCGATGCTGTGCTCGATGCGCTGCTGGCGCAGGACCCGAACTCCCGCGTGGCTTGCGAGACGTTTGTGACGACAGGACTTGTCGTTGTCGGCGGTGAAGTGACGACGAAGGCGTATGTCAATATCGAAGAAGTAGCCCGCGAGACGATCGCGCGCATCGGCTACACGAAGGCCGAGTACCGATTCGATTATGCAAGCTGCGGTGTGCTGACTTCGATCCACTCGCAATCTCCCGACATTGCGATGGGTGTTGACACCGGCGGCGCTGGCGATCAGGGCATGATGTTCGGTTATGCCTCAGATGAAACGCCGGAGTACATGCCGGCCGCAATCGTCTATGCCCACCGGCTCATGGAGCGTCTTGCCGATATTCGCAAGAACCACAATAAGTTGATGCCGTACCTGCGTCCCGATGCGAAGAGTCAGGTGACGGTTGAATACGATGACCGAGTTGTGACCCGCGTGCATACGGTCGTGATCTCGACGCAGCACGATCCCAACGTGACGCAAGCCCGCATCCGCGAGGATGTGATCCACCACGTGATCGAGCCGGTGATTCCGGAATCGATGCGCGCCGGAGGTATCATCATCCACGTAAACCCAACGGGTAATTTCGAGATCGGCGGACCGCATGGCGATACCGGCCTGACGGGTCGCAAGATCATCGTCGATACCTATGGCGGCCGTGCACCGCATGGCGGCGGAGCGTTCTCCGGCAAGGATCCCTCGAAGGTGGATCGCTCGGCAGCTTATGCCGCGCGTCACGTTGCGAAGAATATCGTTGCCGCCGGTTTGGCGCATGAATGCACAGTGCAACTTGCGTATGCCATCGGTGTCGCCGAGCCGGTATCGATCAATGTCGACACGCACGGTTCTGGGACCATGCCGGATGAGATGTTGGAGCAGTTGATTAGGAAGACGGTCGATCTGACTCCGAAGGGTATCATCTCACGGCTTAACTTGAAGCGCCCGATCTATCAGGCCACCGCAGCATACGGCCACTTTGGTCGCGATGAGTTTAGCTGGGAAAAGCTCGATCTCGTCGAAGGCTTCCTGGCCGCCGTCGAGGGAGTGTCGGCACGCGCCGTGCTGGCATAGCCGGATTCAGCGCGGATAGCGCGGGTTCCGGTTACTTCGGTTTCATCCTGTAACTTTTGGCTTCGGCCGGGGTTGTTAATAAGGCCAGCAGATGCTGGTCTTATCACTTTGCACTGTCAGGATTATGAAGCATATTAGCAAAATCGCCTTTCTGTTCTCTAGTTTCGGTTTGATCTACGCCGGTTGCAGTTCAAGCACCTCGAACCCTCCGCCCGTCACTCCATCGCAGGTACACTACGCTGCAGGGAGTGATTATCGGTACACACAAAATCGCCGCGACACGTCTGGGGGAGCGTTTGGTAATGACGGAGTCGATCCGACCAAGGCCGACACCATCACGTCGGTTGTGCTGGCCACGAATCAGACCTTCCAGTTTGACACGAGTGATGTTACGATCATCCAAAACACGCATACGTCCAGTGTGACTGGCGCGCAAAAAGACACGACCGACATCGCCCAGGAGAATGGAAACTACTGGCACTACAACTATGGTCTGGAAGGACTTTCGAGCGTTCTGGCGGAGCCCGTCGGCTGGGTTCTACAGGCGAAATTTGGTGCGAAGCCGGGCGATACCTGGGTTGCGGTC
This sequence comes from Bacteroidota bacterium, assembly GCA_030706745.1. NCBI lineage: Bacteria > Pseudomonadati > Bacteroidota > Bacteroidota bacterium. Next base: position 364,176 of record JAUZNX010000001.1, read on the forward strand.
CACAATAATGCCGTTAAGACTAAATACCAAGTCAACGCGGATGTTTTGATTAACGCGCTCGAGATGAACGACACAACGATCTCCGGCATTGCGGTCAAGCATGTGCAGCATAGCGTAACGATATCTGCTGTTGGTCAAACGATTGCAGGGACGATCGATACGTATGTGTCTCCAGAATTCGGGATGGTGCGAAACACGGTGCATAGCTCGAGGGTGGCAATTAATTTGCCCTCGATCATATCCGTGAATCAGCAAGTTTCTGGTAGCGAGACTGTGATGGTCAGCCACCCGTAAGGAGATTGCATAGGCCGCTGTGCCTCAGGACGCTGCTTCGGTCTTCGCCAAATTCTCGACTGGCGAGCGACCGAAGCGGCGATCGAGCTCATCGATCGCAAGCTTGATGACGATGGGTCGGCCATGCGGGCAAACATACGGCATTTGGGTCTCAAATAGCTGCTCGATCAGGACATGCATCTCGTCCTGGGATAACTTATCGCCAGCCTTGATAGCGGCTTTGCAGGCGAAAGTAGCGGCAAGCTTATCGCGTGTTGGTTGCGAGCGAGTATCACCATTTTCATCATAGCCATCGAGCGTTTCCCGCAAGATGCTCTCCTCGCGGCCCGCGTGGACGTCGGCCGGAATGCCATCGATGATGATGCTGGTCCCGCCAAAAAATCGAATTTGAAAGCCGATCTTTTCGAGTTCGGGCTGAAGATCTCGAACAATTGCAAGTTCACGCGGCAGTAGATCCAAATGCTGCGGAAACAATAGCTGCTGCGAATTCGGATGATTGTCTTCGAGGGACCGCAAGGCACGTTCGTACAAAATTCGCTCGTGGGCCACGTGCTGATCGACGATCATCAGACCCGATTTGATCTGCGAAAAGATATACTTGTTGTGAAGTTGCCAGAGCACCGGCTTGTCACGCAGCACTTCAGAGGCGAGGCTGATTCGCTCGATCGGAACGCGTGTCGTGGCGACCGGTGGTGCCCCAAAGGTCGGCATCGTTGGGACTGATTTTCCACGAAAGAGATCGTCGGGTTTCGAACCAAACAGGCGCTCGAGAGTGCCAAGACCATTCGAAGATTCGGGAATAGAAATTGGCCCAGATTCAGCAGACCCATTCTTAGCGGGATTCGAAGCATACTCCGGAAACCGCATGCGGGCATTCGATTCGCCAGAGTTGAGCGTCTCCGGCATTGTCATTTCCGGAGCCATCGCACCTTCCGAGGCAGAATGGGTATTGGCACGTGTTAAGGCTTCCTGCAAGGCGCGGCGAACTTCATCAGTTACCGAGCGTTCGTCCTCGAACTTGACCTCCAGTTTTTGCGGGTGCACATTGACATCAATGCGAGAAGGGTCGATCTCGATCGAAAGGAACGTCGATGGGAATGCGCCCTTATCGATCAGATGCTCGTAGGAGCTTGCCACAGCATACGAGAGGCTTCGCGAGGTGACGGGCCGATTATTGATGAAGAAGAACTGTTCGCTTCGCACCCGCTTGACGAAACTCGGCGCGCTGGTAAATCCAACCACATGCAGCGCCGGCGAAACGCTTTCGACTGGCAGCAATGCGCCCCGGAGTCGTGGGCCAAAGATTTGCTCGATCCGCTCTGGCAGCGGACGAAAGCCAGGTAAATCGAAAATCAGATCGCCATCGCTAACGAAGATGAAATGGACGTGCGTTGCCGAAAGCGCCGCTTTGGTTACCGTATCGACGACGTGTTTGAACTCGGTCGCCTCCGACTTCATAAACTTCCGACGCGCGGGAATATTAAAAAAAATATTTCGCACAGAGACCGAAGTCCCTTCATCGCAGGCAATCGATTCGCACTTTCGAAGAATGCTTCCTTCAACTTCGACGAGCGTACCGAGTTCTTCCGACCGAGTCCGAGTCCGCATTTCGAACTGCGAGACAGAAGCGATCGCGGCAAGCGCTTCACCACGGAATCCGTAGGTCGAGAGCGACTCCAAATCTTCCATCGCCCAGAGCTTGCTCGTCGCATGGCGTTCGATCGACGTGCGTGCATCTTCGCGCGTCATGCCGCTCCCATCATCAATGACTTGAATGAGTGTTCGGCCAGCATCCTTCAGGACGATGGTAATATTTTGCGCTTTGGCATCCAGCGCATTTTCCAGCAATTCTTTGACAACGGATTCCGGCCGGGTCACGACCTCGCCGGCCGCGATCTTCTGGGCAATGGACTCTGGTAACCGTTTGACGATGGGCATACTTCAGTAACGCGAAATGCGTTACTCATTACTCGTTACGACTTCTTGGAACGTGCTATCGCCGAACATTGCTTTCGCAAATTCTGCGGGATCGAAGGGCTGCAAATCTTCGATCGTTTCGCCGACTCCGATGTAACGTACAGGTACCCGAAGCTCGTTCGTGAGTGCGATAACAATTCCGCCTTTCGCGGTGCCATCAAGTTTTGTGAGTACCAGCCCAGTGATTGGAGCAACCTTGGTGAATTCGCGTGCCTGCTGCAGGGCGTTCTGCCCGGTGGTCGCATCGAGGACAAGCAAGACTTCGTGAGGAGCCTCTGGCAATAGCTTTCGCATGACGCGAGTCATCTTCTCCAACTCCTGCATCAAGTGTTGCTTGTTGTGCAACCGACCGGCAGTATCGATAAGCACAACATCGGCATCTTTGCTGATGGCCGACTGGAGCGTATCGAACGCCACTGCCGAGGGATCAGCACCTGCGTGCTGTTGAATGATGTCGACGCCAGCACGCTGCGCCCAGACTTCAAGCTGCTGGTTCGCTGCCGCGCGGAAGGTGTCGGCTGCACCAATGATAACTTTCTTGCCAGCACTACGGTAATTATACGCGAGCTTCCCGATCGTCGTCGTCTTTCCGACGCCATTGACACCCACGATAAGCTGCACGTACGGCCGCTTGTCCGAAGGAATTGCAAAGGGATCGTCGGGCAACCGAAGCTCGCCATTCCGGGTCAACGCATCCGAAATTTGCGAGCGGAGTTCATCACGAAGTTGTGATGCTTCCGACCATTTCTTAAACTGGATCTGGTGGACCAAATGGGCGATAATACGATCGGTTGTTGCCACACCGGCATCCGAGCCGAGCAGCGTTTCCTCAATCTGGGCCATCAACTCATCGTCGATCTTCCGCGATTGATAAAAGACGCGGTTGATCTTACGCACGAATTCATCGTGCGTTTTCTGCAGGCCCTCGCGGAGCTTGGTGAGCTTAAGTTTATCGAAAAATCCCATGGGAGCGGGTCAACACCAGAAGACGAGGGAAAGCTTCAGCCTGTAATGCTTTCCCATGCCGCGTGTTAGACCGGCATGAAGCAAGCAGAATTTCCTAATAATATGATCGGAAGAGGGCATTTGCTACCGAACCGGGTCGCGCTCAAGGTCATCGCAAGTGTATTCGTCCTGTATGTCACAATGAGCGCAGTTCTAAAAAATCTGGCTCCCTATCTATACCCGACCTCCGCGCTTCCTTCAGCTATATTCAGAGTTGAAGCAATCGCACTGATGCCAGCCATGATGATAGGAATCGGTTTGAGCGCTCTGCAGGCTGATAAGTTGTCCTTCCCGAAAATACTGATCCGGAGCTTTGTGGCATCTCTTCTGGCATCCACCATGGTCGCTTTCGGCTTCCCAATTTTTTAGATCCGGATTCGTCTGCAAGCAATCCTATTTGGCCGCAGCCACCAATCCCGCTAATCGCTGTCCATACACCACAAACGAAACCACCATCAACACCACGCTGAGGTAGGTCAAACCAACAATCGTCATTCCCGTTACTCCAGCAAGGACCAAAAACAGCGTCGCTGCGGTCGTCAGCGCTGCCGCCTTGCCGGGATAATTCGATGGCAACACGACCCCAAGCTTCCGTTTTGCCCAGATTCCGCCGGCGAGAATAAGCATATCGCGTCCCAATATCGTCGCCAGAAACCATAATGGGATCAGACCATACACTGCCATCGTGATGACCACGAGGCCAATAAAAATCTTATCCGCTAACGGATCGATCACCTTTCCCAACTCGCTGACCGTATCGAACTTCCGCGCCAACCAGCCATCGAGGATATCCGATAGGAATGCCACAAAACAAATTGCGGCCGCCAGGATATTCAATTGCGCCATGATCGCGAAGATGGCGGGGAATACCATGAACGCCCGCATCGTGCTGACCAGATTCGAAGGCGTAAAGACAAGGTCCTTAGCCCTGAATTTCTTGATCGGATCCGGCTCGGAACCCGGTCCGGCTGCGGTCATGATCGGAGTCGGTTGCTGCTTCGAGGCCGTCATCATGCGACTGCCATCACCTCACGCTGCTTGCCACTCGTGATCCGCGCCGGAATCTCGCTCTTCGCCGGCCAGGAGACTGGATAGATCAGGCAGCGGACCGTATGCTGCGAGGAGTCCTCGGCAAGTTCCGGATGGACCGAAGGACACTCCGGCATCACCTTCGGGCATCGCGGATGGAAGTAGCAGCCACTCGGCACATTCGCTGGCGATGGTACATCGCCCGTCAAAACAATCCGGCCTTTCTTCGCCCTCGGGTTCGCGATCGGCACCGCGGAAAGCAGCGCCTGCGTGTATGGCGCTTTCGGATTCGAATAGAGTTCGCTGTAGGGTGACGTCTCGACAATCTCGCCAAGATACATCACTGCCACGCGATCCGAAATATGCTTTACGACCGATAGATCGTGTGCAATAAACAGATACGTCAGTCCAAGCTTTTGCTGCAAATCGCCAAGCAGGTTCAGCACTTGCGATTGAATCGAAACATCGAGCGCCGAAACCGGCTCATCGCACACAATAAACTTTGGCTCGACCGACAGCGCTCGTGCGATTCCGATGCGCTGACGCTGGCCACCAGAGAACTCATGCGGATACCGGCGCGCATGCAGCGGACTCAACCCCACGATTTCCAGCAACTCGTTGACGCGGTCCTTGATCTCGGCGTCCGTCTTGCGCAGGCCATGCACCTTCAGGATTTCCGATAGCATTCCGCCGACTGTGATGCGCGGATTCAGCGAGCTATACGGGTCCTGAAAAATGATCTGCATCTGGCGGCGCATCTCCCGCAAACGCGCCGCGGACATCGTCGTCACTTCTTCGCCTTCGAACTTCACGGAGCCGGCTGTGGGCTCGATAAGTCGCAGGATCGCGCGGCCCGTCGTCGTCTTGCCGCAGCCAGACTCGCCGACCAAACCCAGTGTCTCGCCACGCTTGATCGAAAACGACACGTCATCGACTGCCTTCACGTGGCCGACTGTCTTCGAAAAAAGACCCCGCTTGATCGGGAAGTACTTTCTGAGGCCTTTGACTTCTAAAAGATATTCGCTCATGCTTTACATTATTCCCCGCCTTTTCAAGGCGGGGGCAGGGGGTGGTTGACCCCTTCACTAAGGGGCCATGCCTAACGCCGCCCCGAGCGAAGAGAGTTCAGTGGCGACTCAATTTCAAATGATGTCGTCCTGAAACAGGTGCCCCCGCCGCGGCGGGTTAAAGTAATACTTTAATTCTCTCTTTTGAATTGTCATTTAATGAACGCCCTCTCCTTTTGCGCGAAATCGCTGAGTTGTCAATGAGCTAATTCCCCTGCTCCGCCCTCATCCTTCAGCCTTCATCCCTCATCCTTTTCCACCAGCTTGGTGCCCATCACCTTGCAAGGAACATAATACATTCGAAGCGCGAATGCAAGTCTCGGGCAAAAATGTCCTCCACTTTTTTTTCGCAACGTCGATCCTGGAATCGCAAGTACCCGCTCGAGTTGACATCCTAAGATAATCCCTGCCAGCCACCGCGTTTCGGAAGTTGTGTGTAAGCCGTTGGATAGGATTGAGGAAGGGGAAGGCCTTCTCGAATAGTTTTCAAGATCCGAATTTGGCGATTTTTTTTGCGGCTAAGAGAATCTTAAGCTCTGACAGTGCGGTTCGAAAAGAGTAGTTATCCCTGCCGATGCGCGACCGGGTCTCCGGTTCTCCAGCGCACGGTAACGCCCGGCCACCGGGGATGTCGTTGGAATGCCAACATAATCAGTTAGGAATCTGAAAGCTTTTTCGGATCATGCTAATTCGCATTCACGACCGACCGTTCTCGACTCTCGCACCGCGATCCATTACGGCGCGTTATTGTCTTGCTCTCCACGTGCTGCTTATCGCGTCGACCCTCTGGGCGTTCGATATTGCAGCGCAATCGCATTGGCAGAAGGTCAATGCACCATTTGCTGGGAGCCCTTACTTCCTCAATCCTGATACAGGGTTCCTGTATGCATCCCCCGGAGTCGCATCGACCACGGACGGCGGAAAAGCATGGACAAGTATTCCATTCTTCGCCCAAATCGCGGTCAGTCAACTGTATTTTCAAAGCCGTACCCGAGGATTCGCCTCCGCGGTCGGCATAGGACCCAATGGTTATGGCGCCGGACTCTATGAAACGAGGGATGGAGGCATCACCTGGGTATCGTTGAAGCCTCCGAAAGCAGACTACACTGGGGTCCATGCAGTTGGAGACATGATATTTGCGTCTGCTGCAATACGATTAGGTGGTCGGCCATTGTACTTCTCGAGCGATGATGGTGCATCATGGAACTCCCTCGCCTTTGTGAAGGGCCTCAACCTACCTGCAAACTCTCAATTCCAACAGGTGTACGGTAATCGAGATAGTCTCGTCGCAACTGTCTGCTATTCTCAGAATGGTCCTATCAATCAGGTTCAAATCATTTATTCCACTGACTTAGGCACACACTGGTCGAGCCAGAATCTCGGTACATCAACGTGGTGGATGATGGCGCTCCACATCCAACCCCATGCATGTAGTATCACTCGTCAGTACGTGCCTTTGGTTGATTCCAGGGGCGATGTTTATAGCTTTCTTAAATCGGAAGGAAGTGACTACTCGGTTTGGGACTCAACGTTGATGCATCAGGAGACGGGAGCATGGATTGCCGGTGATGCTTGTGCCTTCTATCTGTGCGGCGCCAGAGCTTCACCATCCTTCTTTCGGAGTACGGATGCCGGCACATCCTGGCAACCCCTGACCGGCGGAACGTCTCCACAGGTTCCGACTTTCGTGGAACTCGATGACATGGACTTCCAAAATCTTTCTGTCGTGGGATATGGCGCGGTAGTCTATGCGTGCGATCTAGAAGGGAGTCTCTGGAAGACAACCGACGGAGGGGACGGCGCTCTTAGTTCGAAAGCATTGGCGCCGAAGGTGCAGTTTAACTTTTTACCGGGAATAGGGGGAAGCCCGAACCTCACCGATAGCACATGCCAACTAGATTCGGTGGTCATCAGCTACCAGAGTCTCACCTGCGCCTATGCACAAATCGATTCGATTTGGCAGACTGGTTTGGACGCCAATGAGTACGTGCTCACTTCCGCCCACTACCGATCCTGTGAGCCAATGCCAGATTTGTCGCGGATTCTCATTACTCCCAAGGTCATTGGCACAAGGACGATCACGGTTTATGCACGATTTATCGACGATGAGTTCGAGACGTTCAACGATAGTCTACAATTTGCGATCACAGTCAGCCCAAGTCATCCGGGCCTTACGGCCAAAGACAAATCGTTTGCATTCGGGACGATCCGCACATGCGGCGGCGTGCGGGATACTACCGTGACCCTCACCAATACCGGCTGCCTGCCCGATACGATAACGAACGTCACGCTCGGAAATAATGGCTTCGCATGGCTTGAAGACTCTCTACCGATCATAGTGCCGGAAGGTAAATCGGCTCATTTCCGATTCCGCTTTTTGCCGACGGACTCGGGTGTGTATGTCGATACCGCGGCCATCTCGGTTACGAGCATGCTTGCCACCACCGAGCAAGTCGCGCTTCGAGGCAACTGTGTGCAGCCTCGGTTATCCTGCTCTTCGAGCATGCTCGATATTCTGCTCGATACCACGAAGGCCTGCTCGCTTCGGGATTCCATTCTGGTGTTTCGCAATACAGGCTGCGATACGATTACGATCGATTCGAATGCGTCGCAGTGGTCGCCGGGATGGAGCGCGGTCGATCCACCATTCCCGCTTGTACTCGCGCCGGATAGCAGCTTTACCGTGCGGGTACACTTCGCTCCGAAGACACCGGGCAATAGCACCCAATATATTACCTATTTCTTCGATGCGGTCGGGAAGAAGGATGTGGCGAGCCAGCGAATGCGGCTCACCACGATGGCCGTGCCCGGCACCGGCATTCTGGATGTGCCTAGTATGTCCCTAAAGGCGGGAAGCTTCTCCTTCTGCGTGGGAGATACAACGGTCTACGACACCATTAAGAATACTGGTTGCGATACACTTTTGCTCTCGAAGGGGCAACTTCAAGGTGATGCGACGTTTACACTGCTCACACCATTGCCTTCGCAGCTTGCGCCAGACTCCGTGGCCATCATCTCCATTCACTTCTCGCCGCGCACCAAAGGCGCGCACGCGGCACAGCTTCTATTTGATTCGCATAGCCTCCACGGCGGAGATACCGTGCGCAAAACTGCCATCGCCATGAGCGGCACGGGGTTGCGTGGCACGATGATGCTCGCGTGCGACAAATCCACTCTCGATCTCGGCACCACCCCCATCTGTCAGGAGCGCGACACGTTCGTCGTGATTCAGAACACCGGCTGCGACACGGTGTGCGATTCATCGGTCACTCTCCAACAGGGCACATTCCAACTTGCAAAGCCGTGGAGCGCGCGGTGCCTCGCGCCGGGCGAGCGGGATACCGTGTGGCTTGTTTCGAGATTGGACACGAATGGACATGCTGGACAGAATCTGGCGACGCTAACGATTGCCTCGAACGCAGACACCGCACTGCCGCCTATCACATTGACGCGCGAGATTCAGTATCCGGCACCGTGGCATCTCACCATCAGCGCGCCGGACAGTGCATACGCCGGCAAGCCAATCACATACCGGCTTATTCAGTCCGCCGCGGCGGATGCGCTGCCGACAGATGTCACCGCCATCGACTTCGTGCTGCATTACGATGATAACCTGCTGGAGTTCGAGCATGTGGATGAGCCATTCGTTTTGGCGGGCGCACGCGGCCAGGATGGCCGCGCCACGCGTATGCCGATTCACATCGCGCCGGTACCAACGGACTCCGTTCTTGCGACACTACACTTCTCAGCATTCCTTGCGCCGAATCAGCACACGAAGCTATCGGTCGATGGCATCACCTTCTCCTCGCAACCCGCGCGCCCATCGGATTGCATTGCGCTCGCGCAGGTGGATACGAGCGCGTTCACTCTTCGCACAACGTGTGGTTCCGATGAGATCACGCGCGAGCTGACTGGCCTACCGCTCACGGTGGATGCGGTCGTGCCAAATCCCTCGCACAACGAGGTGACGCTGTATTACTCACTGACTGGCTCGGAGACTATTCCAGCAACCATCATGCTTGAGGACGCGCTGGGTCGGACGTGGCTCTCGCAAATTGTGCAACTCGATGCTGGTGTGCGACAAAGGATCACGCTCGAATTTTCTGGCGTTGCGAGTGGCGTTTATAACGTACGGCTGGCATCGCCTACGATTGGTGCAAGCGTCGCGAAGAGAATCGTGCGGGAGTAGCGCTTACCAGTTCGAAATCACCGCGATCATGATTTGCTCGGCCACCTGATCTTCGGCCTGGTGGATTGCCTTCTTTTGGCCGGTCAGGCTTTCAATGATCTGGTAGTTCGCGGTCTGCGAAAAATCGCGCTCCCAAAAGACCTTCTGCTTTTTCTGATCGGTGTACTTCGCATGGACGCGAAGCGTGATGCGCTTATCCTTGACCACCTCGCCAACGCTCACGCTGACCGCTTCATCGATGATCCCGTTCGGCGCAATCGAGGCTTCGAGCAGCGCGTCCGAATTCGATCGGTTCGCCACGCGAAGCGAGCCTTCGTTGGTAAACTTCTGTATCAACAGATCGGTCAGATTTTGCCGCACATCGGACTGCCCCCATCCCGAGTTATCTTCCACGCCCGGAATCCCGATGGTATGAATATGCGGCGGAATGCTGGAGCCGGTGAAGCTGTAGCAGCCGCTGAGAAGGAAAATATGAAATATGAAGTATGAAATATGAAGGGATCGGGATTCGACACCTCTGTCACGCTTCAACAAATGATTTATTTCATATTTCATACTTCATATCTCATATTTATTCGAGTCCTTTCTCCTTCATTTTGCGATAGAGCGTTCGCTCGCTGATTCCGAGTGCGCGCGCAGCGTGGCGGCGGTTGCCTTGATAATGTGCAAGCGCTTGTTCGAGCGCTTCGGTCTCGATGATTTCGAGTGGCCGGATCGTCGGGCGGCTATCTCCGTTTGTTGATGGCGGCAGCGCCAGCGTGCCTGTGCGCGTTGGCGTGCGGCCATCCTGAATCATACTCTTGATGTCGGCGATCTCGTTGCGAAGTTCAATGAGTGCCCGGTAGATGAGCTCGCGCTCGCTCTGCTCCTTCGGCATGGAGATCGGCGCCGCCGGCAACGGCCGGTTCGCTCGCGTGTCTTGCGCTACACCTCCGTGGCCAATGCCGCCGCCATCCCAAAGATCTGCAACGCTCGATGCTAGCGCCCGCTCGACGTCGCGTTGCGTGATCACGCATCGGTCGTCCGCTCGCGTGATCGAGCAGACGAGTACGACGAGTTGCTCGAGTGTGTTGCGCAATTCCCGAATGTTTCCGCGCCACTCGTGATCGATCAGCATTTGTGTCGCGTCCGGTGTAAGCTGCGGCATCTGCGGCTTGCCACTGGCGTCGACAATGTGATGTCTGCGAACGAACTCGCCAAGCATCGTCTCGATCAAGAATGGAATATCTTCACGCCGGTTGCGCAACGGCGGAATGCGGAGCATCACCGCGCGCAGGCGATAATAGAGATCGCTCCGGAACGTCCCGGCGCGGACATCGTATTCGAGATCGCGATTGGTCGCCGCGATGATGCGCGCGTCGGTGGTGATCTGTGTGGTCGATCCAACGCGGGTGAACTTGCCGGTCTCGAGTACCCGCAAAAGCTTCACCTGCAAAGCGAGCGGCATTTCACCGATCTCATCTAAGAAGAGCGTACCCGATTGCGCGGCTTCGAAAAATCCTTTGCGCTGCCCGACCGCTCCGGTGAACGAGCCTTTCTCGTGGCCGAACAATTCGGACTCGATCAGCCCTTCCGGTATCGCACCGCAATTGACCGTTACGAATGGACCCTTGCGTCCGCTCAAATCGTGAATCAACTCCGCGAAGACCTCCTTGCCGGTGCCGCTCTCCCCGGTGATGAGGACGGTGATCGCCGTCGGCGCGACGACTCGCACGACGGAGACGAGTTCGCGCATTTCTTCGCTCGCCGCGATGATATGATCGGGCAAGGGGACGCTCAGGCTGCGCGGAAGCGCGACCTCGGGGAGAATATGAGCGAGCGAGCGGGATGTGCTGATTTCTGCCATTTTGTCAGATGCAAGAACTTCTTCTGTCTGCTTATGAGTTCGGCATTCCGATGAGAAGCTCATTACAGGTCGTTTTAGCGGTGTTTTTATTGGGCGGGTTGTCTCACCGCGCAACTGGCCAAATTCCTGCCAAAGGCTATCACGCCATCTCCTACAATGCTACGGTCAAGCTGGACCGGCAAGCCGATTCGCTATGGGGTGTTGTGACCATGACGGGCCGGACATCAGAGAGCTTGACTGGAATTCGTCAATACGCTTTGTATATCCAGGTCGATAGTGTTTTCGTAAATGGCAGCCGCGCCGTTGTTCGGGTACTTCCTGATAGCTCCTTAATGTATGGCGGGTATTTCGCGCTCTCTCCAAGTGCTATCGACAGCGGCAATCTCTTCACAGTGACGACTTACTACCACGGCAAAGGCATGCCCGAGCAGCAAGGTACGCTCCACTGGGGAGGCGTGACCGACGAGGACACAATGATGTTTGCGATGGGCGTCGGCTTCAACGCGCCCTACACTTCCTGCACGCGGCACTGGATGCCCTGCTACGATCTGCCGGACGATAAGCCGGACTCAGTCGACCTAACGTTCATTTGTCGGGATAGCGATGTGACAGCTTCGAACGGGTTGCTCGTCAGCAACACTGTAGCAAACGGCTGGCGGACGATGCACTGGCACATCAGCCATCCGATTGCGACGTATTTGCTCACGTTTGCGACGGGACCCTACACCATAGATAATGTTCCGAACTCGCTGAACAAGCCATTTCAGGTCTTTGCGTTGCAACGCGATAGTGCTAAAGCTGCGGTGGACATGCGCGCGCGCGTGCGAGACATACTCGCGTTTTATGATTCACTCTTCGGCACATATCCATTCGAGAAGGTCGGCTATGTCATCACGCCCATCGGCTCGATGGAACATCAGACCATGATCTCGCTCGATAAGGGCGTGCTCATCGGCGATTCAGCGAAAATGGCAAGCAGCACCGGAGGCGGGAGCACCACTGCAATCCATGAACTCGCGCATCAGTGGTGGGGCGACTGGGTGACGTGCAAGACGTTCGACGATGCGTGGCTCAATGAAGGATTTGCGACATACTGCGAGGCGCTCTCGCTCGAACATCTCTTCGGGCGCTCGGTATATCTTGCGACGCAACACTCGAACATCGCCATTTCCAAGTACCCGGCAGTAAATGCTCTGCCACTTTTCGGCGCCGCGACTGCGGACAATCACAGCAATAACTATCCCTCTACAATTTATCAAAAGGGCGCGGCCGTTCTCGGGATGCTCCGGCAGTATCTCGGCGATTCTACGTTCTTCAAATGTGTCCGTTACTACGGTCGCGTGCATGCATATTCCACTGCTACCAGTTTCGATATGCAGCAAGACTTTAAAGAGATCAGTGGTCAGGATTTGTCGTGGTTCTGGAAAGAGTGGGTCTATGGTATTGGGTTTCCGAAGGATACGATCGTGTGGTACCGAAGACAGACTGGTGCGCCGATTGAATTTCATCAGAAGTTTAACAATGCCGGCATGCCATACTTCCGAGTGCCGATTCCAGTGCGCGGGTACAGCAATGGTAGTCCAAAAGATGTCATCGTTTGGATGGACTCGACCCAAAAGAGTCAGGATTTCGCAAACTTTGGGTTCATGCCAGACTCGATCAAGATCGACCCGGATGGACTACTGTTGATGACGACAATGAAGATGACGTATTCTGCATCAGTCGGTACTACAATGGTGGAGGTCAGTGTTCCTGCCACTCGTCTTCGAGTATTTCCCAATCCCAACAACCAGGACTTGCTTTCGTACTCTATCGACTATCCGAATGCGTCTGGCGATCTCTTACTCATACTTTTCGATGACGCTGGTCATCAAGTACGCACTTGGACTCGTACGATAACCAAGACTATCATTCAAGATAGCTTGAATATTGCCGGACTGAGCGCTGGTAATTATCGGTTGTACGTTCGGATACCAAATGAATTCTCTGTTTCAACCGGCGTAACAATAAGTCGCTAATGTCTCTCCACATCTCCAAAGAGCACGACACCGAACTGGCGCGACAAGCCTACGCGGCGGTTGCGGATGTACCGACCGTTGAAGAGAACGACCGCAACCGGTTAGGCTATCACGTTTGGCTTTATCTTCGAGGTGAACTCACAACGCTCGAAGAGGCGGTGCGGATGGCGCGCTCGCGGTTCAAGCCGAGATCGCTGCCGCAGGAGGATGTCGTGAATATCGTTTCTTCGGCTCTGGAGAAGCTTCGCGCGGAGGCCGTGTAGCGCACGCTTTCGCTTGCGCGAATACTCGGTGTTTCGAGGCGCTCGCGCAAGCGAAAGCGTGCGCTACACTTTTGTCAACTCTCGCGCCACATCGAAGCTCGTTGTCTCATGCGCGGAGATGCGAATGAGTTCTTGTTCGAGTCTCGCCGATCGCTCGGCGGTCCAGAAATCCGTGTGAAGCATGAGTTCGACGAGTTCGTGGACTCGCTCGCGCTCGCGCTCGATACGGCGCGTGGCCAGTTCACCGGTCTTGAGTAGATGTTCCCGATGTTTTTCGATGTTCGAAAGTATGTGGTCTATGCCTTCGTTCTTGCTGGCGGCGGCCTTGATGACGGGTGGAATCCACTCGTCTTCTTTGTGGGTGACGCGGAATGTGAGAATTGTCGTCAGCGCGCGGACAGCTTGATCCGCGCCTTCACGGTCGCACTTGTTTACGACGAAGAAATCGGCAATTTCCATCAGTCCGGATTTCATCGCTTGTACGGCATCGCCGCTTTCCGGTACGAGCACAACGACGGTTGTGTCCGCCGCCTTTGCAATATCCAACTCGGATTGTCCCACGCCGACCGTTTCGAAGAGTACAAAATCAAATCCGGCGGCATCCAGCACGTCAGCAGCATCTTTTGCTTTCGAAGAAAGTCCGCCGAGCGAGCCACGCGTAGCCATCGAGCGAACATACACACCGGGGTCCATCGAGACCTCCTGCATCCGAATGCGATCGCCGAGCAGAGCGCCTCCGGTAAATGGCGAAGTCGGATCGACAGCCAGAATGCCGACAGTTTTACCCAAAGAGCGGATGAGTTTTGTCAGCTCGGAGGTGATGGTTGATTTCCCTGCGCCAGGTGGGCCGGTGATTCCCACGCGATACGCGTGGCCCAGCCGCGGAGCTAACTCACGAAGAAGCGCTCCGGCATCTTCGCGGTCGTTTTCGACACGAGAAATTGCTCGGGCAACCGCGAGCCTGTCATGCGTCGAAAGTCGTCGGGCGAGTTCGGAAGAAGTCATGGGCAGCGATAAACACTTATCGCCGCCCGGAGGTGCGATCTTATTGCGAAAGCTGCTTTAGACGGATTCTCATGGTGGCGCCGGCATCATCGGCATAATCCCGGTTCAAAGCGTCTTCTTATAAACCCGATACGTTTTGTATTTCTCGCCGTTCATCATCTGCGCGGCGCGGTTCATCTGCGTGTTACTCTCCTGGACCCACGAGGCTTCGCCATACTTATAGCCTTTGCGTTTTGCAGCTTCCATTGTGGCGCTATAGAGCAACGCATCGACTCCCCGATTACGATACTCTTTGAGTACGCCAAGCACGATAATGCGGACCGTATCAATGGCCTTCTTCTTCGTGAATAAATTCCAGAGTGCAATCGGAAGATTCAACATGCCGCGCGGAATCCGAATCCCCGCATGGAATGCCTGATTGACATCCGGCAGGGAGAGCGCAAACCCAATCGGTTTGCCTTCGACCTCGGCAAAGAAGATCAGATTCGGATCGTATATCGGCTTAAGGTCCTTAGCGAGAAAATCGAACTCCGCATCCGTCATTGGGAAGAATCCTCGATTCTCCCAGGCCGTATTATAGATGTATTTGATAAGATCCAACTCAGCATTGAATCGCTTCGGATTCATTGGTCGAATCGTGATCTTGTTGCGCTCGCGCAAGGCGCTGGCAACGCGCATGAGCTTATCACTCCGCGCTGTTTCCTGTGAGAGCAGCCACGCATAGAGATCGTGGTCCTTCGCATAGCCATTCTGTTCGAAGAGCGACGCATAGTAAGGAGGATTGTACGTTAGCAGCAGCACCGGCGGCCGGCTAAAGCCCTCGATCAGCAGCCCATACTCATCATTCGAGGATGGATTGGCGGGGCCATAGGCGACCTTCATTCCATTCTCACGCAAGTAGCGCTCGGCTGGCTCGAATAGCGCGTTAGCGACATCCGGATCGTTGATGGATTCATAGAATCCAAAAAAGCCCGCTTGCTCGTTCTGGGCCTTGATATAATTATCGTTGATCGATGCGCCTATTCGTCCGACAATCTTGCCATCTCGCTCGGCAGTCCAAAAGCGGATGTTCGTGTGCTGATAGAACGGGTTCTTCGCAGTGTCGATCAGCTTCATCCGGTCCATCTCCATCGGTGGTACCCAGTTCGGATCGCTGCCATAAATATCCCAGACCATCCGAACGAAGCGGAGCCTGTCCGCTTTGGACACAACTTCTCGAACGTCGATCTTGCTCATGCTATTCTAATCGTTGTTGGATTGTGCGGTATTGAATTCCCGAAGTTTCTTGTGGGCCCGTTGCGATGCATCACGTGATGCGGCCGCTGCCTCCGCAGCTTCTTTCTGAGCATCATCGGTTTGTGTCAGCATCTTTTGATAGGTTACCATATCCTTTGGTAGACGAAATTGTGGCTTGCCTTTGACCATCGAATAGGGAGTGTGCTGAAGGAATAATAGGATGTTCAGTACGTTCGAATAAACTTTGCTCAAGGCTCCAACATATCCATCGAACGCCTTATTATCGGCCATATAGGATTCGGCAACCGCCTTGATGAGCCGCTTTTCCCGAACCGGCGGAAATTCACTTTCAAGTATGAATAGTGAATCTTCGAATCGATCGATGGTCGTCTTGCTACTGGCGCGATATTGCTTGAGATATTCGATGAATTCCAACGTCAGGCCGGCGTTCGTGGCAAGGTGTGCCGAGTCTAGATTTGTGGCTTCGAGCGGACGAGTCTTGTTGATTGCCGAAACATGCGCATTGAAGTCCTGCGTGCGCAACGAGAGCGTGTGCATCATCGAGTCGAGCACGTTGTTGGCGCTCATCGTGACGAGCCGCGTGATCGTCTCTTCTTTGGTCTGAGCTTGCGCGGCTGGCGCCAGCACGATCGAAACAAGAAGCGATACGAAAAGCGACGTGGCGCTTAGAGGAAGTGCGAGGTAGCGGTACGGCATGATGGAATCAACTTCCGGCGGGCGTGGAAAGATTCTTTGAAAAAGGGCGCGGAATCCGCGCCCCAGCTTTCCCCCACAGAATGCCGTGCGTTATTGTTTGACGAATTCGACTCTCCGGTTATTGGCCTTGCCCTCCGGTGTGTCGTTGCCCGCGATGGGCTTCGAAGCACCAAAGCCAGTCGTAGTAAGACGCGAGCCAGCAATACCCATCGCGACAAGCTGCGACTTGACCGCATCGGCCCGCTGCTGTGAGAGCGTCATATTTGATGATGCCGAACCATCGCTATCCGTGTGGCCATCGATCTCGAATTTCATGGAGCCATGCGATTTGAGGAAAGCAGCCACGTCATTCAGCACTCCCATGCTCTCCGGCTTGATCGTCGCCTTGCCTGCCTCGAAGGTGATGCCGTGCGTAACGAACTTCCCATCGGTAAGTAGCTTGCCAATCGTATTCGCACCACCGCCGGAAGCCAGACGGAAATTCCGAATGGAGATCGGGTTGTTCGCATCGCCGATGCCGCCGATCACGAATTTTACTGGCGTCAAATCACAGTGTGGCACCACAAGCGCGCGCGTGTTATCCACGTAGGCCTTGAGTTGATCCGCTTGATAAATGAGCGCCGCATGGTGCCACTTGCCGTAGTACTCTTCGTCGGAACCGAGTTGGCCCCCAGCCAAATCTCGTGTGAAGGAGCCCGTATGAACCTCATGACCAAAGAAGATCTCGCGCGGTGTGCCTTCCGCATCGATGAACCGGACCAGTGGTGCCCACTGGTTGTTGTTCACCTGATAATAATCGAATTCCATCGTGAAGGGATCGCTCAAATACGATGGAGTTTTCATACGAGGTGAGACCAGCACGTAATTCCCATCGGTCATGAGAAAGGTCGGCTCTCCATTTACCTTATTCACGACCGCCTGGCCACCTTCCAAATTCCAATGCGCGGGAAACTCGCCATCCTGATCGTCGGCAAAATGGTCCTCAAAAATAATATTCTCACCGGACTTGAAATCGTAGTTGTTGTAAGCCTTTAAGACTTGCGCCGATTGTTGGGCCGCGGCCGGGCTACCACTCTGTGTCTGCGGAGTTGACGCGCTCTGCGACGGCTGGTTCTTGGACTTGTTGCCCAACATCGAGTCCATTGCTTCGCCCGTCTTCTCCGTAGCCTTCTGGGTAACCTTCTCCTCGACCTTACCATTAATGGCGTCGATCAGGCCGCCGAACTGCGCCATTGCAGGCAACGAGCAGGCACTCAAAAGGAACAAGGCGAGCGGGACGTATCGTGTAACTTTCATTGGAATAATCCGGTTAGATTGTGGATCGCTTTCTGATCCTGCATCGATGCGGGACCGGGACGTAGTCCTTCGTACCCGAGTGAATCCTGCAATTGCACTGATTCGTTTCCCCGAAGTTCGGCTGAAGAGATTGTGACGAGTGTGAGCCGACCCTAATTGATCGTAAAGAAGATGTTACCATGATACGTGTAGCTCGAGGATTGTCGCTGTCTCGCTTCTTCCTGCGGTATGGTATCCTCTTGATGATGCTCGGCTTCATTGCTGTTCCCGTATTTGCGCACCCGCCGCCGCATTCACCCGCTGATAAGTCCCTGTATGTGATCTTCGCTGCCCCGATGTCCGCTTCTCTTTCGTACTCAACGATCGCCTTTACGAGTGAAACCTTCGTCCTAGGTGTGTACAGTACGACCCAGGAACGCTATGACACCTGGCTCCATGCAGGAGGGAATTTCTCTTATACCGAAGATATTCCCAATGCCTTCGCGAAGTGGTCGGTAAGTGGATATGCCAATGGAACCGCGACGGTTGGCAAAATCAGACCCCTTTCTGACCCGCACGATCCGGACGCGAGAGCCTACTATGATGCCCCGGAGAACGATGTCAGTCCGGTCACGATCTCCGTCGAGGTGACCGGCAGGGACGGCCTGCAGCATACCGCATCCGTGAAGATAAGCGTCGTCCACAAGTCTTTTGTTTATCTTTATCAAGTCGGAATTGGATTTAAGTGTATGAGCATCAATCCGACCGCGAGTGCCGATGTGCATGAGATCGACCGCATGGAAGTTGATTTTAATCTCAAGCGCAATGCAACGGGAGATGGATGTACATCGGAAATTACGAGCGGGCCGATGATCGTAAAGGACGACGAGACAGGCAAAGGATCATGCGATCCTTCCATCAAAACCGGAATTACACTTGGAAGAACGATGGAGGTGACTGATTTCCGTTGCACCTACACTGGCTCCGACAATCTGCTCCGCTTTCGAGTCAAATTCCACAATCCTGATTGCCCCGGATACAAGAATGTGCTACTCCTGACCGGCGGGACGATCGTGGATATGCCTGTTAAACCATCATCGAACTCCGAACTCGTGCCCGAGCTACATCCGAAGCCTTATACCGAGGTGGTCTCTCCCAAGACGACTACAGGGGAAGTATTAAGGACCGGATGGAGCCTGAAAGAAGTGGATTGAGTGCGCTCCACCTGTAACGGCTCATTCCAAAGTACTCTATCAAAGTGATAACAGTATCAATGAAAAATATCAGCACCATCATCGTTGCACTCATCGGACTCTGCTTCATGACCGGAAGCACGCGCGCGCAGTCGATTGCTAAAATCGACATGATCAAAACCCTGGATGAAATTCCGGCGCCACCAGCATCCACCGTGGAAGCGCACGCAAGGGCAACCTGTACCGATAGTCGCTGCAAGGTGGACGAGCTGTTCAACGCGTACGAGCGAGATATACAATCGGCCCGGAAACAATGGGAAACATTGAACGCGGTTCAGTCGCGTCAGGTCGATAGCAACAAACGTCTTGCCTCGGCACTCGGCGCGGCACAGGGGAAGTCCAAGAAGGACCAGATCGAGATCGCGGGGAAGAATCTTCCTGGCGTGAATAAGAAGGCGCTTACGCTGGCGGAAGTAATGCAAGATCCTGAGTCCATGAAGAAGATTGCGGCAATGTCGCAAGATGAGAAGCTGGCGTACATCCAGAGCATTTTGAATCCTCATTCGAACCCGGTCGTCGGACAGGACGCTGGAATGGCAACTACCAAGCAGGGCTTTCAGCAGCGGATGATCCACGATCCTGCGTTTGCCGCTGCGTGGAAGAAGAAGACACCTGCCGAGCAAGATGCATATTTCAAAGAACAAGCATCGAAGAACGGCACCGACTGGAAGTCGATGGCTTCTCAATCGCGAAAACGGGCCGCTGCTTCAGCTCCCAAGGAAACGGTGACGTCCTCTGGCGGCACCGGCAATTCTAACGACCTTCTGGGCTTCGACGATGATTCGAAGGCCGCTACGGGTTCGCCTGCATCGCAACTGAAGCAACAGTCTGATGCGGCGATGCAGGGACTCCTTGTGTTCAAAGTCTCGACAGACCAGGCCTCGGCGCGGATTGTTGAGATCCTCGATGCGACCCCGGCGAAGCAGGATTCAGCGCGCGTAATGCATGACAGGGAGCTGAAGACAAAAGCCAAACGGATCGGTGTGGCTGTCATCCATGATGAGCCTGGCTACCACGCAATTCGATTGAAGTCCGTTACCGATGAAATCAATGCCGTCAACATAGCGCTCGGCAATGTTGCCAACGCATTCAAACGCGATAAGGAACAACTCGATCACATCTGCGCCGGCTACAATACCAGCCTCATGCAATCGCGGTACGGCGAAACGCTGACGACCCCTGAGGATCAAATGCTCGTGACCAACCTTGCGCAGACTCAAGTTCGCGCAATGAGTTATATCGATCAGATGGAAGTCGCGCTCAAAGAGATCTATCCACGAGTCGCATTTCTCGAAATCCAAAAAGCGGTAATTGAAAAAGAGACATTTGGCAACTACGAAGAACTCATGGTGAAGGGCGAGGGAGACGATTAGCTCTCCGTCGTACCATCGATGACTCTTGCAAACACCATCTTTACTTACATTCCAACTATCAAAACGACCATGAATCTTCGCTACATACTGGTTCTCCTATTCGGGCTTCTTACTAGCACCACGTCGTCAGCCCAAATCCCAAACGGCGGTTTCGAAACCTGGACCAGCGGCCAGCCGGATAGCTGGTACGGATTTAACACCGTGCAGTCATCCGATGCTCACTCCGGCAGTTCCGCCGCCAAGGGGCAAGTCGGCTTAAGCTTCCCTACCCTTGCTGCGATGATTGTTACAACGAATGACCCCACAACACTCGGTGTTCCTTACACGGGTCGACCTGGGAGTTTCACCGGCTATTATAAATTCTCACCCATAGCCGGAAGCAACGATACGTTGTCCTTCATCGCCATGTTTACAAAATACGACGCGACACTCGGCAAGAATATCATCGGCTATGGACGGATCGCAACCGCCGCCGCTGCCGGGACCTATACTCAATTTACTGTTCCGATTCAGTGGCTTACAAGTGACGCGCCAGACACCGTTGCGGCCAGTATTGAAACGACAGAGTCCGCGAATGGAATCGGCACCTCGGGGACGACCTTCGAAGTGGACGATGTGAGTTTCGGAGGCAGCAGTGATGTAGCGGAAAGCACCGCACCCTCACTCTCGTTATCCGCAAGCGTTCCGAATCCAGTATTCTCCAGTTCGAAGATCAAATATTCGCTTGCGAACGATGGCCCCGCAACGCTCACGCTTTATGATGAGACTGGACGGCAAATCGCAGTTCTTGCCAGTGGTTTCCAAACGGCGGGCAATCACATGGCCATTTTCGATGGCTCCAGCCTCCCAGCAGGTACGTACTATTACCGCCTTGCCACGGCCGATCAATCCAGCGGGCGCTTGCTCCAATTGATCAAGTAAGAGACAGCCGTACGGGATTGGGGCGTGGCAGTATCTATCATCCCACGATAATTCCTAAACCGCCCCGATCCGCTCATCCCCCTGTAACAGCGGCTTCTCATACACGCGGTACCGCTTGTACGGCTCGCCGTTCATCACCTGTGCAGCGCGCGACATCATCGCATTGTCCTCGAGCACCCAGGATGCTTCGCCAAACTTGATGCCCTTCTTGCTCGATCGCTCCAGAATCTCGCGATACATCATCGCATCGACGGCGCGGCCACGATACTCCGGCATGACGCCCAGCAGTATGATGCGCAACGTGTCGATCGACTTCTTTTTCGTCATGAGATTCGAGATCGCGGTCGGCAAATTCATCGCGCCCTTCGGGATCGGCTTGCCGGCAAGGAATGCCTGATTGATGTCCGGCACGCAAAGCGAAAAGCCGATCGTCTGCGGCTTTCCATCCGCGCCGGGTACTTCAGCGAACAGGACAAAATCCGGATCGATAATTTGCTTCAGTTCACCGGCCAGCATGGTGATCTCATCCTGCGTGAGCGCCACGGCACCCCAGTTCTCTTCCCAGCCGCGACCGTAGAGATCGCGAATGAGATTCACCTCTTCATCGAACTTCTTCATGTTGAGCGGACGCAAACGCACCTTCGAGCGCTCGCGAAGCATCGTGGTGACGCGCTCGATTTTCGGCGAGAGTCCGATGCTCTGCGTGATGCGCCATGCCAGCAAGTCCTTCGCCTTTTTGTATCCAGCCGCATTCCAAAGTTTCTGATAATACTCCGGATGATACGGCATCATCACGGCTGGCGGAAACTCGAAGCCATCGACGAGCAATCCGACTTCATCATTGATCGATGGACTGATCGGACCGCGCACTTCCGTCATGCCGCGCGAACGGAGCCAATCCTCCGCCGCGCCAAACAGCGCGTTGGCAACCTGCTGATCGTTGATCGAATCATAAAATCCGACGAAGCCTGTTTTATCACCATAGATCTCGTTGTGACTATAGTTGATGATGGCGGCGATGCGCCCAACCGTTCGACCCGACCCGTCCTCGGCAAGGAAAAGCTGCGAGATCGCATGTTTGTAAAACGGATTCTTCACTTCGTCGATCAGCCGCATGCGGTCCATCTCGAGCGGCGGCACCCAATTCGGCACGTTCTCATAGAGCGCCCACGGAAGCCGGACAAAGCGGAGCTTATCCTTGCGGCCATCAACTTTGTGGATGTGGATCTTCTTTGCGCTGGCAGCACCAACCGCGTGAATCTCAGCTGTTGGCTCTGCGGCTTCCTCTTCATCGAGGACTCCAAGCTCTTCGCCGATTTCCTTGAAGAGTTCGAGGATGCGGTCCAGGTGCTCTTTTTCATGCGTCGCCATGAAGCTCGTGCGCATCATCTGCAGACCGGGCATCACGCCAGGCGAAATAAATGCATTGACGAACACGCCGGCATCGAACAACTTGCGCCAGAAGACGAACGTCTTCACATCATCACCGATGATGACCGGCACGATTCCAGTCTTCGACTCGATGATCTTGAAGCCCATCGCCTTGAACTCGCGACGCATGTAGTCGGCATTATCGATCAGGTGCTGAATGCGCTCCGGCTCCGCCCGCAAAATCTTCAGCGATTCGAGTGCCGCAGCAACCGAGGCTGGGGTCGGGCTCGCAGAGAAGATCAGCGCAGGCGAATTATGTTTGACATAGTTGATGACGCGCTCCTCGCCGACAACGAAACCACCAAGACTCGCGAACGTCTTCGAAAACGTCCCCATCGTCATGTCGGTCTCTTTGACGAGATTGAAGTAGCTCGCCGTGCCACGTCCACCCTCGCCAATGACACCGACCGCGTGCGCATCATCCACCATGACACGCGCATTGTACATTCCAGCGATCTCGACCATGCGCGGCAGATCGACGATCTCGCCCGAAGTCGAGAAGACGCCATCGCTGACGATGAGCTTCGGCGCATCCACCGGCAGCTTCGAAAGCCGACGCTCCATGTCCGCCATGTCGTTGTGGTTGTAACGGACCACTTCGCCGTACATCCCTTTCGACATCAAGTTACCCGCAACGATGCACGCGTGATTATCCCGATCGCTAATCACATATTCACCACGCTGGCACAGTGTCGGGATGACGCCTTGCGCAGTCTGGTAGCCGGTCGAAAAAAGCAGACACGCTTCCTTCTGGAAGTAGTCAGCCATTTCGTGCTCCAGCTCTTCGTGCAGCCGGACCGTCCCGGTCAGATACCTCGAGCCCGAGCAGCCGGTGCCATAGCGCTCGATGGCATGGATCGCCGCCTCCTTGACACGCGGATCGGCGGTCAGCCCGAGATAATTATTCGAGCCGGCCATGATGATCTTCCGGCCTTCGATCTGAACGACCGGGCCTTCGTTTTCCTCGATCGCGCGAAAATACGGGTAGTAACCGGCTTCCTTGACCTCATCGGCTCGCGTGAAGTCGTAACATTTTTGAAATAGGTCCACAGAGTAAGGGGGTAAATGTCAAATGCTCGAGCCCGCCTAACGCAAAACCGAGCGAAAATGTCATTCACCCAAATGGACTGCCTTCAACCCGATCAGGGGAGGCAAACCGCCCCTCGTCATTTCCGCGAAAGCCAGTACGCATTCATCACGCTTTCTTCTTGAAGCGATTTTCTCTCTTTTGAATTGTCATTTAATGAACGCCCTCTCCAGTTGCGCGAAATCGCCTAAGTTGTCAATGAGCAAGACAGGTGCCTATGACCTCACCACCTAATATAGCACACGAAAGTCCGCGATGCAAGGGCTTCGTCAAAAAAGTCACAACAATAATTGTGGCCTGGTTTCCCGGACCAGCCCCACGGTGCTGCGGCCCCTCACCACGACGCACGGCTAGCAGGTCATCCTCAATATTCTGGTGAATGCCCTTATGACTGAACTATTAGTGATCCATCTATGTCAATTCTTGCATCACAGGTGAGCGCCAGTCTCACACCCACTCCCAAAGAAGTCAGATCCTGACCGTTCGCGAGTGCCGGTCCACGGTCCGGATAATGGTAGTTGGAAGCGATAGGATGAGCAGTAGTCTATTATCAAACATAATGCAGCTATCGTTTTCAACAAATCGAGTTCTTCGTTCGCCCGACGTCCTGCCGCCGGACATATTCCCATGTCCATTGACTTATTTGGATGTGTTATTCATGCCTCACATCGTTCGGGGTTCATCGCTCACTCTCCTTTCGCGTCGTCCCTTCATACATCCCGCGCCATTCGATCATGGCATCCAATGAGCTTGTTCGGGAAGCAGTTCGACAGTGGCCCTCCGTTGTGCGCTCACTGGGTCGGAGCTATGCCTCGTCTACTTCTACAGCCGAACGTGAAGACGCTGCGTCTGAAGCACTCCACCGTTATCACCATACCCTGATCTCTGGCAAACTCCGTAGCGAGCACAGAGCATTCAGCTTCATGCGAAGGACCGCCGGGAGAATTCTCCAACGGCAAATTAAGCGCAACGCTCGCACAACACATCTTGACGATTTTCATCGTGACCCGCAGACAGAAGACAAGCTTAAGTCGTTTGAAGCGAAAGCAACTTTGAGCGTCATTCTCGGTGCACTCAAAGCATCCGATCGAGAGATTATCTTAATGAGGCATAGACTTGGACTCTCATTCGATGAAATCGGAACAATGCGCGGCAGAACTTACGCAACCGTGCAGCGGCAATACGAACGTGCCATTGAGCGAGCACAAGTGATCGCGGGAGTGAGGAAGCCTCGGGGTGGTACTAAAAGAAATTCTAAGAATAATTGAAATCGCGTGTCGGATTTTTGGGGCGAGGTGACTCATACCATGTATGAAGAACATCTTGATCTCATTCGTTTTGATTCTCGGCTTTGTTTCGGTGACGCAAGCACAGCTTGGAGATACCATTCAGTATCGCACGCTCGTTAGCTATCTCGGCGATTCAACAACGTTCAATTATCGAATCGGCGAAGTAGGGCTCCTGCAGTCAACGACGGCCAGCTATGTGGGTTTTGTTTCAGGACCTTGGACGGCCCCTGAGCAGGATTTCTTGGTATCATTGCCGTTCACGATCTCTGGCAGTACTGACACACTGTCGTTCTATAGAACGCTGAACATGGATACGAAGGACGTCCTTGAGACCAGCGTGGACATGACAGTCCAAGGAGCTCAGTTCGACTCAGTCTTGGCGGCGTGGGACACGATCATGAGTAGTAGAGTCGTACACCCCGATACATCTTACTTCGCCGTTTCTTCGATGTTGAACTACATTGTCGAAATAAGAAGGGCTTCGGATAGCTCGATACTGTTGGGCCTCGATACCGTCAGGGCTTACGTGAATTCATTAGGCAATTTGAGATATAGCACAACTAAGAATACTCCCTCGCATCGTGTCTGTTCGATTGGAAGTATCGGTACCGGAACGAGCGTCTTCTTGGATGTTCGACTGGTGACGCTTCTACCGATAGGATCTACCCTCGCTCATAACGCGCATCTCCACGCACTCCAGGATCCGACTTTAGTTTCGCCGATTTGCGGGCAGTATCAAGATAATTGTGATCCGGGTGCGGAAAAACGGTCGCAACTCTTTAACAACACAGCTACTGGTTACTCACTTTCTGCTACGACATTCGATAACACTGGTGGCCGATTGCACGTCACCATCGACTGCTCCGTCGGAGGTCAAGTGGAGTGCGACATCGTTAACGTACTCGGTGAGATTGTTGCTGCGAATGTCTCCACCCTGTCACCAGGCCTGTCATCATTCGATTTTGACGTGAGCAAACTACAAAGAGGTCCGTACTTCCTCCGCTTGACGGATGGTATAACCACGACAACCAACAAAATTCAACTATAAGACACGATTATGAAAAGACGCAACTACTTTGCAGCGTTTCTCCTGGTAGCGATACTTACCGCTTCGAATGCAGCTTTCGCTTGGCGGATAACGGGTTGGGAAAGAAATGATGCTTCTGGATGCACGACAATTACAATTGAGAATCACAACTCTAATGGTACCTGGACGACCCTGACGATAACGGAATGCCCCGGTCGTACAGACCTTAAGGGCGGCTGTTCATTGCCCATCTGGGGATTTGATGAATGGTATGCAAGTTTGATTCCTAACGGCACTGTGTCAGTGCCGAGAGTGGTTCGTTCTGGAATACTGAATGGATCGCCCTTACCAAATAGACCAACCAAAGGATAGACCGCTTTTATCAGTGATGGCCATGAAAACGCGATATTTCATTCTCACAATTCTGCTTGCTGGCTGCTTCAACACTGTCAACGCGCAATGGACTTATCGGCGAGCGGTTTACACCGGACCGCTAATGTTTTCCTATCCCGTATTGACTAGTTATCCGCCACTAAGCACTGGAATGCCTCTTGAAGTTTTGATAGGCTACATTTACTTCGATAGCCTTTCGCGAACCATGCCACTCGCGCGTATAGACTCGTTTTTCAATGCGCTCGGTTATTCCGACACGCTCAAATATGCGTTGAAGTTTGCGTACGAAATAGATGACTACGATCCTGTTTCATTCTCGCAATACGTGAACAATCAGGAGCAGTATCCGCGTCATCGAGCAAATCTTGCAAGAGTCTTACAGTTTTTGTTCCGATCTATTTCCAAAACGTATCCCGACAGTCTCAAATCAACTTTGTTGCTTTATAATGCTGATTATATCGCTCACATTAGGGTTAATTGGACGAATTCGGTTATTGACACAGCACTCCCGGTTTTTCAGAATGGAATTGCAGCCGATTGCTCACTCATAGATGGAATAAAAGGGCAGCGCTATCCCCCTTGTGTACTTTCGAGCCTGCATGCTGCTGGGACTGGCTCGAACAAAGCTCTTAGTACTGACACGTGTGTCGAGTTTACCTATCGGCCTGACTGGCCCCGCTTCGCAAACGTACATTCAATTGATGCTACGGATTCAACACTGATCCTACAGGGTCATCAATGGGTCGAGGCAGATTCGGAATATATCGTTTTTCTTCAACTCCTGGATCTTGGACGAGATACCTCACTTAATTACTCGACTTTGGAGCCACTTCCAACCAAGAACACGATGGCCGGGATGTATCCGATTCGAGGTGGGATCGTCTTTGATCCGAACAACGACTTTGGTTTCGGAAGCGGCCTCACCGCGGATCAATTTAAGACCAAGCTTCGGCAGAAGATTAACTCTATCAAAAATCCATAGCGAGGGTTCGAAATCATGTTTAGATATTTCTTCGCTTCGGCACTCGTTGTGCTTTCGCTGATGCCACTGAGCAGTCAGGCCCAGAAAAAGCTATCGGCGCTGAGTGTGGACTGTCCTCCTGGGAAGCAATACCCATTTGTGTATTGCCCTGGGGCAATAATCCGTTGCAGTGCTTGCCCTAAGGATGATGCGGAACCCGGGGAAAAAGTAAATGCTCCGGGTCTGCCGACGAGTGTATGCGTGGATGACCGTCGAACGACGAGTAGCAGTGTGGCGATGTATGTTATTAACAACGGTCCATGCGCTTCAAATAAGATAGCTAAAGTCTTTGATCCTGTATACATGAATGAGGATGCTCATAATGCTCTATCAAATTGGAGTGGTATATGTGATCCTGATCCTGCTTCTCCGTGTTGCTGGCATATTATACTAACCGATGACGCTTCGTTCATCCAAGCCGACGGTCGTACTCCAGGCGGAGACAATCCAACACCTGCCTATACTATCCACAATTATGATCACGATGATTGCATCCTGTCTTGCGATGCACAATACACGGTGCTGAACTTTTGCCAGGATTTTATGTCCCCGAGCGTGGTGTTTGATAACGATCCAAGCGGAGATCCATGTGATTTTTCGGTCATGACTACCTCTTTTTATAACCCTGAACTCGCCTCAAACATCATACATCCTCAGCCATCTGACGGCCAGGTTGGAAACTACTTCCTGAACGTAACGGACGTTCTCACCCATGAGTTGGGGCACTATCTTGGCTATCCAGACGAGAATCTTCTTACCAATAGCGGCCTACCTTGTGCTCCCTATACGGCAGCTGACGGTATAATGTACGGTATTAATAATTGGGATGACCTCAAAACTCCTTCGAGCGTTGGCCTTCCCACTGGTGACCCTGTTCGCTGCTGGTTCAAACTTCTCTATTGCAGTAGCTGCACACTTTCGGTGGCCTCAGGCCACTCTTCCCCCGATGGCTTGGGCATTATTGATCTGCAGCCGAATCCAACAACTGCGAGACTCACCCTGACGTACACTTTGTCTAAGTCCTCGGTCGTCGCCATTGCGGTTTATGATCTGCTGGGGAACCAAGTTGGTTCACAAATCATGTCTCGTGCGGCGGCGGGTCTAAATTCGGCGAGCATTGACATCGGAGGCTCGGTAGCCGAAGGAGTGTACTACCTGCGCTTGAGCTCTGACGTTTCTGTCACTTCGATGAAATTTGTAAAGGCTGCTAAGTAGGAATACGCTCGCAGGTCTCAGGGACGTGATGAAAATCTTTACATTCCCTAATAGTTGTAAGACTACCGTTCGTCCCCTTGCCGAACACAGTGCCCGACCCCTACGCGTTTGAATTACTGGGCTTTGAACCCCGGGTTCTCGATTAACCCGACCGCATTCCCGAACGGATCGAGGACACTGGCGACCTTGATGCCCTCGCCGACGTCCTGAATCGGCAGGTGCGGCCGCGCGCCGATGGCCAGAATGTTGGCATAAGCTTCCTCGATGTTCGCGACGCCCCAGTACGTCAGCGGACCTTCCATCGGGCCAGATGCTTGCTTCTTCGGGTTCGGATCCAGACCAAGTTCGTAGCCGCCCACATTGTAGCCGATGTAGAACGGTTGATCGAAGTATGGCTCCGCACCCGTGAGCGCGTTGTAAAATTTCTTCGCCTTTGCGGCGTCGGAGACGGGATAGATGACGGTTCTCAGTCCTTGAAGCACGATATTCAATAGTTGCTGACTTCTCTCAGAGGTTTAGAAAATCGTCCACCGCAATTGCGGCCTCCCGAAGAATTGCCCGGAGTGTGCCTTCGGCCATATCGCGTGCATGTCTTGGCACGGTTACTTTCCTGCCGGAGATTGAATGCCGCCATACTTCGTGGCTTCCCGCGCCATGACGATCGAAGGTAAAGCCCAGGAGCCGCAATCGGCGTACTACCTCACGATAGGAAAACCCGGCAAGGCGGCCCATCGCTATGGCAGCGAAACTGGAACGAGCAGATCCTGCTGGGAAAAAGCATTGGCCAAGCGTTCCAGCGCAGGCGGGAGCGGATCCCCATGCTCGACACAGGATTCCGCAATCTTTCGCGTCAGGTCTTGGGCGATCTCCATCGCTTCCTGGACTGTTCGTCCTTCTGCTACAAGGCCAGGGACGTCGCTACTCGTAGCAAGAAAGCCGCCTTCCTCCAACTGCTCGACATGCAAATGAATGAGAGAATCCATAATAGCAGACAACCGTGTGGCAAAAGGTCAGCGTTCCCTGCCTTGAATACAATGCGCCTAAGTACCTGATGAAATTCTCACCCCGCTCCCGGTGTTAGGCACGTTCCCATGCCAAACACCAAGCCAGACCCCTTCGCGATTGAGTTACCGGTGCTGGCCATTCCGGGTCAGGACAACTCCCAACGGGAAATCGACAAACCCGAGAGCAACTGCGGCGTTGTAGGCATATTCAATCATCCCGAGGCAAGTGTTACCGCCTACTACGCATTGCACGCGCTGCAACATCGCGGACAAGAAGCGGCTGGAATTCTCGCGGCGAATTGGGAAGAATCCACTAACCCTGCCTCTTCTAATGGGAAGAGGGTCAATCATCTGAAGAGGCGCTTCGCGATTCATAAAGATAACGGCCTTGTCCTTGATGTCTTTAAGGATGACAAGATTCTTTCGGAAGTCCTGGTCGGCGATGCAGCACTCGCGCATAATCGCTACTCGACAACCGGCGCAAGCGGTAAAGTCGAGAACATCCAGCCGTTTTACATGCATTATCGCATGGGCAATTTTGGCCTGGCGCATAACGGCAACCTGACGAACACCCGCTCGCTCCGCGAGCAGCTTGCTAATCAGGGGACGATCTTCCAGACTTCGACCGACAGCGAACTCATCCTGCATCTGGTCGCGCGCTCGCAGAAGGAGGACCAGATCGAACAAATCCGCGACGCGCTCACGCAAACGCGCGGCGCATTCTCGCTTGCCTTGCTGACCGACTCTGCACTTATCGCTGTGCGCGATCCGCATGGCATTCGTCCGCTTGCGATCGGGCGCCTGAAAAAACCCGACGGCGAGTACGCCTACATGGTCGCGAGCGAGACGTGCGCATTCGATATCGTTGGCTTCGAATATCTGCGCGATGTCCAGCCGAACGAGATCGTGATCATCGATGCGCACACAGTGGCAACGGGCGAGATTCGTTCGGTGCAACTCGCCGAGCATGCACCAAAGCCGACCTATTGCATTTTCGAGTATATTTATTTCGCGCGACCCGACTCGAAAATCTTCGAAGAGAATGTCGATCGCGTCCGCCGCAAATTGGGCAAGAGCCTGGCCGTGGAATCGCCCGTCAAGAATGGCGAAGGCAAAAAGGTGACGGTTATCAACGTGCCGGACTCCTCGAACACCGCGACGCTTGGCTATGCAAGCCAAAACCAGCAGCTCGGCAATCAGACGAAATATCAGATCGGCCTCATCCGCTCACACTATGTAGGCCGCACGTTCATCCAGCCGGGACAAGACCGCCGCGAGATGAAAGTCAAGGTCAAGTTCAACACCGTCAAGGGCGTGCTTAAGGATAAGCGCGTTGTCGTCGTCGATGATTCGATCGTTCGTGGGACCACATCAAAAGCACTTGTCAACTTGATCCGTGAAGCGGCTCCGAGCGAAGTCCATCTACGCATCACGGCTCCACCCATTACACATCCCTGCAAATATGGGATGGACTTCCCAAGCAAAGACGAGTTGATTGCGAATCATCATTCGGATCAGGATGCAATCGGCGAGTACCTTGGCGTTGATTCGTTACGGTATCTATCGGTCAAGAAATTACTTGAAAGCGTACCGCGAAAGAATAAGGCTGGACAAGACATCGGATACTGCACAGCTTGCTTTACCGGCAACTATCCGGTCCCCTTCGATGAAGAGGCTGCCGAAACCGACGACTGAGCCATAGCTTTCCAAGCGTGCAACTCATTTGGTGCTTTTCTTGCTACACCAGTAGTTGTGAACCGCAAACAAATCAAATTTCTTCCGATCGTACTGGCCACTTGCCTGGCGCTTCTGGCTTCCTGCAAATCGGAACCCGAAAAATGGGAGAAATCACCCGGTCTCGAAATAACAGTCTTTCGCGATTATGACGCCGGCAAACCCTATATCACGACGCTCTACGAGAATTTCGGCAAGGATACGATCGAAAAAATCCGCTACCAACTGATTCTCGAAACGAAGGGTCACTTCGATACGGTCATGAAGGAGATCGACCCGCCGAAGCTCCTGCACCCCAAGGACCGCCACAGCGTACCGCGCGCGATTGGTGAAGATACCCTCGCCGCCGATTACGTCCACGTTGGACAAGTATGGGCGGTGAAGAAGAAATAGATTGCGCCGTTAGCGAAAAAAGAGAAATCGGCAGACGTTGTCTCGTTCGAGTGGTTTCAGTTCTTTGTGATCGGACGTAACGAAGACACTTCGAGTGGATATTGCGAGATACTTGGATCAAGCTCGTCATGCATCTCGATTCCCAGTGCCACCATGTCCCGTAGCACCCGATTTGCCGTCAGGTGGTCGGCCATCCGCCAGAAATGATAAAACACTTCGCAGGCATTGAGGGAATGAATGGTAACCAGCTCACGGGATGACAATAAGATATCTTGGATAACGAGATGACCCCGCTCGGAGTCGAAGAATGCTATCAGTGCGTTTGCATCCAGGACGTACTTCACTTCTTGCCGTTCGTTGATCGCTTGAGGTATCGCATTGCGAACTTTGCTTCTTCACGCGCGACTTCTTCCCGTCGATCGCGGATCACGTCATCTGAAGAACCTCCCACCCACGCATATTTACCACACATGGAGGTTACCAGCGCTCTCCACTCGGCGTCGGTCATCTTTTTTGCTTTGGCTGTCTTCGGCTTTGCTGTGGCTTTCATACTCTATCTGACTCTTTTAGAACCGAAAAAGTTCTAATAACCATGAGCGTTGACTGCGGCAGGACACCACCTTGTAAAGATGACCCCGGCTGGTGTCCTATCAATTCGCCTTAGCCGTGAGCCGTCTGCCACTGCTCGAACGATGTCGTCCGGTATGCGCCGGTGCCGATATATCGCAGGACTCCGGCGAATTCCTTCGCAGGCATGTAACCGGGAAGCTGGTCGACGATCTTGCCGTCGGGTGTTAAGAAGAGGACCGTCGGGTAGCCGGTGACCTGCCACTGAGTCGCGAGTTGACGCTCCGTGAGTTCTTTGCCGCCAAACGTATGACTTGTCGCGGATTCCGCGTTGATCTTCACCGCCGTGAAGTAATTATGCATTTCCTTCTGGACTTCTGGTGCGGGATAAACATCCTCATCCAATTTCTTGCACCAGTGGCACCAGTCGGTATAGACATCGACAAGGATGTACTTGTTCTGTGATTTCGCCTCGGCCATTGCTTGCTCGAGCGATTCGAATGGCGCGGCTGGCGCGGCTAAAGTATTGCTTACATTACTTGCCACCGCCTGCGAATGCGCGACCGCTTGTGAGGTGCTGCACGAGCCGCCGGGGCATAGTCCCGCTACCTTCGCAACAGCGAAGACCCCAATCAACCCAGCGAATCCGAGTATCCAGACCTTCATATTCATTCCTTTCATTGATATATCATATCGTTGTTTATCTTACCTAGCGTTTGTGTAAACGAAAGTTCTCTCTGAAAAATCCAGCGGATAAGATGACCAAATCCTCACGGAAGTCATCCGAGCACTTTTTGAATATACAATTCATCCGGGCACGTTGCTCATGCCATGTTGTTCGAATTGCCAGGTATGCAATCACAAATTCGATTGAACGTCCTGCTCGTGCTGGCTCTCGCGCTGGTCGCCGGATGCAGCTTCCCGAATCACGCCGAGCGAAAATACTTAGCCAGCATTTACGGTAGTTCTCCGAATATCCATGTCCCGAGAGCCCAGTTCGATACGGCATGGAGTCGCGCGAAGCGGTTCGTTTCGACCTATTCTTCACAACCAGTTCTCGTCGCGAATGACAGCCTTATTACGACGGACACTTCTAAACCGTCATACTTCTCGCGACTTTTCTCACCATATATTCACCAATATCCTGTCTGTAAAATCACGGCTCATCAGATTTCCGATGGCGTACTGATAAAGACACACTGTTGGGACGGCAGCCACAAGTCCGAAATCCTTGTCGACTATATCAAGACCGGCTTGCTGCCGTATCCCGAATTGATTGATAGATAATATCCAGCTCTTCTATTCTCTCGTCCTTCGCTCCCGCTTTTTCTCACTCTCTCGCTTCTTGGAGCTAAGCCGCCGCTCGACGGCCGATCTGGTCGGCTTCGATTTCTTTCGTTTCTTTGGCCGTAGAATGGCTTGCTGGAGTAGTGCTTCCAATCGATCGATCGCGGCTTGCCGGTTGCGAAGTTGACTGCGGTATTCCTGCGCGGCGATGTGCAGTTTGCCTTCGGTATCGAGTTTACTTTGGAGCCGACCCATCATCCACGCGCGGTCGGCCTCCGGGATGCTCGGCGAGTGCGCCAGATCGAACGCGATCTCGGCTCGCGTGGAAGTCTTATTGACGTGCTGTCCGCCGGGTCCGCTCGAACGAGTGAAGGAAATCTCGATCTCGGCGAGTGGAATTTGCAGGCGGTCCGAGATGTGGATCGCAAGCGAAACGCCCGCGCCACGCGCCTCACTTAATGTTTGGGAAGAAGACTCGGACATAACAGACAAAAATGAGGAAGAGGATAACAACATGGAGCGCAATGCGGCCCATCGCTCCGCCACCTTGATCGAGTTTGGATACGGCTTTGAGAGTCCCTCGCACGATCGGCTCGATAATTCGAATGGCCAGCGCAAACACCCCAAGCACACCGACCATCAAGAGTAGCGCCTTGAGGTACGGGGAGATAGAGTATCGATGGATAAAATCCTCCATGAGTCCCTCCGCCAGCCCGACGAGCAATCCGGATTCCAGGAGCACGAGAGTCCGGCGTGTCGGAACGGCACGCTGTGCTAAGCGGGCGGGGGCCGTCGGGCGGTGTGCTGTCTTGCGCTTACTCATTGGTCGGATCGGTCCGATCTCGTCAAAGCAAATAAAAAGGGACCAAGCTTACCACGTCACACTCGTACAATCGCTGAGAGCTGCTTCCTTCCGGACCTGACTCGGTTGGGCGCGTTCGAATTGCGTGGGACTCAGTCCCTCGAAGCGCGTAACGCGGAACGAGTAACGAGTGGTTTCTGGCAATTGAAATCAGCCAATATTTCTCGAGCGGCACTCCTCAGGCACCGGCGGCTTGCGCGGCTTTGACCTTGATGATGCGGGTTTCGAGTTCATGCAGAATGCGCAGCAGGTCGGACTTCAGGAAGGGCTTGGAGAGAAACGCGCTGCACCCGGCGGCCATACTCAGTCGAACATCCTCCTCGGTGGCAAAGCCGGCAACGCCGATAATTGGTGTCCAGGAATACTCGCTCGTCTGTCGGAAGAGTTTGGTCAGTTCCAATCCTCCCATGCCTTCGCTCAGCTTGAGATCGGTCAAAATATAATCATAATGGTGTTCGAGTGCCGCCTTGAGTCCTTCTTCGGCCGTCATCGCGGTATCGACATCGTAATGATTGCGGAGATAATAGTAAACGAGATCGGCGGTGCGGCCAATATCCTCGATGTGCAGCACGCGATACCGCTGCCCTGGCTCGGGTACCGTGCCGGGAGGCGATGGCGGTACCAGCTCAATATCGGGACGCAACGAAAGCGTCACGCTGATATTTGGACCGTCGTCGGACTCAGATATGGCGACGTTTGCGTGTCCGGCAATCGTGCGGATTAGCCGAAGGGCTTCCTGACGTTTCATCATGATGACTCAGACCGTTTTCCATTACAGAAATTTTGTCCCGATCAGAGTCATGAACTCCGACCGGGTTTGAGCTTCCTTGAATGCGCCGAGCATCGCGCTTGTCGTTGTGACCGAATTTTGTTTTTCGACACCGCGCATCATCATGCACAGATGTCGCGCTTCACAAACGACTGCAACACCAACGGGATCGAGATATTCCTGGATCGTATCGGCAATCTGCCGCGTCATCCGCTCCTGCGTCTGAAGTCGCCGTGCGAACACTTCCACCATGCGCGGGAGCTTCGAAAGACCGACGATCTTCCCGTTCGGAATATACGCGATATGCGCCCGGCCGTAGAATGGCAGCAGATGATGCTCGCACATCGAGAAAAAGTCAATGTCTTTGACGACGACCATTTCGTCGTACTTTTCCTCGAAGATCGCGCCGTTCAGGATTTTTTTAATATTTGCCGTGTATCCATGCGTCAGGTATTCCCACGCGGCCGAAACCCGGTGGGGCGTTCGCCAGAGTCCGGCGCGCTCCGGGTCTTCGCCAATCTCGGTGAGCAATTCGCGGGTGAGTTCACGGATGCGAGGGTTTGACTCAGCCTCGTTCTCTGCCGGCCCCATCGCACATGCGGAAGCAATAAATCCTTCGCGCTCATTTGCGGGGAGTTCGTCCAGATTGCGGGTTCGATTCGGAAGTGTAGTAATACTCATCGAGAAGTTAAGAATGAAGAATTAGGCGTGACGAGTTAAGAATGAAGAGTCGGGGACAAGAGCACGCGGATAGCGGTCTCATGAAGTGAGCATTTGATGTAATCGGTTGCATTCCTGAATTTTTCATTCTTAATGCTTCATGGGAGCGCCGCGATATTCCGCGTAATTATTATCGCTCTCGGCAATTCGAACCGAATGAAGATGACCGTCTGTAATCTGCGGTTCCAGCAGATCCCAAACTTTCAGCGCGATATTCTCGGCCGTTGGGATAATCCCTTCAAGCTCGGGCACATCGTAATTCAGGTGCTTGTGATCGAACCGGCCAATAACATGCTCTTCCATCAGAGCCGCAAGCCGCTTCAGATCGATGACATATCCAGTTTCCGGGTCTGGCTCGCCGGCCACCGTTACTTCGACGATGTAGTTGTGCCCATGCCCGCGAGGGTTGTTGCATTTATCGAAGATGCGTTCATTCTCGGCATCGCTGAACTTCGGGTTGAAGAGCCGGTGCGCCGCGGAGAAATGCGCCTTACGGGTGACGTATACCATTATTAGGGGAAATAGAGAATAATGAACCCGCAACAGGGCTATTTTGTCCCACTTGGGACACGAGATTGAGCGATGAGTTACACTGGCTCCGAAAGATCTCGCGCAATCGACTCGCGTTGTTCGTTCGTAAGCTGGGTCGCGAAACGATAATTCGGATGCCGGACGATCAGGCTTACATCACTCTGTCCAAAGCGAATGCGCTCGACATCCTGATCGGTGAGGTGCCATCGAACATACTGGACGGCGCTGATGCGCCCTTCTTCGGACTGCTCCTCATCAAACTGCGTCGCGATCTCCCATTCGCCAATTACGAGGAAAATGCTATTTTCCGTCAGGCCCACGAGCGAATCGAGTGTCGGCTTGATCTTCTCTTTTTCTGTAATCTCGACGAGAAGCGTTGCCGATAGCTCATTCCGGGAGGGCAGGAGTTTGCTGTATGTATCAATCTCGTGCTGGATTGCCTCGTCATGCACGAGCCGCTCCGTGCGCAGCATTTCCTGAATCTGGAATTGCACCGTCATCCGGTTCTCGAAGACGAACGTCATGACCGGGCCGACCTGCACCCGCCGGTGCCGCTTCTCCTCGATTACGCGTTTGCGCAGTTCCGGTCGGATCTTTTCGTATTGGGCGATGTCAAGAATGTCAGTGAGGGTGATGGGCATAGGAGTTAAACAAGTGGTATCGCATCCTCGTTACCGTTCCCGCTTCTGCAACGCTCGTGTCAGCGTATCATTGAGCGAGGGTGCACGAAGGGTCTTTTCCTGTTTTGAATTACTATCATCAAGGCTTGGACGATCGAAACTCTGTGCGTGCGGCTGGGATTGCCCGATCGTTGATGGCTCTTCGGCATTCGTATCATCAATGAACGTCTTGCGGCCCGGCACCGAATCGGAGGAAGGTGGATTGTGCTGCCCACCATCGATCTTCGGCATGTACTCCAGGCCCTGTCCGTTCGTGTCGCCGGAATGGTCCTGAATGGGGAAGTTCGGCGAGCTCGTGTTGCTGTAACTCGTAACGAAGTATTGAATCGCAGGCCGGAGTGCTTCGTAGGTATACTTCATAAACAAACCCCAGATTGGCGCGGCGGCACGACCACCCTGTCCATCGGCCCCAGTGAATGCTACGCGTTTATCATCGAACCCGACCCATACGCCGGCAGTAAAATGTGGAGTGTAACCGATGAACCATGCATCAGCGAAATTCTGTGTCGTACCGGTCTTGCCCGCGGCGGGAAAGTGAAATCCGAGTGTGCGGATGCGCGCTGCCGTGCCGGCATTAACAACATCGCTCAATGCCGATGTCATCATGTGGCAAATGCGCGGCTCCAGAACATTTTCGAATTCCGGATGCGAACGATAAATGACTTTGCCGTTCCGGTCCTCGACCCGAACGATCGCATAGGGTGTCGCGCGGACGCCATCGTTGGCGAATGTGCTGTATGCGCTGGTCAACTCCATCGGACTTACTTCCGCGGTGCCCAACGCGATGGATGGATAAGGCGGGATGTTCGACTTGATGCCCAATCGCTTCGCCATGCGCGTCACATCGTTCAGATTTGTGATTTCGAGCAGAGCATGTACCGCACAAAGATTCACCGAATATTGTAACGCGGCTCGGATCGTACGGTAGCCTCCGACGGACTCTCCTTCGAAATTTCCGGGCGACCAAATGTGATCGCCATCCGGAATCGAGATCGGCTCGTTCGAGACTGAAGTCTCTGGTGTTGCGCCATGCTCGAAACAGGACGCATAAATGATCGGCTTGAATGCGCTGCCGGGCTGACGAACGATTTGCGTAACGTGATTCAGTCCGTAGCGGGCCTCCCGGAAATTCGAACTGCCGACCATGGCGAGGATCTGACCGGTCGACTGATCGAGACACACAAATCCGCACTGCATGCGAATGGCTGCATCTTTGACACTATCGACGAAGGCTTTGTCAGCGCGCAATCCGCGCTCGACGCTTTGCTTTGCCGGAATGCCCGCTGCAATGCGATACTCGGGGCGGGCATGGGCCGCTTTCATCAGGAGTGTATCGAGCAGGCCTTTATGTGCTGCCCAATTCCATCGTTTATCGACCACGTTCTGCTGGTACTCAGCGATGTGCTCCAGGACGGCCTTGTTCGCAGCGCGCTGCATGGTCGCGTTTAGCGTCGTGTACACCACGAGTCCATCGCGGTAGAGATCGTATCCCTGAAGCTCCGGCTGTTTCGTCAGCTCCTGACGGATCATCTCGACGAAATGCGGCGCGATGCCTTCGTAGCCTTTGGCATCCTGCACGCGCAATGGTGTCGCTTTGAACTCGCCGGCCTGATAGCGCGTGATGTACTTTGCATCGGCCATGTTATCGAGCACGGTGTTCCGGCGCGCAACCGCGTGATCGTAATCGTCGTCCGGATCGTAATTTTCCGGACCTTTGAGCAATCCAATAAGATACGCGCCCTCTTGTGGCAATAAATGACTGACATCTTTGCCAAAATATACCTGGCTGGCTGCTTCGATCCCATAGGCGCCGCGGCCAAAGTACGCGACGTTCAGATACATCGCGAGAATCTCATTTTTGGTATGCGACCGCTCGATCTGTACGGCGCTCGCCATTTCACGCAGCTTGCGTAGAATAGACTTTTCCTGAGAGAGATAGAGATTCCGAGCCAATTGTTGGGTGATCGTGCTCGCGCCTTGTCGCGGCGAGAGCGTGATGAGGTCCGTCCATGCCGCGCGGATATTGCCCCAGATGTTAATGCCCCAGTGGTGATAAAAATCGCGGTCCTCCGTTGCGATCAGCGCCGCTACGACATAGCGAGGCACTGACTTCAGATCGACGGTCGTCCGGTTCTTGATGAAGTACTGATCGAGCCGTTCACCATCGGCACTGATCAGCCGGGTGGCAATCTCCGGATGTGGATTTTCGAGTTGGTCCAGGGTCGGCATGCCTTTACTGACAGCAATCCAAAGCCAGACGCCAGCCAGTAGAAATCCGATAAATATGGAGCCGACGACAATTTCCCAACGGTGCAGGCTTCGGCGTTTCCGGTCGCGCTGTTCCGCATCCTCATTCGTTTCGATCAATGGCTCATCCAAGCCCCCATTTGGAGCGGATTCCTCGTGATCTTCGTGCCACCATCGATTCGGCATAATTGGGGGGGTTCAAGGAGCATTCTCGATCCGAAATCCCGCTTCGTCAAAGACCCCGTAGGTATAACTGCGGAGCCAATCGCCAAGATTAATGTACGTTCCGCCGTGTGCGGAAATGATCGCAGGATCATGCTTGTGGCCCATGACCACATAATCCGCTTCGCGATTCATAAGGATGTTCTCCGCGAATTGTCGGAGACCATCATATTTCTTGAGCGCATTGCGGGCATCCGTATGAAGTCGCGAGCGCCCGGATATCCATTCGGCAAAGGGAATGCCGAGGTCCGGATGTATGATCTTATAGGCCGCCTGCGCAAAGGGACTCCGTAAAAGTTTGCGCAAGAAAAGATAACCGGTGTCGTTCGCGGCCTTGCCATCGCCATGGGCAATATAAAAGCGTTTTCCAAGCAATTCGCGGCGAATATCCATGCGATGAAGCGGAATCGACAATTCCTCTTCGAAAAAGTCCCGATGCCCGAAATCATGATTGCCCATCAGATACTCGACCGGCACCCGGTCAGCGATCCGTGCCAGTGCGGCAATGGTGCGCACATGCCGTCGCGGGATCACATGGGCAAAATCGAACCAGGAATCGAATAAATCGCCAACGACAAAGACGCCACCGGCTTCACCACGAATAGCTTCATCGAGAATTTTGTCGAGCAACGTAAGCAAACG
This sequence comes from Bacteroidota bacterium, assembly GCA_030706745.1. Taxonomy (NCBI): domain Bacteria; kingdom Pseudomonadati; phylum Bacteroidota; species Bacteroidota bacterium. The sequence continues at coordinate 404,765 of JAUZNX010000001.1, forward strand.
GCCTTCCCGGGCTCGGTCTTCCTCCCGAGGACCATAGCCCAAGTGCACATCACTAATGAAGTAATATCTCAAAGAAAAAGGAGCAGGTTGTATCGTGAATTGCAATTTTTTTTGCCCCATCCGTAACAATCGGGCCGCGAGAGTGTTTCTTCCTTGTACGTTTCATCGTGGATGGACGGTCATTCACCCTGATTTTATAGGACTTATATGATCCATCGGAGCTTCCTGTTTGTCGCCATCGGGTGCAGCTTGTTAGGCGGAATCCTTTTCGGAGGCTGCACCCCTGCCTGCGACATTGTCCCAACGCAATCGTTAGCCCATCTTCGGATCATCGATGCTGTCGCCGATGTGCCGGAGGTAACGATTCGAATCGACAACAGCAAAGTGTTCGATCACGCCTACTATAATCTCGATCGCTACACAGCACCGTTCCATCCGCTGGGCTACATCAGTCAGTACCTGGATGGCTCAGGCCTTTCGGCTGGCCCGCACCGTATTACCGTCTACGAAGGCCATGACACACTCGGCAGAGTCATACTCGATACTTCATTGACGCTCACCGAGCAGGATGAAACGCTGACTTGCGCCGGACTCCAGGCTGACCTCGCCAACGCACGTCCGCGAATTATCCAACTGTATGACGAGTGGCCATTCGATGGGACCGGCCCGTCACGGCTCCGATTTGTGCAGGCGGTTCCGGATCTGATCAAGGGAATCGATGTCTATTTTCTCGATTCCGGCAAAGGACCGCGGATCGATACGACCAACCATGTCGATACACTCAAGCCGGATATTCGGCTTGCTTTTGGAGAAGTAACGGATGGACAAGGGGGCGGACGAGGCACCGGCAAATCATTCTCGGACTATGTCGTGCTCGGTTACGCGCCGAACACGCTCATCACAATCGCGAAGGATACCAGCGCATCCGGCATTATCGTCCGTGTGCCATATCCGCTCAGCACGAGTGGGCTCTTCTCAACGATCCTGATTCGAGGCCGCGGACAGCCGGTAGATACCCAGGCGAATATTGCATTGGTCGATTTCCGTGATGGCTCGAAATTCGGCGGTTCGACATCCATCGATTATCGCCTCTATGGCGTCCGATTCCTCAATGCCACGAGGATCGACAGCTTGAGCCTCCTGGTCCACCAACCGGGAGCAATCAAGGCGGAGCCCGATCCTCGCGATAATTTGCCGCAGCAACAGGTCGTCTTCGATATCAAGCCCAACGCGATCTCCGAATACTGGCGACTGACAACCACCTTTGATTGGGACCCGATCTTCACGATCGCAAAATCGCACCATCAAACGGGTGCCGATAGCGTCTTTAACTTGCAGTTTGCGACAGAGGACAACGCGCGCTACACGCTGATCGCCGAGGAAACGACACCGCTTGGTTCTCCGAACTCTGTCATTTCCGTGCTCCGTCTCAATGATACGTTGGATATTCCAGCAAATGCGAATCAGTGCCGTGCTCGGTTCATCAATGCTTCGCCGGATCATGCGACGATCACCGTGACGGATTCCACGACGGGTGCTCTCATTGCTTCGCTTGGTGCAGAGGGCACGGTTGTCACGAAAGATATTCCGATCAGCAATCACACGATCAAGGTTAGCGATGGTACCAACTCCAAAAACATACCGCTAAACCTGACCAACGATTCGCCGATTTCCATCATCTTCACCGCCGCTTCCACAAGCGATTCATTCCCGTATGCCATCGCAACCAAATAAGCTGCCGATACTCCAGTTCATCACAAAAGAAGGCGGCTGCTCGCTCTGCGAGGAAGCCTTCGAAGAGGTCGAGTCCGCGAAAGACTACGTCGATTTCGAAGTTGAAATCGTGAAGCTCCGCGAGGGCGATAGCGATTGGGAGCGTTACAAAAACGACTTCCCGGTGATTCTGATCGATGGCAAATTTGCATTCCGACACCGCACGACACGGGACCTTCTGATTCGAAAGCTGCAGCCAAAACCGAAGTGGAAGTTTTGGTCACGGAATCAATGACAGCAATGACGACACAGGATCCCGATGGAAGCGTTCGATAAGAGCTACATTATCTAAGAGTAACTTCTCAATAACCTTGGTCGGACAATTGCCCGAGAATATCCCAATGACCTTCGGAGGAAAGCCGTAAAGAAGGCTCCGATGATGGAAGTCTGCGTCTTTGGATACAATGCAGAAGTCATTTGCAATGGCATATTCCCAGATATCTTCGTCTGGCGAACGCTATAGGCCGATGTCCCGAACATGGTGCGTGCCGGGAGAGCACTTACAAGCTTGTGTGAGAGATTCTCATCAAGCAACAGTCTCATGCTGCGAGTCCCATAATCTGACGCTCTCTATCGGCGGCAAACGCCAAACAGGCCTGGAAATCTTCTGGCTCGAGGTCGGGGAAATCGGCAAGAATCTCTTCATTCGTCATGCCCGAAGCCATATAGTCGAGCACATCATATACGGTAATGCGTAGCCCACGAATACATGGCTTGCCGCTACGCTTACCCGGTTCGATCGTGATGCGGTCCCTGTAGTCCATGAAGGACGAACTACGAGCGGTACGGAGGAATTCCTTAATGCTCGACGATCATTCGTTGTGCGATTTCACCTGTAGCGGTCTTGAGCCGGTAGATATACGCCCCGCTTGCGAGCCGGCTCGTATTGAACGACACTCGTTGCAGACCGGCTTCTTGCCGCTGATCGATGATGCGCTCGAGCTCCGCACCGCTGGTGCTGAAAATTCCTAACTCAACAGGCCCTGATGCGGGCAGCGCATATTCTATTGTCGTGAGGCCTGAAGCGGGATTGGGATAATTCTCCATCAGCGTCAGACCCATCGCGTTCGGGTCCGCCGCGACAGCTTGCTGCGGCTGCGCTTTGAATATCCCAAGCGAAGTCCAATTCGAATTCGTCGAGTATGTGCCGTTGGTGTCGGCAGTCAGAATAGACCGGATGTCCGAATCAATTTGCGTTTGCGAACCACCTTCCATGAGCCATTCATTCAGCATGGTGGTGTAAACATTTCGAAACTCATGCTGCGGATCGTAGGCCAGATTACCAGCGATGAGCGAGTTCGTGTCAAGCTTCGGATCGCTGCCGTGCACACCCGGAATGACTTGTGTTGAAATCACAAAATGCGGCGCGGCGGTACCGTGATCGGTGCCGGAACCATTCTCTTTGGGACGCCGGCCGAATTCGGAATATGTCATGATGGCAACCTGATCGGCGATACCGAATGCCTCAAGATCTTGCTGGAATGCCAGGAGCGCATCGCTCAGTGCGCCAAGGAGTTTGGCCTGTCCTGTCAATTCATTTGAGTGCGTATCGTAACTGCCTTGCGTGACAAGGTAGATCTTTGTCTGGACCTGTCCCAAATCGATCTGGCTCTTGATCATTTGTGCGATGCCCGCGAAATCCGTCGCAAGGGCGTTGCCTGTAGGATAGGTCACGTTGTTAGATGAGACGCTCCGTCCGCCGATCGTTTGTGCGTAAATCTCCGTCTCTTCCTGGATGATGCGAACATACGCAAGCTCATTGTATTGCGTCGTCGGGTTCGGCGGGATCGCATCGTAATGGTGGGTGCTCGGATTCGACGCTGTCGGCATCTGGTTGATCGCGACACCCATGCCGCCGGTCTGTGCAAGAAAGAGATTGCTCAGCGCGTTACCAAATTCGACCGCGAGTGGCCAACTTCCCGACGGAATCGTCTGTGGCGGATAACCGGGATTTTGAGAGAGCAAATAGCGTCCAATCCAGCCAGTGGAAGCATAGATTGAGGGATCGGTCGCCGTGTTCCAAATATCGGTCCCACGAAAATGCGAGAGGCTCGGTGTCGCGTACCCGACGTTCTGCAAAATGGCAACTTTGCTTTCAGCATAGAGCGTACTCAGGCCGGTCATCGCGCCATGAAATGCGAGCGTATTATGGTCCGGGAGCACGAGCAGATTGTCGGCAGTCTTATCGAGTCCGAGCGTGGGCCGAAGTTGCTTATAGAGCGAATCGGTATATGGCACGAGACAATTCAGTCCATCATTGCCACCCTGAAGTTGGACGATGACGAGCACTTTATTATTGTTCGCACTCGTCGTTTCGAGCGCGCGCCGGAGCGGCGAGCGCCCGAGCGCGCGAACGGGCCGTCCACCGATGAGCACCGGAAGAGTATTGACTGCTACGCCAAGTTTAAGTCCTGTCTTAAGAAAATCGCGACGTTTCATAAACCGCCTCCATGTCCCTTCTTTACTTTAATTGAAGGGGATGTTATTAATAGAGTTGAAATTCCGGCAAGTTGGTCATGAGTACCGCGAAATTCTTCGCGCCCAATGTATTGTACTGGTAGTTCGGATTCGGATACGTCCCTTGAATATCGATATCGAGATCTCCGCCTTCATTTGGCCCGAGTGTAAATGCGAGCGAAGCCGCTTCGAGGCTCTGACTCAATGCGGCAGAGGGCAGCGATTGGGCATTGGCAATTTGGCTTGCGTAGCGATCGGCATCGAAGGCCAAATTCCAGTTCTTTTTCGCATTGACCAATGCATTATTCACGATGCCGAGACTATAAATCTCTCGGTTCTGGAATGTGCCGGTCGAGATCCAGTTATGACCGCCGGGCCAACCTTTGACGTTTGGAGGATTCAGAAGTTGTTGACCCTGGCCACTCATGATCGAGGTAATAACCGAAAGCGTCGGATTCGGATCGCCATACGTGTTGTATCCCTGAGTATCGGTACCGGTGACCGGTGGATCGGCCGCATTGAATGCGGGATAGCTGAGTGCTAACTCGCGGACAAGGCTCCCAAAAAATTCAGCAGGGCTTTTCAATTGTGCGCCGATCGTATTCACGTCGTAAAAATGCGCGCTCGAAAGCAGCGCTCGCATGACCGGTGCGATCTCGAAATTATTCGCAAGCATGACGGTTGCCATTGTATCGATCACGCTGGGATTCGGCACATAATAGACGAATGCCTGATAGAGCTTCTGGCAAACAAAGTAAGCGGCGTTATAGCCCTGCGGCGTGCCTTGCTCGAATATGATATTGAGCACATCCTGAAGTCCCCAATTCCCCGTCTGGCCTAAAAATGTCTTGACACCGGTATCTCGACGATCGGGATTTCCGTTGGTGCCATCCCAGAGGACGCCGGTATATGGGGCGGTCTTTCCTTCCTTCCATCCAGCCAAGGCCCGAGCGGCATTTTGCACATCGGTCTCAGTGTAGTTCGGTTGAGCGGTTTTCGGGTCGAGAATGCCGAGTGTGAACAGCTCCATCAACTCACGAGCGAAATTCTCGTTGATGTGCGGCGTGCCATTCTCGACAAAATTCTGATCGCCGTTCAAATAGACCAGCATCGCCGGATTGATTGCGATCGCGTGGGCAAACGTCTTGAAATTCCCAAGCGCATACTGACGGCAGGTCTGCAAGTACGAATACATATACGGCGCCAACTGCACTGTGAGCGAGCCAGTCACAAAATGATTGGTCCAGAGCAGTGTCAGCTTCTCACGCAGCGAAAGGTCTTCTTTCACGATGAGATCGAACCACCAATTTGCGATCTGATTGATTCGATTGCCGTGTAGGCGATTAAAATTGGTGGCCTCCACCTGATAGTTCGGGTCCTTCGGACTGGGTGGCGTTAAATCCCACACCCATGCCGCGGGATCCGGCGGTAACGGGACACTGCCGAGATCGGCGGCGGCGAGCAACCGGTCGAGCACGGCCGACATTGTGCCGAGTGACTTCGCTTCCGCAAACTGCGCGGGCGGAACACCGAACATCGAGCGTCGAAGCAAATGATGTAGCAGTTCATCAGACCAGGGACCGGTATACGGTGTCAGGTCATTCGACTCGGTTTGAAGTGGTGCATCGAGTGGAGTCAAGTTCGACCGCATGCGATACCACGCGCGATCGGTTCGGCGGGCGGCAACGGCTCCCGAAGGTTCGAGTGTTTCGAAAATGCTGCCGGCTCCGATAAGTGAAGCGGCGGCTCCGCCAGCTTTTAGTAAGGTCCTGCGTTCCATGGCAGACGACAAGATTAGATGGTTCGAAGCGACGATTGCTTCCGAATTCCGGCCACCCACGACACGATGGCAGCTCCTATAGACGATGACCTAAACAAAATGGTTTAATCTCGGTGTTCGAAGGGGGATATGAGCACTCCCCGCAATCCTTCGAAAGCTCCGCGCCGGGACCGGGGTGAGATTCTCATTGGTATCTTCAAGCTTTTGAAGGCCATTCTCGTGCTGGCGCTGGCGTTTGGTGCTCTTTCGTTAGTCCATCGAGATGTGCAAGAGGTGCTGGCGCATCGATTCGAGCAACTTGGCGTCGATCCGGGCAATCGTTACATTCACCATTTGCTCGTGCAAGCGGGATTGGCAAGTCCGGGGCGGATCAAGGTCTTCACTGCTGGCTTCTTTTTCTATGGTGCAATATTCGCTATAGAAGGCGTTGGGTTGCTCCTGGCAAAACGATGGGCGGAATATTTCACCGCGATCGTTACCGGCTCATTCCTTCCCTGGGAGATTTATTCGATCTCTCGCCATCCAGACAACTTGAAAGCTATTGTGATCGCCCTGAATATCGCAACAGTGATCTATTTGATTGTGCGAATCAGAAAGCCGCTGAAGCATGAGTGATCGTGGCATGTACCTTGCCCGGTAATATACAGGATTATACTATACCAATCAAAGTATTATGGAAAAATTATCGGAGGCTCATTATGACAAGAACAAGAAAGAAAAAATCAGATTCACTCACACGCAGTAGTGGAATGTCAAGTAACGGTTCAGGACTTCGTTCGTCATCCAGCTCGCGGTCCAGAACATCGCGAGGCCGGAGTGGACGTTCATTGCGTCGAAGCAGATCACGTAGCTCCAGCCGAAGCCGCTCCAGTATGGGTAGCTCCAGCAGGAGCAAACGGTATTCGACGATACTCGGAATGCCACCATGGCTTGCGATTTCACTCGGATGTGTCGGTGTCGGCACGCTCCTCTATGGAGTAATGCAGTTCGATGCCGTCAGCGATTTCATGGACCCCGTCATCCATGATGTCGGCGAATTCTTTGGGCTGAGTGAAGACGGTATTGACACAGAAAACATCACGCATGACCGCTTCTATCGCGGAATTGGTGTATAAGCTGCGGCAATTGACTCAAGACAATCAATAGAATATGGCGCCACTTCGAGTTCGGAGTGGCGCCTCTATGATATTCGGAATTCAGGGCCGGATTAGAATGGCAGATCGTCAGCAGGAGCCGAGGCCGGCTCATAGTCTGGCTCCGGCGCGGAGTTGCTGGCTGCGGGTGCGCGATAGTTAGACGTGGCGGGCGTGCTCATCGCCGCATTCGGTCCACCCTGACCACCGAGAAGAATCAAATCGTTGGCGATGATCTCGGTAAAGTACTTCGTTTGGCCGTCCTGCTCGTATTTGCGAGTTGAAATCTTTCCTTCGACATAGACCTGCTTGCCCTTTTTCACATATTGATTGCAGGTTTCCGCGAGCTTATCGAACGCGACGATATTATGCCACTCGGTGTGATCGACCCATTCGCCACTGGCCTTGTCTTTGCGCCGATCGTTGGTTGCAAGACTGAACTTTGCGATGGCCATCCCGGCACCGGAGTATGCGATCTCGGTATCTTTGCCAGCATGGCCCATGAGCATGACTTTATTGAGACTTCTGCCTGCCATAGTAATCTTCCTTCTTCTTTAAATAATGCGGTTGGTGCCCGTCAACGGGTTTCTAAATATACGGAGGAACTCGCGGACGTCGAAAAATTCTAACCGTTTCGAGCGGAGTAAAGTTGTACGCTATTGCTTGATGATGATCCGCGTTAGACTTGTACCCTGACCACTGACTTCTATCGCCAGCAACCCGGAGGGAATATGTGAGAGATCGATTTCATCGCCGTTCGCAACTGATGTACGGAGCACAACGCGACCAAGCATGTCACTCGCGCGAATCGAGAGGGGCAAGCCAGCCGGGAGGTCGCGCAACTCGACGCGCACGCGTTGCGTGGCCGGGCTTGGCCACACTTCAATACCACTTCCGGTCCGGCTGCCTGGTTTGACGTCCAGCGTTCCATTCCATCTACCGATTGTCAGTTGCAGGTTTTTTCTTGCATCGGCAGCGTTCACGCCGAGTGCCATGCCGTAGACGATCGAAGTCTCGCCGCCCGTAAAATCAAGATTCGCTCCGAGCAGAACGGCAACATCACCTTGGCCGGCGCGCACGTTATTCTGCTGAAAGAGATCCCATTTCAGGGCTTGCGAAAATACACCACTGACTGATCGGCCCGTATCGTATGAGTTGTTCAAAGCATAGTGCCGAATCGGCGAGCCGATTGGGAAGACCTCCGCAATCTTCATTGCCACGGTCGCATATCCAGGTTCGTTGCGCTGTGTGTAGAAGATACTATCTCGCGCATCGAACCAGGTCGAATCGCGCAGGCCGAACTCGCCGATGTCCCAATCCATATAAATACCGGCGTCGAGATGCGTGAAGCTGGAAGGGATATCCGTTCGTGCCATGCTATAGGCCAGGATTACTCCATTCGCTGCCGCACCCGGCTCGGCATAGCATTCTTCGTTGACCCGCACGCCAACCCGCTGGGAAGCATCTGCGATACTGTCCGAGAAACTTCCAAAGACAAAGTCGCCGGTATCTTTCGTCTGTTGCGAGAGTGGTTGAATCGGTGTGAACGTGGCGCCGTCGCCGCCGGAATTAAATCCGCCGATTGCATCGACGACATGGGAGCTGTCCGAAGCAATGATAAGTCCACCGCCCAAGAGAACATCGCGGCCATCGACCCGAATCTGACTCGGCGCGTTCATCCATCGGAAGCCATCGCCATGCTGATCGAGCGTGGCATCCCGAAATCCGATGGCACCGTTATCCGTGATCGTTACTGCGAGATTGTTGTGAACAGTCGCATACCCCGGATTCGCATGGACGACAAAGTAATCATAATCGCCGGTGTAGCCTACCGAGGAATCGCTCAGCCACAGGCGGACAAGAAGATCCGTTTGTGGCGGAGTTGTGCTATCGGCAGTGATGCTGATCGTCACTATTGAGGAATCCATCGGACCCATCGAGCTCATCGGTCCGATCGTTTGCTTATCGAGAGCAAAGTGCCCTCCGTTCGGAAGCGGATTGCCCTGAACATCCAGGAGTTGGAGCGTCACATTCGCATCGGGCAACGAGTCGAGATAATTTTTGAGTACCAGACGGTATTGCGCGGACTCACCGGAGACAATCCATTGCCGGATCGTGTCCAACTTTTGCGCGCGTTCGAGCCGGAGCGAGTATGCATGGGCATCGCTCAGCGCCCGATAGACATTCATCATTCCGCGGCCATTAAAACCCGGATGTGGATCCAGCAGGATGGGATCGCACGTCGCGCGCAATCGCTCCATCGCCCAACGGTTCGTAGCATTCGGCCAGTGTTGGCGAATCAGCGCCAGTGCCCCCGCAGCTTGCGGAGCCGACATGCTGGTGCCGCACATTTCGCCATATCCGCTGGCATCGGTATCGGAAGAGCTCCCACAGAGATCCAACGGACAGCGCGCGGCCAAATCGGGATAGAGCGTGCTCAGAATTGAATCCCCCGGCGCGCCGACAGCGACATGTGTGCTCGAGTTTGCGTAGTTCTTGACGCTGCCATCCGAAGCCAGCGCCGTGACGGCAAAGGCATGGTCGAACGAAGAAGGATAATTCTCGGCGAGCGTCCCATTGTTGCCGGCCGAACAGACGACGCAGGCATTTTTGAAGTAGGCATAATCGATCACGTCCTGATCGGCTTGCGACCGGCCTGACGAACCCCAACTGCAACTAATGACTTTGGCACCGTGGTCCACCGCATAGAGAATTCCCTGAAAGCCACTGTTGATCTCGTCCTGACAGGGGAAATTACTCTCCGCTTTGATGACCATGAGCCTCGCGCCGAACGCCTCGCCGGCAATGCCGATGTTGTTGTTTCCGACCGCGGCCAGGATTCCGGCGACGATATGCGCGTGGTCCGATTCCGACGTCGGATGGTTGCTTGACGAGCTGCCGAAGAATCCGCTGAAATCCCAGCCTTGCCAGTCATCGACAAATCCATCAGAATCATCATCGATGCCATTGGAGCTTTTGTCATTGCCCTGAGCGTCGGTCCCCATCTCACCGGAGTTGTGCCAGATGGCCGCAGCCAGGTCTTCATGATCGAGCGAAACTCCGCCGTCGATCGATGCAACGACCATCGTCGAATCACATTGCTGAATGCCCCAGGCCGCAAGCGTATGAGTGACTTTTAGATAGTACTGCGAGTCGAGCAATGGATCGTTTGTCAGCGCATTGTGCTTCCGGACAAAGACCGGCTCGGACAGTTCGATCAGCGACGATTTGTGCGCATAAAGGATCACGCGTTCTGGAGAAATGTCATTGGAGAACTCCAGCGTGAACCAGCGGGAAAGTTTGTCCTCCGCAATCGCCAGATCGTTGAGGGGATTGGCGCGAACGGAAGCATCGCTCCCATGAAATAACCCCGGATTCAGCCGTTCGCGAATATCCTCAAAGACGGCACTGTGCTGCGCGGCAAATGGCGCGAACCGCGTGATGTGAATAGTCGGAGGAAGTCCCAGAAGCGATCCGATAGAATCGGACTCATGAAGAATGATTTGTTGGATATCGTGCTCTCGCACGCGGTGCATCGCAAACGCAGCACGAAGTGGTGCAATCGCCTGCGGCCGAACGAGGACTCGGATCAAGTGGGGGACTTCGCCCGTAGGCTGCGCGTTCACTGTGCCGGCGCTCGCAAGGACGATTAGAAGAATCGAAAGGGTGTTCCTCATCGCAGGGGGCAACTCTTGATAAAGCCTAATGACTCCCTGAAACCAGTACGATGCCATCCGTAGTATATCTCTAGAATCCATGAAATCCATGCTATATTTCGCAGCCGGCTTATTGTTATTTGGAGCCCTCTCTGCGAGGGCTCAGGAAAGCGCTATCGCGTTGGCCCAGCGTGCGGAAGCATCAGTGCTCCGCTCGCCGGGTGTTTCGATGACAGTCCGTGTGCCTCAGCAGGGCTCGATCTCCGTCAAGATCGATTTTCATGCAAAGCGCATTCGCATTGAGAGTCCGAGCAACCTGATCATCTCGGATGGTTCGACACTTTGGAATCTCAGCAAATCCACCAACCGGCTGACAATCGATAACGTCGCAAAAACCGGTTCGCCGTTCGCCGATCCGGCGATGGTGTTTCAGTTCGCCGAGCATTACGCCGCCCAAGTGTCTCATCGCGCCGGCCAAACATATACTCTGGATCTCACACCGGACGGCCATCTCTCCGCGCTGCTGAATGCCGCGAGTGGCTCGGCTCCCGGCGGTGCGCAAAAGCTCCAACTCACGCTGAGGACGAACGGCAAATCGATTAAGATTGTGAAAGCGCAAGTCATGAGTTCGCGCGGAGTGCAGCAAACCAGTTCGCTCACCATCAAGCCGATCAACAAGATTCGGAGTGACGATTTCTTGTTCAAGCAAAATGCATCGATGAAGGTGATCGATCTTCGGGAGTAATTGAGCGAACGCGCTGAACGCGGAGAGGAAAGTCGATCGCTGCTGGTTAGCAACTCGTTATTCGTTACCCATTACTCATCCACTCTTATGCGCTTCGATTATCATATCTTTATCTGCGAGAATGTCCGTGGCGAGGATGATCCCAAAGGGTGCTGCGCCCAAAAAGGCTCGCCGCTCATCCGGGCCGCGCTCAAGGACGAGATCAAGCGCCGAGGACTTCGCGGAAAAGTCCGCGCGAATCAATCGGGCTGTCTGGATGCCTGCGAGTTCGGACCATCGATGGTCGTCTATCCCGAAGGCATCTGGTATGGTGGCGTCAAACCGGAAGATGTCCCGGAGATTATCGAGCAACACATTATCGGCGGCAAACCGGTTGAACGGCTAAGAATTGCGAAATATCGCGAATTTGAGCATGAATAGGTTGCCCTGAGAATGATCTTATCGTTTTCTTGACAACGTCCTGAGACTTTAGTATTTTTGTCCCAATAGGTTTACTCCGATTCAGGACTGCGTGGGTGTATTGTCCCCCCGACATCATACTGTGTGGTTCCTCCCTCGAAGCAGATTGCAGTTTCAATTCTACAATTTAAGTACCGCTATGAATTCTTGGAATAAACTCCGGGCAGCGTTAGGCCTGCTGGTCGTCCTTGCATTGTCAGGTTCGGCCTTCGCCCAGGCTGGGCGAGTTACGCGTTACACAACGACGACATTCAGTGGGAGCTATTCGTCGATCAACGGTGGCAGCAGCTTCGGCTCAGGCGATGACAACTCCTATTTGTGTCCACAGACCTTGCCATTCGCTTTCAATTATGATAGTGCCAGCTACTCTGCCGGTCAGTCGATTTACGTCAATACCAATGGTGGTATGTCATTTGGGAATTCGCAAAGTGGATGCTGCTCCGATTATGTTGGCAATAGTACCTACCAGAAGTTCATCATGCCTGATGACTTCGATGGTTACATTTTTGGGGGACTCTATTATGCAGTGACGGGCACCGCGCCGAACCGCGTATTTACGATTGAGTGGTACAACTTTTCGCCCTGCTGTTCGAACACGAACCACATGAACATGCAGGTCAAACTGTATGAGACGTCGAACGTCATCGAGATGCTATACTCCAGTCACAGCTATGCGATGGGCGGCGGCTCGATGGGAACGGGCTTGAACGGCTCCTCAACCCCATCCTTTGTCTATAATCGCTACGGCTCGTCTTCGACCTCAAGCCAGTCGACTGATCTTCGATGGACCCCACCGTTCAATGTTCCTCCCGCGGAGCTCTCATTGAGCCCGAAGGCGCTTAACTATGGCGGAGTGACCTCGGGATCATCACTGACTCTCTATGACACGGCGTACAGCCTGGGTCCAAATCCTCTGACATTGACGAGTTGGAATATCACCGGCTCGACGAATTTTACCGTTGTCAGCGGCCCGGCTCCCGGTGCCTCGGTCCCGGCCGGACAGTACGCTGTTTTCGGCATTCAATTTTCACCGACTGCTTCCGGTACTCTCACGGGAATGTTCAATTTGGTAACGACCGGCAGGGATTCTGGTACGCAGACGTGTGCTCTGAACGGCATCGGAGCGGCGGCGGGTGTGCAATACACGTTCCCAACGACGGTCTATCCAACGAATACTCTGTTCCATCATGTGGCCCGCGGCTTTGGAGCAGTGGCAACGCAGTATATCACCGTTCAAAGTACTGGCATCGCCGCTTTGAACTTCAGCTCGATCTACTTCACCGGCCTGCAGGCTAATATGTATCATATCGTACACGTCCCCCCGAATCCTCTGGGGTCGGGGCTGACCGATTCGATTGGAGTTCAATTCCAGCCCTATCTGGAGGGCCGGCCGGATGCGCAACTTATCATCAATACCAACGCGATCAACATTCCATCGGATACGGTCACGCTCTGGGGTGTCGGTGTGCTTCCGCATCTCGTCATAACTCCGGAGAAGGGCCTGGCGACTGTCAATGGCGCAGGTACCTTACTATTCGATTCGGTCGCAATCGGCGATTCGATCTGCAAATCCTTGACGCTGCAAAATATTGGCTCGGATACACTTCGAATCACCAATCAGGTTGTCACCTATGGCGATTATGATTTCACGTTCTATCCTCTGACCGGATCCGATTTGATCCTTCCACCGGACGCGTCGAAGATCGTAAATGTTTGCTTCAAACCAATTAAGCAGGGTGCACGCTTCGCTTCGGTCCGGTTCTATACGGACATTGCGCGGACGTACCCCGACAATCGGGACACGAGCCAGTTCCTGATCAGCGTATCCGGTACCGGTGTACCCTACGGCATTCTTTCCTTGGGCGGTACGGTACTGGATTCCGTTCTGATCGATAGCACGAAGTGTACCTCCGCGACGATCAAGAACATGGGATTGTCTTCGATGACCGTGACGACGGCGACGATCAGTGGTTCAAATAACTTTACAGTAAGCACGACTCCTCCACTGCCGATCACCCTCGGAGCGGGTCAATCGCAGCTCATTGATATTTGCTACACCCCGACGGCCCGCGGCCCGGAAGCAGCAACGCTCGTACTGACCGGCACGACATCCGGTCGTCCGCTCACGCAGTCACTGCCGCTCGAAGGCGTCGGCCTTGCAGCATGTTTGGATGCAGCGCCATCGCCGCTCGCTTTCGGCTCCGCCGCATACTCCGGAATGACGCTTGCCAATACTGAGAACGATACGTGCATTACGGTCACGAACTGTGGTGATGTGTCGGAGACTTTCTCGGCCGCACTCAGCCCGGATGCGAGCAGTGCATACTCATTGATCGCACCGTTCATCGTTGGTCCGATTGCTCCTGGCGGAACAGGCACGCTGTGCGTCGCCTTCAAGCCGGACACAATCGGCATCATGCCAGGCTCGGTGATCGTCAGTGCAAGCGAGAAGTCGGCAACGGCCAAGACGCTTCCACTCGCCGGCACGGGTGCCGGTGTGGTAATCGCTGGCTCTGGCCAGGGCAAACTGACCTCGCTGACCAAGTGCGACACGTTCGCCGTGACGATTCAGAACACTGGCAACACACCGTGGACACCTGGTACCGGTGCAGTCATGTCCGGAGCAAACGGTCCGGACTTCACAGCAATCGGCATGACGACACCAGCAACGATCCCAGCCGGCGGTTCGGGAATTCTGATGGTGCAATTCTGCCCGACGACTTCCGGCACTGAGACTGCGGAGATGTCCTTCCCGACCTCGAGCCCCGCGCCACTCAATGGCACAGTAACATTGAGTGCAATTGGCACCTCTGCTGGTGTGACAGAGCGGACGGAGCAGAACGGTTTCTCGCTCGGCGCAAGCTACCCGAACCCGACGAACGGCAAGGCCGACGTGATCGTGACGATGCCAAGCCAGGCAAAGGTAACGATTGCTCTTCTGAACCTTCAGGGCTCAGTTGTTCGGACCATCTACAACGGTGCGTTGAACACCGGAAACAATGTTGTCTCTCTCGACGCACGCGATCTGGCAAGTGGCACCTACTTCGTTGTCTTGACGAGTGGCGACATTCGTCTGACGCGAGAGATGATCCTGAGCAAATAGAATTCAACGATTCCATCGATACAAAGCCCCTCGGAAGAGGGGTTTTGTGTTTTGGTAATTATCTGAGCTTCAGTCTCGGCAGACAGCGGGGATTCTCCACCTATCAGGATTCGTCTACCTCGATTTAGGCTCGCGTTAGGCTCGCCGGGTGAATCTGCGATCTTGGCGCCGGAGCCATCTTGGCGCCGGAGAAGAATGTGCCCCGGACCATCCAGAATGGGGCTTTGTTTCTATGAGAACACATCCAAAATCCACATTTCGTGAAATTGCCGGAAAAGCCTGTTATATTTGTTTGATCTTAAGGAATTGGATGCGGTCAGGTTGCCGGAAACTCCCCTGCTGTCCGTTGTCCATTATTTCTTTCTTACATTTAATTTTGGGCATCTTATGAATACGTGGAATAGATTCATTCGTGCGAGCGCCAGCCTCCTCGCAACGGTTCTTGTTTCGGCTCTCTGCGCATCGAGCGCGATGTCGCAAGGAGTCTACACGACGGTGATGAGCACGCAAAGCTTCACATCGGCCTCGCCGAGCGGCTGGAGCATTGGTGGCGGGTTCTATTGGACTTCAAACGGCAACGGCGGCTCGAATGGCAGTTATTATATAGATATTTGGGGCTGTCAGCAAGGCCCTCTGAAAACTCCATCGTTCGATGTCAGTAGCTATGCCGCCACCGCCGATTCGGTGTGGGTCGATTTCGACTTCTTCTGGCAATACAACTGTTACGACAGCTACGGTTACGGCGATGATAATTTCAAGCTGATGGTCGGTTCCGATATTTTGCTGCAGGGTACACAAGCGACTCTCTACTCGTATTATAACACATCGGATTGCTCCTATAGCACCATTCAAACCAATTCCGCGTATTGGCATCATTACCACATTCTTATTCCCGTTGCTGACCGGACTTCCGGCATGGCGGTCGCGTTTACCCAGCAATGCGGTTGGGGATGCTCGGACTACGCAATTGACAATGTGTCGATCACCGGTTATGCACTGCCTCCGACGCAGCTTTCGCTGGAGCCGAAGAGCCTCAACTACGGAGGAGTCAGCAGCGGAAGTTCATTGACGCTGTATGACACCGCTTACTGCCTCGGCCCGGCTTCCATGAAGATCAATGGTTACGGGATCGCTGGAGCAGGTGCGAGCAGCTATTCAGTGGTGAGCGGCCCACCCGTTGGATCGATCATTCTTCCCGGGCAATACGGAGTCTATGGTATCCGGTTCGCGCCGATTTCATCCGGCAATTTGAACGGGACCTTCACCCTTTCGACGAATGGAAAAGATTCCGGCACGCAAGTGTGCCAGTTGAACGGTGTGGGCGCCGCTGCCGGCGTGCAATATTCTTTCCCATATAACGAGAGTTATCCCCCGAATAGTCTTTTCCATCACGTGGCCCGGCCACTGGGGGACTCGGCGACACAGTATTTTTATGTGGCGAGCACCGGTGTGGCCGGCTTGAACTTCAACTCGGTCTACTTCACCGGCCTGCAGGCCAATATGTATTCGATCATCCATTTACCACCGAGCCCATTGCCATCCGGTGTGACGGACTCGATCGGTGTGCGGTTCAAACCGTGGCTCGAAGGCCGCCCGGACGCGCAACTCATCGTCAATACCAACGCGATCAATAATCCATCGGATACTGTCTCCTTATGGGGCGCCGGCGTGCTGGCGCATTTGGTTATCACTCCGCAGGAGGGCCTGACGACCACCAATGGAGCAGGCACACTGCTCTTCGATTCGGTCGCAATCGGCGATTCGATCTGCAAATCCTTGACGCTGCACAATACGGGTTCGGACACGCTTCAAATCACCAATCAGGTTGTGACTTATGGCGATTATGATTTCACATTCTATCCGCTGACGGGATCCGATGTGACCCTCCCACCGGACGCCTCGAAGATTGTGAATGTTTGTTTCAAACCGATCAAGCAGGGTGCACGCTTCGCTTCGGTCCGGTTCTACACCAGCATTCCTAAGACGTATCCTGACAATCGGGACACAAGCCAGTTCCTGGTTAATGTTTCCGGTACCGGTGTACCGTACGGTATTCTCTCATTGGCCGGTACGGTACTGGATTCGGTACTGCTCGACAGCACAAAGTGTACTTCCGCGACGATCAAGAATGTTGGCTTGTCCTCGTTGGTTGTGACGACGGCGACGATTAGCGGTTCAACTAACTTCGCAGTGAGCACGACTCCGCCACTGCCGATCACACTCGGAGCAGGTCAATCGCAGCTCATTGATATTTGCTACACCCCAACGGCCCGCGGCCCGGAAGCCGCAACGCTCGTACTGACCGGCACGACGTCCGGCCGTCCCCTCACGCAGTCGCTGCCGCTCGAAGGCGTTGGCCTTGCAGCATGTTTGGATGCAGCGCCATCGCCGCTCGCTTTCGGCTCCGCCGCATACTCTGGAATGACGCTCGCCAATACTGAGAACGATACGTGCATCACAGTCACGAACTGTGGCGATGTACCGGAGACTTTCTCGGCGGCACTCAGCCCGGGTACCAGCAATGCCTATTCGTTGATTGCTCCATTCATCATTGGTCCGATTGCTCCGGGCGGGACTGGCACGCTGTGCGTCGCCTTTAAGCCGGACACGATCGGCATCATGCCCGGTTCGGTGATTGTCAGCGCAAGCGAGAAGTCGGCAACGGCCAAGACGCTTCCACTTGCCGGCACAGGTGCCGGTGTGGTGATCGCTGGCTCTGGCCAGGGCACGCTGACATCGCTGACCAAGTGCGACACGTTCGCCGTGACGATCGAGAACACGGGCAACACACCGTGGACACCTGGTACCGGCGCTGTCATGTCGGGACCAAACAGTCAGGACTTCACGGCAATCGGGACAACGACACCCGCGACCATCCCAGCCGGTGGCTCGGGAGTTCTGATGGTGCAGTTCTGCCCGACGACGTCTGGCAATGAAACGGCAGATATGTCATTCCCTACATCGAGCCCTGCGCCGTTATCAGGCACCGTGACTGTAAGCGCGATGGGAACATCCGCTGGCGTGACAGAGCGCACGGAGCAGAATGGCTTCTCGCTCGGCGCGAGCTATCCGAACCCGACGAACGGCAAGGCTGACGTGATCGTGACGCTTCCACAAGAGGCAAAGGTAACGATTGCTCTTCTGAACCTTCAGGGTTCAGTCGTACGGACCATCTACAATGGCGCATTGAACATGGGGAACAACGTTGTTTCTCTCGATGCACGCGATCTGGCAAGTGGCACGTACTTCGTTGTGTTGACGAGTGGTGACACTCGTCTGACGCGAGAGATGATCCTGAGCAAATAGAATTCAACGATTCCATCGATACAAAGCCCCTCGGAAGAGGGGTTTTGTGTTTTCGATCACAATTTCGCGATCACTATACCGGCCGCGACAGAGACGAGGATGGCCAGGACCTGATCGTACCAGTTTCGTTTGTCGGTCGATACAATCCGGATGGTATCTTCGCGCGAATAGAATGTATCGCGGGCCATGTATGGAATGTCGATTGACTTTCGCCGTGTGCCCAAACCCACTGCGACGGAAAACATGTTATGCGCAAAACACACGGACAGTGTGTCGGGCGCGATCTGCGACGTGTCCGCTATTAGTAAGGTGTCGAGGCAGCGTTCGGTACAGACACTATCGTGAATGGTGATCGGACGCATCCGATTGACTTTTGCCTGAAGATGGATTGGGGCAACAGAAACACCGATGAGACCATGTGCCGTATCCAATCGGAGTCGGATTATCTGGGACTCATGCGTCATGCGTGACTCATCGGTCCCATTGGGAGCATTCCATAACAGCCCGAGCAGAAACGCCGCGATCGGCCCAAGGACTGCCCATTGCCACTTCATGTGGATCATGGTGTTTCCTCCGCGAAGCTCTTTGTATAGGCCTGCCATGCCAAACAGACGCGATAAACATAGCGCGCGTTCAGGAAGGCGCCGCGCCGTGGACCTTCGCGCGCCCTTCGAGCAGAGCCCTGATTATAGGCGGATATTGCTGCAAGCGTGTCGCGCGGATACCGCCCGAGAAGATGCGCCAGCAATCGGGCGCCATGCTCGATCGCATTCGCCGGTAGATACAGTTCGGCAAGGTATGGGGCATCGAAGCCTTGCTCGCGAGCTGTCTCGCCCATGACCTGCATGAGGCCATACGAGCGCGACCGATCGGCGAATTCTGTTGCAGAGTTCGGGCCGACACGATGTGTTCGGACCCAACTTATAGCAGCATGGTGCACGCGGCGTGATGTGGCATAGCGTGGCTCATGTCGCGTGGCCCATTGCTCGAACCGCGACTCTTCCTGAATCACAGCCGCTATGAGTGCCGGCTGGAGATGGTATCGCGCCGCCGCTCGGAGGATCTCGTTGCGGTAGGGAATCAGCAATGGCTCGACGGCCGAAGTGGAATCCCGGAGCGCAATCGCATCGATCGTGCGCGCGATGAGCGCAGGAGTAGAGAGATGAAGGATAATGAGAAAGATCATTGGTCTTCAGAAAGGGACTTCGGTGGACGAGGCAGACAGGTTGCGTGACCGCTTCTGTCCATCGAGTCCATCGTTAACTATGTATTTGTCAGTGCATCCGAAATCGCCGCCGCGAGCCGGAAGCAAAGTTGCAGCATTCCATTTTGCTCATGCGCTTCGATCAGGGAAACCGATGCAGACACGTAGCCGCCTTGTCCGTAACGGGTGAACTTGGCTTCGTGATAGGTCGCAGTTTTGTAGAGCATCAGGAATGTGAGAAGCGAAGCCTCGGAGGCTAGCGGGATCGGTGCGCAATTCGCGCGAAGGATGAGATAGCTATCCTCTGTCGATGCGCCGGGACAACCACAAGGCGTCACAGCTTGAGGTGCCGTTTCGAGTGTTGTCGAGCTGATCGGCATTGATCCGGCGGCGAGCCCTGGAAATGCGCCCGTCAAAGAAGGTACTGTGCTCCACGGATCACTGGCTGAATTCCGATAACGGAGGTAGAGTGGTATCATGGGTTTGGGCTCTCGATGTAGCCAATGCTATTCTGAGATACAGGAATATCATAGTGTGCATTGGATAAAGCGACAGACTATAAGATGGTGAAGGAATATTGTCCGCGCACCGACAGAACTGAGCGAGTATCATTCTTGCGGAGTGTTGGCGGATCGATTTTGACAATCGTGATGGAATCGATGCGATCGGGATCGCTGGGGCTTGGGGTGGGCGGAGTGTAGAGTCCGCCAAAAAAAGACTCGGTCAGACCGATGTAATCGGATCGTGTCGCGAGCCGGGCATCGAGTTCGAGTTGTGGATGCGACCACAGGATATTTAGCCCGAGGGCTTGCGAACCCGCAATTGCGTATCCGAAGGAATCGTACGCCGTGAATGTCGTCTCGCCGAGTACCAGTTCGAAGCCAGGGAGATCGCTGAGCGCGAGCGGTCGCGCACCTTCAAGACCGACGGCGGTCCAGCCCATGTGAGCTGCGAACTGTGGCTCGAAGCTGGTGGTAAATAGAAGTTCTCGTGTCATAGGGTTTGGCAAACTGAGTGGATGAGTAATGAGTATCGAGTAGTATTGTTATGTTCCATTACTTCAGCTCGCTACATATCCACATTTTTACTATATTGGATAGCGCTTGTAGGGTCGCAGCATTTCCCTGTGTCGTTCGGTAAGGTCGAGAAATTTCTCACGATCGGAGAAGCCTCCGGAGAATCCGAGCGCACCCTGGCGCTCGCTCGAACTCGCAAGGGCAAGTGTGCCCTGGCCTTGATTGCTTGCCTGAAATGCCAGCGTCGCAATTTCCGTAATTACTTGTTTGATAGTCTCGGGACACTGGATCGCGCTCGGCTGCTGATACGTAAGTGCGTGCTCATATCCCGACTGAAATGTCTTCACGCTCGTGCTGGCAATCTGGATGAGATAGCCATTGGCGCGGAGCAGAAGCTCGCCGGTGCCATAAATGGTCGTAGTGCCGGCGGCGTCCGTCGCACTCCAGGTCAGCAGCGTGCCTACGCGATTGCGGGGCGCATAACACTGTGTGTCATCGCCAAAGAAGGTATCGGTCTTCGGAGCGGCCGGTGTGTAGTCGCGGTCGAGCCAGGTATAGACCGATTCCGTCGCCGTGTCGAGCAGACTCTG
Source organism: Bacteroidota bacterium (assembly GCA_030706745.1). Taxonomy (NCBI): domain Bacteria; kingdom Pseudomonadati; phylum Bacteroidota; species Bacteroidota bacterium. Next base: position 425,987 of record JAUZNX010000001.1, read on the forward strand.
ATAGAAGAGCAGAAGCGCGGCATCGGTCGAGGCATCCTTAATGTATTCCTGGAATTCGACCAGCAACACAGGACTGGGGTAGGTTGGCATTGTGGGTATGATTAGTGTAGCGGCGAGGCGATCATGGCTGATTACCCAATTCGCCATTGGGAAGGGATGAACGATGAAAGGGCAAAGCTTTCGCTGGCCCCTTCAATGGGAAGGGGCCAAAGACGAACCGGGGCAAAACAGAATTCTATTTCACGACCTGGAATTTTACGACGCCGCCAAGGACGGAATTCGCAACGCGGACGTAATACGTGCCATTGGCGAGGCCAGAGCAATCGAGCGTGTAGCACAGCCCGATATCCGCTTCCGGTGTTGCATCATAAAGCGTAGCGATGTGCTGGCCGGTCGCGCTCACGACTTCCGCCATGAATGGATTATCCGCCGGAAGCGCATCGACACAGATCAGCACCCGAGTCGTTGCTGGATTGGGATGGATTGAGATGTTGAGATCACCGATTCTCGCCGTCGTGGTCTTCGGGTGCGGTTGTGATTTCTTGTATGCGGTGCTGTCGTCAGGGTTTGGTGCAGGCAATGTGATCGTCCCACCAAACTGTTGCTGCTGCATTAGCTCCGCACTGGTGCCAGTGTCCTTGTTCCAGATGATCGTGATGTATCCGACACCAGAAGCAGTCGGCAAAATCCTGGATTGAATATGATACCCGACACCCATCATAGTAGTATCATTCATATCGACTCCCGGATTTGAGCCACCGAATACACCCTGGCCATGGATGACAGCCGAATCGAGGACTTGGCTCACGAGTTGGCTTGCTGAGTCCTTGATAACGATGGAGTAGGAGATAAAATTAGTTGGATCAGGAAGCTGCGTCGAGAGTTGCGAGGTATCGACAAGAAGAATCCTCTTCATGTCGAGGATCGCGCTGTCCATGGTTGTCGGGAAACAAGTTGTTCGCACAGTATCTTCCGTGACCGGCCATTGTGATTGCACGATCGTCGTAGTCGAATCGTCAATCGAATCACCCTGGAACACTCCCGCAGGCGCATAAAGCCAGTTCACTTGTTTTGTGAAAGTCGAATCGGGATTTACACGCATCAATAATTTAATATCGTCGCTAGCCTGTTGAATGAGCGGTTGACAATACTTGCCCGTTGAGAACGTCTGAATGAGCGATGCATCCACTTTCGTTTCCACGGGAGGATTGGCAACGATCTTTTGAGCGTAGAGCCCATTCGCGTCAGCAGATATGCTGCGGTACGCAATTGACCCGAGGTCCTTCGGAGCATTGGCCGGAGGAGGACCCGGAGGATCCAGCTCGTAAGGCAAGCTCACCGTTCCACACTGAGCATACTCTTCAAGGCGCTTGAACTGCCAGGAATTGTCGCTCTGATGACGATAGACAAGGACTTGGTTCGAAAGCGTATCATTGAATACTACCTCCTCCAAAAGTCCATTGCCGCTAACGCCGCCGCAGAGATTTGTCTCGACACGCAGTATTGGAAGCGGAAGATTGTGAAACTCCGAATCAATAGAAGTAATGGTCGTAAATGTTGGAGGATTATTGAATGACTCAGGACTCGTCTCTTCGCGAATCAGAACCCGCCTCACGTCACTCCAACAATTCAAGGCAGATTGCCCGGGAGATGTTGTAACTTGATTGCCAAGTACAGCGTCAATCGGCGTCTGGCCGCCGGAACAACCTGCCGTATCCTGACCTTCCCACGTAACGATTGGCAGCGTAGACCCACCGGAAGGAGCTGGCTTGAGTGCAATGAACGGATGGTGATTCGAGCAATATCGAACGCCTTGCGAGATTTGATATGCAGGCAGCCAAAACCACGACTCGGGCGTCAGACCATTCATGAAATAGTGTTCGAGAGGTGCAACCATGATTGCAGACGAGCCTCCACTGAAGTCCTCTTCCCAAGCCAAATAAAACGTTTCATACGTTGGATTATGCGGGCCTTCGTTGCGCGAAGCAGATGTGACAAAGTGGACCTGACCGGAAGCTTTGCATTGGCTCGAAATCGGGCAATCCGGTACCGGGGTGGCAGTCCAATTACCCTGATAATAATGAATCTGGTAATTTGGAGCGCGCCGATAGGGCATGCTCACAGCAGTGTATGAGACCAAAAATCCATCAATTGCCGGTGTGATAACAGGTGCAAGGACATCACGTCCATTGCCCGTCACCTCAGGCACTAACGTATGCCCATACCCAGGATGATCGGACAGTGGAACGGTCCCGGTGGGAGACCATGAAATGCCAGCATCCGTGCTTGTAAGGATTACCACCGTAATTGACCGTGGGGTAGTGCGAGAGATGTAGTCATCAGTTGAGTAGACGACTGCAATTGTATCTGGACCGTTGACGGTATTTGTATGGACATCCCAGGAGTGCTTGCTTGCAATCGTTGGATCGTGACCAAGAAGAGAATTGGTTGGAGTGTACAACGGTTGAGGTTGATAACCGAGATTACCACCGGCCAGCGTTTGGAAGACATCGTCCCCATTGCCAGCGGGTTTGACTCTACAGAAATTTATAGAACCGTTCGAAGCCCAGACAACCCCACGGTCGTTTGCAATCGCGCATCCGGGACCTTGCGAAGTAATTTCGCAAACTCCATGCCCATTGTTGTATCGCCACTTGTCCGTCCGGCCTACTACCAGACCCGTCGCAGGTGCGATACGGAGCAGAGTGCCCTCCCCTGGTTCGAGATCGACTCCAAATGCCGATGGACTTACAGTTGGATCGATATATTCCTGACCAACTGATGTCCATGAGGTTCCATTGTTCGTCGTCTTGAAGAGATTCTTCCCTCGAAGATCAGAAATCGTGTAAAATGTTCCAAAAAGGTATGAAGGAGATTTGGTTTGCCCAGTATAATCGGTCCAACTGCCTTTGAGTTGAACTGTTACACGGCGAGCGTCGATTGCGCCGAGTAATCCAATCGAGGCAGGGCCGGTTGCATCGACTCGAGAAATCGAGTGATCTGCGTTATAGACTATTGGCCAGGTTCGTTTATTAGCCACCGTTACATAGACTGCGTTCGGATCATCAGGATCGTGGAATACTCCGATGTTATAGTACATGGAATCGGCGGGATCTACAAGCGTTCCACTAATAGTGTCATTGACTGTCTTGGGTACAAGCGGCCATGTAGAACGATCCACTTTTCGACTTTGGATGACAGTGAAAGGAAAGACTCCATCTCCTGTAGGATGTGGTCCTGCCTGAAGATCACCATGCGCCCAGTGATAATTCGGCAGTGTGTTATCGGCCAGATCGGAATATGAGAAGCTGGTTATCCATTGCAGTTTCGCTAGTTCAGATGCTATCGGGGCAATATCCGCCGTCGAACGCTTTACCCCATCAGCACGGTCTTTCACACCGTAATAAGTCGGCAAGGAAACGACGTTGTAATACCATGGTGCTATTGGATTGGCATAATAAGGAGCATACCACCACGGATCATAAGTATGTGGTCCATGCGAGGGATAGTGGGCGTCAAGCATTCGATCAAATGCTACCCAATTATTCCAATTGTTAGCAATACAACTCGGCCCCTGGCAGCCAGGATTCCAGTGGGTTTGAGGGCGAGAAGCGTAATAGCTCTTTTTTGTTCCATCTTCAGCCGTTCCACTCGGGTAAGTTCCCAAATAAGCCCACCCATTTTGCATGGCCTTTACATATGCATCAAGCTTCGTTTCGGTGTTGTTTGGGGGCGGGCAGTTGCTAAACGCATCGACTTGATCTCCAGCACTTAGTAGCTTATTACTGCTACCCAACGGACCATCATATATATCATAATCGCTCAATGTCGGTACCCAAAGATAGTCGCCACCGTTCCAAATGACATGGTCTGGGAAATGTGTTAACGGGTCATCAGAAGATGATCTAATAGGAGGAATAACACCGTCATTTGGGTGAAATGCGACTCCCGGTAATTCGGAAAAAGTATAAGTCGAGCCGCCTTGCGGAGTTACCTGGTCGCCATTGGTTACATCCGCAAAACCACTGTTAACGCCATCTTCGAAATTCTTGCCACAGAAGCCGATGTTACTGCCTCCATCATTCCCGATCGGATTAAAAATGATACCTTTGGCTCCCCAAGTTAAACAGTCCCATGTTTCCTCACGGATCTCGGAGGTAGTGAGGGGCTCAATTGATCCGAACCTGAAATAATCACCAAGACTTGTCTCTGTGGGCTGCCAATATGCGCTTAATTGGCAATTCCCATGCTGATCGACAGAGACTGGCGTTTGATTTGTCCCGGCTTGGGTGCAGACAAAATACACGAAACTGCCACATCCCTTGTAATAAACGACATCACCCATTGAATATGATTTGGTCGGATCATAACTAACAGGAGGGGGCGGCGATGAACTCGCCTGCCATGAAGAGTTACCTCCGCAAGTTGGAGGCGTATTCGTGTTAGTGCTCAAGGCAGTCCAATACACTGTCGAACAATTTGGGATCGGGTATATAACCCATGCACCTGGTAGATACGTTTGAGTTGCGCTCCAGGTCGGGAGGACGCTCATGGCATTCAACTGATCGTATGTAAACGTGGTAGGTGGTGGTTGGCCATTTCTTAAGGCATCGTAGAGAACTTTTCGTAGCCCATCGCGAATCAGCGGCCAGGAAGCATAAGGTGTTTGGTCGTCAAATGTGGATGGGTAACTAAAGAATGAAGTCCACAATGAGGGCTGATTCGGCTGAGGGAATTTATTCTGCGGGTACGAGCCTTTTGCAGCCGATTGATTTCTAAAGCTCATATCTCTCGCTGCATTCTGATAATGCAGGGTATAAGTGGAGTAATCGTCTGAGTCACTCGATGCGCGAATGACAGTGTTCCCATATGTTCCACTTGGATTCGCGGCTGTAATCGAGCTAGCCGAATTCCAGCCGGTAATTGTGAGTCCTAACTCCAGGAAGTTAGTATGATTCTTAACTTCCGAGGGAATTGCATCTCCTGCGAACAGAAGCGGAGTAACCATTTGCCAGTATGTAAAATTAGCATCCGGTGCAGCAGGGGGAATCCCTGTCCATGTGGCTCCGCCATTGAATGCTTGCCATCTCGTCTTAAAGTCATGGTCCGGGCGGCCGCCAATTTGACTTCCGTATGAGAAAAATGGTCCGGTATTAAAGTACCAGTATCCGCCGCTCGAAAATCCAATTCCCTCCATTTGCAGTGGGGGCGGTGGATTACCGCCCGACTCATCTTCATAAACGGAACGCCACTCAGGAGGACCGCCGGTTTTTAGCATGTAAAAATTCTTAATGACCTTATCCCCGAGGGCCTTGGAATATTTTCGAAGCGCTTCGTTAAAATGTGTGAAGGCTCGGAAGGATGGAGTTCCTGTTTCGTTTCCGCATTTCAATACCTTCGTATGCGACCAACCGTTGTTGCCAATTTGTGTATGAATAGAGTGAAGAATTCCGTTCACGGAAGTGGGAATTTGGTCGCCATCAGAGAGCACGTTGTGGTCATCGAAATCGCCCCTGAACAAATGATCGGCATAATCTGAGCGCAGACGGACACCGCGAACAAAAATGCCATGCGCATTGACGCCTTTTAGGTTTAGTGCGATTCCGATTGGAGTCTTGCCACTTGTTTGAATCTTGATCCGCTTAATTGTGTATGGCGAAGGTGTAATGTTTTTTGTCGGATCGCTAAGCACGTTGCTTGGAAAATTCAGAATATTTTTGTTCTCGTTGGGCAATGGTCTAAAGTTTCCGCCCTTGCCCGCATATAACACATCATTGATCGTAATGGGAATGGATTGCATGCCAGAGCCAGATGTCGTCGTAAAGCTCTGGCCACCATCGATCGAATAGGTATAAGTAACGCTACTCGAGTAATCAGACCATAAGATGGTCATCTCAAGGGCGTAAATCTCTGTTGTTGGATCAGTGATTGAGCTATAATCGGATGGCTTGATACGCGATACGAAGTCGATGTAAAAATAAGGCGCTTCAGAGTTCGAATAATTCACGCCCGGGAACGGCAGGATGTTGGTTTGAGACATTGGATTCCACGATGCATTGCTACAACTGGGCTGACTCTGCGTGCCATCTTGATTGCAGACCCAAAAGCTGAATGGACAATTTGGATCGGTTTGTGCTTGGACGACTGGATTCCCGGCGTTATACGTTCCCGAAGTAAATGCCGCAACCGATCCCGTCGGTTCGTTAAAACCCCAAAGGTAATAGCCGGCATGTCCTTGAGAACTAAGGTCAGCGCTCGTCGGACCAATCGACCACTCGTCATTTGAGTTTAGTGATCCAGTGCGAAGCCTCCAACTTGACTGCAAGTCCCAAGCAGCATCACCGGATTCATTCGAGGCGAGATTGAAATCCCATTCTGCGAACAGCGGATTATACGCCTCGCCATTCGGAAAAAACCAACCGAGCCCACCAGCGTCTATATCCTTATTCAGATAAGCTGTTTCTCCAGGAATCGTCAGAAGCTGGGGACTGCGGTCCGGATTCAGCGGTATACCATCGAAATAGGTGTTAAGACCGAACTTCAGGAGTTCCTCGCTAAAATCACTTATCGTTCCGTTAAGACCAGTCCCAAACGATAGCGCGCCCAATGGGAACACCCAATCAGGAACTGGTGGTCTCGGTGTTTGGGCTCTGATGGATTCGACCTTTATCGTCGTTAGCGGAACGACTATTGCGATCATAATAGAAAGCAATCGAATATTGGATGTCCGTTTCATTGGAGTCGATAAGATACAGGTTGAGGTGTTTGGCTCATCGCATGACCGTTAGTCTCGTTTGTGCTTCATGCAACTCACCGTGAACAACGAAAAAGTATGTGCCGCTCAGGAGATTGGAGAAATTAACCCTCTGCTGCTGGGTTCCGCCAAGCATCCGAATCCGTCCTCCTTGTACCACGGTACCTAAAAGATCATACACTTCATATTCAGCATTCTCTGCTTCTGGCCAAATGATGGTTGCGACGCTCCATCCGTGCGTCGCCGGGTTCGGAGTGAAGTTTATGCCCGCGCCATCTTTTAGGGGTATGCTCCTGACATCGGAAAATTGTGGATTCAAATGTACCGGAATCTGCGTCGAGCCATGCATCAGCCAAATTGAGCCGACGGTTCGCTTGCCATTGGATAAATCGTCGGAAGATGTATAACCGGGAAGCCCCATTAAAATATCTTCCAGACTATCCCTGTCAGCTGTGAGTGTGTCGCCAAATGCACCTGCAGTTGACCAATCATAAATATCTATCTTGTTGTCTAGAGCGCGGCCCGTGATGTAAAAGGTCTGGGCGGCATATCCTTGATCCCCGCCCAATGTGTAAAAAACATGATTTCCTGTCCCAGTCAAATCGCCTGCGTCGGTAAACTGGCCCGGCCAATAAGTCCATCCAAATTTGGGCTTCGTAATAACAAATGCTGCGCTATCGATCATTATCCGGTGCGAGCCGAAATCGGGACCGCCTCGGAAAATGAAAATACCATTGTTACTATCTGTTGTCGTGGGAAGCGAAACTACCAGATCGCTTGAACGATCGCTAGTCTTCTTGGGCAGCGCTGGCATTGCAAGAGAAGTGAAAGTCTCCAACCATCCTAAGGTAGTATCTCTCCATTTGGGATCGCCGGCGCGAGACCAAAGAGTGTCGTACAGGATTGAATGAAGCAACCTCTCCAAAGAGAACGGAGAGTCATTCTTATAAAAGAATAAATTATGTAAATTGTCCGTAATAAGAAGATCATCTCTGCCTGTTCCTCGAAAATCACCTTGCAGGGTATAATGTGAGTTGCCGATATATGGCGGTGGCATTACAATGGACGTGTCCTCGTGGGCTACACGATTTAGGGTGAGTCCAGATCCGCCCCTGAATAGAGCAAGGTATAGCGAATCTTTTGTATGGTCGGCATTGAAAGTAATAAAGCCCGTTACTACATCATCAACGGTATCGCTTGTAAGGTGAGCAATGTAAGCAGGATCGAAAATGCCGTCACTTCCGCCGCTACTTCCTTGATCGCCATAAATATTAGGCTGGAGTATAGTGAACCGGGATGAATCATAATTTCCATCTTCATCAGCCCAGTAAATGCGCCGCCAATCTTCGTCGAAAAGATCGAGATGTGTACGATCGCGAAAATGGCCAAAACGGAGAACATGTGGATCAATCGACAAGGTTAATGCGATTGCCTTCAGTGAGTGTAAATCAAAGTTCGAACCCGTTGAAGTCTCTTCCCAATCAACAAATGGACTTACATTCCCCTTGCCGAGCAGCATCTTACCAAACGAACCATCGGTCTTCGGTCCAAGATTATGAAGATAACCGCCGAGCCCTTCACCGTAGATATAGTTGCCTTCCGTGTCATGGGCGTTGCCGTAGATCGTATCGATCTCGCCCGACATGCCGATGTTCGGGAAATAGCAATTCGAATCAAGCGAGGGACTTTGGAACGGCGTGTTTTGGGCGTGGGACTCCCCTCCTATAAAAAGGAACGCCATCAGGATAGCCAACACCAATGACCGCCTCAGGGCACGTTGCTTCATACTCTTAAGAAGACCCGCGAGAGCGCAAAAGGTTACACCCCCTCGGCGCAAATGTACGGCAAAAATTTGTGACCTCATTAGAAAACCCTCCCCCGGCCCCTCCCGCAGGTACGGGAAAGGAGAAGAGAGGAGTGTTAGGACGCTGACGTTGAAAGCACCGCAAGGTAGCCGGGTTGTCCGACGCCGAAAGCGACACGCTCTGTGAGTCGCAACATTTGGATGTCGTTGGTAAATGCGTTCACTCCGTCGGCAGTTGCATCGAACGAAATTCGCATTTCCATGCCTCCGTGCTGTCCCATCCATGCTCCGGCCGTCTTGAAATTACCAAACACAGCGAATGGAGTAGAAGGATGACTTCCGGAATCATATCCATTGATAACGATTCCATTGGGCAGCACAACAACTGGGAATCCACGGAACGTCAAGCCACCGGCGCCTTGCAGTCCGGTCATTCCCTGGATCGGCGGGTTGTTACTCTGCGCCAAATCCCAGAGGTACCGATTTTGCGAATCTTTCTTCTTCAGCAGATCAGTAAGCGTGTTTTGTTCGATGAAAAGAGATGCACCGCGTTGCTGTGCCGGTCCGATTGAATTGGCGAGAGTAATCAGGTCATCGAGCGTGATGTCGGTGTACTTCGTCTTGCCCGAAGTCGAAGAGCCGCCGAGATAGGTTGTGACAACGCTACTGGTGTTCAGGATGCCGGTGAATGGCGAGCCGGTGCCACGGAAGACCTGCGTATCTTCTTCTTGTCCGAAGACTTCGACGAAGATTTGCAGGATGGCTTTGTAGACATCGATGTTCGCGTCGTCGAGCAGTTCGTTCGATATGGGATAGATCGCAGCGAGCTTCTGCGCGGTGAGCGTGAGGCGTCCGAAGACGGCCTTGCTGGCAGCGATGGTGGCATTCTCCGCCGTCCAGGCAACCGAGGGCTTGCCCGTCAAGGTCGAGACATTGAGGACATTGGTTCGCATCTGGATCTGCCCGCAGAATTTGCGCGCAAATCCGAACTCGTTGAGCATGTAGAGCACATCCGAGTAAAACTCGGGCGGCACCAAATAGCCCCCAGACGAACTGGTACCCTCGAGTTGTGTCGCAAGGGTGCGAACGTATTCGGGTTCATACGACTGTTGAATCGATCGCAGCGTAGCATGGTCGTTCTGTGCGACGGCGTTGAAGAAGCGAAACGTCTTCAGGATACCATCGCGGCTGGCAGTCGGCACATATCGTTCACGGCCCTGTGTGTGCAACGGTTCTGGTGAAGCAGATGTCCGCAGCATGTCCCGGTTTCCAAGGGACGCTAGTGCAGAGCGATCGGGTAGAGCTTTGATTTTGTGGTCGAGGGCTTTATCGATCAGGGTGGAGAGTTCGTCACGCGTGGCAGTCAGGGTGTTGGTGGGTTCGTTGATTGTCATAATAGATAATTGTGGAATGTAGATTGTGGAGAGTGCAGGGATACTTTTGAAGCGATGTGAGCTAGTCTGATGCAAGCAGCCATACGGCAGCCTCTTCAATGGAATAGGCTTTGGTATTGTCGACGGCTTGTGGGTTCATCGGCAGCTCGACTTTCGAGCATTCGATCAGCTCCCATTTGGTGAAGGTATGTCCGCCAAAGTCATTGGCTTCCCACTCGATGGGTCGAAAGCCGATCGAGTTTGCGGGCAGCAGTCCGAGCAGATCCATTTGGAAGACTTGTTCGGCAAGTGAGTTGGTGTCGGCCGGCGCATACTCGACCAGCGCAAAGAGAGCGGTCTGAGTGGTCTTTAGCTCTAAGACCTTTCCAATCGTGTTCACCAGTGCGCCCGATGCGCCATGTTGCCAAAGAAATTGCGGGTTCTTCAGGAAGTTGGTGGATTCGAGTCCTGCGAGGACGAGGATGTCGCCGGCACGATCGACATCGCCGGTCGCCATTTTGAGCCAACGCTGACGAGTATTTTGCGTAGTCACTGTGAAGTCCTTTGATTCGAAGAGATCGAGTTGATCGGGATCGACAAACGATCGAGGACGATCCGTGACCTGTTTTGAAATGATGTTGGTTATATTCATGTGAGGAATTTTGAAGATTTAGTTCGCGAACGCATCCTATCGACCACGCTTGGCGAGGCGAGCACACACGCCGATGCCAGTACGATCGATCGGCACGACATCGAGATCTTTGCCGGGATGCTGTATGGACTCATCCGGGCCGGTGCGCGCCGTGAAGGACCGGAAGCATTTCAGGAAGTCTTTCTGCATTTCGCCGATGGCGAGCGTTGGCAGACATCGAGTGAGGAAGAACTGGAGCTTGTGCGCGCCGCACTGCTGGCAGCAATCGATCGATTCAGCCAGGAGGCGCACGCTCTGCGAGTTTATTTCGAAGCGATGGAGTTGGGCGGAGCCACGGAATCGGAAGCTACCGAAAAGGCGATCGCCGTGTTGGGCGCTACCTAAATTCTCAGATTCGTTCGATCCTATGAAATAGTCTTCCAGTCTTCCCCGACTACTTCAGAACCGAGCAGAAATACCTTCCCTTTGCCATTGGGTAAGGGTGGCAAGTTCACCAAGGCCCGTTGCTCATCGACCGTCATCGCTTGTTTGAGTTCGGAGACTCTTGTCATAAAATGCTCTTCGGTCTCAGGTACCAGCGATTCATGCTCAATGATAATGGATGTAGAGGTGCCGGAATTAATATTGCCCGTGGGGAAGTCCGGCGCCAATGCACGTGTGAATGCACGAGCATGTTTGGCGAGGGAATAGTCCACGACATCGCGCATGAAGATCATATAGCTCGTCTCACCATTCGCCAGATTCACACCTTCGACATCGCCGAGCACGATTTGCGGGACTTTGAACGCTTCGCGAATCGAATCGCGAAGTTCCTTCTTCGATTTCGAAAAGTCGAGTTCTTTCGAGCCAGGAGCCAGTAGCTGTACCTCGCCGCCATCGGGCAGGATGGCAATGCGTCCGGCGTTCAGCGGCGTCGCATATTTCGCTTCCCATCCGGCACGGACCTGGTCCATCTGCTCCTGTGTCATCATTGCACCCGCCGGCCATCGCAGCACTGCCCGGGGCGTCGCATCATTATCGAAGAAGCGCGATTGAAACAGCCGCACGGCTGTCTCAGCCTTGGCTGTGTCAAGAATATCACTAAGCACCGCATGACCGAGAAAAGGTGCGCTGCGAATATCGGCGCGGCGAATGTGAATGATATCGCCAGCGGGGATTGTAACGTTCGCCGGCAGGAAGCGATAGGCCGCGGGCAGTTGATCGTTTCCGCGTTCAATGATGAACGAAAGCGCCGCGACCGGCCACAACTCGGTGACTATCCCATGTCCGTTCCGAACTTTCAGCCACAGCGCATTGCCCGTTGCATCGAGCCACTGACTCGAGAGCTCCAGCATATCCGAAAAATCGAACAGTGGGTTCGGATTCTGGAGTAACCGCTCCAGCGGATGATTGCTGGGAAGCGGAGAGTGAATCGTTGAAAGTGGATAGCTCGATTTCCTGGTATCCACTATACGCGTTCCATTATCAATCGCATACGCATGAAATCGGCCTTTCGAAAGTGCCTCGCTTCGGGCGTGCATGCATGCCGAGACAGTCTCGCGAATAAGCTGGATATTCTGCCGCGGATGATCCCATGGATTCGTAATAAATGAGGATCGCGGCTGGTCCATGCTAACGAGAACGGGGACTTCGGCCGGGCTGGCGCGGCTGGCACCAAGTTCCTGACCAGGAGCACGCATCGCGTTGCGTGTTTCACCGCGCGATATCGCAAGGGAGTATTTTCCGATTGTTAAATTCATAGATAAAAAAGTGATGAGTGAAGCTTGATGAATATTGACGAACGTGCGTTCTATTATGCAACCCTGATGACAATGCCCCTTGACGAATCCCGAACCACGGAAGCCGCCCCGATGCGTGTGCCGCCATATATCACCCGGCGTTCATCAATCATCATTGGGTGCGCAGGTTTCGCTATTGCCGCATGCTGGTGGCCCTTCCGCATGCGATTTCCGTTCGATGATACATACATCACATTTCGGTACGCAGCGAATATCGCGCATGGGTTTGGCATCGTCTGGAATCCGGGCGGCCCACACACTGAAGGCTACACAAATTTTCTGTATGTCTTGCTGCTCGCACCATTTAGTGCATTGGGCTTAGACTTGGTAGTCGTGGCGCAGGCGATAAATGTTCTAGCTGTAATTACCTCGGCGATTGCAGTTGGGCGGCTCATCCTTAAGGATTCCCCAGGCCGCAGTTCGAGCGAATCCCCGAAACCCAAGCTATCGAGCAGCATACTGGGGGCGGCATTCTTCCTTCTCGATCCGTTCACCTGGTTCAATGCACACTCCGGCATGGAGACGAGCCTCTTTACGATGTGGGTCGTGCTGGTAGTAGCAACCGCGGGGCGCCCACTGCTTCCATTTGTTTTTGCAACGCTGGCAAGTCTCACCCGGCCGGAAGGAGCGCTGTTCGGCGTCATCCTGCTCGCAGCAAAGATCTTGCAAGATAGATCTGCTTCAAAGGTATCTGGAACTGGCGGAGCTCGTGAGTCTCGTGGTGGCCAAGCCAATCTTCGGAATGCCTTTTATGTGTTCGGCCTGCCCCTGGCGCTCTACGCGGTTTGGAAATACTCATACTTTGGCAATCTGCTGCCAAATTCGTTTTATGTTAAAGTCGCGCAACCGCAGGGACCGGATGTAGGAAAGCTTCCGGGTTTGGGTACGCTCTTTCGGGCGTATGCCGGTATGTGGATCATTGTCGTTCTTGCAGCGCTGGCATGGTTGCGAGTGTGTATCCGCGACCGTCGAGTACCCTCGGTCATGCTGATTCCGACAGCATGGATCGTACTACTTAGCATTTTCTATTTGTTTTCGCATCTGATTCAACCGGAATATCAACGCTTCACAAATTCGATTGAAGCGATGCTGATTGTGCTTGCCGGTGTTGCGTTTCAGAGATATCGCAATCGGGCGAGCGCGGCGATCTTCCTTGGTTTGCTCGCCTGCCATATCGCATGGTCCATTTACTTTCGCGGAGGTCTCTCCTATTTCCTGCGCACCAATGAGTACTTGAGCTGCTATACACGCGTCGCATCGGTGCTTCGTACCATACCGGATCACGAGAAGATCTCCCTGGCCTGGGGCGATGCCGGACGCATTCCATATTTTGCAGGACTTCAGCATATCGATCCAATCGGATTGAATACGACTGCCATTGCCCATGCACATTCCGCAGAGGAAGTGATCCGTTTCATCATGCAATCGCGGCCCGATCTGATCGTCATACCGTTGAACCTTCCGCATCTGGGCGCCGATACTGCCACAGACAACCCTTGCCGACTGATTATCCGCATGGGCGATGGCCCAATCGGGCGGTCCTACCCGGCGCTGGAAGCCGCTGCCGTTGCGAATGCATATCAGCCAATCGTCATGATCCCCCAGACAGTCTACGATCTCGATGTATTCGCCGACACCCGCTCGCCGCACTATCACGATATAGTGCAGACGCTTGTGCCACGCATCGGTCACGATTCCGATTTTCTGCCGGTGCCGGATTGTCTCCGATAATCGGATTCTTCGAATCGGCGGGTCGCTTGGTGGCAAGCACATGGACGAATGATGACAAACGTGCGTTCTATGATGCAACTCTGATGACGATGCCCCTGGACGAATCCCGCACCACAGCAACCACGCCGATGCGCGTACCGCCATCTATCACTCGGCGTTCATCAATCCTGGTTGCCTTGGTCGGACTTATCATCGCTGCGATCTGGGTGCCGGCTCGGATGCATTTCCCGTTCGATGATACCTACATCACCTTTCGGTACGCCGCAAATATCGCGCATGGGTTTGGCATCGTCTGGAATCCCGGAGGGCCGCATACGGAAGGATATACGAATTTCCTGTTCGTGCTTTTACTCGCCCCATTCAGCGCAATTGGCGCGGACCTTCTTATCATCTCGCAGGCGCTTTGTGTCATCGCTGTCATCATTACTGCGATTGCTCTTTCCAGATTGAAGGTCGCTGGATTTGTCAGACGAATTGGTCCAAGTGGTCCCACAGGTCTTAGTGCCCAATGGATCGGTCTGTTCGCCGCCACACTTTTTCTACTCGATCCACTGACGTGGATCAATGCCTACAGTGGGATGGAAACCAGCCTCTTCACGATGTGGATTGTGCTGGCAATCACAACATGCGATCGGCCGCGGCTGCCGTATATATTTGCAACGTTCGCGACACTAACGCGACCCGAGGGTGCGATCCTGGGCGCGATTCTCTTCGCCATAAATTACTGGCACGGTCGCACCGATTATGAAACACGTTTATCACGGTTGTTCGCGCCAGCGGTATTCTATTTTGTGCTTCCATTACTGTTCTATGCAGCATGGAAGCTGTGGTATTTCGGCGATCTGCTTCCGAATTCCTTTTATGTAAAGGTCTCGCAAGCCAATCCGAATCACACGTGGAGTCCGGGCCGCCGAATGGTCTTTGCCTATTATTTGCGTTCATGGTATCTTGCGTTGCCCGCATTCTATGTGCTGTGGATATCATTGCGTGCAATGCTCCGAGAACGATTCTCGTTTGTTGCTCTCGCGCAGTACCGGGTTCTTCTGGTGGCCGGGCTGTGGGTCGTTTTGATGAGCGGTTTCTATGTGTTTTCGCAGGTCATGATGCCGAACTACTATCGCTTCTTCAATTCCATTGAAGCGATGTTGATCGTTCTAAGTGCGGCAGCTTCCTCCATCGTTTTGGCAAGACAGAATAAGCCGGGGGTCCGTCGCTGGCTGGTCCCATCGGCACTCGGAGCATTCGTGCTATTGCATATTGCATGGTCTCTCACGGTCCGTGGTGGATGGATGTGGATCAATTGGGATACCAGTTACGAGCAACACGCGATGCGCGTCGTTCCAATACTCGAGAGCATTCCGAATCACGAAGCAATTTCACTGGCTACTGGTGATGCCGGAATCCTGCCGTACTATGCCAACTTTCAGCACATTGACTTCGTGGGTCTGAACACGACTGCAATCGCTCGTGCGAGAACGACGAATGATGTGCTTCGGTATCTCGATAGCGCCCGGCCAGATGTGCTCTTTATTCCGGTCGAGCTCGCGCGGCCAGCCGATCCGCTACATGGTCACGACACATGCCGTCAGATCATTCGCTGGGGGCATGGACTGATTGGGCAGGGTGGCTATCCACGGCTCGCGCAGCAAGCGCTTGCGAGCGGCTATCGACCAGTCGCGACAATCTCGGAGGTCGTCTATGATTTCAACGTGCTCGTCGATACGTCCTCGCATCATTATCGAGATATTACATCGGCATTTACGCGCAACATCGGAATCAATCCGCTCATCGGCCATCCGGTCGAATGTATGTGGTAGTGTGACCTGAGCCTTCAGAGCAGCATCCGACGGGTCTCATACTTTTTCAAGTGTAGCGCATATCGGGCGAGTGCTGTTGCATCCGAACGGTCGGGTGAGTGACCCAGTCGTTGTCGTGTCAGGTCTTTGTCTTCCATGCGATAGGCCGTCGAGTTCTCGGAAAAGCCAAGGCGCACTGCAGCAAGCTCGCGATGAAATGATGCAATGTTCAGAAGCTGCACCGACCCATCTCGGATGTCCTGCTCGAGTACAAAGTACATCTCCGCTCGCGCATTGGCCAGCTCTTTGTGTGGTCCCAGAAAGCTACGGGCCTTTTGTGCGAAATTTACAGCAAGCACGGGCACGTTCATCTCGCGCAGTCGATCTGTCACGCCGCCGCCGATGCCGGTATCATCCACAGCGATAATCGTCCAGCCCTCCTCATAACGTTGTTTGAGTTTGTTCGCGGTCTGCATGGTGTCCTGGTACTGAAACGTCTCGAACGGCAATTGCTTCGGACCATCGAAATACGCGAACACGGTGGAGTCCGAACCACTTCTGGCAACATCCACGCCCATTACCTTCAGGGAAGCCGCTGCAGGACTTATGGGCCCTATGGCTCCCATCGCAGCTCGTTGAATCAACTCCATGCTGATAAAGCCTTCTGACTCGGTATCCGCCCACTCGCCCAGGATGCGTGCGGCAATGATGGGAGTCTTGCGAAACCACTTATTCAGCCAGTGAACATAAACGGAATTGTCAATTGCGAATGACGAATGACGAATAGAATCCCGAGCCTCATTTGTAATTCGTAAGACGTTATTCGCAACCGGAGCCTCCACTTCATACGACCACGCCTTCAGTCGATCTTCAATCCACTTTCGCGTGACCGCGCCTTTGATGATCTCTCTACCTTCATCAACATTCGGATGTTCGAACGCGGAAATGGTAATCACCTTCCAGTCGCCCGACTGCTCCGCCTCAAATGGAAACGACTGCATGTTGATCGGATTGCAGATCAAAACGATCTGCGCGTCCACGCCAGTCAGGTTACCCATGAGGGCATCGATGATCTCGCGCGAGACGCCCGTAGCTTCATCGATCGCAATCAGCACATGCTCGGCATGGAAGCCTTGCGCGTTCTCTGGCGTATCCGGCGCAATCCCGAGCATGAAATGCTTATCCGAAAGCTTGATGCACGTCTCAGTGATCTTGAACGGATTGCCGTCGAAGTCGCGCTTGACAAACTTGCCCGATTCGTCGCGCGGCTTTCGATCCTCGATGCCATAGAGCGTTCCGTGCCGCGCCTGCTTGCGGATTTCGCCCCAGAGGTTCCTTCTTACTTGGGTCCAGGATGATGCTGTCGTGAGCACGATCGAATTGTCGTGCGTTGAGAAATACCAGTTACAGATTGCGGCAAGCGTGGTAGTCTTGCCAGCGCCGTTGCAGCTTCGGACCAGCGTCTTTCGCTGGCCCGTGCCAACAGCATCTAAGATTTCAGTTATTTTGGACCACGGCACAACGCCGAGGTCTTTTGAGAATTCAAGTGGGGACATACTCTGAGGTGTAGGGGCGAGCTCCAGCTCGCCCCTGTTCGAACAAATCTCTGTTGGGCAAGCTGGAGCTTGCCTTTCCACCGCAGGTTAATCGCCCGCCATCTCATATCGAAATACATCGATCAAGAGTGATGTGATGATTCGGTAAGCATGCTCGCGGGCTTCCCAGAAGTTATCCGAGCGGTCGCAGAGCGCGCTTTCGAGCTCTTCGACATAGAGCGCGCAGCTCAGAATGAAATCGCGAAGGAACCGGAGGTCGGACTCATCGCGAAATGGGTCGGGTGTATCCAGGAAGAGATCGCCGAGTTCGGGATCGTCATAATCGAATTCCGAAATATCATAATCGAACTCCGGATCGTCGTAATCGAGCTCCGGATCGTCAGGATCGTACTCGTTCGAGAATCCGCTCGATGGCGAAAGCGGCCGGTTGGAACGTGCGTGGTAGTGATTGTCGGCATATAGCTTCTCAACGTTTCTCATAATTAGCAAAAAGTTAAATGAAAAAACTTGGATGGCGATGATCGTCCTGCATGCCATTGTACTGGGATGACCGACGGCGATCGGTTACCGATGGATAGTCTCGTCTCGTGTCAAAGTCTGGCAAAACTGTTCGTTTCCGCAATTTTGCCATCGCCACTCTGGCGAGGATATGCCATTTTCTTTCTTGCTCTGATGTCATTATCAATGAGTACCCCTTCCATCTATTACAACGTTGTTCGAGGGTCTCGGTGTTGCAACGACATCAAATAATTATATACTAATCCTTAGAATTCATAATTTATTTTATAAATCAATCATCGCGATTCATTGTTATTGTAGCGCATCTTAATATGCCGTAATGACTTAGCCATAATTCTTCAAGTGCTACTTTAGGCACCACGGAATTGAACGCCAATCTTCCGCGTGAACGCTCGCCACTATTTGGCTTTCGGCACCGCCCTTCTTTGCCCGGCGTTCATTCTCCACTTCGCAATTATTCGTCTATGCTTTTGTCTTCATGCTTCCGCAAGGCGTTCTTCGCCAGGGCGTGTCGCCGCTGGGCGTTCTTCGTCAAGGCGTACCTCCGCATCGTGTCGCGTTGGTCTGTTCGACCAATCATGATTTGTATCGTCGTGCTGGGTGCGGGCTGCGAGTCGGGGGTGGACACGCCCTATGTCGGACCGAGAATGAGTCTCGCCGGTTCTGTCCGGTTGGTGAGCTTGACGGGTGTGCGGGTGCCGATGCCGTATCGTGATGTCACTGTTTCTGTCCTGACCATCAACGGCGGCGGTTATTATGTTCACGCAGACACCACTGGCCACTGGATATTCAAGAATATTGCAATGGACGATTACAACCTGTTTGCCGCGAAAGATGGCTATGGCACAGCGCTCGCTGCCGATGCAACCGGCCACGCGCTTGCTCCGGTGGACTCGATGCAACTTGTGCTTGGTGAAGCGCCGACCGTACAACCCGTCTTCGATTCGATTGTTGGCTCACGGCGCGGGGGACTGGGACTATATGCGACCATGCCCGATGAGGAGGGCGCGGCGCTCGGCTTTGAGATTCGTCATGCCGGCGAACCCGATTCACTCTTCAGCGTATGGGCCTATAGCTCGTTCGTCCAGCGTGTGACCGGCAATCATTGGTTTGCGTGGTTCGATTCATCCGACCTCGTGGATGCTATCGTCGGGATGCGCGTGCGCGCGGTCGCATACAATCCGGTCACGGGCGTCTACTTCGATCGCTCCTATCCCCTCTGGCGATTCTCAAGTCCCGGCGCGCCTTCGAACGTGCTGACCATCAGGCAATGAACATCGGTCAACAACCCCTCATCGTGGACGATGACCCCCGCCTTCAAAAGGCGGGGGTTCTAATTTTACTCTTTCACCATTCTCCCGCTCATTCCCTCCACGCGCACGATGTACGTCCCCGCAGGCAAAGTGCTGGCATCGAACGTCGTTGTGCCCTGCACGGAAAATCGCGCAACGGTGCGACCCAAAACATCGAGCACCTCGGCCTGGGCAAGCGGGGACGCTTGCCCTACATCGATCGTGAAGATGTCGGCTGAGGGGTTGGGATGAATGTGGAGGATAGATGAGGTTACTTCACTGGAGCTTACTTCGCCGAAATCGACCATGATCGGAAGTACAGAGGAATGACCGGCGCAATCGACCGCATGGAGCAAGCAATGATAGCTTCCTTTGGCCCTCGGCGTGATTGTAACATCGAACGCAGAAGTGCACGATCCAACGATCGGAAGTGTCGGAGTTGTGACGACATTCAGTACCTCAGTAACATAGATCGAATCTAAGCCCCGATCCCAAGCATCGGAATCGGTGATGTGAATGCGGGTATAGTCCGGCGACTCGGGTCTGGTGACGGGCGGATGCGTATCCGGAATCGTACAATACGTAATCGTATCCAGCGTAACACTGCTATCATTGCCGACGATGCGGAGGACAATCTGTCCGTCCAGCATCGAGTCGAGCACATGCACGGCAATGGGCAGGACGTTGATGGCGTGCGGCGGAGCCCAGATAATCTGCGACATGTTGGTCGCGCTGAGGGTTGTCGCGCCCGCAAATCCAAGCGGTGGCGTGTTGGTATCGGTCGCAAGAATGTATGTCACGCGTGCATTACAGATGCTGCCATCGCAGCTGCCGGTGCGCGATTGAACGGCGATGACCGGGTTGCCACGCATGGGCGTCGTGTCGACTGTCGTGCCCGGACGCGTGCCGTAGCTCGTCCGAAAAACTTCGGTGACGCTATCGATGCCGTTGTTGCCATGCACGGTGAGGTAGGGCCATTGCATAAGGACCGCGGCATCGATTGGGCTGGTGTTCGAACCCGGCGCGGCGGGCGCGCCAAACGTGTACGTATCGAGGACTTTGCTATCGCCGAAGACCATTCCCGAGCACGCCGTGAGTCCCATTGGGGCAGGAGCAAACATATCGGTTGTGTATCCAGCGCCGACGGTGCCGCCGCCCCCTGTACTTGTGTCATGCTCAAAGCCCATGTAGTACATGGGCGATCCAGAGTTGTAGATCTTCCAGGTGTTGTTGCTCTCGTAGGTGTATTGATCGAGCATGTATGCGTCGTCATTCGTGCCGGCGCAAACATCGAGCAGATACTGCCCAAGCGCGCCATAAGACGTGCCGGTGTGATCGATCACCTTGACCTTCAGCACGATCTGACCGCTCGTCGCGAATGCCACCGGATACACATCCTGCACGATGTCGAATCCGCCTTCATGCCAGATTGTCTCAATCGTATCGTTGATCTTCCTGGTCGTGCCGTTATCGAGATTGATGTCAGGCTTCAGCAGGTGCGAGGCCCCTCCGAGAAGGCTTGTGGCCAGTGTCGGCTGTGGCACGGTGTTGTTCGTGCAATACTGACCGTTCACCATGATGCTCAGGTACGAGTAATCCTGAAACGATAGCGCGTGCGCTCCCTGTGCAACAACCGCCTTGCCATTGACGACCTGCGTAAATGTGACCTTGCCGGTACTTCCACTATAGACGAGTGCGGCAACGAACTTGTTCTGTGTCACGAATGCCTGTGCGTGCGCATCCGCCGCCAGAAAAAGCAGAACTGCCACCAATAAAAGATTAAACTTCGTATTCAAATAATTACTCCTTAACTATTCTCGCGCTCATCCCGCCCACGCGTACAATGTATGTTCCCGAAGGCGATGCACTCGCATCGAATGTTGCCGTGCCCTGCACCAGGAATTGTGCGACGGTGCGACCCAAAACATCGAGCACCGCTGCCTCATTCAAGGATGAAGGATGAAGGATGAGGGATGAAGGTAGCTCGATCGTGAAAAGATCGGCGGATGGGTTGGGGTAGATCTTCAGTTTCGCACTGGTTCGTTCTGATTCGCTGACGTTGGCGGGCGCAGAAGAGAAGCAGGTGTCGCTGCGGTTGCCGGCCAGATCAATGGCGGCAAGACAGACCGTCCAGGCGGCGCTGCTATCCACCGGGTGCCCTGAGATGATCACGTTGGACAGACCGCGAACGGGAATCTGATCGACGACCAAATTCTGCACACTAACGATTCCGATGGAATCGAGCCCGCGATCCCACGCTTGAAAGTCGGAGATCTTGACAGCAAACAAGAAAGAACTGTCAGGGTATAGATACTGCCAAAAGAGCGGCTTTGTCTTGTCCGGAATCGTGCAATAGCGGAACGTGTCGAGCGTTTCGTTGCCGAGCGTGTCGGTGATGCTGATGACAATCTGGCCATCCTGCATCGAGTCCAGGACTACGATCTGCGCACGTACGGAATCGTAAATTGGTGGGAGTAGCGTTCCAAAATCTATTGCCATGTTCGTGGCGCTGACTGGAGCAATCCTCTTAAAGCCGACCCGGGGCTTTGCGGTATCAACAATCAGAATGTCGGTCTTCTTTGTATTGCATTCGCTGCCATCGTAGCTGTCGGTGCGTTGGGTGATGTTGGTGACGGGCTTCGCTTTGAGCGGACCGCCAAATCCATCGATCAGGATACTCCCGGTGCAATCGCCAAAGATGACCGGTTGCGAAAGCCCGGTCCCATCCAAACCAAAGGAGATGTTGATGGTCGTGTCGTGGAAAAAAACAGAATCGAACCAACCGAATGTGGTCATGGTACCGCGCGCTACAGCGGATCCGTTTTGGGTGGCTCCTCCAAGAATCGCAAGTCCAGGGGCATACTGAGTCTCTTGCAGTCCTGTGATAGTGGTGGTGTCGATGTTATACACAAACGAAGAGACCCGAAAAGGATTAGGCACGAACCGATGAAGTACATTGTCAAAGCCGACATGCCTCGGAAAGAAATTGATGTCAACAAGTTTGCTGCCAAAGCACATGCTAAACTCTTGCGTCCCATAGGCCGTCCGCATGATCTCCGTCACGCTGTCGCTCACGCCCGGCTCGAATGCGTGAGCCGAGAATGACGTACCGATCAGCAGCGTTGCCAGATCGGTGAATTGTGTACGGTCTCCTGGATTGGGCAGGCCAAACGTGTAGTCGGTCTGAACGCGCCAATCGCCAAACTCGACCATGGAGAGCGGCAGGAGGCCAAGCGGCTGTGGTGGGAAGGAATCGTTGAGATAACCGATCCCAATCGTCCCGGCACCCATCGAATCTGGCGGAAACTCGAACGACAGAAAGAAACTCGGTAAGGAGCTCGGCGGGCAGTCCTGCCAATTTCGGGTGTACCCGTATCGTTGAATCAGATACGGATTATCATTTGCCGATTGCAGCCTATTGCTGGTCTTGGCATTGCTGTTCATGTTATCGAGTAGAAACTGCGCGGCCGTCGTGAGTGGCGTGGATGTGTGATTGACGATCTTGACACTCAAAACAATGACGCCACTGGTTGTGAAGGCCACAGGATACGCATCCTGGACAATGTCAAAGCCACTCTCTTTCCAGACCGTCCGCAACGTATCCTGGATCTTCGAGGTCGTGCCATTCATCAATTGCACATCAATCGGATGTACAGTCGAGCCGATTTGCCCCCCGTATGGACTATTGCTGTAATAGATATTCTCAACATTAACCGTCAGGAAGGACATACCATGAAAAGAGAGTAGCTCCCTGTTGGCCGGATTACCTTTATAAAATGTGAGAAGCCCCTGACCACCGTTTACTGTCGCGCCGACGAACTGATTCATCACGAGCTGCTGTGCGTGGATGACATTACTCGTTGCAAGAGATACGAAGAGCACAACCGCGAGAAACCGAGACCGTGGGAGCATAGACCGACTCCTTGTGATTAGTAGCGCACAATACTGGGTTGCGCTGCATCTTCATGCATGCAAACGCATGCGATACAATATCGCGAAATGAACCTGCTGCGGGAGAAAGTCGTGCCCAAAGAAATACAGTGGGGAATTCATCGTGCCGGACTCTCATTCGTATTTTTCTAATTCACAACTGTAATTCTATTTTGCTCTACCTCGTCGCAACCCCCATCGGAAATCTGGAAGACTTGTCACTGCGCGCCATCCGCGTACTCGGTGAAGCCGATATTGTCGCATGTGAGGATACACGGCACGCGCGCATTCTCTTCGAGCGCCACGGCGTGCGACCCAAGCGGTTAGTGAGTTATCACTCAATGAACGAGCGGTCGCGCGCTGCAGAACTCTCCGAAGATCTTGTTGGCGGCGCATCCGTTGCGCTGGTCACCGATGCCGGTACACCCGGAATTTCCGATCCTGCATGGGCGATTGTGAAGGAGGCCATTCGGCTTGGCGTGGACGTTGTGCCGGTCCCCGGCGCGTGCGCAGCGATTGCTGCCCTGACCGGAAGTGGCATGGATACGACTCGCTTCGCCTTCGAAGGCTTTTTGCCGCTCAAGAAAGGTCGCAAGAAGCGAATCGCCGCCGTTGCCCGCGAGGACCGCACAGTTGTGATCTATGAATCGCCGCACCGAATTAAGCGGTTGCTGAATGAACTCACCGAAGCGTGTGGCGCAACCCGTCAAGTGGCGCTCGCCAGAGAGTTGACGAAGCACTACGAGGAATTTTTGCGCGGCACACTTGCCGAAGTCTCCGCAACACTTGCCGAGCACTTTCCGAATGAGGTCAAGGGGGAGTGCGTTGTCATTTTGGAAGCTGCCCCTAAGGGTTTTGAAGATTCGGACTCCTAGAGTCGCTCCGTCATCCTCCACTCGAAAAATCGGAGAAAAACCTTGTTGCACCAGCTATTAACCCGAATTAACGCTGATGTCAGATTCTTCGCGTCACGAAATGATTAGATTTGCGTTAGAAGAGTCACATGCTGCATTGATAACACCGTTATGAAACGAACCTTGTTCACGGGATCCTTGGTAATCCCGATTTGGCTTCTCCTCCTCACGACAGGCCTCCTTACCAGCTGTTACACGCAACTCGCAACCGATCGAGGTGATTATTACGGCTATACCGGCCCGGTTCATCGAAAACCGGCGCCGCAACGATCGGACACACTTCAGGTCGCTCAAAAACCTCAGCCTACGCAGCAATCTCAGGCTGTAACGCAGCCTCAGGTGCAGGCTACGCCGCAGGTCGAGTATGATACGGTGATGAAGGGCGATACGATGTTCATCACGGAACGCACGCGTGCGGATTACACCACGAACGATTCCCAGCCGACAAATGCGACCGAGACCATCATCAACAATTATTACGGCGGCTATGAACCGTATGACTATTGGGGACCTGTGCATCCCCGCGCGGTAGTATCGATCATTATTGGCTATCCCTACTGGGGTTATCATTCATGGTATAGTCCGTGGTACGATTACGGTTACTATCCATCATGGTATTATCGCCCCTATTGTGGATATTACGATCCCTGGGGCTATCCTGGATTTTATCCTCCGCTCTACGATTGTTATTCACCATTCTATGGCGGGTATTATAACCCGTACTATGGTTATGGGTATGGCGGTGGGTACGGGCATCGACATTACTACAACACTGATGGTTATGGCAGAACCCAAGGGGGCCGCGTACCACACTATGGCCGCATCAATACCGGAGAGCGTCGTGCCGGCGAAACGACCGGACCCGGAACACAGCCGCACCCTCTCGTTCAAGTACGGCTTCCAGCCGGTGCAAACCTAAATGAGGCCGCTGGGACACCAGTGCGCGAGCGCGTTACGAATGTCAATCCAAACGCGTCGAATGCAACCCCGGCCACCCAGAATGCTGCTGAGGTGAACGCAAATGCAAATGCCAACGCAGCGACTGCCAATGAAACAGTCGTAACCGAGAGAGCTGCAAACCGGAGTGATCCGGTCCACGTCGTGGACCCCGGCACCGGCGGGCCTGTGAGTAATGCAACTCCAAAGCAAGCTCCGGCAACCGCAGTAACGCCCGGTACTTCCACGAACGCGACGAATGCCACACCAAGACGCGTAATCATCATCCGAAGAACCGAGGCCGAAGCGGCAAACGCTGCAGGTACTCGATCCTCGAACCCGAACTGGGGAGGAACCAGATCGAGTGCTACGCCTAACGCACCCGCCACACGCAATAATAATACACCGAATAATAATGGATCGTATCGGCCAACGGCGCCGAGCAATGGTCGCTCGGGAACCTCCGGCGGCCGGGTGCGGAGTGGAGGATCCCGTCCAACAGGTGAAGCCCGGCGCTCCGGCGGCGAAGCACGACCATCCGGTGGCAGTCCTCCACGTCCGGTCGGCGGTGAAGTATCTCGGCCAGCACCGAATGAAGGCAGCACACGCCAGGCGCCATCGCGCAGTCGTGGTGAATAGAAGTTTCTCATCTCAACCTCACTTGACAACTCCAACATGTTGCGCTCTCTCGCACTTCTCCTCGCACTCGCTCTCTGGCCGACGGCGCTCATGGCGCAAGGTCTGGCCGATGCGCTTCGATTAGCGACCGATCCGTTACCGAGCGGCGCTCGATCGCTCGCCATGGGTGGCGGACTCATCTCCGCCGCCGAAGGCTATTCCGCGCTCGAGGCCAATCCTGCGGCCATCGCGCCGCTCGGAACCCGCGAATTTGGACTGACGCTGTTTGACAATAACCACAGTTCATCCTCACAATACTTCGATCAAACCTCGACGGCGTCCATCAACGCGTTCTCACTCGGGTCATTGGGACTTGCCGCGCCATTCGCGACTGTGCAAGGCCATCTCGCCGTTGGTGTTTCCTATGACCGGCAGCGTGAGTTCAATACCACCTATCGCTTTGATGCCGTCAATCCAACCTCGACACTGTTCAATACTCGGGGATTTATCCAGGACCCATTTACATCCGGCTCATACGGTAACCAATCCTGGCTGACCGATCACAATCTTGCATATGCACTTCATCTCACGAATCCTGTCGCGGATACAGGTGCCGTCACACTGACGACGCCCTTCACCAGCGGCTTTCGAGAGTCTGGCACGGTGACCGAGTCCGGCTCGCTGGATGCGCTTCGTATCGGCGCGGGTGTGGACATCGCGGAGGGCGTTTCGGTCGGTGCGGCGGTGAATATCCTTATTGGGTCCTATGATTGGAACCGTGATTACACCGCGACACATGCCGGCGCAAGTCCGGACACCACCACGCTCACGACAGCGACTATCTCCGATAACGTTCACGAGGATCAGTCCGGAGCCAGCATCAAGTTCGGTCTGCTTGTCAGTAAGTTGAAGGCATTCCGATTTGGTTTGACCGTGGAGACGCCCCAGATCATTCACGTGACAGAGCAGGATGTTCAGTCCGGCACATCACAATTTTCCGATGGCCGATTTTATACATCGGATAATTCCAACGCGCTGCCGGTCTACCAGCTCGAGTATGATATTTGGCTTCCGACACGACTCGGCGCGGGAGCGTCTTTGCACCTGGCTGGCCTGACGGCCTCTGCGAGTGCGACCTATGCCGATATGTCGGCAATCCGATTCAAGAATCCAACTCCAGTTTATACGTCCTTCGCCGATAAAAATCAGGAAGCAGTCAATCTACTTCGCCCGGTTGTGGCATGGCAAATCGGAGCAGAGTATATCATCCCGATCGTTGGCCTGAGCGTCCGTGCGGGTTTTGCCGATGAACCATCCCCCTATCAAGGCGACCCATCGACGTTCGATACGAAGAAGATCTCGGCTGGACTCGGAATTCTACTTGGTAAGTCCGTGCTGCTCGAAGGCTCCTGGCGCCACTCGACGTATCACACAAGTCATACGATCTATAACGATTCCACGCCAAGCGGCCAACCAATCAGCGCGTTCATTCCGGATGATGCCGTCTCGCGCGATGATATTGCACTGACGCTGAATTACCGATGGTAAAGGGGTGCGTTAATCAAAGCGCACGGTAATCCGTCCATCGGCAAAAATTAGAATGCCATTCTTCTCGCCGCGCGTCAGCAGGGAATCCAATCGCGAAATGATCTCGCCGTCTGTCGATTCGAGCGCGGTGAACCCGCGCTCCAACACTCTGTCCGGATTCATTGCGGTAAGTCGTGCGCCGTCGCGCTCGAGTTTCAGACGCGTGCGCTCAAGGCCATGCTCGACACTGCGTTGAATCCTGCTCATTGTTCGCTCAATGGTCTCGCGCTTTCGGAGCAGTGCCGATGAGATAAGATCCTGCGTATCCAGCACATCCCGGATCTCCCGCCGAAGCACAGCAAGATGCCGGCGCATCGTCAGCGTCGCGGCATAATCACTGGCGTTCACGATCGAGCGAAGCTCTGCCTGATCTGGCGTGGCGAGTTCGGCTGCGGCAGTCGGTGTCGGCGCACGAAGATCGGCGACGTAGTCCGCGATTGTGTAGTCCACTTCATGTCCGACCGCAGAGATCACCGGGATGTTCGAAGCGTAGATCGCTCGAACGACGGCCTCTTCGTTGAAGCACCACAAATCTTCGAGCGAACCGCCTCCTCTTCCGATGATGAGAACATCGGGTCGGGAGTAATTCGTAACCAAGTTGAATTCCTGGATTGCTCTGGCAATTTCCAACTCGGCGCCGATGCCTTGTACTGCTGTGGGACGCAATAGTACGCGCACTAAAGGATACCGGCGTTCGAGTACGGTAAGAATATCGTGAAG
The DNA here is from genome assembly GCA_030706745.1 of Bacteroidota bacterium. NCBI lineage: Bacteria > Pseudomonadati > Bacteroidota > Bacteroidota bacterium. Next base: position 453,947 of record JAUZNX010000001.1, read on the forward strand.
CGCCGCGCCATTCTCGCTGGTCACAATACCGATTGTTTTCGGAAATCGCGGGATCGGGCGCTTGCGGCTTTCATCGAACAGCCCTTCAGCCTCCAAACGCTGGCGTAAAACTTCGTAGGCCAACTGCAAATCGCCCATACCGCTGGGGCGCATTTGGAAGACATCCAATTGATATTGACCGCGCGGAGGGTAGACCGTCAGCCGTCCGCGGCAGATCACCTTCATGCCGTCCTCCGGCTCAAACGAAAGCTGACGCGATTTCCAAAACACAGATGAAATTTGTGCGTCGCTATCTTTGAGCGTCCAATATCGATGACCGGACCGGTGATGCAGGAAGTTCGAGATTTCTCCCTCGACCATCACATCCACGAACGCCGTTTCGAGCAATGAACGGATCCCCTTAGTCAGCTCGCCAACACTGAGCACATCCGAAGCGCCTTCGGAGGATGCGCGGTCATCCAGCGTAGCGATACTACGCAGGTTTGGCAGATTTGACTTTCGAAAGGTCTTCATTCGTTATTATCTTCAACGCAAATCCACGAAATCCATTCAATTCCGAAGGATTCATATTCGGTCAGAAGGTCGACGATTCAGGCTTGACTCTCGGATCGTGATCTTTCGGATCGCGATCACTCGAACGATCGGTAACAAATTCACATTGGCGAAGTTGATGCTATCATGCTAAGGCGGAACACAGACCTGAAAACCGGCTTCGTTCTACTCGGAATGACTTCAATGCTGAAATTATGAACAAGATATTCTTTGCGGGTGCGCTGTCGCTCGTTGTCGCTCTCTTGGCATCTATTGCCACCCCGGCTTCGTCGGCTCAAACAGTCCGGCTCGGGCCGCCACTACAGGATTTCGGCGTCGGAAATCCGAATACGTGTATCGTAATGTACGATACAGCGGTCAATACCGGTAATGTACCCTTCGCCTTCCGCAGTATTAAGCTTGTGCTTGGCGATCAAGGATTCACGATCGATAGCGCTCTTCCGGTATCGCCGTTGCCAGTCGGGAGCTCGAGTCTCATAAGGATTTGCTTCAAATCGATCAAAGGCTCGACCGTTTTTGACACACTCCGGCTGGATGATGGCACCGTCGTTCATGACGTCATCCTGACCGGTACCGGGGGAGCGCCGGATTTCCGAATAACCGGACATGATTGGAGCGCACAACTGCGGGGCACCGATTCGATTTGGGACGGCACGAAAGGATTGGCTATCGAAGTAGTGAACAGCTCACCAAATCAGCCAATTGCTATTGACTCGATGTGGGTTGACGATCCGGTGCATTTTGTCCCGACTATGGATTCCCACTGGGCCACTCCTATCAATCCCGTTGTCATTTCCGGCAAAGGTATCGATGTCGTAGCCTTTACATTTCATACATCTCCAAGTGACTCGGTTGGTCCGCTCCGGACACTGTGGCATGCTCGCAGTTATCAACTTGCGGGTGGTAACGAGACTGGCGTTCGGTCAAATCTTCTCACGGGCAATGTTGTCGCTTCGAGTCAGACCTTCGCCGCCGACACGACGGTTACTATCGACTGTCCAACCGGCCCGGAGAACGACAGTGTGCATCTCGAGTTCGTGATCACGGCAACCGGCACTGCGTCGAGCCTGATTAGCAAGGTCACACACAGTTCGCCGGTCGTTATAGGATTCACTGTTACTCGCGACAATGGCAGTCTGGTGGCCAATCCCTCTAACATGTCGGAGAATCTAAATCCGGGCTCACATCTCTTTATCACCGAGAGCCTCGGCGCTCCGTTGGATGCAGATACTACCTTCACCGATACAGTATGGGCGTACTACATTGACCTAGCTGATGGAACGACCAAACTCATTGGCGGGCGCCCGCTGATCGCAACCGTTATTGTCACGAAATGTGATGCCGGAGTTGAACAGACAGCATTTGTTACGCCACCGAGTAACATCCTGCTCGTCCCAAATCCTGCCAACGATTTCGCAACGATCAGCTACACATTGAAGGCTGCGGCGGAAGTGAAGTTGGAGCTACTTTCGATTGTGGGCAGCACAGTCTATCGAGATGAGTCCCACGAAGATGCTGGCGAGCACGCTCGGATGATGGATCTTCATGCGCTACCAAATGGAAGCTACGTATACCGGTTAGAGGCGAACGGTGAAGTGCAGTCAGGCGCATTGATGATCCAAAGATAGAGGGGGTCGGACGATTCAGGCGCTTACTTCCATGCTCGATCGCATCTCGTCCACAAACTTCATCGCGGCCTTGCGAGCGGCTTCAGCGAAATCTGCGCCTTTCGATGCGCCTGCAATGCCGCGACTGATGTTGATCAGCGCGAGCCCATTGCCATTGGCTTCCATCACCTCTTTGATCGTCCCGCCCTGCGCGCCTACGCCGGGAATGAGAAACGGCAACTCCGGGGCGCGCTCGCGTAGGGCTCGCAGCTCGGATGGCTTGGTCGCGCCGACGACCAGACCGGCGTTTTGCTTCGGTGTGTTCCACTCGCGGACTTTGTCAGTAATCTCTTCATATAGCCGCTTGCCGTTCGTAAGTTCGAGGTATTCGAAATCGCGCGCGCTGGCGTTCGAGGTGAGTCCCAAAAAGAACGCGCCTTTATCTTCCCGACGCAGAAATGGCTCGGCCGCATCATAACCCATGTAAGGACTTACCGTCACGGCATCGAACGCAAACAACTCCTGATAGGCATACGCATAAAGGTCGGTCGTTGCGCCGATGTCGCCGCGTTTCACGTCCGCGATGGTGAGGATGTGTGCTGGAATCGCTGCCAACGTTTCGCGCACCGCCGCAATGCCACGCTCGCCGTAGGCTTCGTAGTAGGCCATCTGCAACTTGTAGCAGCAGGCGATATCGCTCGTGGCTTCGATCAGCGCTTTGTTGAAGGCAAGCACAGGATTCGCTTCACCGCTCAGCGATTCGGGAAGCTTGCGCCAGTCGGTATCGAGACCAACACAGAGCAGAGATTGGCTTCGGTCCTGTGCGGCGCGGAGTTTTTCGAGGAATGTCATGGAACAAATATAATGATAAATGACCCAAGACGGCAGACAAGTGATATTCTATGCAAGTCCCGAATAAAAAATTGAACGTTAATCCGCGAAATCCATTTTAATCTGCGTAATCCAGTTTTCATGTTCGCCAAACTCTTCACACCATACCGTATCAACTCGATGACGCTTGCCAACCGGCTTGTTTTGCCGGCCATGGTCACGCGGCTTTCGGGTGAGGATGGTTTCGTCAACCAGGACATCACCGATCGGTACGTCCGCTTCGCCAAAGGTGAGGTCGGACTCATCGTGCTCGAAGCCATGGCCGTGCATTCGGCGAAGTCCGGTCCGCTGCTCCGCATCTGCGGCGATGAGTTCAAACCGGGCCTCACCGAGCTTGCCCGGAAGATCCATGATACCAGCGATTCCAAAGCGGTCCCGCAGATCATTCACTTTCTCAAGATCGCTCGATCCGGCTGGCGCCAGAAGATCGAAGACCTTTCGATTGCGGACATCCAGCTTATCATCGAGCAATACGGCCAGGCCGCACTGCGCGCTCGCGAGTCCGGCTTCGATGGTGTCGAACTCCATATGGCCCATGCCTACACGCTCTCGAGCTTTCTTTCGAAGAAGAACAAACGGCCCGATCTCTACGGCGGAAAGTCGCTCGATAATCGCGTTCGGCTGCCATTGCAAGTCGTGCAAAAAGTCCGCGAAATGGTCGGCAGTGATTTTACCATTGGCGTCCGATTTTTAGGCGAAGAGTGCATCAAAGGTGGATACACCACCGAAGAGTCGCAAGTCATCGCGCTCAAATTTGCAACGGCCGGCGTCGATTACATCTCGCTTTCGGCCGGTGGCAAGTTCGAAGATGCCGTCCACAAGGATGGCGAAGTGCTTTATCCCTACACTGGATATTCCGGCGATCGCTGTATGCCGCCGATGGAATATCCTGATGGCTACAACCTGCACATGGCCGAAGCGGCCAGACGCATGCTGCGCCGTCATGGCTTCGAAACGCCGGTCATCGCCACCGGCAAAATCCCGTCGCCGGAATTCGCAGAAGAAATTCTGCAGTCGGACCGCGCCGATCTCATCGGCATGGCCCGCGCGCTGCTCGCCGATCCCGATCTCCCGCGCAAAGCCCGCCTGGGCGATAGCGATAAGATTGTCAAGTGCATCTACTGGAATATCTGCAAAGCACTCGACGAAAATTTTCACAAAGTCGTCTGCGGACTCTGGCCCAAAGATGACATCCAGGCGCCACACTCGGATGACACGATCGCTCCCGAATGGACCATTCCCGAACCGCTCGCGGTCCTCGTCCGCTCCGGCAACATCCGCCTGAGCTGGAAGCAAGCGACCGACAACGAAGCCATCATGGGCTACGAAATCTGGCGTTCGGATGATGGCGGAAGAAGCTTCGCGCACATCTATTCCATCACCACTTCCATGTGGACCGACCACCTCGCCACGTCCGGTATTCGGTATCAGTACTACGTCCGCGCCTACGATCTGGCCGGCAACAAGAGCGCTCCCTCCAACATCGTCACCGCCGAGCTGCCGATGGAAGTTGCGCTGCCCGTAGCAAACGCAAAACCGATCGCGCGTCCGAGCTTTCTTGCCAATTCCCCGGCCGCTTCAACCATGGCATAGCCGTAGCGGACTGCCGTTTCCGGGTCGCGCTCGCGATTTTGCCACCTGAAATAGGTGCTCGAAGTTAAAGTAATACTTTAATTCTCTCTTTTGAGTTGTCATTTAATGAACGCCTTCTCCCCATCATCCTTCATCCCATTAGCCTTCCTTCCGAACACGTCATCCTGAATACCCGCGGAGCGAAAGTTGCGACCACGGGAGCAAGACCCCACGAAGCGCAATGAAGGATCGCATGATGTGAAGCCATCGGGCTATCGGAACGCGATTCTCTTGTCAATGAGCAAATAGGTGCCTGTGACCTCACCAGCAATATACGTCACCGAAAATGCGAATGCAAGTGATTCGCTTACATTTCGCAAAAATGTTTTAGACTCGAAGTTTTGGAAAAAATGGGACAAATCGACCCTCTCAATCTGCGTTTTTGAAGCGGATACGAATATAACAGCGAATATTGTGTCTGTGTGAACGAAAAACGTTGGGATAAAATCGCGATTTTGGTAACGGCAAATCCGTCATCCTCTCGATAACTTTGTGGCGTGTCAGCGCTAAGTGGCCCCATTGGGGGCCGCCAACGGCTTTGCCGGCGCGAGCCACAAAAAAGAAGCCGGAGCGGTTGCGGCTCCGGCCATCAGTCTGCTTCAAAACCCCGGCTCGCAACCGGCCGGGATTTCTTGACTTCAAAACCAACAGTGACATGAAAACACGAATTCCATTACGATTATTGGCGCTGGTAGCGTTGCTGCTAGCGTTGACGATCCCCACGAGCAAGAGCCTCGCGCAGCAGACGTCTGTAGGTTACGTTGACCAATATGGTAACGGCGTACTCAGCGTATCGGACAGCGTAATAGAAGCTGCATTCACAAACGAGCTCAATCAAAATGCAAACGATTCGTTGCACAGCGCAACCTTCACGAGCATTAGCATTCTAATTATTAGTGGCAATTATTGCCTTGTTGCTCAGGGAAGTAGCGCCTCCTACTTCTCCATCGTCAGTAGAGTGGAGCTTACTGAAGATCTATCGGGAAATCTCCGAATTAGCGACAACTCCTCAACGACATGTGATTGTTCTGCGGGAGGGTGTCCTGCGGATTGCACAACCGTTCGTTGCCCTTGTCCTTCATCTGCCACATTGCTTTATAACGGGGCAAATCACCTCGGCACTTTCTATTAATACTTAGAAATCATTGATGGCTCACCACCGTGTCAAGTTCGAGCGGTGGTGAGGTTTTATCACTTTTGTTGAGGAACCCATGACGAAGTACCTTCTGGTTACACTTCTTGCCCTATTTGGGAATAGGTCTCAAAGCCATCCCCAAAGTCGGAATTCAATTCCATTCCGCTCTACGTCGCTGGAAATTCACACTAAGGCAACGCCAGGTATTTGGGTATACCTACTCAAGAACCAGTTTCTCAATCTTCCGCGCGAACCCATTGATTCGGTGCAAGTTGATAACCAAGGAATTGTACGATTTCGGTTTATTCCCGATCCGAATGCTTGGTATCGCCTAGATGTGGGATTTGCAGAACTCGCCTATGGCTGCTTTGCGCTTGGTGACAGCATTATTGCCGAAACAAATCCAAAAGTTCGAGGACTACAAGTTAGATACGATAAGATCGGGGCGTTCACAAAGCAGATTCAATACTACTATCACGAGAAGTGGAGCATCCCGGAAATACTCAAGGATACCTCCTGCGTGGGTATCTCAGGATATATGGATTCTATTCAGATTAAGGCTAATCGCTTTCGTGCCGAGGCAGTCCAGATTCGGATGAAATTTCCCGAACACGCCTACTTCGTAAAGGACATTGAGCGATGGTCGTGGTTATTCAGTCAATATGCTTTAGCGACACTCTTTGCTAGTCTGAATCAAAGCACCATTGCCAAATGCCCGAATTACGCCTGTGGATGGCTTGATACGGCCTCGCTCAACCTTCTGGATACTAAGCTTGATCCTGCGGATCCGTACCTCGTCGTCTCACTCCTGATTGACGCTCAATATGCGCGCTTGAACGAATTGCACCCATCTGCCTCGAAAAACTATGGGCTAGATTCACGCTTCGACATCGCCACCAAGTTCGTTCATTTTGCCCGGAGTCTTGCATACCTCTATGTCACTGAGGCCGAGTCGAATGCACCTCCGGAAAATCAGTTGCCCTATATCAAGATGATGATAGACACGCTTCGCCTCTACCACGAGAGCCCGGAGGTTTATAAATCACTTCAGGCGCGAGAGTTCTTGGTCCTCAAGCGGATGCCCATGAGCCCTGCTTACGCGTTCATGCTACCCGATTCTAACTATAAGCTCTGGACTCTGTCTGATTTTCGTGGAAAAGTAATCCTATTGCACTTCTGGGCAACTTGGTGCCCACCTTGCCTAAAGGACCTTCCTTACTTTCAGGAATTCGAGCGAAGGCATATTGGAGACACCTCACTCGCATGTGTTGGTATTTCACTGGAGAATCACTCCTTTACAAAATGGAAAGAATTTCTATCGACTCAAAAGCTAAGTGGTGGTATTGAACTCTACGGAGAGGGAGTCGTTGAAAATGAAACAGCTCAGGGTTTTGGTTTTAGTGGGTTTCCAGCCTATGTGGTCATAAACCGAGATGGTCAAATTACGGCATCACATATGTCAACCGGTTTTAAGAAGGATTTTGAAAGGGAGATTGAAAGAGCTGAACGAGAATAGTTGCATAAGTCAACTCAAGCATGTTTTGTGAACGATTGAGGGAACAAATAATCTCCGGCTTTGCCGGCGCGAGCCACAAAAAAGAAGCCGGAGCGGTTGCGGCTCCGGCTTCTTCTGCTTCAAAACCCCGGCTCGCAACCGGCCGGGATTTCTTGACTTCAAAACCAACAGTGACATGAAAACACGAATTCCATTACGATTATTGGCGCTGGCAGCACTCCTGCTGGCGTTGGCGATCCCTGCGAGCAAGAGCTTTGCACAGACATCGATCGGTAATGTTGACGTATTCGGCAACTGGGTGCTTACATATAACAACAGTACGCTCGAAGCTGCCTTTACGGATGAACTCAATAGTGGTTCGGACACAACGGTATACAATGCTACGTTCACTAGTGTTAGTATTGTGGTAGTCGGCGGAATCCACTATTTGGTAGCAGAAGGCAGCAATAGCGGTTTGGCCTCTGTAGTCGCAAAGGTACCCGTAGCGCAATCCTCTGGCTACATATACTTGGACGGGAGTCAGGACGTGACATGCAGTTGTGAGTTTGGAGACTGCGGTTCAGGGTGCATTCTTTGCCCGTGTCCTACATCGAACAACACCTTGGTTGGCGGTGCGGGTCATCTCGGTAACTTCTATTAATCTCATGACCCCTCCGCCGAGTGATCTCAGCGGAGGGGTTTGATTGTTATGCATCAACGAACAAGAACAATGCTGCGAAGAACTTTCTTTTTCCTGAGCCTGATGTTTTCAATTCCGATCGCGCTGCCCGCACGCGGGACAATGCTGCACGCTACGATAGAGATTCTGACCAAGAAAGAGGCAGGGACAGTCGCTTCCTTGTATGCAAACCCCTACATACCCGGTATTATGTCGATCGGGCAGAGTAAGCAACTTTCTGTGACCGCGGATTCGGGCGGTTCGTTCAAGTTCTCGTTCGAACCAAATCCCTATTGGTACTATAGAATTGAAGTCGCCGGTAACGCCATCATGTATGGGTGCTTCGCGAATGGAGACAGTATCGTGGTGTCACCGGGTGGATGGAACATGAAGGTCATATTTGATAGAATTGGCGCCTACACAGAGGAAAACAGATACTACACATACTATGGTGGTAAGTTGTTCATTCGGACCGTACCGGAAAAGATAACTTGCGATGGCGTTGCGAGTTTCCGTGATTCTGTAGCAACAACCAGCGCCGGAATTCTGTCTGATTACGACCGGATTAGTCGGATGTACCCGGAACACGTTAACTTCGTTCGCGATCTCAAAAGATGGTGCAACACTTTTGAGCTATATGCCATGGCGGTGCTTGCCAAAAGGTTCGAGAAACATGGGCTATTGGATTGTTCCTCTTATAACTCACAATGGCTTGACACTGTGAATCTTGATTTTCAAAAGGATCAACTTAATCCATTGGACATTGCAGAAATTGTCGGCTCCGTTGTTGAGGCTCGACTCTCGAGAGCGAAACGTAACAACACCGAATCAGCCGTTCCCAAAAACGATGTGGCCTGGCGACTTCAGATTGCATCTCGATTACACGGACTGGCCCGAGATTTTGCATTTCTTTATGTGGCCGTAATGGCCCCGAACGAGCGCCCGAAAGATATCCTTCCATACCTTTGGGCTATGGTGGATACGATGTATAAGTATGGGGCAAATCCCATTGCCCGGCAAGCACTTGAGCGCAATATTGGTTTACTCGAAGAGCGTTCCCCAGGCGCGGATGCCTACAACTTCATGCTTCCAGATTCGAGCTATAATATCCGTTCGCTGTCTGATTTTCGAGGCAAAGCTGTTCTCATCCATTTTTGGGGTACATGGTGTGGACCTTGCATCAACGAGTTGGAGAGAGTCCGCGACTTCGAACAAAAGCATGCCAACGACTCAAACCTCGTTTGCTTGAATGTGGCCTTAGAAGATCACCGTTATGGGAAGTGGAAGAAATTTCTTTTGGAGCATCAACTTGCAGGCATACAACTCTATGCTGAGGGACTTTGGGAGAGCGATGTTGCCCAAAAGCTTGGAATTATTGGTGTTCCCTTTCGACTCGTGATAGATGACAAAGGGAAAATTCTTAACTCCTTCTCTGGAACAAACTACGAGAACACTGAGCTTGAAAAGGCAATTCTTGATGCCGAAAGAATTTGATGGACCGGCGATTGACACCAATATCACACTCCGCACCAAAATAGGACGTCAGGGCGAAGGAGTATCCATCGCCCACGCCGTTAGAAATCTCTCTCGTGAGGGGCGATTGTCCGCCGGAGCATTTCCGGTGCCGATGATGAGGCCCCTACTCCTTCACTAACTTAATCGTCCGCACATTGCTGGTGCCGGCGAGAGCGTTGGCGGATGTGACTCTGGCCTCGTACACGCCGGCGGGAAGATCCTTTACAGTAATGACGGCTCTAGTGCCCTGAACGTGGTACTCCGGAAACACTTCCACTCCCAGCGATGAGTAAAACTGAATCTTGCGGAGAAAAGTAGTGCCTTCTATATCCAAATACACTTCGGTCTGCGCTGGATTCGGATACAGGTCATGCCTGGCAGCAAGAGCAATTTCGCTTTCAACTCTCGCTGCGGGGTTCCGCAATTTCACATTCCAAACATCGGACACGCGATTCGGCGTGCCTGACGTCCCTTTGCCGGGATGATTACCACTGACATCGCCATTATTTGCCGTTTCTGTCGAGCCGTTCAGCAAAAGACCATGGTCCGCAGTTTCGACGATGCTACCGAAGCCATCCCTGCCGCTGCCACCTAAGCATTTCTGCCAGAGGAGTGTCAGGTTGGACGACAATTCGCCAACCCAACCGTCCGCAGAATCAATGGTACCGCGATGCAAACCGGAGACATCGCCATCGTGCGAATTGGAACTTCCCGCGAACACGAAATTGCCATCTTCGGTCCGAATCACGGAATGAATAACATCGGAATTGGAGCCACCCAGACAGAGCTGTTTCAGCAGCGTGCCATTGGTATCGATCGTAATAATCCAGCCATCCTCATGGCCGTGCTGCCCGACAACATCGCCGTCTTTTGAGCTTGTCCAGCCGGCGACGAGGAAACCGCCAGGGATATTCAGAATACAATTTGCCCTGTCCGTGGAAGAACCGCCATAGCATTTTTGCCAGAGGATACTGCCGTCTGTATCGAGCCGGACCACCCATGTATCTTCAAGCCCATGCATAGTCTGGCCTGTTAGGTCACCATCGGTCGATTCGGTCCAACCTGCAAAGATATATCCACCGCCCGGTACGGAGATCACAGAGTTTGCTTCGTCTCCATAGTTGCCTCCGATGATCCTATGCCACTGTTGACCACCCTTCGAGTTTAGCTTCACAATTAATGCGTCAGTCATTCTATGTCCCGACCATCCTTCGTCTCTAGCATCTACCGTTGTGCCGACAGCAAGGAAGCCATCTGGTACTTCGATCACTGAGCTAAAAGCCTCTAGGCCTGTATGCGATCCAATATTGTGCGCCCACTCCTTCACTCCCATCGAATCCGTCTTGACGACCCAGCCTTCGTTTTTAGGGGCTATCGTTCCAGTGGTAGGATTAAGAATGATTGTTTCAGGATAAGGATCGGTCACATCGCCATCATGCGAAGCGGTCCAGCCGCAGAAAGCAAAGCCTCCATCCGATGTGTGAATCAAACATGTCGGGGCATCAGAGCTATTACCTCCAAAACACTTCTGCCACTCAAGTTTGCCCGAGAGATCGGTCTTGACCAGCCAGATGTCATCGAACTGGGTCCCAATATCCACTTGATGATTCCCGCTAACATCACCATCGTTCGAGAACGTCCGTGCTACAAATGTGTATCCATCTCGAGTACGAACGAGCATGTGGTCATAAAGAGGATTATATCCTTCGTAGTTTTCGAAGTCGGAGCCGCCATACGAGTCCTGCCACTCGAGCCTTGGAGCTGTTTGGGCGTGTGAGGGACGCGGGACAAGAAGCATCGTCACGCATAGGACGAGAAGACGTAAGGTCAGTCTCATGGTTATTACCTTAAACACATCACTGGACTATCCCAGAAGCAATAGACGGCTTGAAAGGAACCGGGACAGCTTCTTAGTGATTCCGCGCAAAAAATGCGGAAAACAAACGATCGCTTTAGTTCTGTACCGTTACGTTTCGCGCCATGCGTTTACGTGCGCTGGCAAGCACGGCACCGATTATGTGGTCCGCTATTCCTTAATGCTCCGTGTGGCGAAATGCTGTCTGTGTGGCGAAGTGTCCGCCGCACGACAATTTCTCGCATGGGGCAATGCCGGCCCACAGCCGGGAATCCGAAGAGAACGGGTGTCTCCTCCGATTGCGTTACAGGATGAGCTATGCGCGCATCTCTGCTGTCCTTTCTGTTGCTTCTCTGTGTTACGGGGGTGCCAGTCCAGGCGTCCTGGCAGGTCATCACTACCCAGCGCGTCGGCGCGCTCGATTTCTATAACGCGCACCACGGTCTGCTCTCGTTTCAGGACCCGACCCACACCGTTCAGCGCATTGATGATTCGGTTTTGACCGGCGTGTTTTCCGCACCCGATGTCGTCACCGGTATTGTCATTCAGGATTCGGTGAACGCGTGGGCGACCGTCAACGGCATCGGTCTCTTTCATGGCCGGCAGCATTTGTGGACACTCTGGACGCTGAGTTCGTCGCGCAGCAATCTGACGCTTCTCCACGCGACGCCAAGCCATCTCTTCGTGTATTCCGATAGTCAGCTCTATTACACGCGGGATGGCTCGACGTTTACTCTGGCGAGCGGGATCCCCAGAGGAGACTCGATCCGGGCGATGGACCACATTTCGGATACCACCATCTTCGCGGTTTCCCAAACGACTATTTATCGCTCCACGAATTTCGGCGCGGCGTGGCAGGTTGTCAAATCGGGGATCAACGCGTGCCAATCGATCTTTGCCGATGCGATACACTCCGTTGTGTTCGCCGGTGGCGATACGGTCCGGCGTTCGACCGATGGCGGGCTCACGTGGCAATCGATTGGTGTCCCACCGCCCTTTTCATGGGAGCGGATTTCGGGGACGGTCATGGGTTCACACGATTGTATGGGCACGCTCTTCGTGACGGACAACACCGGGCTCGACTTCAATACTATTCGCAGTACCGATCAGGCGCGGACCATGGTGGACGTTGGGATTGCACCGCCCTCGATGCGCGTGCTCGTCCGCGGCTGGACGTTCGATCGTGGTTCCATTTTCTGGTGGTGGGATACAACGCAACTGCTTGCCGTCAGCCATGATGGTTTGGACAGCAGCATCACGCGCTCGATCAGTCCATACATTTCCGTGCAAGCTGATTCGCTGTTCGATACATTGTGCGGCCCGCAAGTCAACTTCCCAATCAATATCCATATCGCATCGAGCGTCTGCACCGGCATCCGGCTTGATTCCATCACGCTCATTCGCTCGATAGGCAAGATCGCGAAAAAGAAACTTCTGACCGACAGCCTCACCGGAACCAGTGCCAATACTTCGCTGACTTACACCCCAACGGATGCCGGCGAAGATTCCGTCATGCTCCGGCTATGGTATCACGGTGGTGAGTGGGGACTTCGCGAGCATACCGATTTCGCAATTGTCGTCGAGACCGGCGCCGAACCCGCCGTGTTCGGACCCGTGAGCGATCTCGATTTCGGCACCGTCTCGGTAGATTCGCCACAGATACGTTCTTTCGCAATCGCGAATCAGGGTTGCGCGATTCTTCGCGTCGATTCCGTCGTATCGACCAGTCCGGATGTCTTTATCGTCAACACGCCCGCAATGCCGGCGCGCCTTGGTGCAGATAGTGCGATCACGGTATACGTCCGCTTCGCGCCACAAGCGAGCGGCCTTGCTCTGGAGTCCATCGAGATCGGGACGAACGCCGGGCACCGCTTTATCGCGGCGCAAGGCTTTGGCTTGAAGACGTCCAGCAGCGTGGAGCAGGCTGGCGATGTCGGTTCAGGGATACTCGTTCCTAATCCGGCTAATACCTTCGTATCCATTCGAAATTCGAAGCCCTCTGATGCGCCAATCGTCATATACGATCTGCTTGGCCGGATGGTCTTGCAGGGAACATCGAAGCACGGCACTGTTGATGTGTCCACGCTCCCGGAAGGAACGTACGTTATTCGGATTGGTCAATTCGTTTCCCGCATTGTGATCGCACGCCCATGAAGAGAATCTTACACACGCTGCTTCTCTTCATGCTTGTACTCTGCGCCGCAGGGGAGTCTGGTCACGCGCAGTGGAAATTCCTTACACAACTTACGGGCACGCGCGGCGCGAGCGCGTTTTTCTTTAACGCGACCGAAGGCGTCATCGGCACCGGAGACTACAATCCCTTCCGCAGCCTGCCGGCAAAGATATTCTATACCAATGATGGTGGCACCACATGGCAGAATGCGGTGCTTCCGAACGATCAGATCATCGGTCAGGTCACCGATATCTATTTTCGCGACCGGCTCCATGGCTGGGCGACGATCAAAGAGAGCTTCCCAAAAGGCTGGAGTGGAATCTATCGCTCCACCGATGGCGGTCGCTCGTGGAATCTGATCAAGACGGCGGCATATCCGTTTGGTATTCGAGAAACAAAGCGAGGAGTATTCTATACGGACCATGGCGATGTCCAATCGTATCCTTATTATGGTGTCGTATTCTCTGGCGATCAGGGCAAGACATGGTCGTTGGTCGGATCGGCGGGTTATCCACTCGGCATCGATTTCATCGATGATGCCTACGGATACGCAAGTGGCACCGGCGGTCCGACGGAGCCGCATATTGCGACGACTGATTCCGGCCGCACGTGGTCGGTCGCTCCAAGCGATTCGAGTGAAGCGTGGTCTGTATATGGCGATCGCTTCTCACGTAACTTCCTGATTGCAAGCGAGCGCGCCTACAATTCGTCAATCACCGCAATACTTAAGAGTCCTGCTGCTTCTCCGAATCCAGTCACGATTCGCACGTATGGCCTTGATGGCTTAAGCGGTGGCGTTGCCGGCTCCGGCATCTGCCGGTCCATTGTTTATGTGCAGGGACAACCTTCGCATGGCGTCGGTCCCCTTGGCATCATTCGGACGATGGATGGCGGCGCGAATTGGAAATTTGTCGGTGGGCCGATGAATACGAACGACACCCGTTTTGCCGTGACGGGGCGCGGTGCTGTAGTCTATGCATTCGATACAATCGGCAATATCTATAAGACGATGAACGGCGGCGATAGCACTCTTTCGCCATCGGTGATGCAATACGTGACTATTGCACCGGCGTTCACGACGACTGGTTACCGTTGCGATAGTTCATACGCCAACATCGTGTTCGGCTATCGCGCCTGCGATTCGAGCCGGATAGCTGGCATTCGCTTCCTGAACGATACGCTGCACGAACTCAGCGCGCCCGGCTACGCAAATGATTTCGGGTTCTTCACCCAATCGCACGTCGATACGCTGCATATCCTGTATCAGTCCGCGCTCGAACGCTCCTGGACCGCGCAAATTCGCATTACGATTGCGCAACCCGATGGCTATCTCGAAGATACAGTGATTTCAATTCGACTCACGGGATTGCCACCGCGTAATAATGTCGTCACGTTTTTGGACACGACTTCGCCGAAGCAGCTCAGCTTCGATTCCGTCTCGATCTGTGCGAGCGATGTCCATAAAGTCACGCTTGCCAACCGGATTTGCGCCGACCTTTCTATCGATAACCTCCAGACGAGCGGCGATCCGTTCTCACTCGCTTCCAGTTTCCGTCCATTCGTGTTGAGTGGCGGCAGCTCGCGCACGTTTCTGCTTCGGTACTCGCCGACAGCGCCGCAATCGGACAATGGTGCGCTGTACGTCTATCACGGCACGAAGATCGATACGCTCGCATTATCGGGCATCGGCTACACACCCTCGCGCGCCGTCGTGCTCGCTGTTGCAGATACGATCTCATCTTCACTATGTGATTCCGCAAACTTCAGCATCAATATTCGTAACGTATCATGTAAACCATTCGCCATACGATCGGTCGTTGCGGATACGCCGTTTACATCACTGCCAATTAGTGGGATGGACTCGCTGCACAGCGGGGAATCGGCACAATTGCGTTTGTCATTCAAGCCGACAAGTCAGGGACCCGCTCCGCGGCAGGTCCGGATAACGATCTCGTATGAAGGTTCCGGCGAGTACGACACGACACTCACACTGATCGGCAATGGCACGAGTGGCTTGCCGGACTTCACCATCTCCTCGACCTCCGCCTTGCAAGTTAGCACGCGCGATTTAGGCGACCTCTCGATCTGCTCCGATGCCTTCGATACGTTAGTGCTCACGGGCACAGGATGCGGCGAAACGAGTTTCGACAGCGCGCAATACATTTGGGCGCAGGGAGGATACGATATCATGTCAGTCATCGCCGGTCGAACTCTCGCTGGCGGTCAGCGGGATACCATTCTCTTGCGGTACCATCCTTCGGTCCCCGGCAAAGACTCTTCGCAATTTCATATATGGTCGAGCGCCGGTGAGAAGACAATCGCATATTATATCAATGTGACGAACGACCCCGGACACGTCGTGCTGGCATCGCCGCAAAACGTCAGCTCGTTGACCTGCGATTCGGCGGCCTTTGGCGTCTCCGTTACGAACAGCACCTGCGACTCGATTACAATTATCGCATTCCATATTTCAGGTGCGGACTCCAATGACTTCGCTCTTGCGGCGAATCTTCCAGTCGGACTCGCCACGCGCGGACAAGTGTCGATCAACGGGATGTTCAAGCCGCAGGATTCACTTCAACGCAACGCCACAGCGGTTCTAACTATCAAGCGCGCTGATGGGACAGTGACTGACACCACATTGCTGATTTCGGCACTCGGCATTGGCGTGCCGGCGATACCGGTTGCACTGGCAAATACGCACTATTCCGCAATAGCCGGTGCTCACATTCACATTCCGGTCTATGCGCTGGTCGCCAGTCGATCGCCGCTCGGCACGCTTGATTTCGCGCTCGATATGCACACGGACCTGCTCACGCCGCTCGATATTGTTCCTGGAGTTGGGGCGTTCGGTGCTGCCAGCACGCATTCGATCACGTCGACTGGCGCAAGCGCGCAGGTGCATCTTCAACTTGCGAGCGATGCGTTGATCCCTGCGGGCAAGATTTGCGAAATAGACTGCGAAGCATTTATTAGCGACACCTTCGCGACAAACATTTCACTGATGCGTCCGAACTTCGCAACGCTTGGCGGCACAACCGGCTGTCTGTTGACTCAAAGTGTTACCGATAGCGCGCCGTCGTTCACACTGATCGCTGCCTGTGGCGATTCGACTCTCAAGGACTTTATTAAGTATGGTACGCTGCTGCTGGATCGCGTGAGTCCGAATCCGACGAGCGGACTGGTCGCGCTTACGTTCTCGGTCCCGCCGACGTATCAGAACGATGGCGTTGTTGAAGTGTATGATGCATTGGGCGAGCAACTTCTCGCGCAGCCACTCATATTTGCTGGCGCTGGACAACAAATGATCTCGCTCGATCTCGGCAAAACAAGCGGGGACGGTATGCGGTATCTGTTGATTCACACGCCGACCGGGATCATCACGCGAGATGTGATGGTACTATCTGAACCCGAATTACGCTAAGGAGTGTGTGTAGGGGCAAGCTCCAGCTTGCCCCTCCCTGCACAGTCAGGCAACCTCCTCGCTCATCCGCTCTTCATGTTCTTTCGCTGCTCGTTCGCGCAGCACGTACCGCTGGACTTTTCCAGTATCCGTCCGTGGTAACGCATCGACAAATTCGATTTCGCGTGGATATTTGTAAGGCGCGAGTTCTCGCTTAACGAAGTCCTGAATTTCTTTGACCAAATGCACGGAGCCTTGCTCTCCGGGCTGTAACACAACGTAGGCCTTCACGATCGCGCCGCGCAACTCGTCTGGTTTCGGTACGGTCGCCGATTCCTTCACCGCCGGGTGCTCGTTGATCACACTTTCCAGTTCCGGTGGCGAGACATTATATCCGCCGGTTATGATAAGATCGTCATTGCGGCACTGATAGTAATAGTATCCGCCTTCATCCATCATAAACACATCGCCTGGCACGTTCCAACCATTCAGCACATAGCCTTTCTGGCGCTCGGGCTTTTTCCAGTACCGGCAGGCCGTCGGACCTTTGATCGCAAGCAAACCTGGTTGGTTGGGACCGAGATCGTTGCCATCGGGATCGATAATCTTCGCTTCGTATCCCGGGACCGGCTTGCCGGTCGCTCCGGCGCGAACATCGCCCGGACGGTTGGTGACGAAGATATGCAGCATCTCCGTCGAACCAATACCATCGAGCAGATCGACACCGTACTTTGCCTTCCATTTCTCGTACACTTGCTTCGGTAGCGTCTCACCAGCGCTGACCCCTAATCGGAGCGAGGAGAGATCGTACTCGTTCTTCTCGTCCAGGCGCATCATCATGTTGTAGCAGGTCGGCGCGCAGAACGAGATCGTCGCTTTGTAGCGCACGAGCGTTTTCAGCATATTCTCCGGAGTGAACTGATCCAGCAACACCACGCTCGCACCGAACCGAAACGGAAACACGAGCAGACCACCCAAACCGAAGGTAAACGAGAGCGATGGATGGCCAGCGAAGACATCGTCTTCCGTTGGCCGCAAAATGTTGCGCGCGTATCCATCGGCAATCGCGAGCACGTCATCCTGGAAATGGACGGTCCCTTTGGCGTCGCCAGTCGAGCCTGAGGTATAGCCGATGAGCGCGAGATCGTCGCGCGTAAGCGTTGCCGGCTTCAGCGTTGGCGATTCTTCGTGCCAGTAGGATTCAAACGACTCGTATGTATCATGCGTCCCATCGGTGACCAAAATCTTCTGCACCGTCGTCATGGCCGGCGCGGCCTTTTGGACTTCGTCAATCGAAGCGATGTCACAAAGTACCAGCTTGCACTCAGCATCGTTCGCGCGATAGTTGATCTCGCGACTCCGAAGCATCGGCATGATCATGACGGCCACGCCACCGATCTTCAGGCACGCGAGCCATACGGCAACGGCGGTCGGTGTGTTCGGAAACCGCATCAGCACACGATCGCCCACATCCACTCCAAGCTCTTTCAGGGCGTTGCCCATTTTGTTGACGCCTGCAAGCAACTCGCCATAGGAAATGACTTGATCTTTATAAAAGATCGCGGGACGATCGCCGCGACCGAGCGCGACATTACGGTCGATGAGTTCGGCGGCCGCATTGATATGACTCGGGTAGTCGAGTTCAGGCCGGGTGTAAATGCGCTCGCCCCAATCTTCGAGGGGCGGCAGATTATCTGCAAATGAGTTATACGACATAGGGGCAGCGACAAATGATGAATCCCAATTGTGAATGATGAAGTCAGCCAGGAAATTCCCGCCAATTATTCATCATTCCTCATTCATCATTCAACATTGCCAGCGCGATCGCGCTCGGTTACCCTTCCAGCCCTCTTAAAAATGCTTGTCCTTCGGCAGCGTCCGGCGCGAGGATGCGCATGAATTCTTCGAACGCTTTGCGGGCCGGGATATTACCGCGCTCATTGAAAACAAGAATGAGGTTGCGGATTGTCCGGAGCACGATTCCGCGCGGATGGCTCGGTGCAAGAAATTGATTGTGAAATGGCAAACCCGAAGAATCGAGAAATCGCTTGATGTCGCGCGCGCGAAGGATCGTCCCGCCGTTGAAGGCGTCGATAAACAGCGGCTCTGTCCTCAAGCCATCATAGCGGACAAGGAAATGTCCCGGCGCACTTGCGCCGCTGAACGGCAAATGCAACCGGCACTGCACGACCAGCAAATACACCGAGGCCAGCGAGATTGGAATCCCCATCCGGCGCTCGAGCACGGCATCGACATAGCTGTTCTCCGGCTCCAAAAAGCTCGCCTGGTTGCCCCGAAAGTGAAGCTCTTCGAAGAAGAAGTAATTAATCTCGTCCAGGACTTCGAGCGCCGAGGAAAGACCCACGAGGCGTGCATCGAGCGATGACGCGAACTCATCCAACATTTGCCGGCACTGTGCGACATTTAAACGTGGATTGCCATACCGCGCGATGAGGAACAGCCCATCTTCAAATGCCTGGGCATCGGCACGAGCGTTCAATCCGCTACGCTTAAATCGCAGCGCGAGATTCTCGAACCCCGCACGCAGTTGTTCGAGATTGAACTGCGCCGACAATTCCTCCGCGCGTTTGCGAGCCAGGGGATCCGAAGCGGATTCCAAAAAGGTCATCAGCGGGAGCAATGCATCCTCGCCGCGCATCCGAATTCGTTGCGTGACGGCATCGGCGATACGGGGATCGGGATCGTCTAATAGCGAGAGCAGCGACCGCAACTCGGAATCGGGTTCGACCGGCGGCAGTATCGATTGCTCGATGTGATGAATGACCTCGTTCATGCTGGAAGTAACCAAACATCCGCCGAGGGCAAGAGAAATCCGTGGCGCGGATAATAAAACCCCGCCTCGCGGCGGGGTTTCTCGAGAACCGGTACCCTTTGTTCTCCCTAATAGAAGCAAGTGCTTTTTTCCTGCCTCCGCGTGGAATCGACTATTGTCGCTCCATCGGATTAGCACTATACCACTCTCATATTTTCTGCATATTCGTTTCAGCGTCCCTTTGGCATATGCCAAGGTGGTTGCCGGCTATAAGATTTAAATATACCAATTAACCCTACAGAACGAATGCCACAATCAACCCAAACGTCATACGGACACTTGTTATGAATCAATATTCCTCCAAAAACATTTTGTCGCGGTTTCAGGTCGTATTTTTGCCCGCATGACAGAGGCTCTCAGTGGAAAGCGTATTCTTCTTGGGGTGACCGGCTCGATCGCTGCGATCAAAGCGCCGCGTATTGTTACCCAACTCAAGCAGCAGGGGGCCGACGTGTTCTGCGTCCTGACTGAAAACGCTCGACAATTCATCAGCGCCGATGAGTTGAGTGAGGTCTCTGGCAATCAGACGATCACGCAGATCTTTGCGGGCCAACCACCCGCCGACATCGTGGGCGATGCGCCCCGCCTTGAAAAGGCGGGGGAGCATGCCACTTGGCACGTCCATCTCGCAAGGAGCGTGGACGCGATGCTCATCGCGCCGTGCTCGGCCTCGATGATCGGCAAACTCCGCTCGGCGCTCTATGGCGATCCGGTGTCGCTCGTTGCGGCGTCCTTGCCACGCTGGACGCCACTCATCCTCGTACCCGCGATGGATGAGGATATGTGGCTGCAACCGGCCGTGCAGGAAGCACTCGCTTGGCTGCGCATGCATGGTGCGTTGCAGATCGGTCCCGTCAAAGGACGCCTGGCGAGCGGACTCACCGGAATGGGACGCATGCCCGAGCCGGAGGACATCGTGAGCCAGTTCGGATCACTGCTCGACGCCCAACCAGAACTACTCGCCGGAAAGCACGTGCTCATCACGGGCGGACCGACTTTCGAACCCATCGATGCCGTCCGCTTTCTCGGCAATCGATCCAGCGGTAAGATGGCTGCCGCGCTGGCAATGGCGGCCAAGCGAATGGGCGCTAAGGTGACGCTCATCATGGGGCCCAACGCGATTAGTACCGATGGCATCGCCGATCGAATCAATATCGAAACCGCAAACGAAATGCTTTTGGCGGTCCGGGAGCAGCTTCCGAAAGCAGACATCATCATTATGAATGCCGCTGTCTCCGATTTCGCACCAGAGGACGTACTGACGTCCAAAATGAAGAAGCGCGAAACCGATGGCGACCTTGCGATTCGCCTCAAGCGGACGCCGGATATTCTCTCCGAGATTGCGCGCTCGAAACGCGCCGAACAAATTGTTGTTGGCTTCGCACTCGAAAAGGGTGAAGGCGCCGGAGCATACGCAAAGGCAAAACTTGCGGAGAAGAACCTGGACGCCATCGTCCTTAACGACATTGCCGAGGAAGGTGTTGGCTTTGGCAGCGATACGAACAAAGTGACGATCTATCTGCACAACGGAGCGGTTCAGGCCTTGCCACTGCTTTCTAAGGAAGCGTGTGCAAAAGAGATATTGACCGTCATTGCGAGGAGTCGCTCCTCGCAATGACGGTATTACACAAGACTTTATGGAACAGACCTTAGCATCCGATCTCGAACGTTTCGTCCGCGAGCAGGCCTCGCGATTCGGAGACGTGATCTCGTATGTCCCCGAACAAAAAATAGAATTTCAAATGCCAAAGAAGCCCGATGTCGCAGTGACCGAAGTTACGATAAGTGGGCTCGATGAGAAGCTCGCGCCGCACGCGCAGGAGCCGTGGTACACGGCAACAACGCTCGCCGAGTTGGAATCGCAAATCTGTAATTGCCAGAAGTGCGGCCTGGGCGCAACGCGTACGAAGTTCGTCTTTGGCGTCGGCGATCCTAATGCCAAAGTGATGGTGATCGGCGAAGCGCCGGGCGCCGATGAAGATAAGCAGGGTGAGCCATTCGTTGGCCGTGCGGGACAGCTTCTGAACAAAATGCTTGCCGCAGTCCAGTTCGAGCGCAAGGATGTCTATATTGCGAACATTTTGAAATCGCGTCCACCGAACAACCGCGATCCCAAACCGGAAGAAGTCGAAGCCTGCGAGCCATATCTCTGGAAGCAAATCGCGATTGTCAAGCCACGTCTCATTCTTTGCTTAGGCCGCATTGCAGGCACGAACCTGCTCAAGCTGAACGAATCGCTCGGCAAGATGCGCGGTCAGCCGTACGAGTTCTGCGGCATCCCGGTCATCGTGACGTATCACCCCGCCGCATTGCTCCGCAATCCCGATTGGAAGCACGGCGCATGGGAAGACCTGAAAAAGCTCCGAAGGATGTACGACGAACTGGTGTAATCGCGAGTCTCACTCTTTCACAAACCTCGCACGTTCCCTCCCATGTTGTGCAAAGTAAATCCCGGCCGGCAGTGAGGCGATGTTCAGACTGAGCGGGCCTTGCTGCGGCATCTTGATCTGCAATAGCTCTCGGCCCAGAACATCGAGAACATGAACCGGCTCGTCAGGAGCGATGAATGTTAGCGTCACGCTTTCGTTGGCGGGGTTCGGGTAGGCGCCTGCAATCCCAAGCGTGTGATCGAGTTGTACCCCAGCCGTGGCAAGCGTGCCACGAACAATGAAACCCGGACCGCCCGGCATCGGCATCGACGCAACAATGACTCCGGGAGATGGGCGCCCAACACCGTTGGCCGATGCTGTGAAGCCATTTGAAATCGGAACCGTGTCGAATTGCCAGGTATGTGCCAGGTCAGTGCTATAGAGAAGTTTGCCATCACAGTCGCAGCCAGCGATGAGGGTATCGTCGCTTATGGGAGTCATAGCGATGACTGGACCGGCGGTATAGAACGCGTCAGGCAAAGAACACTTCTCCCATGTCCTTCCACCATCCAGCGTGCGAACAATGAGCCCGCTCTTGCTGTCAAATCCGTATGCAATAATGGTATCCCCATCGCCGAAATTGCACCGGCGCAATGAGAACTGCTGAGCTACCGTTTCCGGGATGGGAGGGGTGGAATCAATCGTAGCCCAATTGTCCGATGTGCGGTAGATTTGGCCCGTAAGCTCGGACAGTACCGCAAATTTGCCCGGACCATAGCAGTGACAACCTTGAATCGCGAGTCGTGTCAGCGGCGCAAGCGTCCAATGCTCGCCACCGTCGGATGTTGTCAACGGACGGTCTGCTGCGCCGACGATCCCATTCATCGGATCGTGGAAGTGTACGCCCCAAAGCGATGCGGCTGAATAGTCTTGCGGCGGCGTTTGTCGTTTCCATGTCACCCCGGCATCGACCGTCCGAAAGATATTTCCGGAATCGCCAACGGCCACAGCATTCGATGAATCGAGCTGTTGCATCGCAAAAAAATATGTAAAGCCGGGGTAAGTGGTGCCAGGGTTAGCAACATGTGACTGTTCTCGCCATGAAAGCCCTCCGTCATCGCTCCGAAAAAAACCAAACCAATTGTGGGCGGGCTTGCCGGCGGAGTCTCTACCCACTCCCATAATTGCGGTGCAATGATTGCCGGAGCAGGACATGAGAATCGGAGAATAATCACCCGTCGTATCGTCCCTGTAACTATGCGTTACTTGCCAGACATATTGCGCCGGGCACACCTGCGGAACGAGTAAAAGAAATAACGCCGGTATCAAACAAAAACGGAAGGCTTTCATAGGCAGAATGTGATTTGTGTGAAGGATTATTGACTGCCGCCACCACCAGTATAGTCCGTGGAGCATGGGCCACCCGTCCAGCAAGGCATATGATAGCAGGCACCAATCGCCAGAGCGCAACCCGTCGGTATGTCCACACAGTCGCCTGGGTTCGTATCGCTATAAGTACAATTACTCTGTTGTGCTTCGTAGTGGTGTGTCACCGGATTAAGAGTAATACAATAATCGCAGGTTCGTACGCATGTACCGCTGGAGCAGGGCATAGCGCGCATGGTACCATCGGGGTTGAACCCTGCGAGTCCCCAACAGGAATTAAGCACTGTAGTAATGACTTGCAGAGTTACTCCACTTCCGCAATATGGTAGACCATCCATCGTCTTCGCCAAGGCATCTGCCGCCCCATGTAGAATATCAGGGAAGCTGAGCCCGCTGCATCCCACTCCGTAGTCAATTTCCTCGACGTAGAACTGCCTCTCTAAGTTATTATGGCTTCCCGAATTGACGACATCGCGATAACAATATATTTCAGTAATCTGACATCCGGATGGCTGCAAGTTTATGTGGAGCGTTAAAGGTCCCAGCCAAGGCCCATTTCCATCATCGGCTGGGCACTGCGCTATCGAGGCGACAGGCACTGCGATAGCCGCCGCCAAAAGTAACATGAACAGAACGTGTTTCATAAATGTAATTCCCTCGTCTATGTTAATGGACAAACCGGCTAGGCTACGGCCCGGCCGGGAGGCCGGAGTCTTATCCACTCCGGCCTCATCATTTATAAAGAGCCGCGAGACTCCTATTTCAGCCTAAGAAAATAGCATTCGGGAAGAAATTATTATTTGGGGTCATCTTTTCGTCGACTTTTGCGGGGATGGGTGATTCCAACCGCTTTGGATGCATTCCGGAGAGCCTTATGGAGTCTCTTTTGGATTGCGTTTGCAGTAACGCTCTTGCCATCATTCCGCAGCGCCTCCGCGAGCGAATCAAACGTTCGCCCGCGCTCGAAATGATAGATCGCGGTTGCAAATGCTTCCGGGTCATGATCGTAGAGATACCGAATGACAGCGTATGCTTCGTCACTTGGGAACATCGTTCGGAGCGCTGCCGCTAACTCATCGTTGCAGATCGTGAGTTCTGCCTCCTCCTCCTCCGCTACTGTCGCGTCAAGGGGTTTGCACCGTTCCGCCCTGTGCCGCTCCCGCTTCATGTAGCGCGTCGCAACCACGAAGAGCCACCTATCCTGATCTCGGATTTCCTTGATTACCGGTATAATTTTTTCGAACGCATGCTGCATGGCATCCTCGATTTCGGATTCGGACGCACTGAAATCCGACCTTGCAAGCGTGCCTTCAAGTCGTGTTCTCAACTCTCGGTAGTGTGACCTCGATTCGGGCATGAGCGCAGAAGAACCGCGAACGATCAATGACCAACCACTTCGGACAGTACAAAGATACAACATCTTGCGGTCCTTGCTTTGGACCGCGCGATCAGCGCTGAAGCCTAACGGTCCAGCGGCAGCAATTCCCGATCGGCGTGTGGTGCATCGCCGGTACCGGGTGTGACCTCGCGGACCGGCTCGTAGCGAAGTTCATAGCCCAATCGATGCAGCACGCGTTCCAAAGATTTCGCGGAGAGATTACGCCGTTTGCTAAGCACGTTCGAGATTGTTTGCTCGCTGATGCCGGCGCGCTGCGAGATGCGAAAGCGGCTCAGACCTTCCCGGTCGTGAAGCTCGCGGAAGAGACCTCCAAGCTGATCGCGATAATCCATTGTGGGGCAATAGAAGAATGAAGAATGACGAAATGAGTGACATGATCGGATGCTTCATCATTCACATCAATCTTCATTTAAGAATGATTTGCGTCGTCAATACTTAACGCATAAACAGGTACGGCTCCCAATCTTTGTCGATACGGCCAATGAACTGCCGCATGAACGTCACGTGGTTGGGCCGGATCGGCCGCCGCATCAGCGTCATCTGTGCTTCATCCGGCGTCTGGCTGCCTTTCAAATTGTTGCATCGCAAGCACGCACTCACGAGATTTTCCCACGAGTCTTCACCGCCACGGCTCTTCGGCATGATGTGATCGACTGTGAGCGTCACGCCGATCAGGCCGCAGTACTGGCAGCGGTGTCCATCACGTCGCAGAATATTCTTGCGCGAGAGGATCACCTTTTTGAACGGAACGCGGACATAACTCGCCAGCCGAATTACACTTGGAAATGGCATCGACATCGAAGTCGACCGGACGGCGCGGCTATGCAGCGCGCTGACCAACTCCGCCTTTCCGAGATAGAGCAAGACGATGGCCTTCTCTACACTTGAAATTGCCAGCGGCTCGTAGTTGCCGTTCAGGATCAGGACTTTGCCGTGGAGTGTGGAGTGTGAGGGATGAAACTCATGCTCATCCTCCTCAATGTGGCCAAGACCCTCGAAGTGTTTTGGCCCAAGACGGTGCTCCGCGCCACCGTGGCTCATGCCATAGGTTGCGCGAAGGTAATCCGATCGTTTATATTTGCCTGGGTCGAATGCGGTACTCCGTCCTTTCGGGAAACAATATATCCCTCATTGTAATGTTACAACGGGGCAGATGAATTCCCGCCCTCCGGTGGCATTACCAATTCTTAACAATCCCTCATGCTTGATTTCAAAGGAAAGAACGTGCTGATCACGGGCGGCTCGCGCGGAATTGGCCGCGCCACCGCACTCGCGTTTGCAGAGCTCGGCGCCAACGTCGCGATCGCCTGTCGCGCCAACGCCGTTGCCGCGAACATGGTCACGCACCACATCGAACGTCATGGCGTGCGTTCGCTCATGCTACAAGCAGAGTCGACGAACGAAGCGGCACTCGCCGAGTTCGTTACTCGCATCGCCCACGAGTGGGGATCGCTCGATGTCGCCGTCGCCAATGCCGGCATTTGGAGTGGCGTGCCGATCGAGCGAATGACCGTCCAGGAATTTCGCGAGATGATGGATATCAATATGACCGGCTCGTTTCTTCTCTCGAAGATAGCGGCCCAGCAGATGATCCGGCAGAAAAGCGGCGCGATTGTCATCGTCTCCTCGACGGCCGGACAGCGCGGCGAGTCTGGTCATTCACACTATGCCGCTTCCAAAGGCGCACAGATCAGCTTCACGAAATCGCTTGCCGTGGAGCTTGCGCCACACGGTGTCCGCGTGAATTCCGTCGCGCCCGGCTGGGTCTCGACCGATATGACGAGTGAAGCACTGGAGGTAGATCGTGTCCAGATCGAACGCGCGATTCCGCTCGGTCGCGTTGCGAAACCCGAAGAGATCGCCAATGCAGTCGTCTTTCTTTCCAGCGATATGTCGAGCGCGATCACTGGCGAAATCCTGAACGTCAACGGCGGCTCGGTTCTGTGCGGATAGTTGCTCAACAGAGAGTATGAAGTTCAGTCGGGCGTCCCTGGCATTCAATAACATCAAGGGTAAAGGCAAGCTCGGCCTGTGGCCGCTTGTCATGACCATCTTTTTTTGCGTCAGCGGCGGACCGTATGGTCTTGAAACCATCGTCCAGTCTGGCCGCGGCGTTGCACTGCTGCTCATCGTGCTCGTGCCACTTGTTTGGGCGCTGCCGATTGCACTCATGAGCGCCGAGCTTGGATCGGCGATTCCGGAAGAAGGCGGCTACTACGAGTGGGTCAAGCGCGGCGTGGGTTCGCGTGCTGGCTTTGCGTGCGCGTGGCTAACGTATCTCTATAGCTGCGTCGATGTTGCGATCTATCCGGTGCTGTTTACAAAATATCTCGGTGCGTTAGGATTCGATCTCTCCGATCCCATCGCGAATCTCGCCGTGCGGCTTGCGATGGTGATCCCGCTGACCTGGCTGAATATTCGCGGCGCTGTTACGACCGGAAATGCAGCGCTGGTGTTTGCTGTCGTCCTATTAGTCCCGTTTATCGGCATGGTCGCATTAGGCTTTATCCCTTCGGCGCTGCACCTTTCCTCTATTGTTTCACCGCTTGCACCTCAGGGTGTTTCCACAACGAGCGCAATCGCAACCGGCCTCTTCGTCATCATGTGGAATTACCTGGGCTGGGATTCCATCTCGACGATCTCGCGCGAGATAAAAGACCCACGACGTGTATTTCCCAAAGCACTCATGATTGGACTGCCGCTGGTTGTGCTGTTCTATTTCCTGCCAGTCTTCGTCGGACTCAACGCTGTGCCCGATATCACCAAGTGGACCGAGGGAAGCTGGCCGTTGATTGCGCGCGCCGCAGGCGGCGAGTGCCTTGAATTTGCTGTCGGCATTGGTGGACTCCTCAGCGCTGCCGGACTATTCGTTGCCGGCCTGCTCGCGGCATCTCGCATTCCTTTCGTGCTCGCAGCGGATGGCTATATGCCATCCGCTCTCACAAAGCTGAACACGCGATATGCTACGCCGGCCCGCGCCATCACCTTGAGTGCAGCGATTTACGTCGCACTTAGTGGCTTCTCGTTCGAGCAGCTTGCCGAAGTCGATGTGCTGCTCTATTCTTCCGCACTGCTGCTCGAGTTCTGGGCGCTGATTCAACTTCGGCGCAAGCAGCCGAACATCGCTCGACCATTCCGTATCATGGGCGGAATGCCGACGATCATTCTCATCTCGCTTCTTCCCGCACTGCTCATCGTAGCGGCCACTATCGAGATGCTTTCCTCATCTTTGAAGGAAACGGTAGCATTGTTTGCATTTGCTGCCCTGAGCGGAATAATTTTGATTCGCTTTAAGCGACCGGGCGTACAACCGGACTACAATGTGTGAGTGCTAGCGACACGATTAGTCTCCGACCGCTTCACCGAATGCTTCATCTTCCTTGTCGCGCTCAGCGTCAGCCTTCGTGGCATTGATACGGCCATCGATATGGTTCGGAGGAGTATAGATCGTGTACAGCTTCAGGTCCGTTTTGCCGGCGTTCACAACATTATGGGCAGTGCCGGGAGTAACGACGAGTACATCTCCCGCCTTGATCGCCGAGACTTTTCCACCGAGATTCGCCGTACCACTTCCACTTTGAATGAAGATCGTCTGCTCAACGTGTGAGTGAGTCTCCGCGCCAATTTCACCGCCGGGAGGAATGCTCATCGCGACTAACTGGCTCTTTTGTCCGGTAAACAGCACTTTCCGGAAGTTCTGATTAGCGTTGGTGTTTTGGATAATGTTTCCAAGATAGGATTCGATGTGCCGCGTCGTATCTGCCGCTGGTTTAGGTGTTGCCGCCGTCTGTGAGTTCGTCGTGTCTGCGACGTTCGATGTTCCCGTTTGGCGCGAGCATCCGACCAAAGAGAACGTGAGCGAGACGAAGACTGCGATCGTCGCAAAACGAATCGGATGGTTACGAGCTGAAAGCGAATGCGGATTGCGTGGAGTGTCCATAATCTTTCCGGTCAACAATAGGTGAGTGATGGTCTAGAGAGCGAAATACGCTGTGATGGAGGATGTCACACGTAAAATCCAAAAACCAGCAAATCGTGTGCCGCTGCGATGCCTCACATCATCGGGGCACTTAACTACTTTTAGGGTTCTTATGACGAAGGCCGACTACGTATGATGAAATCCACTCTCATTGCCCTTTTGTTGCTCGTTCTTATGAGGGAAGCGAAGGCGCAGTCGGTTGATACGCTTCTCCCTCAGTCTTCCAAGGCGAAACCAACGGTGCCGGACCTGCATCTCGATGACTGGAAGAAGGCAAATGGATGGCCCATACCACCGAAGCCGGGTATCACACTCTATTTTGATTATACGAAGTTCTTCGAGTGGCTGCTGCCGAAGAAGCATCCGACGATCCCACCGGACTGCGATCCGAACAATATACACGACTCGATCCCACAGCTACCGAAGAAGGACTCTGTTCGTCTCAAAGAACCGCCGGTGTAAGCATACGCCCCCGCGCGCATTCTGTGCCCTGATCAATGTAGCGCATGCTTTAGCTTGCGCTTATCTCAATAGAATGAGGTCTCAAATAATTACCGGGCCAGATCTCACAACGGTCGACAAGGCCAGCCTTCACAGGATTGAGCAACACATATCGGACAAGCCGCTCAAACTCACTTTGCCTCAGAATATGGTCGTAACTCTCATGTTGCCAGAATGAGCCATGCCGTTCTAGAATCCGGTTGGCAACGATTGACGATCGGCCTTTTAGTAATTGCATCCCATGACTGAGTTCTCCGTTCTTTAGGGTGAACACGATATGCAAATGATTGGGCATGATCGAATAACACCACACTTCGATCACGCCTTCTTGTTCAAGTTTCGCTATCTCGTTTTGAAGGGCTTGACAGACTGAGTATTGCGCGAGCCACTTCGGCCCCATTGCACATGCATCGAGCGCTTTATCTATTTCGACAATATATCGCTTGGAGAGGCGCCTCAAGATTTCTGGATCGAGATTCGGTTCGTTCTTACGCCGCTCGACGAGATCGAGGTAATCTTGCTTTAGCTTGGCGGTAACGGATACAGGCAAAGAATCGGCGAGGCGCGTCGTGACAAAATAGACCGCATGCTCCGGAGTGAAGTGTGGAAGGTTACGCCGGTAATAGTCTTTATGCTGCATGTACAAAAATACGAAATGTAGAGCATGCTTTAGCTTGCTCTTTTCTCGGTGCTCCGCTGCAGAGTGCAAGCTAAAGCATGCGCTACATTCGCGTGCCGCCCCCGCGCGCATTCTGTGCCCACCCGCCGCCGGCCCGGAAACAGCGGGCTGTTAGTACGGGCCGTCTGCCACCGACGACAGGCATTCTAAGCGTTTTGCGATTGTTTGAATCGATATGACCATGACACTTGAGGAGTCTCGACGCATAATCGATCTGGTTTCAGATGCGCTCTTAAATAGAGTTTCTCCTGTGGAGGCTGAACAAAGAGCGATGAAGAAGTTTGATCGTAGAGTCTTAACGAGACTCTGGCGTAGTAAGTATTTCCGATTGCTGCCAAAGCCTTTGAGAAACATTATTGCAAAGAGCAACGGGTCTGACTCATGGAAGACTGCTCGTCGTAAGGCCCGTGAGCAAGTTCTTCGCACCAGCCCGTTTAAGAATTATCAGCCATGGGAATTAGATGCAGCTTTTAAGATCGGGATCGCTGAGATGTACCTCTACAGAGCTAAAAACTCTGTCTCTGAACAGGTCTATGCGGACTATGTTAATTCGAGCTCTCCAATGATGTTGCAACTTCAAGGCTGGATCGAGGTAATGAATCCTGAGACACTTAAAATGTTGAAACCATGGGGTGAATTTGAGAGCAGCACCTCCTTCTCCAACTGTTGTGTAGCAATCGGATCGAATAATCCACAGTACTGGCAAGCGGTGTACGAGCGTATCGGGTTAGAGCATACCTCAGCGTCCCCGCATGGTAATGCCTAAGCATCCAACTTACTCATCCGCCGAGCTTAAATCCTATCGCCGGTTTCTCCATCTGTTGTTGAGTGATCTCTGAAAACAAAGTCGATAGCCCCGGGAGAGGAAGAATCTTCTTGAAAAGCAAATCCCAATTATCTTTGTAAAAGGCGAAGTTAAGCTGCCGGTTCGTCTCAAGGAGGCAGATAGTACCGAGCCGATTTAAATCGGTGCCGGGTTTCGTCGAAAGGGTGATATATTCCGAATTAGCCAATGAGCGAATGAGATTTCTGAATCGTGCCACCCTGATTGCGGTCTCATCAAAGTCGGTCGGAACGTAAGAAATTTCAGGAATACTCAAAACAAGGATACGTCCATCATCTGGCGCTCTCAATTGAACCGAACCGAACGAAGGCGGTGCACCTGGCTGCAAGCCGCCCATTTGGAGCATGAATGTGTTGATGTCAGCAATTCGCCCATCGATAATACCAGAAATAATCTCAAGTTCAAAGATTTCCATAAAAGTATTCGGTTACTTAAATTCAAAGCCCACAGCCCGGACAGGAGTTCCTATCCGGGCTGCTGGTCAATGTGCGTTATTTCTTCTCCTCATCCACCACCTCGAAGTCGGCGTTCTCGACTTTCGGGCCGCCGGAGGGTTGTCCGTCGTGGCCGTTCGGTGGCGGCTGCGGGCCGCCGGGAGCGCCATCGGCGCCGGGCTGCTGGTACATCTGCGTCGAGACTTCCGACCACGCGCGGTTCATCGCTTCGACGGCCGCTTTGATCGCCGCGTTGTCGGTGCCCTTGAGCGCGTTTTCGAGATCCGTGATTGCGGAGTTGATCTTGCCCTGACCTTCGGGCGTCATCTTGTCCTTCAGTTCTTCGAGTTGCTTCTTCGATTGGAAGACGAGATGGTCCGCCGTGTTACGGGTCTCGACCTGTTCCTTGCGCTCGGTGTCCTCGGCTTTGTGCGCCTCGGCATCGCGCTTCATCTTTTCGATCTCTTCCTTCGAAAGTCCGCCCGACGATGTGATGCGGATCGACTGCTCCTTGCTCGTCGCTTTGTCTTTCGCCGAAACATGCAGGATGCCGTTCGCATCGATGTCAAAGGTTACTTCGATCTGCGGCACGCCGCGCGGCGCCGGTGGAATGCCATCCAAATGGAATTTCCCGAGCGACTTATTATCGAGGGCCATCGGACGCTCGCCTTGCAATACCGAGATTTCCACGCTCGGCTGCGAATCGCTCGCCGTCGAGAACGTCTCCGACTTGCGAGTCGGGATCGTCGTGTTCGAGGGGATCATCGGTGTTGCCACGCCGCCCATCGTTTCGATCGAGAGCGTGAGAGGCGTCACATCGAGCAAGAGCACATCTTTGACTTCGCCGGTGAGTACTGCGCCCTGGATCGCCGCGCCAATCGCTACGACTTCGTCCGGATTCACGCCTTTGTGCGGCTCCTTGCCGAACAAACTACGTACAATTTCTTGCACTTTCGGAATGCGTGTCGAACCACCGACGAGAATAACTTCGTCGATCTCGCTCGGCGAAACCTTCGCGTTCGCGATGGCGCGCTTGCACGGCTCGATCGTCCGCTGCAAGATGTCATTGACAAGTTGCTCGAACTTCGCGCGCGTGAGCGTGATGTTCATGTGCTTCGGACCTTCGGCTGTGGCCGTGATGAACGGCAAGTTCACGTCGGTCTGCATGAGCGATGAGAGCTCCATCTTTGCTTTCTCGGCCGCTTCCTTCAGGCGTTGCAGCGCCATCGGGTCCTTGCGGAGATCGATGTTCTCCTGCGACTTGAATTCATCGGCCAGCCAATCGACAAGACGCGCGTCGATGTTGTCACCGCCTAAGTGCGTGTCACCATCGGTGGACTTCACTTCGAAGACGCCTTCGCCGAGTTCGAGAATGGAGACGTCGAACGTGCCGCCGCCAAAGTCATAGACCGCGACTTTCTCGTTCTTGCCCTTCTTGTCGAGTCCATAAGCCAGCGCCGCAGCCGTCGGCTCGTTGATGATGCGGCGCACGGAGAGACCCGAAATTTCGCCCGCATCTTTCGTCGCCTGACGCTGCGAGTCGTTGAAGTAGGCCGGTACGGTGATCACCGCTTCGGTGACCTTCTGTCCGAGATAGTCCTCGGCGGTCTGCTTCATTTTGGTGAGGATCATCGCGCTGATCTCGGGCGGCGAATAGACGGTCCCGTTGATCTCGACGCGCACGTTGTCGTTCTCGCCGCGAATCACTTTGTAGGGCACGAGCTTCATCTCCTCGTTGACTTCACCGAACTTGCGTCCCATGAAGCGCTTGATGGAGAAGATCGTGTTCTGCGAGTTCGTCACGGCCTGCCGCTTTGCGGCCTGCCCGACGAGCCGTTCGCCCGTCTTCGTGAATGCGACGATGGAGGGCGTCGTGCGCGCGCCTTCCGTGTTCGCAATGACCGTCGGCTGCGTGCCTTCCATGACGGCCACGCAGCTATTCGTTGTTCCTAAGTCGATACCGATTACTTTACTCATTGTTGTGTGTGGTGGTTAAACGCTTCTGAAAAATTTCTCTGGCCGTAATCTCAAGCTCCGGAAGCTGCGCTGTGTAGCACGGCGCGGATTGCCGTGCCTGGAGCGGATTCGAAGCACAGCGCCGGCTGCGCAGCGAATGAGAGCTCACTGCCAGAATGTCATATGCTGACTGGCTTACTTAGTAGGTCTTGCCCGTCCATGTTGATTTCCCATGCAAGCTTAAGAAAACTAACCCATTTTAGTATTTGAGTTTGTTTTTCATGAAGTATGCCGTTCCAAGCATGTAGTAGTCAATTCTAAAATTCTACACTCGAGCTCCGGTGAGTCTTTTCGACGCTGATCTCAAAATCTTAGAAAGCTATCAAGTGCCAAACCTGCTTCGGCATCGGGAATAAATAGAAGGACCATGCCATAAGCAAAATGGTCGAAATCAAGTTGATTTCGACCGTTTCTACAAAAATAGTATGACGATGTGACAGTGCTACGCCGCCGCCATTGCTGGCTTGGCCACTGCCGGCGCTGCATCCACTCCATACCAATTATTGCGCGTATTGATCTCCGCGCCGGAAAGCTTGGCATAGAGGAAAAGCTGATGGCGGTAAGCGCAGATGTATTTCGTCACTGTAAGCAGCGCATCGAAGAGCGTCGTCTCTTCTTTGCTGAACGGATGATACGTCATGCGCGTCAGGTCCGCATCGGAGACGTGGGATAAAACCTCCCTGATCTCTTCCTTTTCGCGCTCGATCATTTCGGGGAAGTTCTCGAACGTTACCGATTCCGTCGACCACTTCGCTTTCGCGCGGTAATTATCGACCGCAAGCGATTTGTCCTCTGCCGGGTTGACAAAGTGGCCTGTCATCGTCTTACCGATGTAGCAAAGATACTGTTGAAGCTCAAGCGTGGAGCGCATGTTCTCGCGTGGACGCCAGTCGGCGTTCTTTGGATCGAGCTTGGTGTACAGGTGCTGGCAAACTGTAAGGTCGTGCAAGATGCTATTCTGGAGTGACTGTTTGATACTCATGTATGACAAGAAAAAATGGTGACCGCAAATATGCGAGCTATCAATACACTCGGAAGCATGAATGAGTTTTTGAATTCGCGATTGGCTTTCTATAGACTTCCGCCAACTACCGAAAATAGGATGCCTCCGTAGGTGATTGAGTGATTGCTGACGAATCCGGTGAGATCGATACCAAGATAATCGCTGATTCTGTATCCGAACGTCGCTTGTGCTGAGGCGCCCAAACCACCGCCAATGTCATTCGTGAGTGAATCCGCCCTCGGAGAGGCAATGAAGGTGTTGAACGAGGCATGAATGACATTCGGACCGGCCTCGATACTCGCCCAGAAATCGCCCTGCTCGAGGCGTGCACCAAACATCAATGCATATTCGCGGACGTCCTGGCTTGCCGATTTGCCAATTGGCTGTGAAAACAAATCGCTCGCAGAGAGTCCGAACGTGCTGGTGTATCGCAGAGTGGCCTGCATCCAGTCATGACTGCCTGTGAGTGAGATTCCACCGCCCAATGTATTCAGGGATCCCATGATGGTGCCGATCTGAATAGCACCATAAACTCTGTCCTGCGGCTGCAATGCTGCCACTCGTGTGCGGTAGTCTCTGTCAAAAGAATGCTCCGAGAGTGGCTCATCGGCTTTCGCTGAATCCACACGTACAGCTTCCGGCGGAGTGCTCGCAGAATTGGTGTTCTCTTTTGATGCGGCCGGCATCTCACTAAGCTTGTTGGTGGCGCTGGCGGCACTTGCCGCATGCTCCGAAACAAACTGCGATGACATAGCCAATTTGTCGTGAAGCGGTGTAACCGAGACCCGACGAGAAGGCAGCGGAGACGAACTGGAATTGCCAGTGCCACTACTTGCTGCTCCAATCGCCGGGAATTCCTCAATCGATTGCCGAGCTTGTGGGAAGAGAGCCGACACCTCATTTTGTCGGAGGATGAGCGTGGCTATTAGACCAATGCCAACGAGCGCAACGGTCACATACGGCCATGCGCGCCATCGTGTCGAAGCACTGAGAGTGGCGGCTCTGACATCGCCCAGGCTGATCGTTGGCTGCGCTGCCTTAAGCGGGCCAAGAAGATCAATATTTTGCCGGGTGGCAAAAATCTGTTCTCTATTCTGTGTCATGACTGGAATCCCGGTTCAGGAAGTTTGGGGAAAGAGATCTGTTCAGTTGATAGCGATTCTCGCAAGTCGGTGCGATCGAGCAGCGTTTCACGAAGCGCTTCGCGGCCACGGGAGAGCCGAGTCTTGATTGCCGAAAGTGACCCGCCTTGAATCGCGCGGATCTCCTCGAGCGAGAGTCCTGAGATTTCGAAAAGCAAAATTGCCTCCCGCTGTTTCTCAGGGAGTGCACCCAGCGCGACCAACAAAAGGTCCAGATCGAACGAGGACTCGCGTGAGTTCTCATATCCAATATGCATGGCTTCCTCGAGTTGCGCGAATATTCTGAGTCGCCAGCTCCGGCGTTTATGCAAGCGGTGCGCGATCGTGAACAAATAGCTCTTGAACGCTTGGGGACTCCGCAGCGTGGGGTATCCCTTATGGGCCTCCAGAACCGTGTCGCTCAGGAGATCGGCAGCATCATCTTTCGAGCACGTCAGTCCGAGGGAAAAGCGCCAAAGGCTCTCCCAATACTTTTCGATCAGTGCCCAGAATTGTTGTTCGACCTGCATGCGACAGTAAGTGACGCAACCCGCAAAAAAGTCACATCGGTTCTTCGCGAGATTCTATCATGAAAGGCAAAAGCCAGCAAGGACGCCGCTACGCGTCCCTGCTGACTTTCGATTGCCGAAAGATCTGATTTATTTTCCGATCTTGACCTCGCGCTCGCGTGGCTTTTCAGGCTCGCGCTTCGGAATGCGGATTTCGAGCACGCCATCGATGAAGTTCGCTTCTATGGCGTCTTCATTCAGATTGGCCGGCAAGGCGAACTGACGGACGAACTCCCCATGCGAACGCTCGATGCGGTGAAAGCTCTCTTGCTTGCTTTCTTCCGTGCGCTTTTTCTCGCCCCGAAGTGTGAGTGCGCCTTCTGAAAGCGTAATCTTCACGTCCTCGGCTGTCATGCCCGGCAATTCGGCGCGAACATAGACGTTCTCCTTCGACTCGGAAATATCCACGCGCGGCGCGAACGTGCCTAACTCGACATGAATGCCTTGCTGGATGCCGTTTGTGATCGCACCCTCCACATCGTTGAATAATCTTCGGAGCTTTTGCGAGGCGACTTCGAAATCTTTACGTGGCTCCCATCGGTATACTGTCATTGCAGTTTCTGTTATGTGAATGAGAAATAGTTTTGAGTGACACGCTTCGGTGTACTCGCTAATTGCCCTCTGGTATCAAGAAGGAACATGCCAACCTGCCAATCATTAGAAATCAGCGCAATTTCGCAGTGAAGCAAGAAGTCTACACTGACACTCTGTCAGAGATTCGCCGCAAATTTGTCGCGACTTCGGACAGTCTTGCATTCGAGCTCGTCATGGAATCTTTCGCCATTACGATTCGGTTGCGTGCCGCGCGGAGATGATCGGTCATCTCCGTTGGACTTCCGATGGGGGTGTCACTCACGATAGTTAGGTGAGCGGCTGAGATCATACCCCGGGGACCTGATCTGGATCATGCCAGCGTGGGAAAAGCGGAAACATTTGGCTCAGAGCGGATAGAGGAATGTGGAGAGAGGATAGTGAATAACTCTTCCTCCACTATCCACTATCCACTTTCCACTATTGCACTAAGCATTGCTGCCAGCGATCCGACAGGAGGCGCAGGCATTCAGGCTGACCTGAAGGTTCTTCAGACTTTCGGAGTCCATGGTCTTTCCGCAATAACCGCAATCACGGCACAGAATACCCTTGGCGTTCGGAGCGTCTGGCCTGTGCCCGCCGAGTCTCTTCAATCCCAACTCAACGCTCTCCGCGAAGACATTCCGTTTTCCATCATCAAAATCGGTGCGCTTGGTTCACGCGAGGCAGTAGAAGTTGTGGTAGATTTCGTTGCTGGCGGAGAGTACACGGTGATTCTCGACCCGGTTATTCAGCCAACGAGTGGACGGGAGTTGACAAGTTCAGACGCTGTGGATATGATGGTAAATAGACTATTCCCACACGTCACGCTACTCACGCCGAATATCCTCGAGGCAGAAGTACTGCTCGGCAGGAAGATTGCATCGTTCGATGAGATGGAAGATGCTGCTCGATCCATTCTCGCACTTGGACCGAAGAGCGTGCTCTTAAAAGGCGGGCATGTGAATAGTGTTGATCGCGTGCAGGATCTCTTCCTCGATCACGAAGGTGCAACAACATTTTCATCGCCACGTATTTCTGGCGATTTACATGGCTCGGGCTGTATGCTTTCATCCGCAATCGCCGCATTGCTTGTGCACGATGCAGACATGCTGAACGCCATCGAGCAGGCACGAGAGTTCGTGCATCAAGTTCGCGCATCCGCAATGCAAATCGGCGGCGGGGATGACCGATCATCTCCGCGCGGGCAACGTATCGCTTCGCCAATAAGCTTTATTCCTGACTTTGTCGCTTAACCTATGAAAGAACTAAAGACTTCCTTTCCTTCGAGCCGCAAGATATATGTGAGCGGCTCGCTTCACTCGGATATTCGCGTGCCTATGCGGGAGATTTCCGTTTCACAGACACGTCTCTCCGCAGGAGGCTTCGAGCCAAACGCGTCGATTCGTGCCTACGATACCACCGGACCGTATGGCGAGCAACCCGGCAGCGTTCGCGAAGGATTGCCCGCGCTCCGCCGCGAGTGGATCATTGCGCGCAAGGATGTCGAAGAGTACCAGGGCCGAAACATTCGCGCTGAAGACAATGGTTACTCCAATGAGGAACAGCTTCGTCATGCGTTCGAAAAGCAGAACGGCAAGCTCGAGTATTATCCGGGACTTCGACGCAAACCCCTGCGGGCAACTCAGGGCAATGCCGTAACGCAGATGGCCTACGCGCGGCGAGGCATCGTGACTCCTGAGATGGAGTTCGTGGCGATCCGCGAGAACATGGGACGGGAGAAGGCACCAGAACTGTCGGCCACCAAACGAACATCACTCGGATTTCAACACCCGGGAAATTCTTTTGGCGCAGCGATTCCGAAAGTAATCACTCCCGAGTTCGTTCGCGATGAAGTTGCGCGCGGTCGCGCGATCATTCCGGCGAATATCAATCACCCCGAGAGCGAGCCGATGGCGATTGGTCGCAACTTCTTAGTCAAGATCAACGCGAACATCGGCAACTCCGCGGTCGCGAGTTCGATCGAGGAAGAGGTCGAGAAGATGCTTTGGGCGACCAAGTGGGGGGCCGACACGGTCATGGACCTCTCGACTGGCAAGAACATTCACGAAACACGCGAGTGGATCATCCGCAATTCCGCCGTGCCGATCGGCACCGTGCCGATCTATCAGGCGCTCGAGAAAGTGGATGGCCGTGCCGAAGAACTCACGTGGGAGATTTTTCGGGACACGCTGATCGAGCAAGCCGAGCAGGGGGTCGACTATTTCACGATTCACGCCGGCGTGCGTCTTGCGTCTGTGCCCCTAACGGCGAATCGCATGACAGGCATCGTCTCGCGCGGCGGCAGCATTATGGCGAAGTGGTGCCTCTCGCATCATAAGGAGAGCTTCCTTTACACTCACTTCGCCGAGATCTGCGAGATCATGCGCGCTTACGACGTGAGCTTTTCGCTCGGCGATGGCTTGCGTCCTGGCTCGATTGCCGATGCGAACGACGAAGCGCAACTTGCGGAGCTTCGCACGCTCGGCGAACTTACGACTGTTGCGTGGAAACAGGACTGCCAGGTGATGATCGAAGGTCCCGGCCACGTCCCAATGCAGCTTATCGAGGAGAACATGCGACTCGAACTCGAGCAGTGCCACGAGGCACCCTTCTACACACTCGGGCCGCTTACGACCGATATCGCACCAGGATACGATCACATCACGAGCGCCATTGGCGCGGCGATGATCGGTTGGTTCGGTTGTGCGATGCTGTGTTATGTCACACCGAAGGAGCATCTCGGGTTACCGGATAAGCAAGACGTGAAAGACGGTGTGATCGCCTACAAGATCGCTGCGCACGCGGCCGACCTTGCAAAGGGTCATCCCGGAGCACAGACGCGCGATAATGCACTGAGCAAAGCGCGCTTTGAATTCCGGTGGGAAGATCAGTTCAATCTTTCGCTCGATCCGGAGCGTGCCCGCGAATTCCACGATGAGACACTGCCGCAAGAAGGCGCGAAGTCCGCGCACTTCTGTTCAATGTGCGGCCCGCATTTTTGCTCCATGAAGATAACTGAGGATGTGCGCAAGTATGCAGCAGAGCACGCGGTGCTCGAAGCAGATGCGCTTGCAATCGGGCTTGAGCAAAAGAGTAAGGAGTTTATCGAGTCCGGCGCCGAGCTTTATTCGATAGCATTACACGACGATCCTTTGACCCCATGAGTCACATTCGTCACATCCAACCCACACCATGAGCAATCATCCTCACGTCATCGTTGGCGGCGGCATCATCGGTCTTTCGATCGGATGGGAACTGCTGCGCAATGGGGCGGAGCACGTCGAGATTTACGAGGCAGGTGAAGCCGTTCGGAGCGGTGCGACATGGGTCGCGGCTGGAATGCTCGCGCCACGCGCTGAAGCGAACTTCGAGGAAGTCGGTATCTATCATGCGGGCGTGGCGAGCTTGAATGCCTATCCGGACTTTCTCGCGAGGCTTGAAGAAGACGCGAATGAGGTGCCGCGACTCGATACTTGTGGCTCGCTCATGATCGCGACGAACATCGATGACAAGCGCGAACTCGATCGTCAGTTCGAATTCCGCAAACGCATCGGGTGTCCCGCCGAGCGGCTGGATGGAACTGCTGCGCGCGAGCGCGAGCCATTGCTGGGACCACGCGTGACCTCCGCCCTTTGGCTCGATGGTGACGCACAGATCAACAATCGTACGCTGGCACTCGCACTAAAGCAAGCATACTTGAAGCGGGGAGGACTCTTGCACGAACATACTCGCGTTCAAGCCGTTACTCGAGATGGCGATCGGTTGGGCGTGCGGACAAGCTCCAGCTTGCCCGCGCTCGAACTGGAGTTCGCCCATACCCAGGCGGCTACGGTCACGATTGCGACTGGCGCCAATGTGCAGATCGAAGGAATCGATCCGATTCCCGTGCGTCCGGTCAAGGGACAGATGATTGGATTACGCGCGGAGCCATTTGCTATGCTACGCCAACCAATCCTTGCGACGAAAGCATATTTGGTGCCGAAAGATGATACACGCCTTCTCATTGGCACCACTGCAGAGGAAGTAGGTTTTGACAAGCGCGTGACCGCCGGACCGATCCTGAATATCTTGCATCGCGCCTGGGAAATGGTCCCCGCGATCTACGAACTCGAAATTGAAGAGATCCTAACCGGGTTCCGTCCGACCCCACGCGATCACAAGCCGATCGTGGGACGCGGCACGACTGACAATCTATATTATGCCACGGGACACTATCGTCACGGCATCTTACACGCGCCGCTGGCCGCTCGCATGATTGCCGACTTGATCGTTGCCAACAAGTGGGACGCCCGATTCGATGAGTTTTTGCCATCACGCTTCCTGTCAAAGAAGGAGCCGGTCGCCGCATGAAGCTCATCGTCAGTGGCACCGAGTGGGAGTTCGAGAGTGCGGTGAACGTTTCTGCGCTGATCGAGCGCCTTGCGCTCGATCAGCGCAGCGTTGCCGTGGCCGTGAACGATGAGGTTGTACGCCGCAGTACGTGGCCAGAGCGCGAGCTTCGCGATGGCGACCGCGTGGAGATTGTGCGTGCGGTGCAAGGAGGATGATTTCTTTTTTTGTCACCCGGAACGGAGTTCGACTCCGCAAATCTCCGCTCCGCGAAGCTTTGCTCAGCTCGGAATGACGGATCAAAAGGATTATTGGGATAATTATGGATGTTTTTCGAATCGCTGACAAAGAATTTAGCTCGCGCCTGATCCTCGGCACGGCGCGCTACATCAGCCCGGAGATCATGTTGCAGTCTATCGAAGCAAGTGGCGCCGAGATGATTACCGTTTCCATTCGTCGGCACAATGTGCTGGATAAGTCGCATGAAAGCGTGTTCGGGCTGCTACGCAATGGGCCGTATCATCTGCTTCCAAACACGGCGGGATGTTATACGGCGAAAGAGGCAGTGCTCACCGCCGAGTTGGCGCGTGAGGTTCTCGAAACGAATTGGATTAAGCTCGAAGTCATTGGCGACGATGAAACGCTGATGCCGGACGTAACGGAGTTGCTGAAGGCAGCGGCCGAACTTGTTTCACTCGGCTTCATCGTCATGCCATACACAAACGATGATCCGATCACGTGCCGCAAGCTTGCGGACATGGGCTGCGCGTGCGTGATGCCGCTCGGCGCACCCATCGGAAGCGGCGCGGGCATTCGGAATCCATACAACATTCAAATTATTCGCGAGCTGATTTCGCTGCCGGTGATCATCGATGCCGGAATCGGCACGGCTTCACACGCCGCATTAGCGATGGAGCTTGGCGCCGATGCCATTCTGCTCAACACCGCAATTTCCTGTGCGGAGCATCCTGTCATGATGGCCCGCGCAATGCGGCTCGGAGTTGAAGCGGGACGAATGGCCTATCAAGCTGGCCGGATTCCAGAGAAGCTATACGCAGAGCGATCGAGTCCAATCCAGGGAATAGCCACATCCCCATTTTTATCCAGGATGGCACAAGGAGTGATTCGTGATTGACTTCC
Organism: Bacteroidota bacterium; assembly: GCA_030706745.1. NCBI lineage: Bacteria > Pseudomonadati > Bacteroidota > Bacteroidota bacterium. The sequence goes on from JAUZNX010000001.1 coordinate 496,059, forward strand.
GGCTGTACGTTGTGAGTAATCGACAGATGCGGGGCGATCTCGTCGTGTTCGCACGCGAAGCCGCCGCTTATGGATTGCGCGCACTGCAATTGCGCGAGAAAGATCTTTCGACGCGCGCGTTGCTTGCGCTCGCTCTTCAGATTCGCGAGGTAGCGCCGGAGCTTCAACTCTTCATCAACGATCGGCCCGATGTCGCGCTGGCTTGCAGCGCAGCCGGTATCCAGGCGTCCGAAGCGGGCTGGCCTGCCCACCGTCTGCACCAGAGCTTCGATCTCTTGTGCGGCAAGAGCATGCATTCGGTCGGACCGATGACGGATTGGTCTGGTGTTGATTTCGCTACTTTCGGACCTGTCTTCGCAACTCCGTCGAAAACTGAACTTGGCATTGGCCCTCGCGGGCTCGGCGCGCTTCGGCAGACAGCCGAGTTGGCGCCAGTCCCGGTCTTCGCGATCGGCGGCATGACGCCAGAACGCGCCGCGCGATGCCGCGAGAATGGCGCACAAGGGGTCGCAGTGATGTCCGACTTGCTGCTGGCCTCCGACCTTCGTGCGCGTCTCCAGGAGTACGAATCCGCTCTTGGCCAACTATGATATACGACCTCACGGGCCTGCATGTTATTGTGGGTGGCGATCGTGCCATCGAGTTAGCCACGCTTGCCGATCAACTTGGTGCGAGCGTGATTCAGCTTCGAGAAAAAGATAGACCTCTCGGGGAAATACTCGACGTCGCCGACGCGATTCGAACTCGCGTGACGCATGCTGCCTTCATCATCAACGATCGGGCAGACATTGCGCGCGCCGTTCATGCCGATGGCGTGCATCTTGGTAGTGACGATCTGCCTGTCGAATACGCTCGCGTCTTGCTAGGGCCCGATGCAATCATTGGCGCCACATGCGGCTCGTTAACTGAAGCTATGGAAGCGCAAACTGTTGGGGCAAATTATATTGGCTTCGGTCATATCTATCCAACCCGTTCCAAAGAAAAGCGAACGCCGCAGAAGACTCTGCAAGAGGTCTCTGATTTTGCGTCGGCTATTTCCGTCCCGCTTATTGCCATTGGCGGCATTACACCTGCGAACGCTGCGCCAGTACTTCAAGCCGGAGCTTCTGGTATCGCCGTAATTGGCGCAATTCAAAATTCTGACGATCCGGCGCGGACGATTCGCGAGTTGCTCGCGCTTGTGAACCTTCGCGCCACGCCGCAGCCATGATGTTGTCGAACGAAGAACGCCAGCGCTATCAACGCCACCTGACACTCGCCGAGATCGGCGAGCGCGGGCAAACACTGCTCAAAGCTGCCCGCGTGCTTGTAATCGGTGCGGGCGGACTTGGCTCCCCAGCTCTCCTTTATCTCGCGGCAGCCGGCGTTGGCACGATCGGCATTGTCGAGGATGATCGCGTCGATATTTCGAATCTCCATCGCCAGATTCTCTTTGGCGAGTCCTCCGCAGGACGCTCCAAAGCGCAAGAAGCAAAGCGGAGAGTTGTCGATGTCAATCCACACGTCACGGTTGCATTGCACGAAACTCGCTTCGCACCGGATAACGCGCTGGATATTCTTACGGGCTACGATCTCGTGCTCGATGGATCGGATAATTTCTCGACACGCTATCTCGCCAATGACGCCTGTGTGATTCGCGGCATCCCGCTGATCTCCGGCTCGATCGACCGCTTCGAAGGACAGGTCAGCGTATTTTCCACCCGTGGGGGTCCTTGCTATCGCTGCCTCTTCCCGGAAATCCCCGATCCATCGCTCGTGCCATCGTGCGCGGAGTCCGGTGTGTTGGGTGTACTGCCCGGGGTGATCGGAAGCCTCATGGCGACCGAGGCGATCAAGCTCCTATGCGGCATTGGCGAGCCGCTCATCGGACGGCTGCTCCGTTACGATGCGCTTGCGATGCGTTTTGCGGAGTTTCGCATTGCTCGCGATCCCGATTGTCCGATGTGCGGACGAGATGGGCGAAGCACGCTGTTTGAAAGTTATGAGTTCGCCTGCCAGACCGAACCGCTTGAGATCACCTTCGCGCAATTGCCGGATGATGCTTTGCTCATCGATGTCCGAGAATCGATTGAATTTCGAACGCGGCCATCGCGTGCTCAGCTAATCCCGATGAGCATATTTGCTTCACGCATCGAGGCATTGCCACGTGATCGAGCCATTGTCTTGCTTTGTGCCTCAGGCATTCGAAGCCTGACGGCAGCCAATATGCTTATCGCTCGCGGCTTCTCCAATGTTTGCAGCCTTGCCGGAGGATTGCAGCGCAATCCAGAACTTGCCATCAGCGTCGTGGCTTTGGATGGATTTTCTGCAACGTCAGCACCCGAAACTCCCCCAGCTTCAGCTCCTCAATCGTAAAGTGCACCGTGTCACCTTCCTTGATCGGCTTCATAATCGAGTCGCTGATCAGGGGATAGGAATACATCATCGGGCTTAGCAGCTTCGGTACCGTCCCATGCTCCAGCGTTATGAGATGATGTTCGTAATCGATTCGCCGCACGATGCCACGGCCGCTCCCGGTGCCGGTATCAACCGGAAATAGTTTGTTACAGCCGAGCATGGCAAAAAGCAGCAGGAAGTAAGCGGTGACGTGAAATGAGTAGTACCGGACGACGCTCATGATTGCTCTACCTCGCTCTCTTGCCATGCTAATTCTCATACCCGATACTCTATTCCCCATTCTCATGCCAATTTCTTCCTAAAGCGAAGCGCACTCAATGTCAGGATCGCTGTCGCGAAGATGAAGAGCGCCAGTACCTGCGGCCAGAGTACATCCAGTCCCGCACCGCGAAGAAAAATGCCGCGGATGATTTCGAAGAAGTATCTGAGCGGCAGAAGATAACTGATGACCTGGATCAATTTGGGCATGTTCTCGATCGGGAAGATAAATCCCGATAGGAAGTTCATCGGCAGCATCACAAAGAACATTGCGGTCATCATCGCTTGCTGTTGCGTGCTGCTGACAGTTGAGACGAAAAGCCCAATCCCAAGCGTTGTCAGAATAAACAGCACCGAAAGCCAGCCGAGCGTTATGATCGAACCGCGGACTGGGATGCCAAACAGCAGCGTCACGCCGGCCAGCGCAAGCAGAATATCGATCATGCCGATGATCGTAAATGGCGCAAGCTTTCCGACGATGATCTGCCACGTTTTGACCGGAGTCACGATGAGCTGTTCCATCGTCCCTTGCTCCTTTTCTTTCACGATCGCAAGTGCCGTCAGCACGACGGTCGCCTGCATCAGGATCATCCCGAGCAGGCTCGGTAAAATGTAGTTGCGGCTCTTGAGATCGGGATTGTACCACACACGAATCTCCGGTTGGACCGTGATCGGCTTCAGCATTCCCAACCCTTTTCGTGCAAATCCCGACAGCATGACATCTTGGGAATATCCTGCCACGATCACTGCCGCATAGTTGAGCCCGACAGACGCCGCGTTACTCTCCGAACCATCCACAATCGCCTGGATCGGCGCCGGCTCGCCTCGTGAAAGCTTGCGTCCGAACTCCCGCGGAATTGTCAATGCAATCGAGGCTTTGCCACACACGAGATAGTCGTCGATGTCCGACATTTTATTGACGTAGGCGACGATGGGGAAGTAACCGGAATTCTCAAATCGCGCGATGAAATCATGGCTTTGCAGCGAATGGTCGAGATCGCATACGATCATCGGCACCGAGTTGACATCGAGATTGATCGCAAAGCCGAAAATCAGCAACTGCATGATCGGGCCAATAAAAATCAGCCGCACGATATTCGGATCACGCCGAAGTTGGAGGAATTCCTTGCGTAGAATATGAAGAATGGCTCGCATTAATGTCTGTGCAACACTATGGTCGTACTTGAATGCTCAACGCACTGCTCATGCAAAAGTACGATCTGTTGCCCATGACAGCAGGAACAACACAATACGAACATTCGGCGCGTCAAAAACACCACCGCCTACTTCGGTGGTAGTTCGCAGCTTGCGAGAGAGTTCAATCCAACGGATCAGTGTCGCTGTGGATTTACAGACCAATCCCCTCAATTCCAATGTATCGGTTTCACGGCATGGAAGGTCCGAAGATACTCGAAGTCGTCCATCTCCGTGTCCGACACGGCATTGCGAGCGATTGCGTCAGGTCGTGTGGCAAGACACACTGGTGTGCGACGCGGGGTGCGCAGTGAGTGCAGATGGTGTGCGCGAGCTCGCCCTTCGCTCGTATGCTCCAGCACCCAGCCGGAGACCAAACCACACACGATGGATAATTTGATGAGAAGAAAATCTGGCATAGACGCCTCGTGCTAATGTTACAAGCCCTTGTGCAACAGTCACACCATTCCGGGGATAGCGCGGAATGAGAAGAATTGTCGGTCTCGTCGCCAGATTAGGGAAAGAATCTTTACTGCGGGTAGTAAGTACTTCCCGTGCATTACAATACCTTCTTCCGCAGTCTGTTCCAGCTTACAACGATGATCCAGGTGGCGAAGGCGAGCATGAAGAGCGTCTCTTGCCAGAAGACTTCAAGCCCCGCGCCGCGCAGCACAATGCCACGCAGGATCGAGAGGAAATAGCGCGCCGGATTGATATATGTCAGCGCCTGTATCGGCAGCGGCATGTTGCGGATCGGAAATGCAAAACCGGAGAGCATGAACGTCGGCAACAGCGAAAGCAGCGTCGCAAGCTGAAAGGCTTGTTCTTGCCGCGAGGAAACTGTCGAGACCCACAGCCCGAGTCCCAAACCACAGAGGATAAAGATCATTGCTTCGACATACAGCAATAGTAAATTGCCGCGCACAATCACATCGAACAGAACATAGCCCGTCAGGAGAATGAGCGATGTGCTGATGATCGAGATCAGCACATAGGGCAACGTCTTGCCGGCGATGAGCTCCATTGGATGGACTGGCGAAACGATGATCTGTTCGATCGTCCCGTTTTCGCGCTCGCGCACGATCGAAAGCGAAGTCGAGATCACCGTTGCGATCATGAGAATAAACCCGATGAGTCCCGGCACCAGAAACTTCGGACTCGTCAGCTCGGGATTATACCAGATGCGTGCGCGGTAATCAATTGGCAACGCCGGTCTCCCGCCGCCCGCCCGGGCAAGCAGAGCGAGCGAAAGACGCGTCGAATAATCCTGCGCCATCTCGGCGAGATAGCCTGCGGCAGCAGTGGCATTCGTCGCGTTCGATCCATCGACCAGGACTTGGATCTTGACCGATCGGTTTGCCCGCAAATCTCGCTCGAAGTTTATCGGAATGACGAGCACCGCGCGTGCGATCTGTCCGGTCAGGACACTATCGACCTGGTGGTCGCTTGTCAGCGCGGCGACTTTATCGAAATACTCAGTGTGGAGGAATCCATCGGTGAGTTCGCGGCTGGTGGTCGTGCGGTCCTGATCGTAGATCGCAAGAGGGACATGCTTCACGTCGTAATTCAGCGCATAGCCAAAAAGCACGAGCATGAAGGCCGGTACCACCAGCAGCACGCCAAGCGAGCGCTTATCCCGCCGGATTTGGCGAAACTCCTTCTTGATGATGGGCCGGATGCGATGAAGTGAGATCACTGTGTTTTACGTAACGCGTGGATGCGTAACGAGTAACGCGTGAAGAGTATTCTCATGCCAGGAGGTCCCGACGCGTTGAGCATCCGCGCATTACGCGTTGCTCTTTACGCGTTACTCACCCACTGCCTGCCGGTCCAGCAAATGCAGAAACACATCTTCGAGCGATGGCACAATCCGTTCGATGCGAATGAGCGGCAAATTGTGCTTCGCAAGAACTTCGCCAATCACTTGCTCCGCGTCGAGCTCGGGCTTCACACTCACGTGCAACAATGTGCCGAAGACAGATGTCTCTTCGATCCTCTTATCATCCGAGAGCGCGCTCATGGCTTCGATCACATGCTCGGTCTCGACTTCCATCACCGGGTTCGTGATGTACTGCGTCTTCAACTCCTGCGGACTACCGCCGGCGATAATGCGTCCGGCGTGAATCAGCATTAAGCGGTTGCAATACTCAGCCTCATCGAGATAGTGGGTGGTAACGAAGACTGTCGTCCCGCCCTCGGCAAGTTGGCGAATCAAATCCCAAAATCTTCGGCGCATGATCGGATCGACGCCGCCGGTCGGCTCGTCCAGAAAAACAATCTCCGGTTCATGCAGCATCGCGCAGGCAAGAGCAAGGCGTTGTTTAAACCCGCCAGGTAATTCGGTCGGAAGACTGTTCTCGCGGCCCTCGAGCCCGGCAGTCTGGATGGCCCACGCGTGCTTCTTCGCGATGACTTCCTTGCTTAAGCCGTAGATGCCGCCCCAGAAGCGGATATTCTCAGCCACCGTGAGATCGCCATAGAGCGAAAACTTCTGCGACATATATCCGATGCGTTCTTTGACACGCTCCGGTTCTTTGTTGATGTCATATCCAGCGACGGTGGCAGTGCCGCTCGTCGACTGCAAAAGTCCCGTCAGCATCCGGATCGTCGTCGATTTGCCGGAGCCATTCGCGCCCAGGAATCCGAAGATCTCACCTTTGCGCACTTCGAACGAGACATCATCGACCGCCGTGAAGCTGCCAAAGCGTTTGGTGAGCGAGTGGGATTGGATGGAGAGATCGGGCATGATGCGGGAAAAACATCACAAATGTGGCTTTAATTATTCACCTCTTTATGCTTGCCCCGCGCCTTCCGCCAAATTATTAGCGTCCAAATAATTATGACGAGAATAAAGTAATGTGGATAGGAATAGATTAAGCCTTCACGTCTTACAAAGACTTCTACTACAAACGTTAGGGAACAGACGAGGAAGAACAATATGGCGGATCTCATCGCGTTTCAGCCAAGTTCCCAATTCACAATTGGCACTACAGCTTCGCCCGTAGCTCCTCGAAGGCTCTGGCGCAATCGGTTTGGACGGCTACGAACTCACGCTTGACGCGGTCGGGGTCTTTCGCATCGGCGCAGAGCTGCTCGATGGACTCGGCGAATCCTGCGGTGTGTTTCATGCCCATGAACTTGAGGTGTGGTTTCATGGCATGGATCTGGCGCTTGGTCGCGGCAAAATCGTTTGCTTCGAGCGCCACCCGAATGCTTTCGAGTTGCGGCGGCACACCATCCAGGAACATCTTGATGTATTTCTTCAATTGATTTTCGTCCCCGCCTGTGATGTCGCGGAGCGTGGAGAGATCTGTCAGAGCAGGCCCAGCGGCCGGTTGCATGTCGTTCATACCGTTACGCATTGGAGTTGGTTGAGCGCCCCCGCTCAACGTAACTGCCTCCCGAGCCTCATCCGCATGGCCGTTTGCGATTGGTGCAGCCGCGGCGGGTGAGGGTACGGAGGATCGCTTGAAATATTTTACGAGCACCCGAAGTAGCTCGTCTCGTTTGAACGGCTTCGGCACATAATCGTTCATGCCGGCCGCAAAACAGCGGTCGATTTCACTCTTAATAACGCTCGCCGTCAACGCGATGATCGGCACATCTTTCTTCGACCGTGGCAATCGGGCTCGGATGTGCTTTGTTGCTTCGATGCCGTCCATCTCGGGCATTTGTACGTCCATGAGTACAAGGTCGAATCCAAAGCGCTCGACGAGCGCAATGGCTTCGCGCCCATTGTTTGCGATTTCAAGCGCGACTTCGCCGATCACATTTCGCAACGTATCGGCAAGCACGATCTGGTTGTATTCGTTGTCCTCGACGAGCAAAATGTGAATGCCGCGCAATAGCGCAGGATCGATGACTTCGGCTGCGCGTGTGGCTCGCGCCTCGCCATTCAATGCTTCTTCACTCGTAACATCATAGGGTGTCGTGAAGGCAAACTCGGAGCCATGGCCTAACTCGCTCGTAACCCCGATTGTCCCACCCTGCAATTCGACCAGCGTACGGGAAATCGTAAGGCCCAGTCCGGTCCCGCCATATTTTCGAGTCGTCTCCGAATCGGCTTGCGAGAAGGAATCGAAGATGGCGTGCTGTTTCTCTTTGGAGATACCGATGCCGGTATCCCGAACGGCAAAGCGAACGGTCATTCGATTATCGAGCCCCACGGCGCTCGCACTGGCGGTCAGCGTCACTGTCCCGTGATCGGTGAACTTGATGGCGTTGCCCATGAGATTGACCAGGATCTGGTTGAGTCTTGTGCTATCGCCAATCACAACCTCAGGTGCTGATTCATCGATTTCGGCCACGAGCTTTAGGCCCTTCGCCTCAGCTTTGAAGCGCATCATTTCCAGCACATGCCCCGTTACGTCGCGCAAGCGGAACGGCACGCGTTCGAACTCCATTTTGCCAGCCTGCAGCTTCGAAAGATCGAGAATATCATTGATGATGACGAGTAGATTATCCGCCGATGCCGCGATCGCTTCGAGGTAATCGCGCTGCTTTTGCACGAGATCAGTTTCGAGCAACAGACGGGTCATGCCGAGCACGGCATTCATTGGCGTGCGAATCTCATGGCTCATGTTTGCCAGGAATTGCTTCTCGAGCAATTCGCTTGCCTCGGCGCGGTCCTTGGCGCGTGCCAGTTCTTCGTTGGCCCGTTGTTTTTGGCGGTCGCTTCGATAAATCAGGATCGAGATGATCGAGAGTGCAATCGCGACGAGGATAATCGCATAGGTGATCCATCGCTGACGCGATAGCTCTTCGCGCTGCGTGGAAAGCTCTGCCTCTTTCTTGGAGGATTGGTATTTCCCCTCCATGTCGGCCAGAATTCGACTTTTATCGCCATTGAAGAGAGAGTCGTGAAGTGCCGCACCCTTATCGAGGAATGCGTACGCTTGTTTGAAATCCCCAACTTGCGCGTAGGCCTTCGCGAGGCTGAGATACCGGTCATAGAGTCCGCGCTTTGCCCCGGCCCGTTCATCGATTTCGCGCGCAAGATTCAAGTAGTAAAACGCGCTGTCATTCCGACGAACAGAAAGGAACAGATTGCCGAGCGAGGCATACGCACCGGCTGTATAGGTCGAACTCGCATCCGAATTCTCATGCAGTGAAATCGACTGACGATAATAATAGAGCGCGCTATCGAGCGTGCCTTTGCGTTCGAAGACGGCACCGATATTCCCAAGCACGCGGGCTCGCTGGACGCGGTCGTCAAGCTTCTCATAGAGATCGCCACTGCGGCGAAAATTCGAAAGCGCAGTATCCAAACCGCCAGCCATGCTATTGCGACCAGCATTCGAATCTGCATAGTTCAGGCCGATATTATTATAGACCGCAGCTTGTGTACGAAGATCGCCCGTGTGTCTGGAAAAGGCCAGTGCTCGTCCGAGATAATTCAACGCGCTGCTGCGCTCTTTCTGATCGATGGCGAGACATCCAAGGCTATTATATGCAAGTCCGATAGCGACGGAATCGCGCGAATGAACTGCAAGATCGAGCGCGCGTAGATGAAAGTCCAGCGCTTCCCGAAAGTCTCCGATCTCCATGTCATTCCAACCCAACTGCGAATAGGTCCGGACCCACAGATCGGTATCTTTCGCTTCCTCCGCTTGCTTCATTGCCATCATCAGCCGCGGTCGCGCGCTATCGTAGCGGCCTTGTTGCGAGAATCGCTTTCCCATGAAGAGATCGAAGCGGGCCATCCGGGCCTGATCGCGCGCGGCACGCGCATACTCATAGGATTGCGTCGCATATCCAAGTGTGGCAGAAGTATCCGTTTCCTCGAGAGCGACTGACAGGGCGCGAAGAATATCACTCTTCTCCGCATCACTTCGCGCATATGCAAGTCGTGCGTGAAGGCTATCGAATAGCTTCTGCTCCTGTGCGCGGCTCGTCGAGACGAGAAACAGGAGTAAACAAATCAATGACAACTGACGAATGACAAATGGCAAATATCGTCTCATGCGGTCATGCTCATATCCCATCATACACCCCAATATTCTCATTCCTCTGATGTCATTCGCAATTCCGGGCCGCGAATCAGTGAAGCCGCAAATACACAATATAAATTACGAGCGCGAGCACCAGCACCCAGAAGACAACATTCATCCCTTTTTGGAAGCCATGCGATTTTTTGAGTGTCCGGAGATTCGAAAGTTGCCGTACTGCGAGTTCCAACTTGTGAAATGCCGTTTCGCCTTTGACGATATAATCGTAGGCACCGTATTTAATCGTATTCGAAGCGACCTCCATACGGTCCTGCGCGCTCATAAAGATCACGGGCAATTCCGGAAACCGTTCTTTAAGCTTCGAAAGGATCTGAATCCCGTTCATCGCATCCGGACGTACGGAATCCAGTTGATAATCGAGGACCACGATGTCCGGCTGATCCACGAGTTGCGCGAGCGCATCCTCGCCGGTATTATACGTCACGAACTGCGTGCCGGGGAATTTCCGCGAAAGGGTATCGCGTACCATTTCACAGAGCGTGACATCATCGTCGATAATTGCAATGGAAAGACTGGTCTCCGAGGCCATGAGATTCAGGTTGTGTGGTCAGGGGGCGGTTTTCGTTTTCACCCGTAACAGTACAAAAGGCAAATCGCTGGCTGAACCGTTCCGGGAAGACCGATGTCAATTCCGACGCGTTGCTACCCACATTGGCCCAAGAGTCGAAGATTCTTCGTCCTAGTTGGCCCGGAGACAGTTGAAACAGGCATCCCGTGCAGTCGACTGAAATCCGAAGGAATGCTCGTTATTCAAATTATTGATTGGCCTGGCTGTAACTATTTGACCGTTTCGGAATTGTTATAGTTAAGGACGATTCTTCCATTTCGGACCTGGTCGCCTTTTGCAGATGATTATTTCGGTGAAACCCATTCGGTATATCATACTCCTGCTGGCCATTTTCGGATGGTCTGAGCTGGGGCGCGGGCAAACCATCACCCTGGAGCATGACACGATCGACTTTGGGCGAGTGCGGGTCGGGACTCAGCGAGACAGCGTGTTTACCCTCCACGCGACCGGCGGAACGGTGCCTTTAGTGGATTACCACTACCGGGATTCTGTCAAGGACCAGGATTTCACGATTGATTCCCTCAAAGATCCCGTGATTGATGATGGCAGCTCTCTCGTGGATTCGCTCCACTTCCGGCCTTCGAAAGAAGGGCGCGACACCGAGCGGATTCGCATTCGATATGTGAACGGGAGCAGTCCGCTTCTGCTCGTATTGATCGGCGAGGGAGTCGCGCCACGCATCGTCTCGGCCAGCCATACCGTTCGAAGTATTCGTGTCGATGATTCACTCTTCGATACGCTTGTGATTAGCAACCGTGGTTCAGATACGACCGCGATCGATAGCATCGGAATCATTGCGGGAAGCGATACAATCGATTTTAGACTTTTCGGCGCCCTTCCCTCGCATGCGAGCAATACTACACTGGATTATAGCGGCCAGGACACGTCAATCCGGTTGCCCCTGCGGTTCTATCCGCGCTCGGTCGGCGCGCATACCGCCGTGTTGTTCATCCATACCATCGATGGCGATACTATTCTGAGCACGATCCACGGCACCGGTCTCGAGCCACTCGTCGTGATGCCGCAGGACACGGTTGCGTTCGATACCATCCACGTTACCAATGCCGTACCGGCACCGGTCGATACGTTCTTTACGATTTCGAACCTGGGCACATTTCCCGGCCAGATTCTCGCGCTCACTCATTCCGATACCAATTTCCATCCCGATGCCACTGTCGTCGGGCAGACGCTGGATACCGGTGCCAGCATTCGTGTTAACGTCCAATTTGTAGTCAACGGGGAAGGCGACTTCACCGATTCGGTACGGCTCACGACGGACACCAGATACAGCCTGTATGGGAGCACGGTTTCGAAACATGATACCCTGATCGTTCTCAAGGCGCACGTGCGGACTCCACCGCTGATTGTCCGTCCAATCTTCTTCGACACAATCAGAACATGCACCGTCTTCATCGATTCGTTGGACATCCACAATCCGGCACCGATTGCGATTCGAATCGATACGATCACTTTCGATTCCACAGCATCGGGTCTCTCCTTCAATCCAGGTAATCCATTTGGATGGCCGATCAACATTCCGGCTGATAGTGATTATATGCTGTATTTTGCATATTCCTTTCCCCCGGATTCTCTCAACGGATTGCAGCAAATAACATTGCACCTTGTTGAGCGACACGCTGATGGCGTGCCCACGATCGGCACAGCAACTGTACTCCTCTTTCGCAAACGGCCAGAATTGACATTGCATGCACAGTTGCCGACATTTGTGACCAGCGCAAACGATGTCGATCCTTTGCGGCTTCCGATCACAGTCGAAGGCCCGCGCGAAGGGGTGCATGAATTGGATGACTGGACACTCGCCCTTACGTTTTCGAACGACCTGTTCGAACCAACAGGACTCGATACGAGTGGCGGACTCGTCACGGCGCATGATACGACACCATTCTCACTGGCCACAAGATGGGACCAGCCGTCCCGCACCTATATCATCACCGTTCGCGGCGCAAAGCTCTCGGACTCCAACACCGTATTTAACGATCTGCTGTTTCGCGTCAAGATGCGGGCATACCTCACCGCCGACACCGTGGTCACCGTTACCCCTGTCCTGACATTCGTGACGCATCCGTGCGCCTACAATCTGCACCCCTTCACGCTCACCATTCCTTACGCGGATGATTGCGGCGATGTGACACTCCGGGCGTTTCTTCGCGACGATCCGCTTCCATTGCGTGTTACCAGCCTGTGGCCCAATCCGGCGGGCGAGCGTGGCATTTCAATCAATTATGAAATCGCGCAATCAGCGGCAATGACGGCGACGGTCTGTGATGCATCCGGCAATATTTGCGGCAGGGATACTTGGTCTAGCGCCGCGGGGCGCGGGATGCGTATGCTCCCGTCCGAGCTACTTCCATCCTCCGGAGCGGCATACGTCACGACGGAAGCGCGCTCCGCATCTGGAATGCTACTGAATCGGCGTACTTGTAAATTCACTGTCGAAAAGTAGTGGCATCAAAAGTATCTGCAGATTGGAGGATCGAAGAATCATTCGATCGGACCGGCGCGTATCACATGGAGCGTGATGAAGAGCTGGCGCGCGAACGGATCGACCAGCCGGACCTGCCAAACATACTGCGACTTTATTCCTGGCAACCGCATGCCGTTTCCACCGGCTATCAGCAGTCGATGGATGCAATCGATTTGGAAGCCTGCGCTCAGGCCAGCATCGATGTAGTGCGCCGTCCGACCGGTGGCCGGGCGGTATTGCACGCGAATGAATTGACCTACGCGGTCATCATGCGCGCCAACACAGGCATTTACCATACGCATAATCTCATCGTGCGGGCGCTATTGAAATCATTCGAGACGCTCAGCGCGTCCGCGCGAGGACTTGACCTGACCGGCGGACAAACGAATATCCGCGCGGCGTACGCGCAGGGCACGCTGACGAATGCCGCCTGTTTCGCATCGAGCGCGCGGCACGAAGCAACGTTCGAAGGTCGCAAGGTCATTGGCTCCGCACAACGACGATTTGGCGATGTGGTCTTGCAGCATGGCTCGATCCTGCTCACAACGGACCATATGCAGCTTCCGAGTCTGCTACGGCTTAGCGAGGAGAATCGTGCTCGAATGCATGCATTATTAGAACGGGAAACTGCCACGTTGGCCGATGTCTGCGGCAGACCGATCTCCATCGCCGAGGCAGGATTTGCAGTGCGCGAACGTTTTGTCCCGGAGATTTGTGAACTGCTCGCATGTCAAGAACCAGCACCAACGGCGCCCGCGTAAGCGCGGCAAAGACCTCCGCTCCTCCAAAAGTTACCGCGTCCCGCGACGCGCAACGCGAAACGCGGCGCGTGACGACGCGCACGATCCGCGAGATGAAAGCGCGCGGCGAAAAGATCACCATGATCACTGCGTATGACTATACATTCGCACGGCTTTTTGATGAGGCTGGCGCCGATGTGATTCTGGTCGGCGATTCGCTTTCGAATGTTATTCAGGGCAACGAGACGACGATCCCGGTTACGCTCGATGAAATGATCTATCATGCGCGGCTTGTCGTGCGTGGCGCGCGTGAACATGCGATGGTCGTCTGCGATATGCCGTTTATGAGTTTTCAGGTTGGGCCGGACGAAGGCTTTCGCAACGCGGGGCGCATCATGAAGGAAGCGGGCGCGGGAGCGGTTAAGGTCGAAGGTGGCGAGCGGGTCTGCGAGTTGGTCCGCCGCATGAGCGAAGCCGGAATCCCGGTCATGGGGCACCTCGGGCTCACGCCGCAATCGATCCACCAGTTTGGCTCGTATATCACACGTGGCAAGTCCCGCGATGAGGCCGAGCGGCTGAAGCATGATGCGAAAGCGCTCGAAGATGCCGGCGTATTTTCAATCGTGCTGGAAAAAATCCCTGCCTCGCTCGCAAAGGAAGTCACAGCGATGCTGAAAGTTTCGACCATTGGCATCGGTGCCGGACCGGACTGCGACGGCCAGGTTCTCGTCATGCACGACATGCTCGGTCTGACAGAGGAATTTCACCCGCGGTTTGTCCGCCATTATGCCGCGCTGGCCGATACCGTCCGAGGAGCCGTTCGCAAATATGACGCGGACATTAAGAAGGGCAAGTTTCCAAGCAAAGAAGAGTCATATTAGTCCTTCACAAACCGCGTGCGGTGCGGCGCATCATTGGTACTTCCACCATCGATAACGTAATAGACACCAGCGGGAAGGCGGGAAATGTCGAGTGTACTGCCATTGCGAGGGCACTCAAACGAGCGGCCAAGTGCATCGAAGATTTCTAAGTCCTTACCAGCGCCCTTAACTGTGATGCTTGTCTGCGCTGGATTGGGAAGCACAAACATCGGATCTGAACGCGATGCGACACTCTCCGCCACGTCACTCATTGCATCGGCATCGTAATACCACATGAAAAGGCTGTCGTGACTCCACGACGCGATCCAGCCGTGCCGTGCATCGATAAAGTGCATCTCTTCCAATGAGTCATCGACAAACGTTGTCGAGTCAATCAACCACGTTGCTCCATTATTAGAACTGTAAGCGATCTTACTGCAGTAATCGTTGGGCGCTCCCTGAACATCTTGCGGAGGGTAGATTTCGACATTCGCGCCGTTCTCTCCTGAACCGCTCTGGCCGATCATTGCCCACAGAATTCCTGGCGCGGGATTCGCCAGCCGCCATAAGCGAACGCCGAAGGTTGAGTCCAACCGCCAGGTCGATCCATAGTCACTCGAATATGCAAAATCAATATCGCTGCTCGAATATGACACTTCAGATGCTCCCAAATTGCAGAGATAGAACGCCTCCCTCGACTTCGCATTTACAAACAAGTCCTTCACTTGTGTCTGACTTACCAATGCGCCAAAAATATTGCTCGTCTCCCAAAGGGTGCCGGCGTTCGTCGTGTGAATAATCTTATTGTACCGATAGTTTAGAGACCCCGCCGCGGTCCAAATATCATTGCTGTCAACTATATACCCTGTGAACATCGGCTCCGAGTGCATCTCTGCATATGTAGTATCCGGCGTGAGAATAAAGGCTGCACCATACTCCTTCGAACTGTGCCAGCCATCATGTGTCACGAGGATGATGACACTATCGTCGTATTCATTTGGATCATGGGCGCTTAGGAGTTCCACAAGCCGGAAACCGTGCGCGGTGTCGTACATCTTTTCGGCGAGCGTAAGATATGCGCCGTAGTTTGCTTCGTCAGGTTCGGGAGGACCGAAGATACTCGTTCTCCCAGGGATTATGGAAAGAGTTACTTCGCGACCATGCAAAAACCCATGGTGCGGAGCGGTACACTCGAGGCTGCTCAGGTTCTCCTTGTGATAGCCCTGGGATCCAAAGTTAGTATCGAGAATCCAGATCTGGCCACCATTGGAGGTGGACATTATTGATCCATTATCTGATAAGCAGATCCCATTCAGGCTGTCGATGAAACTAAAATCGAGTGTATTGCTCGAGGAGGGTTGAGGCAATGCAACCTTGCGCCAGTGACCAGGAGCGTTTTGAGCGCAGGCCGAATGGGCCATCATCCAAATGACGATAACCCAGACGGTACTGCGTACGAAACGAAGTGAGCTAATATCCATTTGGATATTCCAAAAAGCAGACGAACTGACTTTGAACTGAGAATGAAACGAATGCAGCCAAGTCCCAAGGAGTTCCGAGTTCAGTCGGGCCTACTGCCACTCTCTGCGCCACCTGCGCCCAAGTTGTTGGCATCGTATCCGCAATTCCGGTGTTTCTGCTCCGTGTGGATGAACTCGCTTCGAATAGTAGTCAGCTTTATCTTGCTCTCCCTCGCATGTGCGGAGAGCTCCGCCCAATCTCAAACTTCAGCCGACACTACCCAACTTTCGAGCGCGCACCTTTTTGCAGGATTCGGTGGCTTCATCCCACTGCGAGATAGCTACCGAATCAATTATTCGACGAATCTCGGCGGACTCCCACTGGAAGTGTTCGGCGGTGTCATGATGCCAATTTCGGTTTCCACGCTTGTGCCGGTGACGATCCGGTACGAACGGCGTGCGGCGAATTTCATCACGGGTACGTCGATCGGCGTGATCTCGATCGAGCCGGGCGTTCGATATTACCTGGAACACCAGCGAGATCGCGACTTGCGACTCTTCGGGATGATCGAAGCATTGCTGGCGCGCGCTACGGTACAAAGTACGTATGATGCGTCTGCTGATGGTACCGTTACCGGTCAGGCGGCTGTATCCAAAGACTATTTTAATATGGGGATTGGACTTGATGTTGGCGCGAGCTATCCGCTCAGCCCATCGAGTGCAATCGATGGGATTGTGCATGTCGCAACCTATCTCGGAAATCCGGTGTCGAGCGGTGGCCTGGGAAATATTGGTGGTGTCTCGCTGGACCTAATGTATCGCGCAGAATTCTAAAACCGTATGACGAAAAAGCCCAAACCAGGTCGGCAGGAGGGAAGTCTGCGCAAGCCTCATTCATCATTCGTCATTTGTCATTTATCATTGCTGTTAGCGTTGGCCGCTGGCTGCACGACGGATGTGCCCATCCCGCGAAATCAGTTGGAGTTCAATCTGAGCAAAGGTGGCTCCAGCATCCCCGACTCACTCTTTCCCATTTTTCCAAATCCCTTCAATCGCGTAACCGGAGATACGACACTGCATATTCGTTTTGCGTTGAAGGATTCGGGTAGTGCAGTCGTTCTGGTCCAAAATGCGATTGGAGATGAGATCACCCAGTATTCCGACTCGGCGCTCGCGCCGGGGATCTATGCCACAAGTTGGGATCCGCTGAGTGCCGATGGCTCTCGACTGAACGCCGGACTGTATTTCATTACACTGCATACCCAGAACTATATTAACTCTCGACTGGTCAATATTGAAGAGAATGAATAATCGCTTGTTCGCAATCCTCATCTGCCTCGCCACTGTTCTTACGGTCGCGACGGCATCGGCGCAATCCTCCGTTGATCGGTACCTTCAGCACGTTCAGCCGATTGGGTCCGCCAAACTGACGTTTCCGGGACCCAATGGTGGGTACACGCTGGCACATCTGCCGACACGCGAAGTTATGGAGTGGGGCGATACGGTCATCAGCAATCGGGCGTTCCTCATCGATCTTAACTTATCGCATGATGGCCTATTCCTTTCGCCGGATACTGTGCATAGTGTGACTGGCAACACGCCGTTTGAGTTTGTATTCTCGAAGGGGCATATCATTCACGCGGGTCTTTCACCCACGCATACGCATGAGGAATACCTCAATTTCGACACGACGTTCGATGGCGTGATTGGCTATGGACTCCTGAAGCAGTTCATAACCGTGTTCGATTTTAAGAATCAGCGGCTCACCATCTATCCGCTCTACTCGCAAGTGGATGTCTCCGATACCGACGCGAGCCTCATGCAACTTCCGCTCATCGACGATGCCAAGGTTACGTATTGCCATTGTGAGTTTCACACGATCTGGCTCGATGCGACCGCCCCGCCGTTCCAACCCGGTCACGTGCAGTTGGCATTTCAACAACCGCTCTCGCAGATCTTCGCGGATGCACTCGATAAGAAGACCAGTACCCTGCTCGATAAGCAGTACCTCCAGGATTCGCTTTCCGGCGTCAAGCGGCCATTGGGGCTTTCGCTGACAGATTTCCGCGTGCGAATGCTCTCCGGGCAGAGTGATAACCTCGCAGGTCGCAGTCCACATCGTATTGTCGCCGGCCTGCCAAAAGAATATCACGATCTCAGCGTCCCCTTGCTTGGCACATTCGGCACCGACATTCTACGGACCTATTCTGCACTCATCATCGATCCCTCTCGGCAAAAGTTGATCTTCGTTAAGTAAAAATCAGCGTAATCCAGGTTCTGACAAGAGTTGTATCTTCTCGTGATAATAGGCATCTCTGCCGGGATCGAGCCGCGAGAGTTGAATATAAATCTTCCGCGCTTCCTCGAACTTGCCTTGGTGGGTCATGATCTCAGCTAGTGTTTCGCTGACCAGGCCGGATTCCTCGGCGTGTTCGAATTCCTCCGGATCAATCGTACGCTCAGGAACAAATGGCACTGACTGAACAATCGGCATTGGTTTGTCTGATTGGAGACGCGTCATAGCCGGAGGCGGTTGTACCATCCGGTCCAATTCGATCATCTCCTGACATAGCTGGAGCAGGATTTCCGCGCGCGGCGAATTCGGCGCGAGTTCGAGTGTCTGTGCTGCCTCATCTCTGGCATCTGCATACCGGTGCAGTGCATAGCAACACTCGGCGCGAACCAGATGATAGCTCGCGAATTGTTCTGCCCCGAGTGCTTCGAGTGTCTCGAGGGCAGACTCGGCATGGCCTGCCAGAAGCACTCGCCGGGCGCTATGAATACGAGTTGTGAGGCTTGGTTCGATATCTATCACCACGCAAATTTACGGCAAGTCATACGCCATAACCGTGAATCGCGCGTTCCGTTTCGGGAGCGCGCGATTCGATGACGGATTCGTCTGAATGCCTCAGTAGCAAACTCACTGCGGACTCAACATGAAAGTCTCCAGGTGGGTATAGCACTCACCGATCTGCCAGGTAAAGGTCTTCTCGTGGTAACCGTCATCCGAGATCGTCACGCTGTATTGCGAGTTGCCGGTGAGCGTGCTTGGGGTTTGGAAGTACCCGTTCACATCAGTCTTGCCCTGAGCCAGAATATCGCTATGTCCGCTCAGCCGCACTGTGACTGCTGCATCACTCAGGCGCATGTCCTGATGAATTGAATCCACGACGGTAATTCCTAAGGAAGCTGTATCGCAGACGCTATTCTGATGCACTGGCATTAAGCCCTTGGTGTAGCCAATCGTCTGGTTGCAGCCAAGCTGGAATTCGATGACGCCCTGCGAATAACCGTCCATGATGATCGTCGCTCGGTAGGCGCCCGGGCACAGATGCGCGTAACGAACGCCACCATCCGCACCGGTCTTCATGCTCACACCGTTGAGCGTGACCGCCGCATCATTAATTGCATGGCCTGTCGAAGAATCGATGACTGTAATCTCCGCGACGCCGCCGCAGCAATCCGTGGTCGTCGTCGAACTCATCGTATGCGAAACGTTACGGACCGAGCTGCAGCCCATGCTATCGATACGGAATTCGGTGCCGTGGTATCCATCTTTCGAAAGGCTGAACGAGTACTGTCCCGGGCACAGGCCGTCCCAAACGGTCCCATGCACCGACATCGGTTTCGAACCCATGTTATGACCATTCATCCATAGTGTCGCGGAACCGCCATCGAGCGCGGTGCCCGTTGCGGAGTCGTGGACGATCAGCGTGATGCTCCCGTGGCAGCAATCATTGTTGGTCACATGCGAGCTGACGCCGAGCGTGATCGTATCACTGACCGTGTCATTGCAGGTCAGTTCGACGACGGTCTCCTTCGTCTGGTAGCCATCCTTCGAACTGTGAATGACATAACGGCCCGGGCACAGATGGACCATGTGGGCATTGCCATCGCCATTGGTGGTTTCGGTGCGCGTTACACTGTTCGGCCCTGCAAGTGCGATTGTTCCACCGCTGATCGGCGAACCGGTCGAGTCCTGCAAGTGGTAACTGATCACGCCATTGCAGCAGGAATCCGGATTTGGCGTCGGATTGGGCTCGGTCGGCGAGGTGTGACGGCACGCGGAAAGAGCAAGGAGCACGAACCAGGCTCCTAGAAATGGAATGATGGAATATCGGCTAAATTTCATAAATTTCGATAGAATGAGGACTGCGGAAAATCGCCAGCCGAACAAAGAACACTGCCAGAATTCGATCCTCACGCAAAACTACGAAAATGCAGCCCCTGCCACGAAAAACCGGTCGCCACTCTTTGTTTTTTGAATTTCATATTCATAATCACTGCCGATTGCGAGCCAATTTCGCCATTTGATCCGATTTACTTCATGAATAATTTCTCTCTTTTGAGTTGTCATTTAATGAACGCCATCTCCGCTTCATACCTGAACCACGTCATCCTGAATGAAGCGTAGCGCAATGAAGGATCGCATGATGCGAAGCCAAGAGACCCATCGGAAGGCTGTTCTCCAGTTGGATAAGAATCTCTCTTGTCAATGAGCAAATAGGTGCCTGTGACCTCACCAACAATATACGACACCGAAACCGCGAGTGCAAGAAAAATCTTCGCGCGGCAGAAGCATTCATGGAGCACTCGATGCAGTCGCAAATAGAATCCTACAAAAGGAATGGCCCATCATGGCTTAACGTGACGGGCGATACTTGTTGGCAAAAGAGTTGTCGCGAACAACTGACTAGGTATTTACTCGCAGGTTTGTCTGACGTATCTATTTGAGTAATACCCGCACGCTATCGCCACAACCATGAGCTATTGCGATGTCGAGTGGTGTTTCCGATTTCAGGTCCTTTGCGTTCTTATTTGCACCATGTTGAAGTAAGAGAGCAATAATCGCTGAGTCGCAGAACGCTGCGGCATTGTGAAGCGGGGTTCCGCCCCATTTATCCGACACATTCGGTGAAGCGCCATGGCCGAGCAAGAAGCGAATGATTTCCAAGTATCTTGCGTGTCTTATCAAGCCAGAAGAATCACGCCATCGTACCATATCGGCAGCAGCTTGAAGTTGACGGTTTGAATTGCCTTCGTAGTACGTTACCGCATCTGAAAATGGCGTAAAGCCCACCTTATTCTCTAAATTTGGGTCCGCCCCACTCTCCACAAGATGCTTGATCTTACCTAGATCGCCTTCGCCTACTGCCATATGCAAAGGTGAGTCGCCCAGCGAGTTGGCATCCTCGGACGAACCTGTGGTTCGATTGGCTCGACTGCAAGCGCAAAGGAGGAGGCAAGCCCAGATGAAAAGATACAATACTCGCGATGGTTTACATGCACTAATCATACTCAATGAGTGAGTTTCCAGTTAATTTCATCTGCTATGAATTGAAATTTATCTATCATGTTCTGAATCGAGTCCTTGAAATCGGACGCCGAAACACCAGATGGAGGAAGCAATGTCCCGGCACCGAGTTGAGTAAGAAGCTTTTTCAGCGAAGCAATATTCCCATTAATCGTTTGAAGATCAGTGCGGAGGTCATAACTATCAGATGGCAGAGCTGAGTCAATGAAGTCTTTGCCCTTAGCAATAAAGCGGTTTATAAGGTTGATAGTCAGAACGAGGATATTGTAAACGGTGTCATTCCAGTTAATCTGATTATACTCATTCGAGAGAATTGCGAGCCATGTGGAGGCGCCCCTAAGCACTGTATCAGCATTGGCCGCATTCTCCATTCGCTGCTGCGCGAGAGACTTCACGCCAGTATTATCAGCTTTCGGAAAACGTTGCGGGCCCCGATCATCCACCGGTGATTTATTTGGGTTGCTTGGGGGAGGCTGACCGAGGCAAGCATCATTATCCATCGTTGCGCCGCCATAGTCTTTCCGCCATTGATGGGTGCTATCAGCCCCATACGGAAGCGGACTGAACGGCTTCGGGCCGCGCGCAATGGAGAATCCGAGATCGCTCGGATCGCCGCTCGATGTTACCCATTCCTCAGGTGTGAGCTTCGTTGCCATAAGATGCGATCAGTATTTCCGCTGGTTCTTCATGTCCCTCCAAGCATTCAGCGCACCCAAAAACATCACTAAGCCTCCAAAATACTCGAATGTGTAATGGATCTGACCACACACCCAAAGCGCCAAGTATGATATCAGACCAAGCGTCCATAGCCTAAATAAATATTCGGGTTTCATCGATACTTGTATCCTCCATACATAAACCATAACATCTCTCGAATTGCCTCTATCGCTTGCTCGCCGGACTGCTGCGGGCTGCGCGCAATGGAAAAGCCGAGATCGCTGGGATCGCCGGATGATGTAACCCATTCCTCATGAGTGATCTTCGTAGCCATTTACTTCCGCCCTAAAATCCGCACCGCATCAACGATGTGGAGATCAGGATACTTTGGCCGTGACCAAGAAGTGACTTCAAGAATAGTCGAATCTGGAACGAGAGAAGGAGGGCAAAGTGTGCATGGAGCATCTTTTCGAAGTGCATCAGCGAGACCCGGTAGATCTTCAGCGCCCTGCGCAATCAGCCGGTAAGATGGTTCGCCGTCAATCAAAAATGGAGGGGCAAGTGAGAACCCGGATTCAGAAGAATCATGGATACTTACTCGAAGTGTTGGTGTATATTTTATGCTTTCGGGATAGAAGCCCTTGAACGTCCCCGTATCCTTATGAATAACAGCGTTTGTGGGGCGATGAAAAGATCTTCTAAAATCGCTGTGGTCGCCCTTCAATACCGTAATGTCGTCAGTTGATTGCCAACAAAATTCATTCGAATCGCGGCACCACCATGTTACGACAAGAAGCGCAGAATCCGGGATGATCCAATTAGGTAATTCGTAATTCTTCAAAAGTTTGCGATAGTAAGACTTGCCATTAATCTTGAATGGAGGCACGATCATTGCCTGCAATCCAGGGTATTCTGGGGAGACCAAGAAAGCCCAACCAGCTGGGTCCACCCAAATGTCCTGAAAGGTCACCGTATCGTGATGGAGCAAGACAAACTTCGGGCGTTTGCTATGTTCAGGTGAGTCTTTAAAATGCTGGGTTTCACGATAGCGTTCAGATATCGGAATATCCCCCCAATATGGCTTCGCTTGAGAGCGAGCATTATGCATACTTGCAAGGAGAAGCAAACATACAGCGTAAAAGATGAAGAGCCGGGATAGCATGATTCCTTACCTGAAAGACCGCATGTAATGGCACACCTTCTGCGCGTAAGCGATAGTTACAGCGGTGCCCGGAGTACCATTATAGGATTCAACAAGTCTCATGACATTCCCTTGGTTCTTCTTTAGAGCCAAGTCATAGGCGATCAATTTTGCTGCCTGCATCGCACAATATGCAGGGTCGGACTGACATTTCAGTAATTGGGCTGCCGTAAGACTGAGTGGCGGCTTAGTACCATAGTGATCGTCAATCTGCCATAGGCCACGTCCATGACCGTTATCTCCTGTTCCCCCTTTTCCTGTACTAGGATCATAAGGAATGTAACCTTTTCCATCCCCCAAATGAGATTCTTGGAGCCCTATTCCCGCTAATAATATCGGATTAATTCCATACTCTTTTGCGGCAGCAAGAATTGCTTTCTTGGTTTCTGGGTTGAAGGGGTACGTATCGGGAATTTGATCTGCAGCACTCTGTGACCAGCCCGTATCCATGTCCTGACATGGGAAATCGCTCGATATTGGCTTCCCCCTTGGCTGCCCACTGCCGCCATCGTCTGGCGTGGGTTTGTTAGGGTTGCTTGGGGGAGGCTGACCGAGGCAAGCATCATTATCCATCGTTGCGCCGCCATAGTCTTTCCGCCATTGATGGGTGCTATCAGCCCCATACGGAAGCGGACTGAACGGCTGCGGGCTGCGCGCAATGGAAAAGCCGAGATCGCTCGGATCGCCGGATGATGTAACCCATTCCTCAGGTGTGAGCTTCGTTGCCATAAGATGCGATCAATCTATGTGGTAATCCAATCTATTGTTCCCAGCCTCTCTCCGCTCATGATTTTACTTTCCGCCAAAAGGTTATGGTACAGAATATGATCACCTGTAGAAAATACTGAGGATAGGAGTATATCAAACCCTCATTTCTGACGAAAACCTCTAAGACGAACGCAAGCAGGCAAAATAAGAAATAATTAGATTGCGAAACGGTATGTCATTACCTCTAGTCAATGCCTCGCCGTCACGTTTGGTGCCATGCGTTCCGTCGCGGGCTCAAGGTTATTTATACGAACAAACTTCAAAAATTATCCAAAAAGATTGGGGGGTGGAGTACCAATCGTGCAAGCATGTGGTATATTACACGAGCTACTCCTCCTGAGGAAGTCTGTACCTCATCCTTAGGATTGCATTACGGCTGAGCGGGTGTTACATTCGGCGGCCGGAGGTTCATTCCCATATCATAAACTGCTGAAGCTATGAAACATCTCTTACTGTTTACAGCCGTTCTGTTCCTTATCGGTTCGAGCGTTGCGCCGCGAGCCACAGCCCAGGTGCCGCGATACATCAGCTATCAGGGCTTGATCAACAATCCGGGCGGACCACTCACCGGCACCCATAGCGTGCAGGTCTATTTCTTTCTCTCAGCGGATACGAATTCTGCGAGCGTGTACAACGTGACGATGCCCGCTGTAACATTTTCGGAAGGCGTCTTCGGCGTGATGATTGCCGTCCCCGATAATACAGTTTTTTCGAAGCCGATCTATCTCGGATTGAAGCTTGATAACGGAGGCTTCATCGGTCAGGCAACGGCGGTTACAGCAACGCCCTATGCGTTTTATTCCATCGAAGCGGCGCACGCGAAGCTAGCGGATTCCGCGCTCAGCGCGAACACCGCCCGTTCGGCGGCAACCGCCGCGCGCGCCACCCTCGCCGACTCATCGTTACACGCACAGCATGCCGTCATCGCCGACTCACTCAAAGGTGGTATTGGCACAATTTCGCGGCAGTCCATCGGCGCGGCATCGAGTGCGACGAACAATGATATCACATCGCTCTCGGGACTCACATCCCCACTGCCAGTCTATGAAGGCGGCACCGGCGCAAACGCGGCTGTTGGCGCGCGCGTGAATTTGGGTGCTGCGGCCAGCGGATCGAACAGCGATATCATGGCGCTCAACGCGCTGACTACTCCGATCTCGCTCGCGCAAGGTGGGACCGGCTCGAACACCGCCATTGGGGCACGCACAAATTTGGGACTCGGCTCGATCGCGACACAGTCCTCCGGCGCAGTTGCTATCACCGGCGGTGCCATGGACGGCACGACCATTGGCGCGACAAATCCTGCCGCCGCTACGCTGACGACGTTGAGGTATACGAACAACATCTTCACACTTGGCAACGAAAACGATAACGCGACCAACCTCAACACCGTCACGATCACGGGGACCGTGCCGATCGCAATCATAATGACCGGTGCAGCAACGAATACGATCAGCGCGAATGTCACGAGCGCGGCGCAAGGCCAGTGGCTCTATCTCATCAACCGGACGCCATATAGCGTGGTCTTATTTGGAACGACAGTCCTCGCCAATGCCGCCGCACAATTTCTGTTCGCCGGCGGGACGTGGGTGTGGGTGCAATAAGATTTCAGGGACTAGCGCACAACAAACATAACCGCGTTCCCACCTAGCCTCGCAACGTACATCCCCGGTGTGAGGTGAGCGCTATTGTACTCGTAGCTCTCGCTTCCCGGCGCGATTGAAATCACATCGCGCTCGCGGCCGAGGAGATCGAAGATACGAATCGATGTAGCCTCCGCGTGAGTCTCGAATGAGAATCGAATACTATTGTCGGGCGCGGCGATAGCTCTGAATACATTTATCGGAGCTTGCTTTTGGGATACACTTGCTGGCGGTGATGCACCACCCAACGTTAACCATCCCGAAAACGACGAGGATCCATTTTGGCAATCTGGCGAGTACCATGTGACATACAGTTCAACGCTCACATGCTTTTTGCTGCCGACGATCTGATACGGTTTATGGTTAAAGTCGACGTATGCTTGGTGCGGCGGATTCGACACCCCTTCACTGAAGTTGAATGTACGTACCTCCTGGCGCAAGGTATCAATCGTAATCAACAAGGAACGATGATATGACGACGGACCGCCCCAGATATTGAATATAATGGTATCGCCTCCGCTTGTACGACTGCATGAATCGGAATCCCAATCAATTGCCCCCGGCCCAAAAGCGAGATCCCAAGTTCCAAAGGTATCTCGCGGATAATAACAGTGCCACTGCATGGAACCAATGACCGGCATCAATGAAAGCAATAGAGAATCCTTCGAGCATGCCGTCTGTGCTTGGGCGCAATGTTGTGTAAATAATACCATGAGCACGCAAAGTCCAAGTTTTCTAAACATGACGATCTTATGAGCAAAATAAACGAGCAGCTCATGCTCGCTTCTTAGGTCAATTCTGAATCCTGTGGTGTGGGACATGCTTTAGCTTGTTCTTACCGCACAACAATCTTTACCGCGCTTCCACCCAGCGTCGCAACGTACATCCCCTGTGTGAGGTGAGCGCTATTGTACTCGTAGCTCTCGCTTCCCGGTGCAATTGAAATCACATCGCGCTCGCGGCCTAGGAGATCGAAGATAAGAAGTGGGGAAGCTTCAGTGCGCGTCTCGAATGAAAATCGAATGCTATTGTCGGGCATCGCGATAGCTTTGAATGTGTTTGACGGAATCTGTTTTGTAGATACGCTCGCGGGAGGAGAGGCGTCACCGATAGTAACCCAACCATTTACCAAGAAGCATGTATGTCCTGCCTTTCCTTCCCATTCTGCGCTAATTTTTGTAGTTAAGCCTTGAATGTTGAATTTATCCATGACGAATGACATCGAATCAAAACTAAATGATCCTGCTCCATGTGGAATGAAGTATGGGTCGGGTGTGTGTTCATCGTACGAGATCGAAATTAGACGCACAATGGTATCCAGCTTGATTGTCGCATCCCATCCATAACCTATTGGACCATAGAGAACATGGTATGGTGCACCTGAGTGAATAATGTAGGTCGGCCCATTCTTGATCTCAAAAGTATCGCCAGAATAAAACGAATCATAAGCAGTAAGGTCTCGACTGCCGGACCAAATGTGCCTTACGTCTGGTGTGTCGTTCGGCAGATCAGCATAGCACATAAAATTCAACTGCCAAGTTAACGGAGACAAAGCTCGTAGTACTGGATCGTTGATTGGCTGAGCCTTGGCATTACAAGCCACCAAAACTATAAGGACCATCAAACACTTCATAATTCTAATACAAAAAAAGCGAGCATATCATGCTCGCTTCTTAGGTCAATTCTGAATCACCTCAGATGTAGGACATGCCTCTGGCTTGTCCTTAGTGCCGGCCGTTGGTGAACGGCTCGCCGTTCTCGATAGGCATGCCGCTATCTTTGCCGATGAGCTGGCCGCTTTCGTTCTCGTAGAGGCCTTGCGTGGACTTGCGGTGACGCTCTTCGTCCACGTTGTACCCGCGGACGCGCGCGTATTCGATCAGCTTGTTGCGGAGTAACTTACGGCCACGATGCAAGCGCGAACGGACTGTCCCTATCGGGCAATCGACAAACTCCGCGATCTCTTCGTAGGTGAAGCCTTCGATATCGCACAAGATGACGACCGTGCGGAAGTCCTCCGGCAGCGATTCGACCGCGCGGGTCAGATCGTCGTCCAGCAAGTTACGGTAGAGGCGTGCCTCCATATCGTTCGGATCGGTATATTCCGAACGGATGGTGTTGTAGAAATTCTGGATGTCCTCGTAATCAACTTTATCCGGCTCTTTCGATTCTTTCCGGTAAATGTTGATGTAGGAGTTCTTCATGATGCGGAAGAGCCACGCCTTGCAGTTCGTGCCAGGCTCGAACTTATCCCAGAAGCGATAGGCCTTCATGTAGGTCTCCTGGAGGAGATCGTTCGCATCGTCCGGATCGCCGGTCATGCGCAACGCGAAGTTATAGAGCGCGTTGATGTGCGGCATCGCCTCGCGTTCAAAGTCGCGATGTCGGTCCCGGATTCCTTTTTCGTCTAATTCACTAAGCGTCATGGTCTATCCTCTCTGCGGCTGCAACGTCTCTTGAACGGTAGTCCTCATCGGTCATCCGTGCAAGGGCAATTCAAAATCAATTCATGGCTCTGGAAGGATTCTTTCATCGAGCCGCCACTGTTGTATCGGGCTGTCTTCAAATGTCCTTCTCACTCCGAATTTGGCGTGCAAAAGTACGAAACTTTTTGGGGCGGAGCATCAAATCGTCATTGACCGAGAGTCTCCTTCGTTATTTTCCAGCATTTCCGGCAATTCTCCGAGACGGAAAAATGGCTCGTAAGTTTCAATTCCGCCAGCCCGAAGGTACAACACATGAGAATCCCAAAAGACACAGATGTCACAGAATATGAAGAAGAATTCAGGTCATTTATTGTCGGGACGGCTTGATTATCACACCCTTGCAGGAGAATCACACCAGATGGGTGAAACTTGGGGAGCCGCTCCGGCGTAGTATTTGTTCAAACAAATAAATTATTCGGTTATGAATTTAGGAAAGCTTTTTACCTCCTCAAATAGTCGTCTGATCGATGTGGGAATATTGGTCATTCGTCTCATGCTCGGCGCGGTGATGTTCGCGCATGGCTCTCAGAAAGTCCTTGGAGTCTTTGGCGGCAAGGGTCTCGAGACGACGGTCGGCATGATGAGCGGTTCGTATGGATCATTGCTTCCGTACCTGTCCGCATTTACGGAGTTCCTTGGCGGCGCCGCAATGATTTTGGGTATCCTTACGCGATTCTGGGGCATCGGAATCCTGATCAATATGTCAGTAGCAGTCATGACGGTCCACCTGAAGAATGGCTTTATCGGCCAGGGTGGATTTGAATTTCCGCTGACACTCGCGATGATCGCGCTCGCGATCACGATCATGGGACCCGGCCGCTTCAGTCTCGATGCGCTACTCTTCAAAGCGCACAAGAAAGTCGAGCTGACTTCCAAAGCTGGTAATCGACGAACCATGCCGCCGCTTGTGCGCAAGGCAGTTTAAGCCGAAGCGCCTGGCAATGTTTACCAGGGAATCGGAATCAACTCAACCGAATCCGATGCTGGCACTGACCCCGCAATTGCGTAGTGGATATTCTTCGCGGCTTGCTCTTCGGGCGTGAGCGTCTGCGTGAGATACGCGATGCCTTGTGCCAGAATCGGGATGCCGTGTGCGGTTGTATCGCCGAACGGAGAGAGGACGTAGCGCCGCTTCGAGGAAGAGTGTTCTTCGAGTGATTTAGCCAGATCATATTGCCGATAGGAATACGCTGTGTGCATTTCCGCACGATCGGTGTACTGATGGAAGAGGAGATTGTATTCGTATCCGGTCAGGACGATCAGCACGATCGCGAGAATGCCATTGGTCCAGGCTCGCGGAATGGCAAGTCTCGCGCTAAGCCAATCGAACGTGCGGACCATGCCAAAGGCGACTACCAGCGTGATCGCGGGTGCGATCAGGAGGAGACGTAAGCCGTGGGGTTGCGTGTGCGACTCGGCCAGAACATTCGGCAGAGAGCCAAAGACAAACCACAAAACCATGACGGCCTCTCGCCAGAAGCCATGGAGATTGTTGCGTTGCGTGAGGATCCGACGCAGCATGAGAAGAATGCCCACGACAAAAAACGGCTGAAGCAACCAAGGGATCATCGGGGCTCCTCCGAAATTATGGCGCCAGTTCATGTCGCCGCGCCAGAAGCACATCTGAAGCTCCATCCAGAGATTATATCCGATTCCAAGCAGGACCTTGTGCTGACCAAACACCGAGACTTGCTCGATATGGCCGGAGGCCATCGATGGATGCTGTAAAAAATATACCATAAGCGGAGCGGTAAGAGCGGCCGCGAAGCAAGCGATAACCGCAGTGCTACCCCAAACATATTTACGGCGTGCCAAAACTGCCAGAACAATGACTCCTATGACGATCGCTGGTGCCGCGCGAAACGCGATATACGAGTTAAGTCCAATCCCGAGAAACACTCCTGCAAGTGCGGACCACATGAAGCGAGAGGTTCTGGTATGAACCCAATTGCAGTTATATAATCGAAGAAAGGCCCAGAGCACCCAGACAATTGCCGCGGACGACATCTGCGCCCGCAATCCCAGCCGAGAGGTGATTACCGGCCAAATCAACACCGCGTGGATTGTACCGGCAACGAGTGCGTAGCGCGGCCATCGCGAAAATAATGCGCTGCGACCCGGCTCTCCATGGCCACGGACGTCAAAGAAATCTCGGACCAGCATGAACAGCCCGATCGCCGCGAGAACACCCATCATCGCGCTTACCGCCCGCAACGCAAACGGAGTAGCACCGAACAACCGGATCGAGATTGCCTGAAGGTTGATGAAGAGTCCTTCGCGGCCATTGTTGTCTGGATAAAAGACGTGCCACACTCCGGTTCGCAATGCAATGAGCGCATCGTTGCCGTTCATGCCCTCGTCATGATACAGGCCAAGCGGGAGTGTGTGTAGGCGATAGAAACGGAAGAACCCGGCGAGCCCGGCGATGAGACTGATCGAGAGTCCGAGCCTGGCTCGGTGGGGCAACGTCATCGCCAAAGCAACAGAATGCATACGCTGAGAAGTTGCCGCACACACAATGGGTACGGCAGGCTCATCTCAATTCCAGTGCAGATCACTCAGGGTTGAAAACTTGATGCGGCCTGCTCATGATTTCTTCTGGCACTCATGATCGCGGCTTTGGCCTTATTCGATGGCAGCCAATGTCCGACCTGTACACCTTTGCCTTCGAGCAGCTTGTAGGTTTCGAAAAAGTGTTCGATCTCGAGGCGCCGGTGTTCCGCCAATTCGGTGTATTCCGTCATCTGGTTCACACTCTGATCGCCCGCTGCGACTGCGACAATCTTCAGGTCGCTTCCTTTGTCATCGGTCATTTCCAGCGCGCCAATGGGAATCACTTCGAGCAGCAGACCCGTAAACAGGTCCTGATCGCAAAAGACCAGAATGTCGAGCGGATCACCATCGCCCCAGAGGGTTGAAGGGATGAAGCCATACGAATAGGGATAATGAACCGACGAGTAGAGGACTCGGTCCAGCCGAAAGAGCCCGAGTTCAGGGTCATACTCCACCTTCATCCGGGAGCCTCGTGGAATTTCAATGATTGCGTTAATGACGTCGGGCGCGTTGGCTCCGATCGGAACATCTTTAAGGTTTTGCATCGGTCAGTGGTCGAGGATTGATCCCATAAACGATGCCACCACGTTCAACATTACTGAAAATTAGCAAATGGAATGATCGAATTCCTCCGAATTGAGGGTTGCGAGAACGCGCAAGTGAGGAATATTCGTTACCCGTTGCTCATCCATGCAAGAAGAAGAGATTTTAGGAAAGGCATACGATGCGCGGCTGATGCGCCGCCTGCTCCGCTATTTGGCGCCGCGGCGGACGCAGGTAGTCCTGGCGATCGTGATCACCGTGGTTGTCTCCGCGCTCGGTCCTTTGCGTCCGTACCTCACAATGCTCGCGATCGACAAGTACATCGCGAAGAATGACATGGGCGGATTGATGACGATCGTAGCGATCATCGTCGCGACGCTGGTGCTGCAGTCCATCGTGCTCTATGCACAGGCGTTGCTCACAGCATGGATCGGTCAGCAAACGGTGCTCGATCTCCGTCGCGAGCTATTCGCCCATTTACACCAGCTCTCGATGCGGTTCTTCGACCGCAATCCTGTGGGCCGGCTTGTCACACGCCTGACGAATGATGTTGAAGTCCTCAACGAGCTCTTCAGCTCGGGTATTATCATGATCGTGGCCGATGTCTTCGTCGTGCTCTGGATCTTCATCTTTATGTTCGCGACGAGTTGGAAGCTATCGCTCGTCACGCTTACGGTCTTTCCGCTGCTGATGCTGGCGACCGCAATCTTCCGCAAAAAGGCGCGCGAGTCCTATCGCGAAGTCCGCAAGCTGGTTGCGCGATTGAACACATTCCTTAACGAGCACGTCGGTGGCATGATCACCGTGCAACTCTTCGGGCGGGAGGCACACGCATTCCGCACCTTCGATAAGATCAACCGGGAGCAGGCCGATGCGAACATCCGGAGTATCTTTTACTATGCGGTCTTCTATCCCGCGGTAGAATTCTTGTCGTCGGTCGCGACGGCACTCATCATCTGGTATGGCGGTGCTTTGGTGCTGGGCTATCGGACGAACCCCACCGACGCGCTGACGATCGGGACGCTCGTCGCATTCTATCAATATACGGAGCAGTTCTTTCGCCCAATTCGCGACCTTGCAGATAAATATAATATTCTGCAATCCGCAATGGCCGCAAGTGAACGGATATTCAAGTTGTTGGACGACCAATCCGTCCTTCCGCTTGCGGCGGAGGCCATTACCATCGGACGCATTCGCGGTGAAGTCGAATTCCGAAATGTCTGGTTCGCGTATAACGATGAAGATTATGTGTTGCGCGATATTTCTTTTCACATCAAGCCAGGACAGACCGTCGCATTCGTCGGCGCGACAGGCGCCGGCAAAACCTCGATCACGAATCTCCTAACCCGTCTCTACGATTTCCAAAAGGGCCAGATTCTCATCGATGGCATTGATATTCGTACGCTCGACGCGCGCGATCTCCGGCGCAACATGGCGATTGTCCTGCAGGATGTATTCCTGTTCAGTGCCGACGTTGCGACCAATATCAGTCTTGGCAATCCGGATATTTCGCAAGAATCAATCGAGCAAGCAGCACGGAATGTCGGCGCCGGGGATTTTATTGCGCGGTTGCCGCAAGGGTTTCACTCCCAAGTCAAGGAGCGCGGGGCGATCCTCTCCGTGGGTGAGAAACAGTTGATCTCGTTTGCGCGAGCGCTTGCGTATAATCCGAGTATTCTCGTGCTCGATGAAGCGACGTCCTCCGTGGATACCGAAAGCGAACAGATGATCACTCGCGCAACCCAGACACTCTTGCGAGACCGGACCTCCATCGTGATCGCCCACCGGCTCTCGACCATTCAGCGGGCCGATGCGATTATCGTCATGCACCACGGCGAAATCCGCGAGATGGGCACACATGATGAACTGCTCCGCATGGGTGGCATTTACCGCACGCTATACGAATTGCAATACAAAGAGCAGGCAGTGGCACAGGCGGCGTGATATGGACCTATCGCTCGTATGGGACTCATGGGACTTGTGCGACAAATATGACCCATGCGTCACAGGAGTCCGATCAGCCCATAGATGAAATTACTCCAGCTTCGCCAGCTCGCTCCGGGCGCGGCGGGCGAGATCGGGCGGCATGCGGCCCGAGCGGCGCATGGTGTCGGCAATCTTGACCGCTTCGGCAAAGGCATCTCGCGCATCGAATGGCTTCTCATCAGCTAAGAACATCTTGCCGATATTGTAGTAGGCAACGACAAGATTCGAATCGCCATGCATTTGCTTGGAGAGCACTTCGAGTGATTCGGCATATCGTCCGCGCCGAAAATATGCGAACGACAGATTGCGGAGCACGGTATCATTGTCTGGTACATGCCGAAGATACTGTTCGTAGTACTTGGCTGCCGATCGGTATTCGCCGAGCGAAAACAGAATATCGCCATGCCGTTTCAGGCGATCGGCACTGTCATCCGGAATTGCTGCTGTATCGGCCTTCGACGTATCGATAAACATCGGCTCGATGCGCCGGTATCTTGCGATAATATCTTTGATTGGCTCGACAGGATTCGGCTGCACGGCAAGCAGCTCATAGACCAGGGTCCCGATCGTTCCGAGGACCAACACAGCCACAATCCCGTTGAGGTACTTTTTCCATTTGCGGTCCCAGGGGCTTCGCGGTCGCTCGATCTTCGGGGTATACTGCGTGACGGGTTGAAACCGCGGATTATTGCGAAGCTCTTCGATACGCTTGGCGGATAGATTGTCTCGGAGCCCAAGCAGAACGCGATGCTCCTCTCGCTTAACGGGGTCGAACAGAACAGATTTTGCCTCATTCAGCACCCGCATTTTGAGGGCGCTCTCAGGATTGTCTGGATTCGGATCGGGATGATGGAGTTTTGCCAGTTTCCGGTATGCCTCTCGGATCTCACGATCCGAAGCGCGGGATGTGAGTCCAAGCACGGCAAAATAATCGATGACAGGCTTCATACCGGCAAACTCGGAAAGTATATTAATGCTACAAATGGCGGGCTGTTATTAGTTTCGACACGGCATTTGGGCACGGCAGACGCCCTCGGGTGGCATCGCTGAGGGCGAGTGGATTCCGGCGAATCTGAATGTCCTTACGGCCGCTGCTGTTCCACTCCTTGTGATTGATCAAGAACCATCTGCCAGCGAAGCCGTCTCCAATGCTTCGGATGCTCCCGTACGGGTGAAAGTCCTGCCGAACGAGCTGACCTACGACTCGATCAAAGGCGCGATCTATGCGCAGGCGAAGTATCTTCGCGAGAAAGGCCGGCCCATGGCGACCCTCATGCTTTCCCGCGACCTTTATGAAATTTTGAATCGCCGACTCGTGTTCAAGGCCCCCGCGCATGGAGGGGATGCCGCGAAATCCGAAAAGGCCTCCTCCGCGCGCGAAAAACCTTTTTTCATTACGCCCTATGGCAACCTCCGCGTGGAAGTAATGAATGAGGAATTGGACGAACCATTATCGTTTATAGTCAGTGCTTAGTGCTGAGTGCTAAGTGCGAAGACGCAGAACGGAGCAAACGTAGCACTCAGCATTGAGCACTCAGCACTATGAATATTATTGTTTGCGTTAGTCACGTACCGGATACAACCACCCGCATCAATGTTGCGGGCGATGCGAAATCCATCGACGCAGCCGGTGTCAAGTTTATCCTTAATCCCTACGACGAATTCGCGGTCGAAGAGGCATTACGTCTGCGCGATAAGTTGAAGGGTGAAGTCACGGTAGTTACGGTCGGCGCCGATAATGCGAAAGAAGCACTCCGTCAGGCGCTTGCCATGGGAGCCGACAAAGGCGTGCTCGTCAAAGGCGAGAAGAAAGACTCCTGGCAAGTTGCGGAAATGCTCGCAACTGCAATCAAACCACTCAATGCCGACCTCATCTTGCTCGGCAAGCAGTCAATTGATTTTGACGGTATGGAGATCGCGCCGATGCTCTCCGAATTACTCAATCTGCCGGCCGTGACCGTTGCCGTCGCATTGAACATTGAAGATACGAAAGCAACCGTCGAGAAGGAAGTCGAAGGCGGTCGCGAGGTAATCGAGATCGATCTGCCCTGCATCATCGCGGCGCAAAAGGGACTCAACGATCCGCGTTATCCTTCATTGCCGAATATTATGAAGGCGAAGCAGAAACCGATCGCCGAAGTGCAGGGCGCACCATCCGCTGCGCGTACGGAAGTCGTACAGATGACGAAACCGGAAAAGAAGCGCGCGAACAAGATCTTCAAGACCGATGGCAATGCTACGCATGCCGCACAAGAACTCGCAAGAATGCTCCACGAAGACGCAAAGGTAATCTAAATGAATATTCTCGTTTACCTCGAAGACCGTAACGGTCAAATCCGCAAGCCATCACTTGAAGCGATTAGCGCAGCGCATGCCCTGGGTGGCACAGTGAGTGTCGCAATCGTGGCGGCCGACGCGAGTGCACTTATTGAGCAGGCGAAGAGCCTGAATGTCAGTTCGGTGATCGTTGCGAGCGATGCACGACTCACGAATTACTCATCGCGCGCATTTGGTCGTGCATTGGCCGCCATTGCCAAAGAAGCGAAGGCGGATGTTATCATCATCGGCGCGACGGGACGCGGCAAAGACCTTGCACCGCGCGTCGCAGTGCGCCTGGAAGCTGGCTACGTGCCGGAGATCACCGCGCTTTCGATCGATGGCGGCGAGATCCTTGCCACACATCCTGTTTATGCCGGCAAAGCGCAAATGGTGATGAAAGTCACGACCCCGATCAAAGTGTTTTCGACGCGTCCGAATCTTTGGAAGGCTCCGAAGGATGGAGTCACGGGGGAGCCGACGATGCAGAATGTTGCCGTAGATTGGTCCGATGCAGACTTTAAGGAGCATACGAAAGACCTCGTGCTCTCACAAGGCAAGCTCGATGTTGCCGAGGCCGATATCATTGTTTCCGGTGGACGCGGACTGCGCGGCCCGGAAAACTGGCCGCTGATCGAGGATCTCGCCCAGGCATTCGGTGCCGCGACGGGGGCCTCACGCGCCGTGGTGGACGCCGGATGGAGACCGCATTCCGAGCAAGTCGGGC
The DNA here is from genome assembly GCA_030706745.1 of Bacteroidota bacterium. NCBI lineage: Bacteria > Pseudomonadati > Bacteroidota > Bacteroidota bacterium. The sequence goes on from JAUZNX010000001.1 coordinate 532,223, forward strand.
AAACCGGCAAGACCGTTTCCCCGACGCTCTACGTCGCTGTCGGAATTTCAGGAGCGGTGCAGCATCTGGCTGGTATGTCGAGCGCGAAGACCATCGTGGCTATCAACAAGGACGAAAACGCGCCGATTTTTTCGATTGCCGATTACGGCATTATCGGCGATGCCTTCGAAATCTTGCCGCCGCTTACGGAAGAAATCAAGAAACTGCGGGGACACTAAAGGGCTTCGGATTCGATCGGCCGGATCAGTCCGAGCCGACCCGTTTTATTCTCGGCTTAGTTTCTTCTTAAGCTCTTCCATGGTCTGAATCGGCGTCGGATCAGTGCCGGCAAACAGTGCCAGGTACAAGCTTGTCCAGTCGGCCATTGCGATGAGGCTAAGCATTCGTTCGAGCCGCGTCGTGCCTTCGGCTTTGATTTCCACGACCGGCACTTGCTTGCCCCGAAGGATGTCGCTCAGTGCGGCGAACCGCAGTTGGATCCGAGGGTTCTCATCTTCCGGAGCGCGCAGAATGATCACGAACAAGTGCTCGATCACATCGGCCGGATGCGACCAGCCCTCAATTTCATTGTGGTTCATCTCCGGCAGCACATTGCCAAAAGCAAGGTGCTTGGCATTCTCCTCCATCTGTCCACGCCAGCGCAGACACACCGCTTCGAAGTCACTCGCGGAATAAATGACCGGAATCCTGTGAAGAAACTGGCCGGCTAATTGAAACGCGGGATTAGATTCCTCGAGATGACCGGTGCCATATCGCTCTGCAAGCGTATCCAACAGAGTTGCGGCGGCTTCAAGGTTCTTCTGCTCGCCGCTCGTGAATCCCAGTCGATCGAGCACAAGCAAGACCGGTACAAATGAGTATGCAAATGCTGCGCGCGGCATGAGTCCTTCATGCAACGGCAACACGAGTATGCCTTGCGCTTTTGCGCGCTCGACTAATTCGCCTCCCGTGGAAATGCAAACGATTGGGCACTTGCGCCGCGAAGCTTCGTCGAACATCGCAAGCGTTTCCTCGGTATTGCCCGAGTAGCTCGAAGCGATAATCAGTGTGTGTGCATCGGCGTAGGCCGGAAGTTCGTACGACCGATTCACGGCGAATGGAACGTGCAACGCCGAGCCAAGATAGGAACGGACGAAATCCCCACCAATAGCTGAGCCACCCATGCCGCAGACAATAATTTGCTTCACATCCTTCAAAAGTGTCGCGCCGCTGAGCGCGGCATTCGTCAGCTCGATCGATTCTCGAATCTGACTTCCCATCGCGGCGATGTGCGCGGTCATGCCACTCTGGTCGATGCGACGAACGTCATCCGGCGTGAGACGATGTGTAAAGCTCATGGTTTGGTGAGTTGTTTTTGTAACGCTTCGATTTGACCGAATCGCTCGTTGGCAACATCGGCGAGCGATCGGTCGCGTTCGCCAAGATCGTCCAGGCTTGCGCCAAGATCCGGTTTGAATGTGAGTGCGGCATCCACGAACGCGCGGGCCCTGTCGCGCTCCCCACGTTTGAGCAATTCTTGCGCATAGATCACAAGCGGCATCGCTTGCAGCATACGCGAATCATCCGTATAATAGTTGCGCTTTCGGTAGTTCTTGTCGTGCCACCGAAGCTTTGGCAACGGTGCTTCGATTGTGGTGTCGTGCGGCACAAGTTGCCAGAGAAGTCCCGCAGGCACCGGCTTCCATTTGGGCGCGAAGAGATCGTCGTGCTCGTCGACCATCTCCTGCGTGACGAATATCGGTCGTTCGCTATTGCGTTCGACGAGTGCGCTCGTGAATTGCTCGTAGGCGGGTGCAATACCGGCCTGATCGAATGCCTCGCCGCGATCGAACGCCCAGAGATACCGGAGAAATGCATCTTGCTCCGGCTTCACGCGCCGGAACACGTCCGGCGCGCGCTGCGCAAGTTGCGCGTAATACCACGGACGGTCGCGGAGCATGGCCTTATCGATGACAAGCACGTCCGGCCGAATATGCTCGACTGTTTGGTAGTAAAATGCACCGCTGACCCAGAAATCCCATAGCGTCGAGAAGACGATTGCATTGGGCGGCAAATTCGTCAGCACGTTCTTTGTCATGTCCTCGACAAAGTAATTGCCGCTCTCATCTACTTCCGCATAATTCATGCCGATCTCGATCGCACCAAGCACAACCGCAGCGATGGCGATTGCCACGGCAGGCGATGCTGCTCTGCGCTCTGTTGCATCGGTCTTCGATGGCATCAGCCGAGTCGCCAGCATTAGAATGCCAGCACCAACCCACAGCGCCACCGCGAGAAATGCAAGCAGAAAATACGAGTCGATATCGTGTATGTCGTAGTTGATCGCATACAGCAGACAACCGAAAAACAGCAAAAGTGTAAATGCCAGCACATGCGTCCGACGAGCTTTGCCGGACATAAACATGCTATAGATTCCGGCCAGCGCCAAGAGTGCGCCAACAATCGTAAACTCTTGTGGCACCCGGTGCCAGAAGTATGACCACTGCTTTGCTGCAGCACCGCCCCCGGTGAACATCCAGATCTTATACTGCCCGCCGGTCACGTGACGCAGGAATGCTCCGAGTGTCGTTGGGTGGCCCCAGTCCATCGGCGGATACATCGCGGAGCGGATGGGTAAGTAAAGATAGACTGCAAGACCAGCCAGGAAGAACGGCGCAAGATGCAGCACGCGCCGCCAGGCAAGGCGGTCGAATCCATATCGCGCGAAGAACATATAGAGACACGCCGGCGCAAGTAAGACCGTCGTCATGTGGTTCGCAAAACTGAGACCGAGTATGACGGCGAAGAGCTTTCCATCGCGCTCAATCCTTTCCGTCCCCTCCCTGCAGAGCATTCGAAGAAAGAATGTCAGCACGAGCGGCACCAGAAACACGTGGACCGGATAGACTTCGATCGAAGTGGACTGCGACCACCACGTTGCACTAAATGCCGCTGCAACGCCGGACGCAACCGCTGCGAAAAGTGCGAGTTCGTGAGGTGTCTCCTTCAACGGTGGTGCCGCAACTTCCTTCTCAACGGCGGCTTTTCGTTGTACCGGCCGTTTCGTCCCTTTTGCCGTCTGGGATTTCTGGGGCGCAGGTCTTGCGGATGTCGTTCGCCTCAGACGCTCCGGCATCCAGAAACGAAATACTTCATAGGCCAACAGGACGACACCACCGGCACCCAGTGCGGTGAAGAATGCCGCCATGATGTTCAGCCGCAGAATAACGCTGCTGACGATTGGCACATGTGCGAAGATCCAACCGATGAGCGTAAACAATGGGTAACCCGTTGGGTGTGCAATGCCGAGCGTCCAGCAGACGGTGGAGAGCTCGCCATCGTCGATAAAATCGACCGTAGGAGCCAGCGTGAACAAATAAACGATGAAGGCACTGGTGGCCACAAGCGCCGCCAAAACGATCGGACGTGAGAATAGTCGGGTCATTGTCGCTTGGCAACAGCATGGCCCGGCATTTTGTCGCAGAAACACACGGCGCTTTCTTCCGTGTTAGGCTCCGATGAAGATTCTCTCGCCACTCCTTCGAATAACCCAACGGCTCGGCCCCGTGGGAGCCGTCGGTTTGGTATTCCGAAAGTTTGCAAAGAAGGCGCGCTACCACGCGATGCTGCGAGAGGTTCCGAAGAGCGATACGCCCGCCAGGCTGCTGCCCATCAAATGGAATGCGACATTCGCGGCCGACGCCACCATCATCGAAAGGGCAAACAACCTTCTGCAGGACCGCAACCGGATATTCTCCTGGGATTACTCGCTTCGAAACGTCGATCGCGCGTGGGAATACGACCCTGTGGAAAAGAAGCACTGGCCACGCCGGCACTATACCGAGTCGCATCTTCATGCGAGTGATACTCCGCGCGATGTGAAGATCGTATGGGAGATCAACCGCTTCGTCGAATTGCCGACCCTTGCTCAGGCTGCGTTGATGACACGAGATGAGACCTTCGCCGCAGAAGCGGAGAAGCGAATGCTTTCATGGATCGATGAGAATCCATTTGCCCAAACGATCAACTGGGCCAGCGCACTCGAAATCTCGATTCGGCTGCTGTCATGGACGGCAACGCTTGCTATCTTGCGCGAAGCGGGCTTCGCACTCGATACAAACGGGACCATTGCCCGCTCCATATTTCATCAAGCCGCGTATCTTGCGGCCGATCTTTCAACCGATAAGGTCGTGCCGACGAATCACCTGATCGGTGAAGCCGCGGGTCTCTTCGTTGTCGCATCGATGTGGGAGTTTCCTGCCGCGGAAGAGTATCGCGTCCGTGCACGCGCAATTCTCGAGCGCGAGATGTTCCGCCAAACATATTCCGATGGCGTGACACGCGAGGCGTCGAGTTGGTACCATCAATTTGTGACCGACCTGTTCGATCTCGTTGAGCGGGTTGCCTCGCGCGTTGGGCAGCCGATGAGTGAAGACGTTCGTGCGCATCTCACGAAGATGAAGTCCTACATAGCGGCGCTCACTGCCAATGCATCGATCGTGCGCTACGGTGACGCAGATGACGGACGCGCTATTGATATCGATGAAGATTGGAAGGCTGCGATCTTCGGGCCGGCATCAACTGTTGCTGCGCGTGAGCAGAGCGTATTCCCGATTGCGCGTCAGGTGGCATTCCATGTCGGTCCATCATTCATGTTTATGCGCGCCGGTGAGTTCGGTATGGGAGGCGATGGATTCTCTTCGCACGCCCATGATGACTTTCTTTCGCCGATCGCGTTCTTAGGGGGTCTGCCCGTCCTGGCCGATCCCGGCACATTCGTCTATAATGGTAACACCGCAGAGCGCGCGAAATATCGTGGCGTTGAGGCACATAATAGTTTGGTCATCAGTGATGCAACGGGTGCCGTCCAGAAACTCAACTTCGGGTGGCAGCGTGTGCGGCCGAATGCGATTTTGCTGGATGCGGCCAAATCCGATGACTCGGCCACGCTCGCTGGTCGCTTTGGTGAGTGGCCGCTGCATGCTCGCCAATTAGAACTCACTTCGAACCGACTTCGCATTACGGACACATTCCATCATCCACCGGATGCAGCTTGCCAATGGTGGTTCCATCTGGACCCGATTTGGTTGCGGCAGACCAAAACAGAGACTGGGTATCGCTTCGAGACAGTAAACGGCGACACACTTGAAATCACGCTATTGGGACAATTTGAAACTGAGAGCATCGAGGAATACGACTATTCACCGTCCTATGGTGTTCACGCACGAGCCATGATGCTCCGTCTTACTGCCAACGGCCCCAAGGGTGCCTACACAATTCACATGACCCTGAAACGCGCCGCATGAGACTTTCCGAGCACCTGAACAGTGGAATTTGGACGGTCGCAGATAAAACGCTGTTATTGCTGTATGGCTTTGGCGTTATTGTGCTCGTCGCCAACGTGCTGCCACCCGATGAGTTTGGCGCGTTCTCGCTGTTTCAATCGATCTTTCTGATTTTGTGCGTGCTGGCGGACTCAATCTTCCTGCAGCCGATGGTAAAATTCGCAAGCGAGCACGAAGCGGAAGTCCCGGAGGTATTAGCAGGCAGTTTCAATCTATATGTGAGTTCGATGCTCCTGAGCGGCTTTGCGCTTGCCGCATTCGCCGCGACTCTCGGTGCGATGTTCAGTAGCCCCGAACTCACTGAAATGATGCCGCTCCTGCCGGTATTCATCATTCTTACGTTGTTCCGGAATGTCGGCATTCGGTATCAGCAAATATTCCTTCGCATCAACGCAATCTTCTGGATCGATCTCGCCTATTTTGGGTCGGTTATTATTCTGACTGTCCTCGCCAATGCGCTGAACATGTTCCACACGGCGATGGACTTCCTGATCATCAATCTGATCGGCGGCGCGCTTTCGAGTCTCGTGGCGATCGTCTTTTGCGCAAAGGCATTTCGCACAATGCCGCTCTTCCGGGTCCCTCGCCAGGAATACTTGCGTATGATGTCCTTTGCGAAGTTCCAAGCCGGGACAAGCGCACTTCTGACGCTCCAACAATGGTCGGACGTGCTCGTCGTCGGCTTTTACTACAAGCCGACCGAAGTCGCGATCTATACTGCTGCGAAGAACATGTATCGCTTTTTGGATGCGGTCCGGGAAGGAGCGACACTTCTCATTGTGCCGTTGACTTCGAAGCTCTACACGCAACGGGATATTTCCGGACTTTCGACATTCATTGAGAAGTCGCTCTTCATCGCGTTTGCCGCACTGGTCCCGCTATCATTTGTGCTGGCGCTCGGCGCACATCCGCTGCTTCATATTCTGTATCGTGGCCAATACGATGCGGCTTCAACAGTCTTTCAGATATTGATACTCTCAGGCTTCACGCTTCCGCTCTCGCTTGTCGGTACGAACGCTCTGATTGGTATGGGTAAAGCACGCAGTTTGTTCTTGGCGACGTTGGGTGCAGTCACGACCTTTTTCGTGGCGAGTTATTTCCTCGTGCCGTTCATGGCTTCGCGTGGTCAGGCACTTGCGGTGTTTCTCTCAATGACGGTCCTCGCGTTTCTCCAATTCTTTGCGATGCGCTCAGAGGTCCAGCTCTCCGCTCGTGGAATCATACGCCGGGCTTCCGATGCCCGAAGGTTTGTGGCCGAGCGCACGCGAAGAGGTGGCGAGTAATGGACCGTTCGCTAAACGGCTCTCGGATCACCTGCTTTGTCCGCCATTTCCGGTGCGTCGTGGCTGTCTCTGTGAGTAAGAGCCTTGAAACGGCCCAGCCAACAGAATTGATTGCTTGTCCACGGTGAATAATGAGCTACTCTGGACACCTTGACGGCTGAACTGTGTTAAAGGACATAATTGATGAGGCCAGACCTGACCGACACCCAAGTGCACATGCCACATTTTTCGACCGCATGGTTCGACGATAAGATCGAGTATTGGTCGCGGGAGCTCGCGCCCCTCAAAGATAGGCCCTCGCTGCGATTTCTCGAAATCGGTTGCTTCGAAGGCCGGGCCACGCATTGGATGCTGGAAAATATCCTTACACATCCCACCAGTTCTATCGATGTCATCGATACGTTCGAAGGCTCACCGGAACACGAGGGCGAGCAATACCAGAATATCATCCGCACCCTCCGCGGGATTTTCGAGCACAACATCGAGCAATTCCGGAGCAAAGTTCGTATCCATCAGGGATACTCACAAGAAGTATTACCGTCGTTTCAAATGCTCGGCCCGGTCTTCGATTTCATCTACGTTGACGGCTCTCACCATCAGGACGACGTCTACCGCGATGCCGTGCTTGTCTGGCCGCTATTGAAGGATGGGGGCATCCTTGCCTTCGATGATTATCGGTGGACATGGAAGGATTCGATCACGGGAGAGGTCCAATCGCCAAAGATCGGAATTAACCGCTTCCTCGAGGAGTATAGAGGAGACTTTGCCCTGCTTCACAAGCTTTGGCAGCTTCACGTGCGAAAACGTCCGACAACCTCTTTCGAGCAGCTGCTTTTGTCCGTGCGCTGGGTTTGGCCTTTTTCGAAGTTGCCAATCCGACGCAGTAAAATTGTCGGGGCGCTGCAGAAGCTCGGCTTGGCGACAAGTTAAGCATGTAATTCTCTCGAGAAACGGGCGCGTTCAGGCCCGATCTGTTGTTTGGGGGTCTGTCAATCGTGGCGGCGTGAATTCGTACGCATCGGAGCGGGAGCCCGCCACAATAATTTCACTCATCACTCGTTACTTTTTCTATCATGGCTAATCTAAAAGACAGCAAAACATTCGAGAATTTAAAGGAAGGCTTCGCCGGCGAGTCGCAGGCGAATCGACGCTATCTCTACTTCGCACGCACGGCGGATATCGAAGGACATCCGGATGTGGCCGGCGTGTTCCGTGACACGGCGGAAGGCGAGACGGGACATGCATTCGGTCACATGGAGTATCTCGCCGAAGTCGGCGATCCCGCTACCGGCAAACCGGTCGGTGACACAAAAACCAATCTGCTGGCTGCGATCGCCGGCGAGACCTACGAATATACCGAGATGTATCCTGGCTTCGCCCGCACTGCCCGTGAAGAAGGCTTCGACGAAATCGCGGAGTGGTTCGAGACCCTCGCGCGTGCTGAGAAATCGCATGCCGGCCGCTTCCAGAAGGCGCACGACTCGGTAGGCGTCTAACCTTTCTGCGCAAGATTCTCATCGGACTTATAGAGCCCATGGGCCCTATAGGTCCCTTGGGACGATACCAGCATGGTCTTCGACACACACGATCCGCTCTATTGGGACTCCGCCGACCTCCAGCGCGAGTTCACCCGCATTCTGGATGTCTGCAACGGTTGTCGCTTATGCGACAACCTGTGTCCGCCGTTTTCGGACATCTTCGACCGGATCGAAGCCGAGGACGACAAGCTGACGGCAGCGGGGAAGACCTCCGAAAGCGCAGTTCACCATCTGACTAAAGCAGACTACGATCATACGGTCGATTACTGCTATCAGTGCAAGCTTTGTTATCCAAAGTGCCCGTACACTCCACCGCACGAGTATCAGCTTGATTTTCCGCGACTACTCTTGCGTGCCGATGCGATCAAGACGAAAGAGCACGGCAAACCGATCAAAAGCAGGTTGCGCGATTTCGTGACTGGCGATACCGATCGCGCCGGCGCGATTGGCGCAGCCATCCCTGGATTGATGAATTGGGGCGCGAAGAATCCACTCGCCCGAACGGCCATGGAAGTGACCATCGGAATTGATCGGCGTAAGAAACTACCCGAGTATGCGAGGGAGACGTTTCATGGGTGGTGGAAGATAAGAACCCCCGCCTTAAGGCAGGGCACATTGACCACGATGCAGGGGGTGGTCGATGAAAAAATTGCGCTCTTCTACACTTGCATGCTCGATCAGAATAAGCCATGGATCGGCAGGCAGTATGTCCAGATTCTAGAGAAATTCGGAATCGAGATTGCGGTGCCGGAACAAGAGTGCTGCGGCATGCCGGAGCTTGGCACTGGGAATATCGAGAAAGTAACTGGAACGGTCGATCGAAACATTGCACGGTTGTTACCATGGGTCGAGAAAGGCTACAAGATCATCGCCATGAGTCCAAGCTGCTCGATGATGATGCGGCTCGAGTACGAGAATTACGCAACCGACAAGGCCGCCGCAAAGCGTGTCATGGCTGCGATTTTCGATCCATGCGAATACCTGATGAAGTTACATCGAGAGAAGAAGATCGCGTTGGAATTTCCGGTGAGTGTTACTGAAAACGTGACGTACCACGTGCCGTGCCACCTTCGGGTACAGAATATCGGCTACAACTCGCGTGACCTGATGAAGCTGATTCCCGGCGTGAACGTTACGATGGTCCAGCAGTGCTCAGGACATGATGGCTCATGGTCCGCGAAAAAAGAGTACTACGAGATTTCGCTCGATGTTGGTAAGAAGCTGTTCAAGGCAATCGACAAAGATAAACCGGCGACGGTTGTCAGCGATTGTTCGCTTGCCCACCTCCACATCGAGGAAGGCACGGGCGAGCATGCGCTACATCCCATCGAGATTGTCTATCGCGCAATGGGACTCGCTCCGGCCCAAGGATGAGGGACGAAGCATGAGGGATGAAGGTTGTGATTCTCGATTGTGACTCTATTTCATAATATCCGCAAGCTTTACACACCGCTCGGCCCTGCAGCCGTGCGAGGCGTGAGCATGAGAAGTATTCTCGAACTTGATGATGCCGCAATCCTTGTCCGCGATGACGGCACCATTGAAGCGGTCGGCCCCGCTTCATCATTCGACATCCATCATTCATCATTTGAATTGGTCGATTGTCGCGGACTTGTTGCTCTCCCTGGCTTCGTCGATTCTCACACACACTGCGCCTTCGCCGGTGAGCGAAGTGCTGAAGCCGCCATGCGCGCCGAAGGCCGTTCGTATCAGGAGATTGCACAAATGGGCGGCGGCATTCGATCGTCCGTCGAGCAGGTGCGAGCGGCCAGCATAGATGATATTGTCACGTATTCGAAGCCATTTGCTCAGCGTGCACTTGCGCTCGGCACGACAACGATGGAGATCAAATCTGGCTATGGGCTTTCGACCTCTGATGAACGGAAGCTGCTCGAAGCAGCAGCGCGACTTGGCAGCGAGACTTCGATGGAAGTCATCGTGACATATCTCGGTGCGCACGCCGTCCCAAAAAACAAGTCGCAGACGGAGTATGTCGAAGAGATCGTAGCTGAGCAGCTTCCAACGCTGCACGGCCTGGCGGAGTTTTGCGATGTCTTCATGGACGAAGGATATTTTACGCGTGCGGAGACAATTCGCATCTGCATACGCGCCAAAGAGCTTGGCTTGAAGATCAAGCTTCACGCGGATGAACTCGCCGAGACGAATGGCGCGAGAACAGCCGCCGAACTCGGCGCATTCAGCGCCGATCATCTTCTCAAAATAAGCGATGATGGGATTGGGGCTTTGGCATCGAGCGAGCGGACGGTCGCAACGTTGCTGCCGATCACTGCACTCAGTCTCCGCGCGCCTTACGCCCCGGCTCGCAAGTTGATCGATGCCGGATGCGCGGTCGCGATCGCAACGGACTGCAATCCGGGAAGCGCCATGAGCGAGAATATGCAGCTTGCGATATCGCTTGCCGTGTTCGGTATGCAAATGACACCAGCCGAAGCGCTCTGTGCCGCGACAATAAATGGCGCCGCCGCACTTGACCGCGCCAGTACTCACGGCTCCATCGAGCGGAATAAACTCGCGGACTTCGTGTTGTGTTATATTCCAAGACTCGAATATCTTCCGTATCACGTTGGCGTCAGTGATGTCGTAAGCGTTGTGAAAGCAGGGAAGATCGTGTACGGAGACCGGATTTAGGAACGCATGAAACAGATCGTATTACTCATCATCATCATTTTGTGGAGCGTGCTCAAGGCGCGCCGCAAAGCGCTGCGTGAAGAGAAGCGGAAGCAAGCGGCAGCCATGGCGATTCCAACGACTGACAATGCTTACACGAGCACGAACGTCGTCCCTGACGAGCCCTACGTACCCTACGATGAAGGAGACCTCCCTCCGGAGGTCCAGCGACTTTTACAGTATTCGCGCCGTCAGCAGCCCGCCGAAAGTGAGACAATAGCGCCGGAGCAGCCGGAGGTTGTTGAGACGATCGTTCCTGAAGTCGCACCTGTCGCCGATGCGTATACAACTTCTGCGGTGGTGCGTCCTCGCTTTGTATTCGATCGGGCCGCGATTCAGACTTTTGTCGTGACCCGTGAGGTTCTTGGCCCTCCTCGCTCGAAAAAGCCATTTTCCAGTCGATTCCGCGGCCGCTCCTATTAACGGCACTTCATTCGCGCCGTTCGGCCCGGCTTTTGGATAGGACAATGCATGACTAATCTATTCCGAGATATTATTCGTGGGCTTGCGACGCGCAAGGATCCCGCGGACGTTCTTGGATATATCGCCGAGCAATCGGCTATACTGACCGGTGCCTCTGGCGCGTACATCGAGCGCCTCGAGGATAACGAAACCGTTGCCCTAGCAGCCTATGGCGAGGGGCTTCCACCGGCGGGGACCCGCGGGCCGTATGAAGGATCGATCATTCAACGCGTAATTGAACTCGGCGAGCCAATTACTGTTGCCGATGTCCGTTCGGAAAGCCGGTCGATTTTACAGTCGATTGGGTACCATGCGCCGGCAGCGGTATTGCCCCTTGTTGCCGAAGAGCGGAAAATTGGCGCGCTCATTGTGATTCGAGCCAAACCATTTGAGGCCAGTGAGATAGTCAGCATGCAGACGCTTGCCGAGGCGGCTGCGATTGGCGTGAATCGGATTATTTTGCTGCAGGAATCGGAGCGGCAGCGGGTAGAACTCGAACGCTCCGTTCACATTCGCGATCAAATGGTCCGCCTCCTCGCGCACGATCTCCGCAATCCGCTGAACACCGTTTCGATTGTACTCGAAGCCATTGCCGATCAAAAGCTTCCGGTTCAGCAGCGGGATGAGCTGCTCGGAATGGCGATGGATTCGGTCAATCGCATGAGCCGAATGCTTCGCGATTTGTTGGATACCGCCATCGTCGAACGGACGGGAGAGTTGCCACTCAGTCCAGTGCCGCAGGAAGCCAAAGAACTTACTCAGCAAGCCTGCGAAGCGGCGATGCTCCACACCAAATCGAAAGGGGTGGACATTGTATGCGACCTCGAGGGCAGCACCATTATCCATGCGGACCGCGATCGGCTTATGCAGGTGCTTACGAACCTGATCGATAATGCGATCAAGTTTACCCCGGAGGGCGGAAAGGTCAGGGTCAGAACCCAAGTTGTCGAAGGTGATGTCCGATTCACGGTCGAGGACACGGGCCCCGGTATTCCTGATGAATATCAAGACAAAATCTTCGAACAATACTGGCAGGCACCCGAAACGGCGCATTTGGGAACGGGGCTCGGGCTCGCCATTGCCAAGCAGATTGTCAAGCAGCACGGCGGGAAGATCTGGGTCGAGCGGAACGACGGTCAGGGTTCGACGTTCGCATTTACGATTCCTGCACATACGAAGCCAGAGTTGGCTTAATGGTGTTCTCGGTTACCGAACACGTTCGCACCCGATTTTTGCAACTCCGACCTGAACGCAATGCCAGCCGATCGCAAACAGATCGAATTTCCCGAGATGCTCGAGCGGAAGAACTTCGATATCACGACGTTCTTCTCCGTTTTGCTGCTGGTTACGGCTGGATTTCTCGCGATTTACAGCGCGACATACGCCGCCAACATGAACAACCGCTTCGGCTCGCAGCTGCTCTTTGCGGCGGGCGGTATCGGCGGGATGATCGTGATGGCGATGCTGCCGGTCCGATGGTTTCAAGCGGTCGCCTATCCGCTCTACGGGATCAGTCTTGCGCTGCTCGTTTTTGTTGCGTTCAAAGGTAAGCTTGTCTATGGACATCGAAGCTGGATCGCGATCGGTGGATTTCAATTCCAGCCGTCGGAGATTGCGAAGCTCGCGACCATCTTCACCATCGGTGCCTTCCTGAACAAAGGACGCGATCTCTCCAATGTTAAAAATCTGCTGACCGTCTGCGGATTGGTCATCCTTCCTGTCGCGCTGATCTTAAAAGAACCGGATCCCGGCACCGCCGTAATTTTTGCCGGACTGCTCGTCGTGATCTTGCTTTGGTCGGGCATCGATCTCTTCCTGCTGGCGGCGGTGGTTATTCCCGCGCTCGTCGCTGTGCTCTCTCTCTTCGGACAAACGCCGACCGTCATTGCTGTGCTCGCGGGTGGACTTGTGCTATTTTTTGTCTTCCGGCGCAACCTTGTGCTTACGGTGCTGGCCTTCGGCATTGTGATTGCCATCGCATTTTCGACGAATTTTATTTACGAGCATTTGCACCAGTACCAGCGCAATCGCGTGCAGGTGCTGCTCGATCCCGAACTCGATCCGCTCGGCGCGGGATACAACGTGATCCAAACGCGCATGGCCATCGGCTCCGGCGGACTCACCGGCAAAGGCTATCTGCGCGGCACGCAGACGCAACTCCGATACGTGCCGAAACAGTGGACCGACTTCATCATCAGCGTCCCAGCGGAAGAATTCGGATTCGTCGGCGCGGTCGTGATTCTCTTGCTCTATCTCTTCGTAATCTTCCGGGGCGTCGCGATCGCCTCCTCAGTGCGCAGTATATTTTCGAGCGTGGTCGCGATCGGCATTGCCGGCATCTGGTTCTTGCACGTGACGGTGAACATCGGCATGGCGCTCGGACTCATGCCCGTCATCGGTATTCCGCTGCCGTTCATGTCCTACGGTGGCTCCGCGTTGCTGACCAATCTCCTCATGGCCGGCATCCTGATGAATTTGTATCGTAACCGGAAGGTGCTGTTTTAGCAGGGACAACGGGCTAACAGTGAGGGCCGAAGTGCGCATCACTCAGCGGATATAGAAGATACCATCACGAAGATTATTATGCTCATCGAGCGATCGCAGAATTCTTCGCAACATTTCACCAATCGGCAATTGCGGACAGGTCAAGATACCAAAGTGGTGATATCCTTCTTCCATATACTACTTGCAATGTAGTCTCGTAAAATCACCGCGATTGAACGTAACGAACGCTCGCTCTAATCGGACCGCCAAGGCCAATTGATCGGGATCGTCGGCTCCCGATGTTCCAACCTCCTGAATGCGAATGGCATCGATTCCTCTCGCACGCAATGCTTTGGCGAGATCGCCTTGGATATCCTCATCGAGCAACAGCCGGTGGCTCACGACGGCCGTTTCGCGGCTCGTGCCATCGCGTCCCAGCGATCGACATCATTATTCTCAGCGATGTTAGCATCGATCTCTGACTTGTGATCGAAGTAATACGAAAGTGCCGAAAACACAAGACCAAAATTGAGATACGGCAGCGCGATCAGAATTTCATCGACCGACATGCCCATATTGAAATACGTTGCAATACTCCGCACCGGCGTGCGCGTACCCTCGACGATTGGCACGCCGCTCAGAATGCGCGCGTCCGACGTAATGTGCGGATAACCAACTGCCTGCTGTGTAACCATCTGCATATTCTCACAACCGGCCCCGCGAGCATTCTGTGCCCAAAGCCGCCACCGGCCCTAAACAAGGGTCATCAGCGCATGGCAAGCAACAGGGTTATGACCAGCGGATTACAGCAAGCCTTTCGACCTCCCCGAAATGCTTATCATTCGTAACGAGCGGCAAGCGGTGCCGAATTGCTGTTGCGGCGATCCACATATCGTTCTCCGGAATTGGTTTGCCCTTGCTCCGAAGTGTTGCTTTGATTTGACCGTACATCTCTGCTACCTCCAGATCACTGCTAACGAGCGAAACCAAATCGAGAAACGTGAGAAGCCTCCGACGATTCTCAGTGACCCGCGCCGATTTATGAACGCCAAAGAATAGCTCACCGACGACGGTCATCGGCACCAGAATTTCATCGAAGCCAAGCCGAGGGAGATCAAGCTTGCCATTCAGGATTTGAACGACTGCGTTCGAATCCAGTAAGGCCTTACCATTCATCGAGATCGATATTTTCGCAACCGGCTTCGATTGCCGAAATGATTTCTTTAGCATCTTCATCCGGGAGCGTACCGGTAAGGTGCTGAATCTCTGACCAGGGTGTGCCTTTCGGAGTCTCCGATCTCATTGCCCGAGCGCTCGCAAGTAGCCGCAATTGCTCAGCCGCGCTGAGCTTGTCGATCTCCTCGTAAAGCTGATGTTGAATTTCGGATTGTGACATAACAATACTACCTCCCAACTCTTAGCAACCGCCCCCGCGCGCGTTCTGTGCCCAGCCGCCGCCGGGCCCGTGCTGCCAAAGGTGTGGAGCATGCTTCAGCTTGCGCGGATTAGCGAAGCAACGATGCAGTCGCACACCGGCCGCTCAGGTCGCGTGTGGGAGTGGTTGCTCGCGGACCCACTTGGGCGCGGCAGCGACAATGTGGCGAAGGCACGAAGTACCCGCACAGCCCAGGGTGGAGCACCAGCGACTTCAGATGATATTACATCCAACTTGGTTTGTTGCCTGCAATGATCTTCGAACCTGTCTTACAGATGGATAAGAATGGGCATTCGCGACAAAGGGGCTGCCAGGGGTTTGGCCGACAAATCTGCATCGAGAAATCAAGAAACGCTAATGTGAACCGTCTCGCGTCTTTGGGCGGAAGAATCATCGCGAAGAAATCCGCAGCTTCATCCACCGTTACTTTTTGTCCGATTAATCTACTTGCAGCGCGCTGAACATTCGAATCCGCAATCGCCACTGCTTGATTTGCATGAAGACATAAGAAGGCAGATGCAGCGTAGCGACCAACACCAGGAAGGGAAAGCAAAACGTCAAAATCTTGGGGCACATCCGCCGAGTGTTCATCGACTAGTATCCTCGCCATCTCAACGAGTGTATTCGCACGAGAGTAAATGCCCAGCGGCCTTATGATTTCGAGAACTTGTTCTGGAGTAGATTTTGCGAGCGATTGAACGGAAGGAAATCTTGTCACAAAGGCTTCGTAGACGCGATGAGCCGCTTTTGCCGTCGTGCGCTGCAACAGCACTTCGGCTATTAGGCCATGGAATTTATTGTTCGCGTCGCGCCACTTAAATGACTGGTAAAACTCTTGGCCCCAAGCAAGTAGATTTCGGCGAATACTATACCTCCTCCTTATCTGTCTCGCGACCTTGAAAAGAAGATCGGTTCTTTTTTGTTTTGCTGTGATTGCCGCCAATGTGATTAACAGTCAATATCCACATACTCACAATTAACGATTCAAGATCGGCCTTATCTCATTACCCACCGCTTCGGCAACTTCGAGCAGTTCATCGTAGGTTTGGTCGTCTCCTATCTTACTCCAGAACTGTCGACCAACTAGCAAATCCTGACCTATCTCCAGAAACTGTCGCGCGTAATTGTTCATATAGGGAGCATCATCGCCATTCGGATTGTAGGCAGCCGCGGCGTATGCTTCCGCGCTGTGACCCTTTCTAAGAGCCGAGATCAGCAGTATGTCGTGCTTCATTTTCTTGCACTGACCTTTGTTAGGATCAGGTGTCTTCATTTCGAAATAGAGCTCAGAGTCGTCGTGCCGAAGGATAAAGAGATCGCTAATGATGGATCGATCGACTCCGCCAGGATCTTGAACCCCGAGAACACGGGCGATGTCGTTCGCACGATTTGGAATCCGACGTGGCACACCGTGATCCATAAGTTCGGTGATGGCAACAATATCAGCTTCCGCAGCAGGCTGAATGCGGCCCGTCACAGAGTACCCGAGAGTCGCTGCTCTGTGGAACTGGGAAGCAACAAGGCGTGCCATCTCTTGAAACCATGAGCCAGAACGAGTAGAAAATGAACGTTCAGAGAACTTCACCTCAGAGAGTATTGGAAGAAGACGAACGTGAAACGGCTTTTGTCGAGCGGTGGCTCGGTTGTCTTGGACGAAACGTGTCACCTGTCTCAGTAGGTAATCGTGAATTGCCTGTCGAGTCGTTTCAGTAAGTGGCATTGTCGTCAATCAATTACTAATTCGAGAACGCAAGCGGTATCATGCGATGGTGTACCGACGTACCCCGTGCTCTTTTAACATGCACCTTCGCGGTGCCTGTAGCAACGCTAATGAGCATCTGTCCAATTGCTTTGCCAAGACCAACGGGAACAGCGTTGCCGATCTGTTTATAAGCTTGTGTTGATTCCCCAGCAAATTTCCAGGAATCCGGAAATTGCTGAATCCTCGCATATTCGCTAACACTCAAAGGGCGTGGTGGCCGTGCCGTGGGATGTGTTAGCATTGTACTCTTATGAATGGGACTTGTGACCAGGGTCGGAGATGGCTGGTCGTATGAAAGTCTCCGATAAAAACCTACCTTACCGCCTCCGGATTCAAACGCACCGCCCATGGCCTTAGCTACAATGTCCTTGGGCAGGGATTTCCAGTTGCCGCCTTCCGGTACGAGCTTCAGTAGCATGCTGCGTTCTTTGCTGTACTTCGCACCTTCTCCGGGATTGGCTTCCAGATCGCTGATCGCATTACGTAACGTCTGCCAGCGGTAATCCGGATTTTGGTGTGACTGAAAGTGCGTGGGATTAGGAATAAAAATCGGCTCGTTGTCGCGACTTCCAATTACGATAAGACGCTCACGAAATTGCGGCACCCCATAATGAACTGCATCTACTATGCTATGCGTCAATTTGTAACCAAGCTTTTCGAGCTCCTCCATGATAATCTCGAACGCAGTGGTAGGAAACCCGTTCTCCCGTATCACGGGAGCAGAAAGAATGCCCTTGACATTCTCCATCACAAAGAAGCGGGGACGTACTTCATCAATGACGCGCTTGAATTCCATGAAGAGGCTGCCACGCGGGTCGTTAAGGCTACCTCGAAGTCCGGCTGTGCTAAATGGCTGGCATGGCGGCCCTCCCGCGACCAAGAATACGTCTTTGGGGCGCACACCACCGGCTATGCAGAGATCCTTCCCGCTTATATCGCGAATGTCTCCCAAGATCATTTTGCGCTTATTGAGCTTTGCAGTCTCAGCGCAATACTTATCATAATCTTGAGAAATGCGCGTGCTGATCCCCGCCTCTTCCAGCCCAAGGTCGAGACCCATAGCTCCTGAAAATAGCGAGATCGAATTGAACTCTGTTACGCGAATCATACTGGCACTTTCACTTGGAATCAATAATCCACAAGGACTGCTCCTAGGTTCAGAAAGTTGTTAACATTCTGAAAAAATAAAACGATTGAGTCGTTCAGCGAGGCTCATAATGCGACGTCAATCGCGGTCATTCCCTTCGGCGTCTTTGAAGAGCACGGAGTAATCGCGCTTCGAATTGAAAGGGGGCGGCCCCAAGATAAGTCAGATCGACCGTCTCATCCTTGATATACTCGCGAAGGATGTCGAGGTTATCGCCGAAATAGAGTTTGTTCATCGGATAATGATTACCACAATCCAACAGTGTGATTCCCGCGAACGCGGGACTGTGGAGTACAACTCCACAGTACACGAAGGGCGAGATGGTGCCCGAGTCCTACTTCCCCGGCTTCGCGCTGTTGAAGAACCGAATATTCGCGTCGAGTCCCTGGAGGCGGAGTTGCTCCATGAGTTTTAGGAGGGAGGAGACTGTACTGTCCAAGCGTGTGGCGAACTGCTCGTCCTTCGTCAGACGGTACAACATGGTGTTCGGCTTGTTGGCGCTTGCCAGAAGGCTGTCGAAGCGCACCGCTAAGTTACTCGCTCGAATCAGCGCCGTTCGCGCTTCGCCCACGGCCATGGAGCCAGTGTCAATCAAAGTCTTGAGGCCGGCTCGGTTCTCGGAGAGCATCGCGGATAGATCGCGCGTGACCGTGTCCGCTTGCGAGAACGTATGCCGGATGGCCGTACCGTTCTCGGCCAGCATCGCGGTTGCCCGCTTCGCGGCCTGATCCACGCTCACCAGCACGGCACTCAGTTGGGTCTTCATACTATCGCCACGGAACACACTGTTGAGCGACGTGAAGAGTGTATCCGCCTTGACGGTCACCGATTGGAGCGTTGCCGATAGCGAGTTGACCATCGCGACCAGCGTGCTGACATCCCCGGAATAGACTCCGTACATGATCGCACCGGCCGGCAGCCGTTCGCTCGCCACACCGGGATCGATCTCGACTTTTTTACCGCTCATGAGTTCGAGCATGGAGATCTTTGCCGAGGCATCCCGTCGCAAATCGACCGGCGGGTCAAAGCCCATCGTGACCATGACGCCGGTATCGCGCAGAAGGACTTCGCGGACCAGGCCGCGTTTGATCCCGCTCACCATGACGGGGTCGCCCTTCTCAATGCCACCGGCGGTCGGGAAGATGGCCCGCACGACAACCTCATTTGGGCCAAAATGCCAGCCTTTAGCCCAAAGAATGCCGAAAAGCAGCAGGGCGATCGCCACAAGCACCGTTGCGCCTACCTTAATGTCCGTTCGTTCTTCTTTGGTCACGGTACAATCTAACGAGATTGTCTGAACAATGACTTCACCCGTTCGCCGAGCAACTCGGTCAGTTGCTCCGCCTTCGTGCGGTCCTTAGAACGCCAGCCACAACGTCACTTCGCTCAGCCCTTCCAAAAGAGAAGTATTGGACTGGCGTCCGCAGCCTTGCCGGCGTAGCGTAAGTGATAGAGTTGCTCGATCGTCCGGAGGACCGAAAAGTGATCGATCCGCTGACCGTAGATGCCACCCTTCACTTGCGAGCCGATAAAGATTGTCGGGATATGGTTGCCGGTCGCGTAATCATCCTCATCGAATGTGATGATGAGCAGACTATTATGCTCCTTCGCCCAGTGAATGTAGGAATCCAGATGATCTTTGACCCATCTGTCGCCCCTCTGGATCGTTGCCGCGGCAACGCCATTGTGCATGTCGTTATCCTGGTTGGGAACGACCATCGAGACGGTTGGAAGCTGCGAGTAATCGGACGGAAATGCGGCAAGAGTCTGATTGGTTGTCGGTGGGATTTGATGCAGGCCTGTCCCGATCCAGTTGACCGATGCATTGTGTTTGCGCGCATAGAGACCGCAGGACTCCGTATCGGAACCGACAGCCGGAAGGTCCTCGGAGTAGGTCACGTAAGACTTGCCGGCATCGATCAACTCGCTGGCGAGATTATCGGTGGTGAATGGGTACCCCTTGGGCAGTGAATCGCTCGTCACGCCCTGGTTCGATCCGGAAAACAGATCGAGGTAATTCGGCTCGCTGGGATGCTCGATGCCGAAGGAACTGGTAAAGAGCGCGGCATTCGGATCGCTTAGCAAGGAATTCAGATATGGTGCATTCGGAGAACCGATGATGTTTCCATAGCTTCGGTTTTCGAGCATCAGAATCACAATGTGATCTGGCCGCGCGGGTTTGTGCGCACATCCGCCGAGGGACAGCACGCCGGCAAGTAAAGCGATCGCGAGTTCAGAATAACGAACAATTCGAGAATGCATAGCTACCAGCAAGATCAGTTATGAGTAGAGAACGGATGCATTATACTCAACCCTGTCGCGCATTGGCTCCGTTTCGAGCCTCCATGCGGCGTCGCGTGCGGCTCGCATCTCAGAATACGGAATACTGCTGAATTTCACGCGATTTCCCGGTTTGGTCGCTCCGTATTAAGATATTGTGAAAAATGCGGCAGTCGAATTCTTCCCGGTCAAAAAGCATTTTACCGGGTTCGGGATAACCACCTCACAGTTTTTCACATTTTTTCCGCTTGGCCAAGACCGTTCGTACGTCGAGATCGAAAGTGCTGCCTGCGAGCGGCAAGAAAGCTATTGTGCCGCAGAACGGAACATCTACTGCTCTCAACCCTCAACTTGCTGCCCCAAACAAGCTTCCCTCGGCGAAGCGGCCGATTTCGGTCAAGGGCGCGCGTCTGCACAACCTGAAGAACCTCTCGCTCGATTTGGAGCGCAACAAGATTCACGTCTTCACCGGCGTGAGCGGTTCGGGAAAGTCGTCGCTGGCATTCGATACCCTCTATGCCGAAGGTCAGCGCCGATACGTCGAAAGTCTCTCGGTGTATGCGCGGCAGTTTTTGGAGCGGATGCAGAAGCCGGATGTCGATTCGATTACCGGTATCAGTCCGGCCGTGGCGATCGAGCAGAAGACCACGACGCGCAACCCACGCTCGACGGTTGCCACGCAGACTGAGATTTACGATTACCTGCGGTTGCTCTTCGCGCGCGTGGGCAAAACATATTGCATTCGGTGTGGCCGGCTTGTCCGCAAGGATACGACGCAGTCGATTGTCGAGTCGATTCGTCAGCACATACGCGAAGGTCAAAAGTTTTACGTGCTCTTCCCGATGCACCAGCACGAGGATCACACACTGAACGAAGAATGGGACAACTTGCGCCAGCAAGGATACTTCCGCATTGTCCTGCAAGGCGAAGCGCGGGTTCTCGATCTCTCGGAGGAGAATCCAAAACAGATCGATCCGTCGACGGTGCGCATTCTGATCGACCGGCTTATCTGGCGTGCCGAGGATGATGGACTGCCCTCGCGCATCGCGGATTCGATCGAAACCGCTTTCCGCGAAAGTAGTGGCCGCGTGATTATCGCCTACATGGATGGCGATGCTTCGACGCACGAAGAGCTATACTCAGAGCTGTTCGAATGTGCGAACGATGGCCTCGCGTATGAAGAGCCGGAGCCGCGACTGTTCTCCTTCAACAATCCGTATGGCGCGTGCCCGGAGTGCCAGGGTTTTGGCCGCGCAATCGGGATCGACGCCGATCTCGTTGTGCCGGATAGAACGCGTTCGATTCGTGGTGGTGCAATCGTCTGCTGGTCGGGTCCAAAGTTCTCCGAATACAATCGCGAATTGATCGCAATCGCAAAAGAAGCTGGCGTGCGCACGGATGTTCCTTACAACTCACTGACGGACCACGAGCGCGAAGTGGTTTGGAGCGGTCATGGGGCCTTCGTCGGCGTAAATGGATTCTTCACCGAACTTGAACGGCAGACGTACAAACTGCACTACCGCGTGATGCTCTCGCGCTTTCGCGGCTACACCGTTTGCCCGAAATGTCACGGCTCACGGTTGCGGCCGGCTGCGATGAATGTCCGTGTTGCCGATAAGACAATCCACGATATTGTCCGCATGACGACGCGCGAGGCGCGCCGCTTCTTCGAAGAGCTGGTGCTTCCCGAGTACGAACAGACGATAGCCGTTCGCATCCTGGATGAGTTGCGCAAGCGCACACGCTACCTGGACGAAGTCGGTCTCAGCTATCTGACGCTCGATCGACTTTCGAATACGCTTTCGGGCGGTGAATCTCAGCGGATCAATCTTGCGACCTCGCTCGGTGGTGCGCTTGTCGGCGCCCTCTATGTGCTCGATGAGCCGACCATTGGCTTACATCAGCGCGACACGGCAAAGCTGCTCGCCATTTTGCACCGGGTCCGCGATCTCGGCAATACCGTGATCGTTGTCGAGCATGATGAAGAGGTAATTCTTGCCGCCGATCAGGTCGTGGATTTCGGTCCACTGGCCGGTGAGCTTGGCGGCGAGATTCTGTTTCAGGGAAGTGTGGCGGGCTTGCTCGCCGATAAGAAGGGCCGATCTCTGACCGGTAAGTATTTGCGACGCGAGCGCGAAATCGCGGTGCCGATCAAGCGCCGGCGCACCGATCCTAGATATGTGATCCGTGTGACCGGCGCCAGCGAGCATAATCTCAAAGACCTGACGGTCTCATTTCCGCTGGAGTCGTTTGTCGTTGTAACTGGCGTCTCCGGCTCTGGCAAATCCACGCTGGTTCACTCGGTGCTCTATTCCGCCCTGAAGAAGTTGAAAGGTGAAAGTGTGGGAGCCGTGGGCTCGCACCATGAGATCGAAGGAGCCGATCATGTCAGGCACGTGGAGCTTGTCGATCAAACGCCGATCGGTCGCACGCCGCGCTCGAATCCGGCGACGTATGTGAAAGTATTCGATCTGATCCGCGAGGCATTCAGCCGCACGGTCTATGCGAAGCAACGGGGCTGGGCGCCGGGATATTTTTCGTTCAACATTCCGGGTGGACGATGCGAAGCCTGTCAGGGTGAGGGATACGTAAAAGTCGAGATGCAATTCCTGGCCGACATGTATCTGCTTTGTGACTCATGCGGCGGCAAACGGTATAAGCAAGAAGTACTCGACGCCACGTTGGACGGAAAAAACATCGTCGATGTGCTGGGTATGACTGTAAGCGAAGCCGTCACGTTCTTCGAAGAGCACGACCGTATTCGCCGCCGATTGCAGGTACTCGATGATGTTGGCTTGGGCTATATGCGGCTGGGTCAGCCGGCTACGACGCTTTCGGGTGGCGAAGCGCAACGCGTGAAACTCGCCGCGCATCTGGCGGACGAGGCCGAGGAACACACACTCTTTATCTTCGATGAGCCGACGACGGGACTTCACTTCGATGACATTGCAAAGTTGCTCGCCGCGCTGAATGCACTTGTCGAGCGTGGGCACTCGGTGATTGCCATCGAGCACAATCTCGATGTGATCAAAACTGCCGACTGGGTGATCGATCTCGGCCCCGATGCCGGCTCGGATGGTGGCGAGATCGTGGCCGAAGGCACACCGGAAGTGATCGCGAAGGAAGCGCGGTCGTATACCGGAAAATATCTCGCACCGTTATTGAAATGACCCGTACCATCATGCTCATTGCCGGAGAAGCCTCCGGTGACAGAATCGCGTCGCGGGCCGTGCGTGCGGTGAATGCACTTGCACGCGAGCGTGGCATCGAGGTGAGTATCTTTGGTATTGCTGGCGATGAATCTTTGGCAGAAGGAGTCGAGTGCCTCTACAATGCTCGCGAGATGTCGGTCGTGGGGTTTGTCGAAGTTGCACGGCGGTTTCGGTTCTTTCGAAATGTGTTGCGAGAGATGACGGAGTTGCTCGACACACGACGCCCGGATGTCTTACTTCTCATCGATTATCCCGGCTTTAATATTCGTCTCGCCCGCGAAGCAAAGAAGCGC
Organism: Bacteroidota bacterium; assembly: GCA_030706745.1. Classification (NCBI taxonomy): domain Bacteria; kingdom Pseudomonadati; phylum Bacteroidota; species Bacteroidota bacterium. Next base: position 556,131 of record JAUZNX010000001.1, read on the forward strand.
GGCATTCGGGTTGTCTATTATGTGAGTCCGCAAGTGTGGGCATGGCATGCTTCGCGCATCGAAGTGTTGAAGCAAGTCGTCGATGAGATGTTGGTCGTGTTTCCGTTCGAGGAGAAGCTCTATCGGGATTACGGACTCGCAAACGCGCATTTCATCGGCCATCCGCTTGTCGAGCGGATCGAAGAGGAGCGTTCGGCATTCCGCTCTCGTGAAGAGTTCGCCAGGGCATACGGGCTCGATGCAACAAAAGACTGGCTGCTCGTATTCTCCGGCAGCCGAACGGAAGAGGTGCGACGCTTCCTTCCAACGATGGCGCGGGCCGCCAATGTATTTGTTGCGCGTCATAACTTCTTGCCAATTCTGGTCGAGTCAGAAGCGATCGAGGAGTTTCGATACGACCTATCGGTCGAATCCGACCCATCAGACCGATCCACGAAGCTGATACGCTTCCGCGATGCAAAGGCCACGCACGAACTAATGTCCCACGCAACGCTCGGTATCCTCAAGAGCGGGACGACGACGCTCGAAGCGGCCTTGCTCGGGTTGCCTGGCGTTATCTGCTACAAGACGCATCCCATATCCTTCGCGATCGGAAAGCGGCTCGTGAAGCTGCCGTATGTTGGACTTGCGAATATCGTACTCGGGCGAAAACTCTATCCGGAACTTCTGCAGAAGGACATGTCTGTCGAACAAATCGTAACCGAACTGGACGAAATATTGGCGCGCGCCGATGATTTTCGCCGATCGTTGCAGGGGCTTGCCGACACTTTACGCGGACCCGCGCATCGTGATCAATGGCCCGGACCTTCGCGGCGCGTCGCGGAAACTTTGCTTGCATCATGATCGAACGGCTGCTGCCATTCGGCGCGACAATTCTTGCACGGACGCTCCGCTTCCGCTGGAGCGGCGAGACCTTGCCCGAACGTAGCATCGTCATGTTCTGGCATGGGAAAATGCTCGCGGGATGGTACGCCGTCCGCACGCGAGCACCGGTCGCGCTGGTCAGTCGAAGCAAGGACGGGCAACTCTTATCCAGTGTTCTCGTGCGTTGGGGTTACCAGCTTGCTCGCGGCTCGACCGGCAAGCGTGGCCGCGAAGCACTCGACGTGGCAATACGAATGCTGAATGAAGGTGAAGCAGACACGCTTGCCATTACACCGGATGGTCCTCGCGGGCCACGACACATCTTTAAGCGCGGTGCGTTTATCGCCGCAAGAGAGGCGGATGTGCCACTGTATATGCTTACGATTCGCTATCGTTGGCGTACAGTTCTCACAAAGAGTTGGGACCGGTTCGAGGTGCCGTTGCCATTTTCAAGAGTGGAGATTCAGGTTGACCGAGTTCCAGCAACAAACGAATTGGACGATGCGACGCTTGAACGAGCATCGCTTTCTTTTGCCGAATGACCGCGATCTTCGATTATCTGAATCCATACGCGTATGCGATGCGCCTGCGTCGCTGGTTCTATGAACGCGGGCTATTGAAAGCGTCCCATCCCGGCGTTCCGGTCATCAGTGTTGGAAATCTCTCACTGGGCGGGACCGGCAAATCGCCGATGGTCTTGCTCGTTGCACACTATCTCACGCAGAAACGCCAACGGCGCGTTGCCATTGTTTCGCGAGGATACAAACGGCGTTCGAAGGGCCTCGTTGTAGTCAGCGATGCTCGTCGCATCCTGGCTTCGATCGAAGATTCTGGCGATGAAGCGCAAATGCTCGCGCAGTCGCTGCCTGGCACTATCGTTATTGTGAGCGAGGATCGCCTTCGTGGTGCGCTCGAAGCAAAACGACTCGGTGCCAATGTGATCCTTCTCGATGACGGCTTTCAGCATCAGCGCTTGCAGCGCGATTTGGATATCGTGCTGATCGATGCGGAGCGTCCGCTTTCTGCGGTCATTCCGTTTGGCCGATTTCGAGAGCCGTTCAGTGCCGTGCGTGCGGCTGGTGCGATTGCGTTTACGAATGCCAGCGATAAGTCACGGCTTCGAGACTATTGGGAGCGGCTGAAGCCCTATGCGAATACGAATGTTGTTGTCGCAGCAATTCACGCGATTCCGATCGCACTTGAATCTTTGAGGGACGGTGAGCAGCTTCCGCTTGCAGCAATACGCGCGAAACGGGTTTTGGCGCTCTCCGGTATTGCTTCGCCCGCGCGCTTTCATCGAATGCTCGAGTCGTTGGGCGCCGAAGTTATTTCGCGCTCGCTCGGCGATCACGCAGAGTATTCTCAGGCGTTGGCGCGATCGCTCGTGAGCGATGCGGAACGCTCGGGCGCTCAACTGTTAGTCACGACCATGAAGGATGCGGTCAAAAGCCGTGGATATTTCGGGCAATCGTCCCTGCCCGTTCTTGTTCTCAAGCAAGAACTTGAATTCTTGAGTGGTGAGCAGAGTTTGTACGACTCCATCGATCGAATCTTATGATGCTAACCATCGGTCTTTCCTACGCACCCGAATCGAACGAGAAGTACAATTTCTATCGAGACGCGATACGGGCTGCCGCCGGGCGTCTGGAGGAAGACGTTACGCTGATCGATCTTTCGGCGCATCCGAATCGGCTCGGCGAGTGTGATGGCGTTCTCTTTACCGGCGGGGCGGACATCGATCCGGCCCGATATGGAAAACAAGCCGAAGAGCAGCTCTGTAAGGACATTGATGATGCTCGCGATCAGGCCGAGTTCGATCTGGCATCAAACGTCGAGGAGAAGCGTATTCCAACTCTCGGCATTTGTCGTGGGCTGCAACTCTTGAACGTGCATCGCGGTGGAACACTCGTGACCGACATCGAAACGTTTGGTGGAAGAAGTCACAGCAAGTTGGATGGCTATGACCAGCGGCATCGTGTTAAGGTCGAGCCAGGATCGTATCTAAGCGGTATTCTTCGCACGCGTGAAGGTGAGATCAATTCGGCTCACCACCAAGCGGCCGAGCGTCCCGGCGATGGTCTTCTTGTGACCGCTCGCGCGGAAGAAGATGGCACCATTGAAGCGCTCGAATGGGCCGATCCAACCGGAAAACCGTTCTTTCTTGCCGTGCAATGGCATCCCGAGCGAATGGATTTCAGTGAGCGGTTCGCCGGTCAGGTCTTTGAGTCCTTCCTGTGGGAAGTAGCGGCACACAAGGCGCTTCGAGCACGGACCGCGTAGCTATATCGAATGAGTCTTTTTTTCCGGGAGCGCGTTATCAAAACATGACTCGCGATCTCGATACTGCGTTTGGCGTGCGGCCGCTCGTGCTCGATGGTGCCCTAGGCACAGAGCTCGAAGGCCGTGGCGTGAAAACGCACGGCAAGAGCTGGACCGCCCGTGGACTCATCACCCATCCCGATCTCATCTATCGCGTTCACAAAGATTATCTTTGGGAAGGCGCGGACATAATCACCGCCAACACATTCCGCACGAACCCTCGCGCCCTCAAAGGCACCGGGATGGATGCCGAAGCGCTCACGAAGAAAGCGGTCCGCATCGCGCGCCGAGCACGGCGTGAAAAAAACCGTGGGATGCAGGTCGCGGGATCGATCGCGCCGGTCGAAGATTGTTTCTCGCCGGAGTTGGTGCCGGCCAGCGACGCTGCGCTTATCGAAGAACATCGTGTCATGGCGCGATGGCTTGATGAAGCAAGAGTCGATATTATTTTGATCGAGACGATGAACTCGATTCGCGAGGCGCTGTGCGCGCTCGCGGCAGCGAAAGCGGAATCCAATAAATATGTATGGGTTTCGCTTGTACCCAAAGATGGCGAGACGATGCTCGATGGCACGCCGCTCGATTATGCGGTCAAACGTCTGGCCGAAGGCGGGGCGCACTTAGTCGCGCTGAATTGTGCGCCGCTTTCGGTCATCATGGATGCGCTGCCAATTTTTTCGAAAGCGGCCCGGCGCGCGATGGTCTGGTTTGGCTGTTACCCGAACGCATCGGAAAAACGACCCGATGGTTCGTGGGATCTCTATGCTTCGAGCAACAAAGAAATTACCCTGGGTTGTCTTGCATGGATGCAAGAGGGAGCCGTCATGGTCGGGAGTTGCTGTGGCACCACGCCCACGACGACAGGGGAGATTCGCACGAAGCGCGATCTCTTTTATCTGAACATGGAGCACATCGACCTTTCCGAAGAAGGCGATAGTAATAACGACATGCCTTTTTGATCGTCCCTGATGCTCGTTCGGACTGACCTGATCGGTTGCTACATCGTTCGAATGAACGCCTTGAACGATGGCTATGAGTTTCTCCAACTTCGACGGGCTGCCGATGACTACATGGGTGGAACCTGGCAGACCGTTGCAGGATGCATGGAGCCGGGTGAAACCGCGTGGCAAGCGGCGTTGCGTGAATTAGACGAAGAGACCGGACTCACTCCGCAAGAGTTTTACCGTTCTGGTACTTTCGGTTCGTTTTATATTCCGGGACCGACCACTGAGACCGACCAACTTTTTCATCAAGTCCTGTTTCTGGCCATCGTCTCACGGGAGCAACGGGTTAAGCTCAATCACGAGCATGACGATTACCGTTGGATCGCCCGCGAGAAAATCCGAGAGAGCTTTATGTGGCCCGAAGATCGAAGGATTCTGCAGCACCTGTGTGAGGACATTCTCGATGGCGGGCTCGCTCGAGAGTACTTGCGAATCAGCGACTCACTTCTGGGATCGTCCCGTGCGGGATCGCCCGGTGTGGGAGGGAGAAGCGAAACGAGCGGCCCTGCCAAAGGAGCAGGCCGCTCATCAAGCGAAGAAACGTAAGAATTAGGCTCCGGCCGGCTCTTCTTTCGTCTTCATTTCCTGGACTTCCTTGCGGATTTCCTGCGCTTTTCGCTTCATATCGTTCATCGCCTTGCGAATGCGCGTGCCGGCGGACTTATTGCCCTTGTCGTAAAACTTCTCGAAGTCTTTCTCAAAGCTAGCAAGTAAGTCCTGCAATTCCTTAAAACGGCTCATGTTATTGCCTCCTATTTGTCGTATTTGATGGACGAAAACCACATTTCGGAAACCCTTCCGGCATTGGCTGGATTCCCATCAGAACTGAGTTCTGGCGGATGACCGATCATCCACATCGCTAAAATACGAGATTCTGAGCCAGAATGCAAGTGTTTTACCCGAAAATTCGCTATTTTCGTGGACCGGAATTTCCATCATACATTCGCCGCACTATGAAAACCTCAACGGACCGAACAGAAATCGAAGCGCTCGAACAGCAAATTGTCGATATGCAGAAGCAACTCGCGAAGCTTCGCCGCGAGCAGCCACCCGAGCGAGTGGCCGATTACGAACTGACCGAATGGCCCGGCGTCAAAGTCCGCCTGAGCGAGCTATTCGGCGATAAAGATGAGCTGATCGTGGTGCACAACATGGGCAAGCAATGTTCCTATTGTACGCTGTGGGCCGATAGCTTTATCGGAATCACCAAGCACCTGGAAGACCGCGCCGCGTTCGTCGTCACCACGCCGAACGATCCCGAAACGCAACGCCAGTTCGCACGGGACCGTGGCTGGAATTTCCGCATGCTCTCAACGGAAGGCACGACATTCAAGCACGACATGGGATTCGAGCCCGAGCCAAGACGGTATGAGCCCGGCGTCTCGATCTTTCGCAAGAATGCTTCGGGGTCGAGCGTGGACGCTGGCTTCGAGATCGAACACGTATCGAAAGCTGCATTCGGTCCTGGCGACGCATACTGCTCGGTCTGGCATTTCCTCGATCTCTTGCCAAGCGAGCGCGACTGGCATCCGAAATACAATTACTCCGAGGCAGTAAAGAAGGACCTCGCGCACAGCTAATTCCCGGTGTACCGGCGAGTTGCACCCGCCGGTACACAACGGGTGGGTAATTATTCCATCACACGTTGCAGTAAGGCGCGGCAATAATTCTTGCACGCATTCGGGCTGGCGTCGAGATAGAGGTACGGCTCGATCAGCTCCAACTCCATGAGATGGAATGTTCCGCCGCGGGTCACGCCATCGACGCGGGCATAGAGAGTGTCGCTCGCAAATCGCTCGACGTATTGCGCGGCCTCGCGAACTTCGGAGGTATTCGCAACGCGAGGCAGGACCACACCGCCGAAAAAATGCTGGACCCGGAAATCGCCGCGCTTCGGGACTTTGAGCAAGCTGTGGCTGTACGTGCCACCGAAGAACAGATGCGACCACTCGCCCTCAAGGATTTCCTCCATGAATGGCTGCACGAGATATTCGGCATCCATCAGCAATCGATCGATGGATTGCTCGCTCTCGCGGAGTGTGTCGCGGCTAACAACGACGGTGTTCTTTGCGCTGGCGCTCACGCACGGTTTGACGACAAGCTTCTCGGCCCGGAACCGCTCGAAGTATGGCGCAAGATCGGCGTGCGTGCCGTGAGCGAGATATTCGGTCGGGACGACCGGCAAGCCTGCCTCCGCAATATCGCGCAAGTACCGCTTGTTGCTGTTCCATCGCACCGTGTTGGCTGGATTGAGCACACGAACGCCGAGCGATTCGAGCGTGTCGAGCCACGCATAGAATTCCTCGATGTGATCGTCATAGCCCCACGGCGATTTTAGAATGGCGAGATCGTATCGCGTCCAATCGACGCTCGCGTCATTCCAAACCGCCGGTTCAACATCCAGTCCCTTGCCGAGCAGCGCCGCGAGCAATACCGAATCTTCATCGGCGATGCCTTCTCCGGAATAATATTCCTCCACACTACACCGGACCAATGCAATTTTCATCGGGCGGTTAACACGCGAGAAGTGCTATTGTTTCGGACTGGCGTGTACCCCGCGAGTACGCCTGTACACAATCGTAGGGACGTGCCGCGCACGTCCTGCCGCTGAGCAGCACAAACATTCCGCTTATCCTGTAAGTGGAAGTGCGCAGCACGTCCGACGCCAACTTCTCAGGAACATCCAGTTTATCCGGGAGATGGGCTCGCGTAGCATGTCCCTGTGATCCATCACGGCACTAAGCGAGTCTTCGTACGACTAATAAAGGTTGCCTCTCTCACATTGTCAAGGTTTAACATATTCATAAGCAGACGAGAGAGTCCGAGGCCGAGTCCCCCGTGCGGCGGGCATCCATAGCGGAAACAATCCAAGTAGAACTGAATGTGCTCTTTGTTAATACCCTTCTCTGCGACTTGCTCCAACAAAATGTCATAGCGGTGTTCGCGTTGCGCACCAGTCGTGATCTCCATGCCCTTCCAGAGAAGGTCGAAGCTGTTGGTGAGGTTACCTGTTCGCATATGATAGAACGGCCGCACCGAAATCGGATAGTCGGTTATAAAGACAAATTCATGGTTATGCGTTTGCGCAACGTGTTCACCAATAAGTTTTTCGAACTCTGAGCTTAAATCCCCGTTCCGATGTACCGGATGTCCTTTTTGTTCCAAAATATCATAACACTCGGCGATGCTTATTCTTGGAAACGGAATGACGGGCACCTGAAGAGTGACATGAAATTCTTTTAGGATCGTGTCTCCGTAATCCTCCTTTACGCGAGCGATCACGTGCGCAAGCCAACGTTCTTCAAAGTCCATGATGTCTTCGTGGCTATCGATCCAGGACATTTCTATATCGACGCCAGTAAATTCCGCAGTGTGTCGACTCGTCGCAGACGGATCGGCGCGAAACACCGGGCCTATCTCAAATACCTTTTCGAAGCCCGAGGCAATCGCAAGTTGTTTGTAGAGTTGTGGAGATTGAGCAAGGTATGCGCGTTTGCCGAAGTAATCAGTCTCGAATAATTCGGCTCGACCTTCACTCGGCACTCCCATTAACTTTGGCGTATGTAACTCTACAAAATCTTCCGATAAATACTCTCGCATTGCGTCTTCAATGGCAGTTTGTATACGAAAGATCATAAGATTCCTTGCTGAAGTCCTAAGATCCAAGAATCTCCACATTACTCTAACGTCTTCATGGGCATCGGGTTGAAATGGGAGAGCTTCAGCGGGGTTAATAATTTCAATCTCCTCGAGCAATAGTTCAAATGGGCTGAGCTTCACGTTCTCATTAATTGAAACTGTTCCTCGGACGCGAACAGCCGATTCAACGGGACAAGAAGCAACCAAATGCATTAGAATTGGATCAGTAGTAACGCATTGGATAGAACCAGTCGAATCTCTTAAAATAAGAAAGGCCACTTTTTTTAGCACGCGGACTTGTTCAGCGAATCCGCATAAGCAAACCGTATTACCAACCATTTGCATTGCGGCATTTACGTAGGCTCTATTCTTATTATGCACAGGAGTATTCGTTCATTGATGCGGTTATCCTAACTTAAAGCCACAAAAGGCGAATAATTGTCAGCAAAAAATCAACAAGGAGTTCTTGCTAAGCGATTCCGACAAATTCGGTTCAAAGGGTCCTGGGGTTGCGCTTCGCTTCACCCCAGGCTAATACCTGCCGTGGCTCCGCCACTATGAGTTCGTGCAATCAGAACCAACGCGACCTGAGCTGCCAGTGCGGGTGCACGAAGTGGCCGCAGGGACGTGCTGCGAGGTACTCGGAATTGATGGGCCAGCACCCTACTGGCTCACTTCGATCATTTTATGCAGCACCCGCTCGCCGGATCGGAGCACGAGGCGATAGACGCCGCTCGAAAGCGTACCGGTCGAATACATCTCGCGGTAGGTCCCAAGGGTTAGTGGCTCGTCATTTAGCACTGCGACCGTTCGTCCGAGAACATCTTCGAGCAGGATGGTCACTTGGTTATCTTCAGGGATATGATACTCGATAGTGAACGCGCCGGAGGATGGATTTGGCGTGATGGAATGGATGAAGAACGCCGTGTCCGATGAACCAACTATCGGGCTGCACTCAGCTGTGATGCATACCTGTCCGTTTGCGCGTGTGACTGCGACGCGAGCATTCGGAAACGTGAACGAGTCGATGAGGAGATCGCCACAGAGTGGGCCGGTTGGTCCGGCGGTAAAGGTAAGCATCTCCAACGTATCCTGCGTCATCGTAATCGGTCCCGCGACAGGGATCATCCAGTTGCCGGCCACCAATGTGCTTGCAGGATTCGTGGGCTTTGCTAAGTTTTGATCGATTCGGAGTACACCCGCATAACTTGTCACGCCGCTTTCGACGAAGCGGCTCGTGTTCGAGAGCACCAGTGGAATGGTAAACGATTGGTTTGGACTTGCGAGCGTTTCGCGCCGCACGGAGACAGTTGCGAGGGCCTCCGCGGTATCGCGCGAATAGTTGAATGGATCGCTCGTCGCAGAACATCCATGTGCATCGGTGATGGTAACGGTGTAGGCTCCATCGGAATCGGCAGTGATCGTCTGTGCAGTACCCGATGGAATTGCCTGACCGTTTCGTTGCCAGAAGTATTGATTCGATGGCGAAGAAGTAAGCTGCAAACCGCTCTGCGTAACGACTGGCTTTGCCGGAAGTGGATAGACCGTCACGCCAACCAGCGATGAATTGGCAAAGCAGGTCCCCGGATCTTGTACGGCAACTGAGTAATTTCCGGATTGTCGCGCGATGAAGGTCTGGCCCGTCGCGCCCGCAATCGCAGTGCTATCGAGCGACCAGACATAGGCAGCATGGTTGGCTCCGGCATCGAGCACGATGCTATCGCCGGAGCAAAATGCGGTCGGACCCGACGGCGAAATGCTCGCGTTGGGTCGAGGAGCAATCGTAAAAGTAAGCGGCGCGCTGGTGATCGGACATGGCGTGCTGGTGCCCACCGTGACAATATACGAACCGGCTTGCTTGATGTAAATAAATGCTGTGGTATCGCCGGTGAGCGCGCCGTTCATCGCCCATCGGTAGCCCAGATATTCTTTCGAAGTTCCGAGCCGAACGCTATCGCCCTCGCAGATGACCGTGCTGCTTGCCGTGATGACCGGTGGCGGCATCGTGTCCGGCAGTACGGTGACATGCACGACGCTCGACGTGCCAGCGCATCCGCCGCTGTTCGTGACCGCGACCGAGTAATCGCCGGTAGTCTTCACTGCGAGCGTGAGTCCGGTATCGTTGGTCGACCACTTGTACGAATCGTAGCCGCTCGATGCTGTGAGTACAACGCTATCGCCGACGCAGACTGTCAGTGGACCCGATGCGACGATTTGCGGATGCAGACTGCTTTCGACCGAAACTGTGATCGTGGTGTCGCGAATGCAGCCGCCGGTCGTGGTCTCTTTGAGTTCGAGCGTCCACGTGCCGGCGCTTTGCCAGGTCACGCCGAGGTTGGAAGTACCGCTGCCACTTGCGATTGTGCCGCCATCCGAAAGGGTCCACTCGTATGTAGCGATGCCTTTATCATGCGAGGTGTATGTTCCACTGGAATTCGGGCAGACTGAGGGCGGCCCTTGTATGATGGGCGCCGGAAGAATGCCTGTTACGATCATTGCTGTGTCACTCGTGCCTGTGCAGCCATTAGCATCGGTTACGACACACCAATGTGGACCTGCTCCAGCTTGGATCGTCTTCGTCTTCTCTCCGCTCGACCAAACAAAACTTGTGAGACCGGCGGAAGGAACTGTGAGCGTTGCAGCATCGCTCGCGCAATAGATGGTATCTCGATCTGAGGCGAGATGCGGATGTGCAGGCGTTCGAACGGATACGAGAACGCTATCGGTGGAGGCACAGCCATTGCTATCCGTTACGGTGACAAAATATTTCGTGCTGATATTGGGCGATGCTTTTGGATTTGCAATGCTGGTGTTACTCAGAGAGGGATCTGGCGCCCACTCGTACGTATACGGCGCGAGGCCACCGGATACAGTCCCATTGAGATCGACGGATGCGCCGGGACAAATCGCTGGCGGAGTTATCAGCGCAAGCTTCGGTGCTTGTCCGACCGTTACGACGACGGTATCTCTCGCGATGCAACCGTTCGCGTCGGAGACTGTCACGACATAGTGCGTGGTCGAAGTAGGTGTAGCCACGACAGGATTGCCGGTCTGCTTATTCAGTCCGGCAGCCGGTGACCAGTTGAAAAAGAATGGAGGGCTACCCAGTTGCGGTATCGCGCTCAACGTATCCGCCGTGCCAGGACATAAGGCGTGCGTGATCGTCGACAGTGCCTTTACCGTGGGCGGAGTATTGACGGTGACAATGACCTGAGACGACGCCGAGCAGTTCGTCGAGTCCAAAACCATAAGCGTGTACGTTGTCGTCGCAGTTGGTTTAGCGATTGGCTGAGCCGAATCCGGATGATCGAGTCCAGTGGCTGGACTCCAGAGGTATCGAGTCTGCCCAGTGGCGACGATAGTATCCCGAAGCCGCACTGAGTCTCCGCTGCAAAGCCAGTAGCCGCTGGCCATTGCGATCGTGGGACCGCTCACTACCCAAATCGGAACGTCCCAGGATTTTGAAGCGCAAATTTCACCATCGGTGGCACTACCTCGTACGGCATACAGGTAATGTCCGGGCGCGAGAGCTGAGCCGACATTCAGAACAGTCGAGTTTGCTCCTGCGATTGGGATCCCATTGAGCGTCCACTGATACCCGTTGAAACCTGGACTTGCCGTCAGTACCAGTGGAGTACCCGGGCAAATAACGTGGCTCGGCGAAGCTGCCACATTGATTTCCAGTGTGTCGCAAAATTTTGCGATGAAGGCATCTGTGTGACCACCGCCACTTAGCTGATGGGCGCCTGCTGTTGCAAAAAGGCTGGTGTCGGAGGGACAGGCACCGGCGATCGATACGTGAGCAGACCGATTGACTCCGATGCCGTTGATTTGTCCGCCATCGCCATAATATGTGGCCCAATGCCGACCGCCGGAGCTATCGAACCGAACCATGAACGGATTGGTGGTCGAACCGATCAGCGTGGTCTGGTATTCGCCCGCACTGGCAAGTCCGGCTTGGCCGGTATATCCACCGGCGACGACGTTGCCGCTGGTATCCACGCCATTGGCCAGTAAATATGTCCCGTTATTGCCAAGATAGCTGCACCATATCCGATGACCGGAGGAATCGAAGTGACCCAGTATGCCACTGATTCCGGTTCCGGGTGATGTCTGCCATGCGCCGGTCGTGGCGAACCCAGGAATAGTTGTATAGCCGCAGAAATAGAGATGTCCATCGGGTGCGACTGTAATATGCCGCAGTGATGTGCTGCTGCCGTTCGAGTTGAGATTCAGATAATACGTTGACCAGTCTGTCGCACCAGTCGGCTCCAATTTTGCGATACAGAACACACCCGGGGTCGTTTGAAAGGCTCCGGGAGTGGCCAAGCCCGCAGCCGTAGTCGTCAAACCGAGGTAAATGTGATTGCTGGCATCGCACGCGAGTCCGCTGAATGGCGGGGTGACTGGTCCGGCGCCAAAATGTTTCGTCCAGAGCACGGTCCCAGCAGCGTTGTACTTCACTATCCATGCCTCGGGAATTGGTGGTGGCGGCGGAGGCGGTGGTGGACCAGTCGGATACGGTGTTGCAAGCCCGATAATAATGTTGTTACTGCTATCGACAGCAACGGCAGAACAGCCTGTGAGTCCACTGGGGGAGCCACTATTAGTTTTGGCCCATCGTATCACACCGTCACTATCGAAGGCCCCCAGAATGCAGACCGAACCGTTCCATCCCGCGACAACCGGGCCGCAAAACGTATCGCACGCAATACCATAGAGCCAGTCTCGGGCATCCCCGCCGTAATAGGTTGCCCAGCGGAGATTACCAACCGGACTGAAACTGGCGACGAATCCATTGACCCCAAAGCTGCCTGTTAGGGTTTTCCAGTGCGCGTTGGGCGTGGCGATGTTGTTCGAGCTCGTGGTCACGCCGCAGATATCCGTATTGCCGTGACGGTCCACTCCAAGATCGGTCGCAAAGTCATCGGTCGCACCGCCGAAGTACGTCCCCCAGGATCGAGGTGGATCGATCACAAGATCGCGCGAGCGATCGTACGCGCCAACCTCGAACCTAAGTTGGTTATGGTGTAGATGAAACTGCGCCGGCCGAATCTCTTTTCCAGCCTCTCGCGCTTGGTACGCATACGGTTTCTCATCAAGGACAGAACCCAGAGGACATACCATTCGGAGCGTTCCATCCGGTGTTACTGCAAGTGAGGTTGCGTGCGAGTAGCGCAACGAAATCGCTCGAGGATCGCCGCCTGGATGCACGATGAAGTCGTACTCCAGAGGTGTCCTCGATTGCGCATCATGCACGTAGAGCACCAAATCAATATGTGGATAGAGATCGCGATAGACGAGCCGGCGAAAAGCCGGGACATGAGTTATACCAGCCGGAAAATTCGGACCGTAATAGTTGGTGTAGTAGGCGGACTCCTCACTCGCATCAATCTGGCAATCTTGATTGGCATCCGTGAATGCCACGTCGACACGATAGAGCTGAAGCTTCTTCGGAATCCAATCCTCGGCTGTTACTGGGGTATGAGTCTTGCGCACACGCGAAATGCCTCGTGTGAACACATAGTGAAATCCACTCTTCGTGAAATAGAACTTCAGCCATTGGCCTTGCGCGGAATACAGCACCTCCGGCATCGGCTTTCCGAATTGATCGGCAAGCTGGCCGCGATTCGGGACGAAGGCGATCGAGCCACGAAGGCCCGATGCCTGAGATAAACGGACGTGTTCTCCGGGCTGCGCCGCAAGCGGAGCAGTGAGAATGAAACCCAATCCGAGAAGAATGGCGATGGCTTTAGCCATGAACAGCAGATTATTAGTCTATGTATGACACTCGAGGATTGACTTTTGTCTCACACAACTCCCACTTCGTCCCACCGGCAAAAATTCACATCAGCTAATTTCCCAATACACTAACAGTAGTTCGCAACCACGATGCTCAAGTCAGGAGAGCTATTCGCTTGTTCCAAAATCTGACGAGTCTTCACGGCATCGAATGGATTATCCAAAGGGATCACATATTCCTCGTACCCGGCTAAAAGCCGTTCCAGCAATGCAAGATCGAGAGTCTGCCCACCTGTCGTCTCGGCTTTGGCATTGGCATAGATCAGGACCTTGATCGGAATTTGGCGCAATACTGCTTCGACCAAGCTGTAGTGTCCGGCCGCTATAAATGAGAAATCACCGATGAAACTCCACGAATGCTTCATGCCAGCGAGATATGCTCCAATTGCTGTCGGGATGCTGCCGCCCATATAGAGTGCAGCGTGTGCAATGTTGAATGGTGGAAATGCCGAGAGCGTCGAAACGCCAGCATCACCGCAGACAAAGTCGACTTCCAATTCTTTGAATACGTCAAAAAGCGGCATGTAGGGTGCAACAGCCTTCTGGTATGCCGGCGGAAGTGATGCAGGGACGATCGGAAGCTGAGGTTGTGGGATCTCACGCCAATCCTCCTTGCGCAACTTCTGCACGAGCAACTCGCGCTGATACGGTGCCAGCAATGGGCAGACGACATGAGTCAATGGAGTGCGCTCATACGCGGGAGGCGATTGCAGCGTGGGCCCAGCCGCTTCGACATCACGATCCATATCGGCTGCATCGAGCACGAGTACGACGGGGAGTTGATACTTCTCCGAAAGGATCAGAAGCTCGACGACATCTCGGTAGGCGGTTTCAGGACGGCCCAATCGATACGGGATCTCACATCCTTCAATGATTGGAAGGATCTCGATGATATTGTCCGAATGGCTTCCGGTTTTATCTTCGAACACGATGGTAATCAGGGCCGCTGTCGTTCCGCAGGAGAGCGAATCCGTGATGGCGTTCATCGCTTTTGTAAATCCATGCGACTTAATAATGCAGGCCGCACGTGCCCCAGTGAGTGCCGCACCATGTGCAATGGCATACGCTGGTTCTTCGTGGAAGGAGACCGGGAGTGGTTGACCGAGTGCATCGCGAAATGCTTCGAAGGTCTCGGTGGCGCCGTGGCCGGGAACATGTGTGGCGATTCGGACGCCGCTATCCAAAAGTGCGCGGCTGATGGCGTGGGAGAGTTTCATACCCATATAACGGATTTGGGGAGTGCTAAGTGCTCAGTGCTGGGTCCTGAGTTCAGCTACTAAAGATACTAAAAGGTGTCTTAAGAACTCAGACAGGGGCTTACTCGGCACCAAGATCGGTAGTATTGAGTACAAAGCACTATGCACCGAAACTGACTATCGACTCGCGAACACCCGCTCGGCAAACTTGGGATCGCGTTGTCGCAGCTTCTCATCATCGACGCGGCCAGAACGCGTCATCAGTTTGTAGGCGAAGGGCACGGGATCGAGGTGCATGTAGTCTTTGAGATTCTCAAAGAAGATCAGGCTTTCGTAGGCCGCATCTTGCAGCGCTTCGACCGCCGGACGGCGCTGCGCTTCAAATGCGATCAGGGCGTCGGGGATTCGCTCGTTGAGCCGCAGGGCATGAAACAGCGAGATCGAGTCCTCCAGCGCGAGCTTGGTACCGGAGCCGATCGAGAAGTGCGCTGTTGCCAGCGAATCACCGAGCAATACCACATTCTCATGTGACCAGTGTCGGTTGCGGACGAGTACGAAATTGATCCACTTGGAATTGTTCGAGAGCAACTTCGAGCCCGCAAGATCGAGATGAAAAACCGCTTCGAGATAGGCGCGGGTGGAGTCGTCATCCATATCATGGAAGCCGGCGGTGGCCCAGGTCTCCTCGTCGCACTCGACAATAAAGGTACTGAGCGACTTGCTGAACTTGTAAGAATGCGCGGCGAACACACCAGCGGAATTTTCGCGAAAGGTCAGAGTCAGCCCATGAAACAGGTGTGGCGTGCCATACCAGATATATCGGTTCGGTCGCGTCGAGAGATCGGGCTTGAAGGCGTCCTCGAATCGTGATCGGACGACACTCATTACGCCGTCCGCGCCAACCAAAAGATCGTAAGACTTAAGTTCGGTCGGATCGGTCACTGGTGAGCGGAAGTGTAAGTTCACACCCAACGATCGGCACCGTGCTTGCAGTATATGAAGAATCTCGATCCGGGCAATGCCAGAAAATTTGTTGCCGCGAATCGTCACGAGTTCATCGTGGTGGACGACGTTGACATTATCCCACGTTTCGAACCGACGAACGATCTCATCATGCGTCTCAGCATCTTCGACTTTCAAGTAGCTGAGCGTCTTATCCGAAAACACCACGCCCCAGCCGAACGTATCGTCCGGTCCGTTTCGCTCGAAGAGATCGACCTGAATATCCGGTCGCCACTTCTTGACCAGCAGTGCGAAGTAGAGTCCGGCCGGGCCGCCACCTATGATTGCAATTCTCATTCTGCAAAGTTACGGCGAGGAAGGGACAGATGGAATTCAGCGGCATATCAAGCCAGATTGATCCACTTAACAATTCCCGTTTTTGGCCGGATCATAGAAAAACGTTCGTATTTTAGTATAGGTTCTTTTTCTCGCTGGTCTTAGGGAGGATTTTGGCAGTGAATCAATGATAGTGAATAGAGAGAATACTATCCACCATTCACTCGAATGTTCTCATCCTAATAATACCTATGAAGTATCTCGTTCTCCTTGTAGCGGCGTGGATTCTTGCCTGCCTTGTCCCGATTTCCATTTACGCCCAACGCTCGATTGGAGCGAATTCGATCGTCCTCGATGATGGGAGCGGACACACTATCACGCTGGAAGTGCCGCCCGGACTTGGCAGCAATTACACTTACTTGTTGCCACCACCTCCGGCGGGCAATGCACCCGCCGGGTTCGTCGTCGAAGGGACATCGACCGGTCAGACCATGTATTGGAATGGTGCGACGTGGGTCCAATCGAATTTTATCGCCAATACGAATTCGGCAATGGGACTCGGTTTCGTCACGATTCCACCAGCATTCGCATTCCCCATCACACTCAACGCGGCGATGGGACCGGCAACCACCAGCACACTGGATCTTGGCGATGCAACGCATCACTTCGCCACGCTCTATGTCGATAACATCATCGGCACCACCGGATTTGCTGATGTCTGGACGCGAACTGGCGCAACTGTTTCGCCGACGACTCCGGGCGATAATGTCACCACGAGCGGCAATATTTCGACGACCGGCACCGGCTCTCTGACTTCCGCCAACGGGTTGACTCTGACTGGGACCTTCGGGTCCAATGGCAGCACGGGCGCGAGCGGACAAGTTCTGATGGTAAACGGGGCGGGAAATCCTGTTTGGACTTCGCCATCTGCACTGTCCACGATTTCATTCGACAATATCACCTCTGGATTGAATACCGGAGCTGCGATGACCCTGGGTGCGGGTGCTTCATTGCTGGCGGGCGGCGGTCGGATTGAAGCGACGGCATTCATCGGCACAGGCTCGACGTCCGATGCAATCGATCTGGCCACGACGGAAGTCGGTGGAGTACTTCCGATTGCGAATGGTGGTACAGGCATTGTTTCGAGTGGTGTCAGCGGGAATTTCCTGCGGAGCAACGGTATCGCGTGGGTAAGCTCCGCAATTCAGGCTTCAGATATTCCGAACAATAACTCGAACACATCGGGCAGTGCAGGAAGCTTTACCGGTTCGCTCGTTGGAGATGTTACGGGTATGCAGAGTGCTACGGTCGTAGCAAGCGTGGGAGGATCCACCGCAACCAGCGTGCACGCTACCGTGCAGACTGTCAGCGCAAGCACACCAAACAATATTCCGTTTACACTCATCGAGCGCGATGGCAGCGGGGGATTCGCGGCAGGTGACATCACTGGCTATGCCGTCAGCACTCACTCTCTCGGTGTCACGACCGATCTCGTTGTCTCTGGCAATACAAGTCTGGGCGGCTCGATCATGACTTCGCTCCCCGCGGGGGTCGTGCATGGCGGCGGATTTCTCGATGTTGGGCCGGTCAATTTGACTTCAGAAGTATCCAATACTCTATCCGTGCTTCATGGTGGGACCGGATCCGCAAACCAGGCCGGCGCCCGTGCCAATCTCGGTGCGGCAGCAAGCGGCGTGAATAATGATATTACCTCACTCACGGGGCTCACCACGCCACTTGCAATCGCCGCAGGTGGTACCGGCGCAACGACGGCCAGCGGTGCACTGGATAATCTCCTGCCCTCGCAAGCCGGGAATAGCGGCAAAGTGTTGCAGAGCAATGGCACCACAGCTTCCTGGCAAGCTTCGAGCGGTTCTGGGACAGTCACCTCGGTCGGAATATCGGGCGGATCGACTGGACTAAACACATCTGGCGGTCCAATCACGGCAGCCGGGACGATTACACTTGGCGGTACACTTGCAGCAGCTAATGGCGGAACGGGAATCACCGCGAGCGGAGCCAGTGGAAATTTCTTGCGAAGTAACGGTTCGTCGTGGGCGAGTTCGGCAATACAAACTGGCGATCTCCCTGCGAATTCCAGCAATTACATTCAGAACCAGAATGGTGCTCCCCAGACCGCCAACTTTAGTATCACCGGTACTGGCACGGTCGGCGGGAGTTTGACCTCGAACTACGAGGTCATCTCGACCTTCACCGGTGGCGGTGCGATTTATGGTTATGGTAGCATTATCTCCGGTACCTCGACGAACCAAGGTACCTTTACCTTAAATGATGGCGCCGGGGTTGGTGCCTATCACTATGCATCGATTGCACCCGGTACACTCTCAGCCTCGCATACTTACTTACTACCGAATATTGGTCTTGCTGGTAATACTGCTGACTTTGTGATCGCAACGGATCAAGGGACCACTGGACAAGTGCTTGTGAGTCAGGGCGCGGACGCTCCGGCAGTATGGTCATCGGCCAGCGGCGCGTTCATTCTGAACCAAAATGGATCTCCGCAAACCGCCAACTTCAACATCGCAGGCACGGGTACCGTCGGCGGAAGTCTGACCTCGAATTACGAAGTGATCTCGACCTTTACTGGCGGCGGTGCGATTTATGGTTATGGTAGCATAATCTCCGGTACCTCGACGAATCAGGGTACCTTTACCTTGAATGATGGCGCCGGGGTTGGTGCGTATCACTATGCTTCGATTGCGCCCGGCACCCTCACGGCCTCGCACACATACCTGCTACCCAATATTGGTCTCGGTGGAAACACTGCTCAGCTTGTAACAGCAGGCGATCAAGGTGCGCAAGGGCAAGTCCTGATGAGCCAAGGCGCAGATGCTCCGGCTACCTGGCTTGATGGAAATGGGTCGTTCATCGCGAATAGCACCTCAACACAAGCCGGTGCGAACTTCAACATTTCGGGAAGTGGTGTCATCGATGATGGTCTCCAAGTCGCCAATGGCTCGGTGCTGCGAGGCGGAGCGAGTATTAGCGGCTTCACGACGATCAACGGAATCGCCGAGCCATACGACACCAAAATCGGAAACGCCACCAGCGGCAACATCGTGGACATCGAATCACACAATCCGGATGTCGGCATCCGCATCAATAATAATGGAGCGGGATCCACAATCATCGGCAATGCATCTGGTGGCGTTGCAATCGATGGGGTCAATGGGATCGTCCATGGCGTAATGATAAACGCCACAAACGGTATTGGGGGCAATACCACGATCGGAAATCTTTGGATGCCTGGGTCGTCGACTGCGATCAATGTCGATCCGGCAGCTGGCAGTCTGACATTGAACGGACTTAACCCAGTCGTTCCTGGCAACTTCTATGTCAATAACGGGGTGGACAATGTCATGGGCATCGCATCGGCGCTCGATGTGGTATCATCGCTGGCTTCGTTCGGCACCTTTATAGATAATAGTGCGACGCAACAGTCCGGAGCAACTTTCAATATCGATGGTAGCGGTACGATCGGCAATGGCTTGACTGTGACCGGGACAACCGTCATCAATGGCGGCACGGACAACGGCTCGACGACGATCGGCAATATTACGAATGCAGATCGCGTGGACATAAACACGCATGGCGGCGCAATCGGAAGCGGTGTGTACATCCAATATGGTTCGGGGGCTGACCTGACCGGCGATACCAGGATCGGCAATACCACATCCCTCGGTGTCATCACGCTCCAGTCAGGCAATACGGATGTCGGCCTGAGAATCAATACCAATGGTTTAGGCTCTACAAGTATCGGTAATTCGCACGGTGGTGTCGAGATTGATGGTGTGCCTGGTATTATCTCCGGCGTGCAGATCAACTCGTCCGCATTCGGTGGCAATACGACCATCGGCAAAACCGCAGCAGGCTCGTCTACCTCGATCAACGTCGATCCGGCGGCGGGCACCCTGACACTCAATGGATTGAACTCGGCCATACCGGCTACATTCTACGTCAACAACGGCGCCGATCAAGTGGTGGGGACGGCGTCGGAATCATCCGTCGCTTCGGTGATTGCTACGACGATTGCAGCGAGTGGGACATTCATCAACAATGGCTTGACCCTGCAACCCTCATCGAATTTCAATATTAGCGGCAACGGGTATGTCGGCGGGAGTGTCGGAATTGGCACGACCGGACCATCACAGAAACTTGAAGTGAGCAATGGCAACGTTCTTCTTTCGAATAGCGGCACTGCCACACAGTTGCAGTTGCAAGGGTCGGGCACTGGCATCTCAACGTTCCAGTCCGGCGCTCAAGGTGCGACGAACATCAACTACATACTGCCAGTCTCGTTGCCATCAGCGAATCAGGTTCTCGCGGCAACATCGGTTGGCGGCTCGGCTGTCACGCTGGGCTGGGCATCGGCCGGCGGCAGCGGTTGGGCCACGACCGGCAACGCGCTTGCAGGGACAGAGTTCATCGGCACGACGAACGCGAGCGATCTTATCGTTAAAACGAATGGCACGGAACGTCTGCGCGTGCTCTCGGGCGGAGCAGTGGGGATTAATACTAACGCCCCTGGACAAGCACTGGAAGTGAAAGATGGCAACCTGCTACTCTCGAACAGCGGGACGGCGACGCAACTTCAACTCCAAGGTACAAGCACTGGCGTAACGACATTCCAGGCTGGCGCGCAGGGTTCAGCAAGCATAAATTACACACTGCCAATATCCCAGCCAACGGCAAATCAAGTACTGGCCGCTACCGGTGTCAGTGGCAGCGGTCCGTATGCGGTGACTCTGGGTTGGGCATCCGCGGGTGCTTCGGGGCCGGTCTTCGCGACTAACTCTTCCAACCAGGATTATACGGGGACAACACTCAGTAATGTCAGTGGTCTTAGTGCCTCGGTGGAAGCCAGTGCAACCTACACTTTCGATGGCTTCATCATGTACACGGATCCAAACAATTTTGGATTCGGCTGCAAATTTGCTTTTACCTCGCCCTCGGGTTCCACACTACTATGGGGATTTATCGATCCGACATCAACCCGCAGCCATACGATCGTTAGTGGCTCAGGAACCGAGACAAATAATACTTTTACAGCCAATGGCACAATTCCGGAGATGATGCGCATCACCGGTATTCTAATCACAGGCGGCACTTCCGGTTCGTTACAGTTTCAGGATCGGAAAACAAGCAGCGGTACCGATCCTCTTCGCATCAATGCACATTCCTATATTACCTTGACGCGAGTGCAGTAAACATTTGAGTAAGCAGTAGCGAGCTATTGCTCGCTACTGCGTATTTGCTCAGCCACATTCGAAGCGAGTACTTCCGCCAGGTGCATGGTCTTGCGTCCTGTGGCTTGCTGGATCTGCTCGCGGCAGGAAAAGCCATCGGCGATGATAAATTGATCGCCAGAAGTCTCCCGGACTTTCGGCAACACCTTGCGCTCGCCAATCTGCATCGAAAGCTCGTAATGCTCCGTTTCGAATCCAAACGCTCCGGCCATACCACAGCAGCCGGCGTCGAGTTGTTCGGCATCAATCCCGGCGCGTTTCAGGACCGAGCCTTCTGCTTCGCGATCGAGGATGGAATGGTGATGGCAATGGAGATGCAGAATGCCAGATTGTAGCGGCGGGGTTTCCCCGCCTTCCCTGTGGGACTTGATGTGGTTCGGGGCAGACTCGGAAATCGCGCCACTACGGTAGTCCGGCGCGTACTTCGCAAGGAATTCGCTTAATAAGTATGTACTCTCAGCGAGGTGCTTGGCATCTTCACGCTGGGGAAAGAGTTTGCGCGCTTCATCACGGAAAACAGACGCGCAACTTGGCTCGAGCACTACAATGGGCATCCCCGCCGCAACATCCACGCTAACGATGCTCAGAATGTCCAGGAGTTGCTTCTTCGCGAGATCGAGCATGCCCCAATCGTATAATGGACGACCGCAGCACATTGTCTGCTTGTATACCTTCACCCCAAAGCCAGCGTCTTCCAGAACTTTCACTGCCGCAATAGCCGTCTCGGGCCGGAAGTAGTTATTGAATGTGTCGGCCCAGAGTATGACGGATGGCGGTGTGGAGTGGCCTTCCGGCAGGAGTCGTGAGTACCAATGCTTAAACGTCTCATTCGCGAAGCGTGGGATTGCTCTCTTCGGATGAATGCCTGCAAGCTTCTTCGCAATTGTACTCGTGATCGGAGCGTGTGTGAGCGCGTTGACCAGCGAGGGCATTCGCGAAGCAATACGCGCACCCCAATAGATGAGGCCCATGGCGTACGCCGCGCGCGGTCGCAGGCGACCTTTGTAGTAGTGCGAGAGGAATTCTGCTTTATACGTCGGCATGTCCACGCGCACGGGACACTCCCCGGTGCAGCCTTTGCAGGAAAGACAAAGATCGAGCGCCTCGCGAACTTCGCTACTCTTGAAGCCATCAGTGATGACCTCACCATGTAGCATCTCCCAGAGCAAGTGCGCACGGCCGCGCGTGACATGTTGTTCGTCACGCGTCGCCCGGTAGCTCGGACACATGACACCGTCATGCTCTTTGCGGCAGACTCCCGCGCCGACGCAACGCTCGGTCGCGCGGGCGAAGCTGCCATCATCATCGGCGAATGCAAAATGTGTTTGGATGATCGGCGGACTGTAATGCGCGCCGAACTTCAAGTTCTCATCGATGCCGAAGGGGCGAATGAGTTTGCCGGGATTCATCTTCCAGTCGGGGTCCCAGATGGTCTTGAAATCCTCGAATGCCTGCATCAGTCTCGGGCCGAACATTTTCGGGAGCAATGCACCTCGCGCCTGTCCATCGCCGTGCTCGCCAGAGAGTGAGCCGCCGTAGCTGAGTACGAGATCGGCCGCTTCATCGACAAAGCGCAACCACTTCGCGATGCCTTCTTGGCTTTTTGGGTCCCAATCGATACGATTATGTAAACAGCCATCGCCAATATGCCCGTAGAGCGCGCCGCTATAATCGAAGCGGTCCATGAGCGCCCGAAACTCTCTGAGATACCCACCAATCTTTGCCGGCGGTACAGCGGCATCCTCCCAGCCTTCCCAATTGTCTTTCTCGCCGGGTGTTCGCGAAATCGCACCGAGCGCAGAATCGCGCACGCTCCAAACGGCTTTCTGATCTTGCACGCTATCGAAGATGCGTGCTTCGACCATCGCGCCTTCATGCTTCAGGCTCTTCTGGCAGCGCTCGGCCGCATCACGCGCGGCATCAACCGTTTCGGCTCCGAACTCGATGAGCAGCCACGCGTCGCCACTCGGTAGCAACGGAAGCGAATTGGTATGGAGCCCCTTCTTCTGCATCGCATTCGTAAGCCTGCGGTCCATGCCTTCGAAGCCGATCGGCCTGTGGTCGAGCACGAGCGGTACACGATCGCCGGCGGCTGCCATGTCATCGTATCCCGCGACCAACAATACCCGGCTCGGCGGGCTCGGCACAAGCTGAACCATAGCTTCTAGGGTCGTTACGAGTGTTCCTTCCGAGCCGACGAGCGAACGAGCAACGTGAAATCCGTTCTCCGGCAAGAGCTGATCGATCGAATATCCGGATACGCGGCGCGGAATATCCGGGAATCGGGCGTGGATCTCAGCGGAATAAGTCTCCGCTAGAGTTTGCAGCCGCCGGTAGATTTCTTTTGCTCTCGTAGATTCTACAGAGTCTATGGAGTCAATAGACTTGCCCACCACCAAATGAGTGCCATCGTAGAGCAAGACATTGAGCGAGTGAACGTTGTCCACGGTGCGGCCAGCCATGATGGAATGCACGCCGCAAGAATTATTGCCGATCATTCCGCCTAACGTGCAATACTTGTGCGTTGCCGGGTCGGGACCGAATGTGAGGTGATGCTTCTCGGCAGCACTCCTTAAGTTGTCGAGCACGCATCCCGGCTGAACTCGCGCGAGCCGCCGAACAGGATCAATCTCGATCACTTGATTCAAGTACTTCGAGAAGTCGAGCACAACGGCGGCATTCACACATTGTCCGGCGATGCTCGTGCCTGCGCCACGAGAGAGAATCGGCGCGCCATGCTCGCGGGCAATGGCGACGGCTGCGATGACATCCTCCGTAGTCCGAGGAATGACAAGACCGATCGGCATCTGCCGGTAATTTGAAGCATCCTCGGCGTAGATCGCGCGCGAGCCACGGTCGAACCGGACTTCGCCCGTGATGTGTCGGCGAAGGTCACGTTCGAGATTCAAATAGTCTTGGTTCATCTGTTATTCTGTGCAGAAGAATCACGAGCAATGCGTGGCATTCCATTTGGAAATAGAGCGAGCGAGCGAAGCTTGGCAACAACATCCGAATCGTCCGTTGACACTTGCGTGCCAGGCTTATGGATAAAGGTACCCGCCCAAATGCCAAGTGCTGTTCCAGTCAGGAGTTCCGCAACCGCAAGCACGGCGAGAGAGGCTGGGGGCTGCACGGGTAAGGCGTCTATCGATCGGAAATCAGCCTTGACTTGATGGCTCGCAGACCAATACGTGTAGTTGCTTGATGCTTGCCAACCACCCAAGGCCGCACCGAGAATCCCGCCGGCAATCACCGCAAGCGGGCTTACGGCTCCGGGCCGCTCCACCGAGGCGATGTCCCCGATTCTGATACGGCTGAGATCACCCCAGGGTTCGGACCGAACGACGACTGCATCTTGCTCGACAGCAAGAAATCGTACGTGTTGCTGCTCACCGGATTTGAGCGTGATGGTGACCTCGCCACGCGGTTGCGTCCCGCACGAGGCAACACCGATAATCAGCATGAAAAAAAAGATCGGACGCATGATGTTCTTATCAACACAGGTCTCACTTGTTCGGTGTTCACCACGAAATTTTGAGGACAAAGAACCCAACTGCATAATTATGCAACTTTCTGCATAAGTATTCTGTCTGGATTCTGTGAAGCAATTGAAGGCAGCGATTTTTGGGGCATCGGGGTATTCCGGCGGCGAGCTTTTGCGTTTACTCGAGCGGCATCCTTCGGTGAAGATTACACAGGCATTTGCCAACACCTCTGCGGGTGCGCTGGTGAGCAGCGTTCATGCGGGCAGGGCTGATGGCGATGCAATGGAGTTTGAATCGTTCGATGGTGTCGGCTCGCTCGATGCTGAGATCTGTTTTCTCGCGCTTCCACATGGCGAGGCCATCGAACTTACACCGGCACTGCTCGAGGCAGGGAAGATCGTGATTGACTTGAGCGGGGATCATCGCCTGATGGATTCTTCGGCATACGAGCAATATTACAGGCGCGCGGCGGCTCCGCCAAGTGTCATGGCGAAGGCTGTTTATGGCTTGCCGGAGTGGAACGCGGAGGCGATTCGCTCGGCGCGTCTGGTCGCGAATCCCGGCTGCTATGCAACGAGCGCAATCCTTGCTCTCGCACCGCTGCTTGCAAATGGATTGATCGAGCCGGACTCCATTGTCATCAATGGCATGAGCGGCGTCTCGGGCGCTGGCCGTAAGGCTGCGATCGAATACTCGTTTGTCGAAGTGAACGAGAACATCCGCGCCTACCGCGCCGGCGATCATCAGCACACGCCGGAGATAGAGCAGGCGCTCACACAGATCGGCGGCCAACCCGTGCAGGTGACATTCATCCCACATCTGATTCCGATTACACGTGGGATCTATTCGACCATCGTTGCGCGGCAACGCGGAAGTGGGATGCAGGCGCTACAAGCTCTCAAGGCGGCGTTCGAAGGATATTATGCGGATAAGCCATTCGTGCGCTTTCATGCGAAGCGAATTCCGGAAGTTCGCCATGTGACGAATACGAATTATGTCGATATCGGGCTTCGGTATGTGCCGGAGCGCAATCAGGTTATTATTATGTCTACGCTCGATAATCTTGTGAAAGGTGCCGCCGGTCAGGCTGTACAGAATATGAATCTTGCGTGTGGGTTTCAGGAGACAGAGGGACTATTATGAGCACATCAACTTTTAGTGGTGGCGAAATTCCGGCGGCGACATTGAACGGTCACGCGCCGCTCGCGGAAGTCGAGATTCTAACCAGTGGCGAGGGATGGATCGAAGATCCCGCTTCGAACGAACATATTCACGAGGTCGATGGCGGCATAACCGCCCCGCTTGGATTTTCGGCCTCGGGTGTTTATTGCGGAATTCGCAAGGTCAAGAAGGATATCGCGCTGATCAAGAGCGAAAGTCCGGCCGATGTTGCCGCAGTCTTCACGCTCAACAAGACGATTGCCGCTCCGCTCGTGGTGGATAAGGAATTGCTGGCACGTGGCGGCAGGAAGTGCTCGGCCATTGTTGTCAACTCCGGGAATGCGAATGCCTGTACCGGCGATCGCGGCATGCAGGACGCCTGGCGGATGGTCGAGGTAACGGCCAGCGCACTTAATATTCCACAAGAGGAAGTTCTGATTTCCTCGACCGGAGTGATCGGGCAATATTTGCCAATCGATAATGTCGTTCAGGGCATTCAGCAGTTGCCGCCCCAACTCTCGGATTTTGGAAGCAACGATGCGGCGGTCGCGATCATGACGACCGATACCTATTCAAAGGAAATTGCCGTCGAGTTCGAGATCCACGGCAAACCTGTGTGTATCGGCGGCATCGCAAAAGGCTCCGGAATGATTGCGCCCAACATGGCGACGATGCTTGCGTTTATCACTACCGACGCATCCGTACCGCAGCCGCTGTTGCAGCGGACGTTCAGTCGGCTCATCGATCGTTCGTTCAATCGTATCTCCGTCGATGGCGATATGAGCACGAACGACATGGCGCTGATGCTTGCCAATGGCATGTCCGGCGTGGCAATCGTTCAGGGTCCTGAGTTCGAGATGTTCGAATCGGCGCTGGAGCATGTTCTCACGAAGCTTGCGAAGATGATTGCGCGCGATGGCGAAGGCGCAACAAAGTTAGTCGAGATCGTTGTGCGAGGCGCGCACACCGAGAAAGAAGCGGTCACGGCTGCGCAATCCGTTGCGAACAGCAATCTGGTCAAGACTGCGATCCATGGAGCGGACGCCAACTGGGGCCGCATTCTTGCCGCAGTTGGATATTCCGGCATCGACTTCGATCCTGCGAATGTCGAGTTGTTCTTTGGCACCTTGCCGGTGCTGGGGCAGAACTACAACATCGTGATTGACGAAGTAAAGGCAAAAGAAATCTTCTCGCAGGAAAATATCACGATTACGATTGACTTACACCAGGGTGATGCCGAAGCTAATTTCTGGACCTGCGATCTTTCAAAGGAATACGTTCATATCAACGCGAGTTACCGGTCATGACACCTGAGATGCAAACGAAAGAAGAAATACTCACAAGCGCGCTGCCATACATCCAGCGCTATGAAGGCAAGACCTTCGTCATCAAGTATGGTGGTGCCGCAATGATCGATGATGGTCTCAAGGACGCGTTCGCGAAGGATGTAACGCTCCTCAAGAAGATCGGCATCAACGTCGTTATCGTGCATGGTGGCGGCAATTCCGTAACTGATCTCGCGATGCGCCTCGGCACCGAAAGCCGCTTTGTTGGCGGTCAGCGGTATACCGACGAGGCAATGTTAAAGAACGTTGTGATGACGCTCGCCGGCAGTGTCAATAAGGACATTGTTGGGCTTATTAATCATGCCGGAGGCAGTGCGCTCGGACTCTCGGGCATCGATAACAACCTTATCACCGCAAAGAAATACGCGCCGAAGGGATTCGATTTGGGCCTTGTCGGCGAGGTCGAATCCGTCAACGTGGCCTTTCTCAATACGCTGATTGGAACGGGCGTCATTCCCGTGATCGCCCCGGTTGGTGTTTCTACTTCCGGTGAAGTCTATAACATCAATGCGGACATTGCCGCCAGCGGTGTTGCACAGGCACTCGGAGCGGAGAAGTTGTTTTTCCTAAGCGATACTGAAGGGGTCTTGGTAGAAGGCGAGCTTGTTCCAACACTTACCAATGCCCGCGCGCAACAACTCATCAAACAAGGCGTGATCAGTGGCGGAATGATCCCGAAGGTGCATGCTGCGTTCGAAGCGCTGGCAAACGGCGTGAAGAAAGTCCACTTGATCAATGGTGCGACGAATCACTCGTTGTTGCTCGAGATCTTTACTCACGAAGGTGTCGGCACGCAGATCATCCGAGAGGAGAAAGTCTTCGGCCGAGCGCGCCCTATCAAGAGCGCCATGTCTGGTACATCCACGTTGCCAGTTCAGAAGCAGGACCTGCTCGACTTAACGGTCATGACGAAGCAGGACTTCGAGGATCTGATGCATCTGACCGATGTGCTCAAGCATACGAACGCGAAGCCGCTTGCGGGCAAGCACGTGACGTTATTGTTTCAGAAACCTTCGCTACGGACGCGCGTGTCTTTCGAAGTTGGCGTTGCCCAGTTGGGCGGGACATCGCTCTATCTTTCGAATGAGGGAGTCGGCCTTGGTGAGCGCGAGGCGGTTTCGGATGTCGCGCGCGTACTCGCATCGTATTCGAACTGCATCGTTGCCCGACTGTTCGATCATAATATTTTGCTCGGCCTTGCAGAGCATGCGAATGTGCCGATCGTCAACGCGCTGACGGACCAATCGCATCCATGCCAAATTCTGGCCGATCTCTACACGATCCGGCAGCATGGCAAATTGCGCCCGGGACTGAAGATCGCGTTTGTCGGCGATGGCAACAACGTCGCGAATTCTTGGATTGAGATGGCGGCAATTTATCCGATGCATCTCTCGATCGCCTCACCGCATGGGTATGCACCGGATGCTGTTACGCTCGCGCGAGCGCAAGCGGCTGGTATTAGTACGATTGAAGTTGTCGATGATCCGCGCATTGCCGCGGATTCCGCTGATGCGATCTATACCGATGTATGGACGAGTATGGGTCAGGAGTCGGAGCAGTCGGCCAGACGGGCTGCGTTTAAGGACTACCAGATCAACGCGGCGCTGACGCGGCTGGCGCATCCGAATGCACTCATAATGCACTGCCTTCCGGCGCATCGCGGCGAAGAGATCACGGCCGAAGCCATGGATTCGGCGAATTCCGTAATTTTCGATCAGGCTGAGAACCGGCTGCACGTGCAGAAGGCGATTCTGGTCACCCTGCTCGCGGAAAATGCGGAGCTGAATGAGGATCCGCAGCATGAAACCGTAGGTGAGTTTGAAGAATATGGACAAACAGAAGCGACAGTTCACCATTCGTGAGATTCTGACTCGAGAGCGCGTCGGCTCACAAGAGGATTTAGCGCGCGCGTTGCGGCGCTCCGGAATGGCGATCACGCAAGGCACGCTCTCGCGCGATCTTGCTGAGATGGGAATCGCTCGCGTTGGTACGGCCGATGGTCCGCGCTATTTGGCCTCGGATGGCAATGAGGATCATCGGGTCCGCGCGTTGCTCAGTTACGAAGTAACGGCGATCCACGCGAACGAGTCGATGATCGTCATCAAGACACTTGCCGGGCGCGCGCAGGGTGTAGCAGAACTGATCGACTCTTTGGGTGCGCCAGAAGTACTCGGCACGCTGGCCGGCGATAATACGATCTTTGTCGCGCCACAATCGGTGAAAGATATTCCGAAGTTGATCAAACGGCTTCGAGCATTTATTACAGAGCAGGGTGATTGAAAAACACATCTATAGGTTCAATAGAATCTATAGAATTTATGCGAGCAACGAAAACTAATGGACAAGAACATAAACGGACTGAGTGGCCTCGAAGGTGCGCGGATTGCGCTGGCATATTCCGGTGGGCTCGATACCTCGGTGATCGCGCACTGGCTGCAAACCGAATTTGGCGCGGAGATCGTAACCGTCTCGGGCGATCTCGGGCAGGAGAAAGAACTCGTTGGCATTCGGGAGCGTGCTCTGGCGCTGGGCGCTCGTGCGGCGTATCATGTCGATTTGACGGAGTCGTTTGTGAAGGATTATCTCTGGCATGCGCTGAAGGCCAGTGCGCTTTATGAGGGTGCTTATCCACTCGCGACCGCGCTGGGTCGTCCTCTGCTTGCAAAATCTCTCGTCGAGATTGCCCGCAAGGAAGAATGCACCGTGGTTGCTCACGGCTGTACCGGCAAAGGCAACGATCAAATTCGATTCGATGCATCGGTCTGGGCACTTGCGCCAGACCTTCGCGTGATCGCTCCGGTGCGGCATTGGCCGTTCGGCTCGCGTGAGGAAGAGATTTTATACTGCCAGGAACACGGCATTCCCGTTCAGGCAACGAAAGAGAGTCCCTACTCAATCGATGAGAATTTATGGGGTACGTCCATCGAGTGTGGTGTGCTCGAAGATCCGACGGTTGCGCCACCATTGGACGCATACCAGCGAACGGTTGCACCGGAATCCGCGCCGGACCAGGCCGAGCAGGTCACAATCGATTTTGAAAAAGGAATTCCGGTTGCTGTGAATGGAAAGCAGATGAACGGGGTTGCTCTTATTCGAATCCTGAATCGTCTCGCAGGATCGCATGGAGTTGGACGGATTGATATGATCGAGAATCGACTCGTTGGCATTAAGTCACGAGAAATTTATGAAGCACCCGGAGCTATGTTGCTCCATTTTGCACACAGCGAGCTCGAACGGATTACGCTCGATCGCTGGACCGCGCATTTTAAAGCCAAAGTCTCGCAGGACTATGCCGATTTGATTTACAACGGCCTGTGGTTCTCGCCGCTCCGCGTCGCACTCGATGCCTTTGTCGATGAGACGCAGCAAGCCGTGAGCGGGACGGTCACCGTGAAGCTCTATAAAGGCGGACTCACGGTGCAATCGCGCTGGTCGCCGAATTCGCTTTATGACAAGGCGCTCGCGTCGTATACCTCCGAGGATACGTTCGATCACTCGGCCGGCGAGGGCTTCTCAAAAATCTATTCGCTACCGCTTCGTACGATTGCCCGAGTCTCGAAACACGAAACATCACGATCCACTATTGAGGTGACCAGCTAATGGCGATTGCGTTGTGGGGCGGAAGATTCCGAGAAGCGATTGCGGATGTCGCGCATCGCTTTTCAAGTTCGATCGCGCTCGATTCCAAACTGTGGCGCGAAGACATTCGCGGTTCGATTGCGCATGCGAAGATGCTCGGTGCAACCGGGATCATCTGTCAGGAGGAGTCCGCCACAATTGTCAGCGGGCTGGAGGCGATCAGTCATGAGATTGAAAGCGGTGCGCTCCAGTTCGATCCCTCCATGGAGGACGTGCACCTTGCGATCGAGACCTGGCTGACGGAGCGGGTTGGAGCGGTCGGCGGCAAATTGCATACTGGTCGCAGCCGCAACGATCAGGTTGTGCTCGATGAGCGACTCTATCTCAAGGCAGCCATCCCCGAACTGATCACGCGGATCACCGCCGTCATCGAGGTTCTGCTCGATTTAGCAGAGCAGCATTTGGACGCGATCATGCCGGGCTACACGCACTTACAGCAGGCGCAGCCCGTGCTGCTGAGTCATCACTTGATGGCGCATCTGGAAATGCTTGCGAGAGATCGCGAGCGGCTGGATGATTGCTTAGGCCGCGTCGACCAGTCCCCGCTTGGAGCTGCGGCATTTGCCGGAACCTCGCATCCGATCGACCGCCATTTCGTGGCGAGTGAACTGGGGTTCGAAGGACTGGTGAATAATAGTATCGATGCAGTCAGCGATCGTGCGTTTCTCATTGAGCTCGCGAGTGTTTGCTCTATCATTATGATGCACTTGAGCCGCATTGCCGAGGAACTCGTGATCTGGTCCACGACGGAGTTCGGATTTGTCACGATGTCTGACCGGGTGACCACCGGCTCAAGCATCATGCCACAAAAAAAGAACCCTGACATGGCAGAGCTGATCCGTGGGAAAGTGGGACGAGTTTACGGCGCATTGATCAATCTGTTGACCACGATGAAGGCGTTGCCGCTGGCCTACAATCGCGACATGCAGGAGGATAAGCAGCCGATGTTCGATGCCATCGAGACGACGCGCGATTCGCTGGAGATGATGGCGTATTTGTTGAGCGAAACGACTTTCAATACTCGCACGATGCGGGAGGCCGTCATGACAGGAGAATTGATGGCGACGGAAATTGCCGACTACCTGGCGCGAAAGGGTTTACCATTCCGTGAAGCCCATCACGTTACCGGAACGATCGTGGCCTATGCGACGGATCACAAGCTTAGTCTTCCAGCTATTCCACTTTCAACTCTTAAGTCGTTTTCGCCGCTGATCGATCAGGATTTGTTTGAATTTCTCGATCCACTCAGAAGTCTCAAAGAGAAGAAATCTGCCGGCAGCTCGAATCCGAAGATGGTCCGAAAAGCTATCGAAGTTTGGCGCGGTCAGGGCGCATAGACGACAAAGTTGCTGGTCATCGTGTCCTTGAACGCCTGGAATGCGACCTGTTGCGTCGAGGCTCCCATGACGACACCAATGTTAGTCCATGCACCGTCCGCTCCGGAGAGGATCTTGCTTGTGATGACAGTGTCCTTGGGATAGGTTGTAATCTTTAGCGTTGCCCCCTGCACTGGCGCTCCGCTTCGCGTCACCTTGAGATCGAAACTCGCGACCGTACCGGAGACGGAAGGCGGCGACGTGAACTGGAGTTGGAGCGAATAATTGCTCGTAGTGGGTGGCGTGGAATCGGTGCTGCAGGCCGCAAAAAGCGCCGCACAGGCGAGTAGGATTAACCGTTTCAGCATAGTATTCCAAACCCGTAAAATCGGGAGTATACTCCCCACGATGCACGTTGGGGCTGGCACATGAAAGTTCTCGTCACCGGTGCTTCCGGATTCGTCGGCTCCCACATCGCCGATCGGCTTATCGAAACCGGACATGATGTGCGCGCTCTCGTCCGTGGCTCCTCCAGCCGCCGTTGGCTCGAAGGAAAGCCTATAGAAATCCTCGAAGGACGGCTGCTCGATGCCGAATCCCTGAAACCCGCCGTTGAGAACGTCGATGCGATCATTCATGTCGCTGGAGTCACGGCGGCGAAGAACAAACAAGGCTTTTTCGAGGGCAACCAACTTGCTACGCGGGCGATCCTCGAGGCAGTCCGCCGCTACAATCCTGAAATTCACCGGTTTGTGCAGTGCTCGAGCCAGACGGCTACGGGTCCCTCACTGGACGGTCAGCCCGTGAATGAATTGACCCCACCGCATCCAATCACAGCGTACGGGCAGTCCAAGCGCGCGGCAGAGGAGGAATGCGAGCGCGCCCGTCAGGACTTCCCAGTGACGATCGTTCGGCTCCCGGCGACCTATGGACCTCGAGACACGGCGATTCTCACGTTCTTCCAGACCGTCGGAAAAGGCTTGAAACCACTGATCGGTATGAAGGATAAGCGCGTAAATCTCCTGCATGTGTCAGATGTCGCCGAAGGTGTACGGCTGGCGCTCGAGCGCGACGAAGCACAAAACGAGACATACTTCATCGCCGGTGAAAATCAGCATACGTGGCGGGAAGTCAGCGATCTGACCGCAGAGATCGTAAACCGAAAGGGTCTGACTGTGAAGCTTCCACATGCGGTTGTGTATACCGTTGCCGGACTCTCCGAATTCTTCTCGATGTTCCGCAGCAAGCCCAGTGTTCTGAATTGGGAAAAGGGGCGCGATATGGTCCAGGCCCACTGGACCTGCAGCACGGAAAAAGCCCGTCGCGACCTCGGCTATCGCCAGCAAGTATCGCTTGAAGATGGTATCCGCGATACCGTCGAGTGGTATCGCCGCGAAGGTTGGATGTAAGAAGGACGAAGTGGCGTAGTTCTCCAGCTCGCATTCTTCATCACTTGTTGACGAAGCATTACGTCTTGGCGAGCGCTTCGGAAATCGCGCGTTCGAGATCGGGAAATGCAATCGGCTTCTTCAGGTGGAACATGAATCCGGCTTCGTGGCTGCGGGCAATATCGGCCTCCGTACCATAGCCGCTCACAGCAATAGCCTTCAAAGGCCGCCGTGAGACATGAGCGGCTTCATCGGCGCGAATCAAACGCAGAAGATCGGTGCCTTTACCATCGGGCAATCCGATATCACTGACGAGCAAATCGAATTCTTCCTTGCGCACGAGTTCGAGTCCGGTATTGACACTAACAGCGGTGCTGACCATATAGCCGCGTCGCTCAAGGAGGACTTTAAGCGCCGCATTCGTATCGGCGTGATCATCCACAAAGAGGATTCGCGCACCATTGGCGGGGAGAACCGGTCGCGCAGGAATGCTGGAAGCCGCCTGCTTGACCTGGAGTGATTGCAGCCGAACGAGAAACGTCGCTCCGGAATTCGGACCATCACTTCGCGCTTCGATCGATCCGCCATGCATTTCGATGATCGATTTGGAGATGGCGAGCCCAAGTCCCAAACCCGATTGAGCGCTACGGCCGGCACGGGCAACATCACGCTGCTCGAACGGATCGAAAATTCGTTCAAGTTCGGATGGCTCAATGCCGCGTCCGCTATCGCGGAATTCAATGACGGCAGAGCCGCCCTCGGCGCGAGTCTCGATGGTTATCACGCCATGCGCCGGAGTGAATTTGGTGGCATTGTGAATGACATTCCAAAACACCTGACTCAGCCGGTCCTTATCTCCGCGAACGAAGGAGTTATCGAGGGCAAAGCGGGTCGTGATTTGGAGATTCGCTCGCGCAATATCGGTTCGGCAAATCTCGATGACTTCTGGCAAAAGCGCGTGAAGATCGACATCCGTGGCAGTCATGCGGAGCTTCCCCTTGGTGATCCGTGTCATGTCGAGCAGGTCATCGATGAGTCGCGACTCGATCTCGACGTTTCTCCGAATCAGCCCGATCAACGGCTGAAAATCCGCTGGCAGGGTCGGGTCGCCTTCGAGCAGATCCACCGTGGCCAGCACGGGTGTGAGCGGCGTTCGCAATTCGTGACTGAGTGCCGCCATGAATTGGTCCTTGGCGCGACTTGCGGCATCGACTTCTTCTTTTGCCGCTTCGAGCGTCTGCTGAAGTTGAATGCGATGTTCGATTTCAGTTCGGGCCTCGGCAAACAGCAGAGCATTATCGATTCCGGATGCGATCCGCGAAGCAATCTCTCGAGCGAGCTCGGTATCATCCGGTGTATAGTGTCGTTTCGAATGTCCGAAGTCCAGCCCGAGCACGCCCAGCGTTCGACGGCGGGAGCGGAGTGGGACCATGATGAGCGAAGACGCGCCGATCTCCTCGAGTGCGGCCCATCGTTCCGGTGAAATGCCAAAGCTGTGAGGGCCGGTATCGCTGGAATGTTCAATCAGGACTGACGTGCCTTCCCGCATGATGTCAACCAGACCCCGCGTCGCTTCATGACCGTATTTAACGCGATACTCCTCGAGCTTCTCTTTCAGTTTCGGGTCACCATGGAACGCGAAAATGCGTGAGACATCTCCGACTCTATCGACGAGATCGATCGTCAGCCAATCGGCGAATCGAGGTACAAGGGCTTCCGCCGCCTCGTGCAGTAATTCCTGGAGATCGAGCGAGCCGGCAACACGCTGGCTCACGTCCTCCATGAGCTCGAGGCGGGCCTGTAATCGAGATCGGCGAGCGAGTTCATTTTCGACATCGTGCGACAACCGAGACTTGTGCAGCGCGTGCGATGCAGTCCGCGCGAATTCTTCCAGGAACAGCTTATCCTCAATGCCATAGCGGCGCTGTTCGAATTTGCTCGAAAGCGAGATCACGCCGAACATCGTTTCGCCAACGAAGAGTGGGGTGATGATTCCCGAACGGATGTCCATGCGGCGCAGAAATGCCAGATGCTCATCGGATATACTATGCTCGATTCGAAACGCATCAGTAATCTCGGGAAGTAGAACGGACTCGCGTTGCTGGAGCACGTTGAAGATCATGAGCCGAGTATCTTCCCTCAGCGTAAACCGTGCTTGTGATTCTCTCGAGAGCTGAGCCAATTCTGGCGTCGATGCGACGACCGAAAATAGCTCGAGGCCCTTATCGGGGCTCATCAGGAAAATCTGGCAGAGATCGGCCATGCCCGGTACCAGCAATTGAATTGCGGCATCGAGCGCCGCTTCGAACTCGCTCGACTCCGAAAACAATTTGCCGGCTTCGATTAGCAGCTTCCACCGCATCTCTCCTTTATAGCGCTCGGTAATATCGAGCGTCACGCCGCGTAAGGCCACAGGCGTACCGGCGGGATCGCGTACGACAACGATCGTAGCTTCGATTGGCAGCACGTGCCCATCGGCGGTCAGTATCCGATGATGAATGGTTGCGCGATCACTCGATGCATAGAGACTTCGCGTTTGTTGGTAGAAGACCTCGCGATCCTCAGGATGGACCATCTCCTGCCAGCTTTCGGGCCGCAGCAAATGCTCGCGCGGATACCCAAGCATACGTTCGGCATTATCACTGAGATATGTAAAGTGGCTGGTTCTCAGGTCGGCGTTTAGCTCGGTCTCCCAAAAAAATGCCGGGAGTTTAGAGAGTAAGTCTGGTAACCTGTCACCAAATGGGACAGTCAATTCGGGAAGTTGTTCGCGCTCCGCTGTATTGAGACTCATCCGAGTGGGCGTTGACAGTCAGGCAACTATGGCAATGTTGTGAAACACTTCAAATCCACGGTTACGACAAACCTAACCCTAAATTCAGTTTCCTCTTTTTGATGGAGAGACAGGCCAGTTCTTTACGAACAAATACTCGGCCAGACTGTATAGAGCGTTCAGGCGCGATCTGACAGGCGGTAGATGAATTTCAGCCCGCTCCAGACGTCGTCAACGGCTGCAACTTTCACATCGACCAGACCATTGGCAAGACCAATTGCACGAACCACGTTTTCGCTGAGGTCTGTCTCGACTTTCGAAGAGAGCTTCGGCCATGAAATCCAAAGCATGCCATCCATCTTGAGGCGTTTTGCGAGAACGGGGAAGACATGTCCAAGTCCGATAGCGCTTGCTGTGAAAAAGTGAAGAAAGTCGTAAGAATCGAGATCCAGTTCAGTATCGAACCTCTCGATCCCGACGAGCGACGCGTAGTTCGCCGGCGCCTCGAGGATTGCGATCGCCGCGCCCTCTTTAATTCCAAGCTTATCCTTGAGCGGACGGCTGGAATATCCGGCGGGATTCGGTTTAAGTCGTTTGGATTTCCGCTTCGAAGGCATGAGTATTACAAAAACAACAGTCGTAGTATCGCATCGGAATCCTCAAAAGTTCGGATTTCGGGGACCGTCCGTTCCGGCGGTTCGGAGGAATAAGCATTATACCACACGCTTCGAATTCCGGCCGCTCTTGCACCAAGGATGTCATTCTCCCAGGCATCGCCAATCATCACGGTTTCTTGCGCCTCCAGACCAAGTCGGTCCAGTGCGATCTGAAAAATGCGAGCATCGGGCTTCGAGAATCCGGCTTCTTCGGAAATCGTGATGCTATCGAGAAGTTCGAGG
This sequence comes from Bacteroidota bacterium, assembly GCA_030706745.1. Classification (NCBI taxonomy): domain Bacteria; kingdom Pseudomonadati; phylum Bacteroidota; species Bacteroidota bacterium. The sequence goes on from JAUZNX010000001.1 coordinate 593,507, forward strand.
AGTCCACATCGCGCTAGTTTGGACATTTGCTCTTCGACCAAATTATTGGTGACGATCGAAGTCTTCACACCCCGATGCCGGAGTGCCCGAAGCAGCTTCTCTGCTCCCGGCATAGCGCGCCAGGAGGACTGATAATTCGCGCGATAGGAGGCCGCAACAATCTGCAGATCGTGTGTTGAAAGCTTGATGCCAAACCGCCGAAAGAACATCCCGAATCGTTTGACACGTGCTTCATCCGGGCCAAGGGTTCCGGCGAGGACTTCGACATGGACTTCGTTCAGGATTGCGTGATTTGCAGCCTCCAGCTCATCGAGCGTCACCTCATCCCGATCACCAAAGAAATCCTGCTGCAACAAAGCAAGGGCCTCGCGCGAACTGTGCCGATGATCGAAGAGCGTATCGTCGAGATCAAAGAGAACGGCTTTCAGCACTGGTCAGACACTCCCCTTCATCCCTGCCGATGGGCACAACTCGGCAACCACGCACTGCGTGCACTTGGGCTTGCGGGCATCGCAGATGGCGCGGCCATGCAAAATGATAACGTGAGCGGTGAGCGTCCACTGCGTGGGCTTCGCGAGCTTCATGAGGTCTTGTTCAATCTTGACCGGCTCAGTTTCCTTCGTTAGGCCAAGCCGACCCGAGAGCCTTGTGACATGCGTATCGACCGCGATGCCCTCGGCCTTGCCGAAGGCATCGCCAAGCACAACGTTCGCCGTCTTGCGACCGACACCGCGGAGGGTGATGAGTTGCTCCATCGTATCGGGTACGCTGCCGCCGAATGTCTCGACAATATCGGACGCCATTGACTTCAGCGATTTTGCCTTCTGCCGGAAGAACCCGGTGGTCTTGATTACGTCCTCGATGTCTGCAAGCTCAGCATTCGCAAGTTTCTTCGCGTTCGGAAATGCCTTTCGAAATTCCGGCATCACCATGTTCACGCGCTTATCCGTACACTGGGCCGAAAGGATCGTTGCCGCAAGCAACTCGTAGGCGTCTGTAAACTCCAGTGCGCATCTTGCGTCTGGATATGCTTTATGCAGCAGGGTGAATATCTTCTGGAAGCGAGTTGTGCGTTCCTCGAACGACTCACCGGATGGAAGTCTGCGTGGCGCGAGCGCACCATCACGTGGCGCGGCGGACAGTGTTTGCTTGCTCATGTTATCCCCCGGAATTTGCGAATACCCTCGATGCCTTCTCGCTCCACGATGGCACACAGCGAATCAGGCTCCAAACGGTTGTATCGATAGGTCGGCGAATCGATCTTGTGAATGACGACACCGACATTTTGTGCACGTTCGAAAAAGTCATTATCATCGCCATACGGAACATCGCGGAAGCCATGCAGACGTTCCGCCAGATCGCGTCGGATCACGAATGTGCCGGCCACGACGCAGTCTGATATTGGGATTTGCCGCGACGGGTCGTACTTATCGGCGACCGTGTCCGGGCCGATGACTTCAACGCCACCGTGCAACAATTCTACTTCATGATGTGCTTGGAGATATTTGGCGCGAAGTGCAAGATGCTCCGGCGCATATTCATCGTCGGAATCGAGGAACGTGAAATATTTCCCGAGACCCATTGTCAGACCAAGGTTGCGCGCCATGGCAAGACCACGATTCGCTGCAAAGTGGTAACGGATTCGCGAGTCCTTCAAAACCAATTCGCGGACTACCTTGAATGTATTATCTCGCGAGCCATCGTCGATAATCAGAAGCTCCCAATCGGAGAATCGTTGTTCAAGAACACTCTCTATGGCAGATCGGATTAGATGCGCGCGATTGTAGGCTGGAAGAATGACGGAATAGAACGGCGCGACTGCAACTGGTACTTCATTCTTCATCATTCAAATAGTCATCATTGCGCAAGCAGTCCCATACGAACGAGCTTCTGACGGAACTCCTCCGATTCGCGTTTGGTGAAGTTCGGTCCGGGCGTGGGCTGTGCGGACACAAAAGTCTCGGACGTAATCGCAGTGCCAAGCATTTGCTTGAGTAAGTCTGCTTCGCGCTTTGAGAGTGAGACCGCTTCGAGCCAGTAATCGCGGAAGGCTTCGAACGACCGAGGGAAGTATTGCTTCGCCAGCTCGTAAATGGCATTCGCATACATACGAATTTCATACTGAGCGTTCTGGTCCATCCGAAGCTGCAAAAAGCGAAACCAGTTGAGCAGATTGCCGGTGACAACAAATGTGGAGTAATGCGCGAGCGGCATGTTCAGTCGTGCCAGTTCGCGCGCAACGTTATGCGTCTGGATTAGCTCGGTGTAGTCCGCTTCGAACTCCTGCTGCTCCTCGTTCCACTCCTGAATGAACCGCTCGGCGTCTGGGTGCTGCTCGCCCGAGCCTTGATGGTTGGTCTTCGCCTGATAGGCCACGCGATTTGGCGCGGGGGTGTAGTAGAGCGGATCGAGTTGTTTGTAACGTCCTGACTCCTCGTTATAGCTGAACGTCCGGTGCCGGTGCCACTCACGGATCACCATGATCGGCGCGCGGACCTCGAACTTCAGCACGCTTCCTTCGAACGGCGTCGTGTGCTTATGGCGGAGCAGGAAGCGGACGAGCGTCGTCTGCGCGTCTTCGCTTCGGGCGGCCACACCGGTCGAAATGCGTGCGTCGGAGTCCGGCGATGAGTCATCGCCCATAATATCGAGCAGGCGGACGTATCCGTGATCAAGGACGGGCTTTTGGGAATCGAAACTGGGGTCAAGCGGCATAATGGTTTTTTCAACACATGACGAATTGAAATCGTTAGCGTTGCTGGAGACTCCGTTCGAGCACTCGCTGGAGAGATGCGAACCCAATCCCAAACACGATTCCAATCACGGTTCCACCCAGCACATCGCTCGGATAGTGTACGCCCTCGTAGATGCGGCTAAGACTGATAAGCAGCGCGGCCCCCAACAACCAATAGGTGCGACGTTTCTTCGGCCAAAGTGTGACAAAGAATGCAGCAATCGCAAAGTTGTTGAGTGCGTGATTCGATGGGAAGCTCCCGTCCCACCGCGCGCCATCGGGAAGGCGAATCCACGAAACGACGTGCGACCCATCCGGCAAGGTCGCGCAGGGCCGGGGGCGATTGACCAGCGGCTTGATGATGAGATGTGCGAAGGAATCGGTGACGGTAATGAGAAGGATGGCCGCGAGCAGCATTCGTGCGCCGTGCCACTTGTACCGGTAGATCAGGAACAACCCGCCGAGCAGATAGACGGGATACCAGTAGCGCACGTTGGTGAGGACGCTCGTAATCGTGTCCAGCGCGGAACAGGCAAGCGACTGATTGAAAAAATGCAGAATGGCGAGATCGATCTCGTACATTTATTTTACGATCGCAAGTGGAGCGCGGTATCGCTCGAGAAACAATGAAACGATCGGATCCGCGGACGCGCTCAACTCCGAGTGCTTGCCATCGAAATGAATGCGGCCCTGATGAAGAAAGATCACACGCTTGGCAATCCGCTCGACCGTAAACAGATCGTGCGTGACAATGACGCTGGTAACACTGAGCTTCGCTGTCAGGTCTTCGATCAATGCGTCAATCTGATCGCTGGTGATGGGATCGAGTCCGGTTGTCGGCTCGTCGTAGAACATGTACTTCGGCTCGGTGGCGAGCGCCCGCGCGAGCGCGACGCGCTTCTTCATACCGCCCGAAAGATGCGATGGCATCTGATGTTCGATGCCATAAAGCCCAACGAGTGCAAGCTTCTCTTTTGTGATGCGCGCGAGCTCTGCTTCATCGCGCAGACCATGCTCGCGAAGGCCAAGCGTGACATTCTCTAATACGCTCATCGAGTCGAACAGCGCGGCACCCTGGAACAGGAATCCGATATGTCGCCGCATCTTCTCGACTGCGCGCGGTTTGGCCGTGCTCATGTTCAATCCATCCACCAACACATCGCCGGCATCCGGCTTCAATAGCCCGATGATGTGTTTGAGCAGCACGCTCTTGCCGCAGCCGCTCTGGCCTATGATCGCCACGGTCTCGCCATCATTGATGCGAAGATCGATGCCGCGCAGCACGGGCTGCTCGCCAAACGATTTCACCAGATTGCGGATTTCGATCATGCCGGGTGCTTAGAAGAGAATGGTCCAGAGCATGTAGTCCATCACGAGGATCATCGCGCTCGAGAGCACGAACGCGCGGATCGTCGCATTGCCGACGCCCTCCGCGCCACCCGAGGCTCGCATCCCCACGTGGACACCGATGAGCGCCGTCACGCCGCCGAAAAACAGCGCCTTGACGAGTCCGCCAAAGATATCTTTGAGATGAAAGAACCGCTGGACCGAATCGAAAAACATTTTGGATGAAATATCCAGGAACATGTTGCTGACGAGGTATGCGCCCAGGAGCGCGATCGTGTTCGCAAAAATAACGAGCAGCGGCATCATGACGATGGCCGCGACGATGCGCGGCAGCGCCAGGTAGCGCGCGGGACTGATCGCGAGGCTTTCGAGCGCATCGATCTGCTCGGTTACCCGCATCGTGCCAAGCTCCGCCGCGATGGAAGCGCCGACGCGGCCCGCGATCACGATCGCCGTCAGCACCGGACCCAGCTCGATAAAGATCGCGCGGCTCACGGCCGCGCCGAGCAAGCTGTACGGAATCAGCCCTTTGAATTGATACGCCGCTTGCCACGCGCTCACCATGCCGGTGAAAAATCCGATGACGAAGACGAGCGGCAGCGAGTCCGAACCGATGTGCGCCATCTGATCGAGCAGCAGCCGCCGGTCGCGTGGAATCCACCGTGTGTAGCTGAACGACTCCCCGAGCAGCTTCGAGGCCTGCCCGAACTCCGCGACGAAAGCACGGGTCTTCCCGCCAATACGGCCTACGGTTCGGAGGATAAAAGGGCTGCGCATGCAGCCCAACTAACGAACGCCGAGCGAAAGAGGTTGTCGGGAATTGATGCAGTGGCGCGCTCCGTTCCAAGGGCCTATGTTCGAACAGTCCTTCAAAAATATCGACGATGTCCTCCGTCAGGATGCCGGTTGCGCGACCGAACTCGATTACATTGAGCAGACATCCTGGATTCTCTTCCTGAAATATCTCGACGATCTCGAAGAGACCAAGAAGCAGAACGCTGCATTTGAAGGGAAGAAGTACAGCTACATTCTTGACCCCAAGTATCGCTGGGATGCGTGGGCGTGCCCAAAAGCGAAGGACGGAAAGCTCGACCACAGCAAAGCGCTCGATGGCGACGACCTAAAAGACTTCGTCAACGATAAGCTCTTTCCCTATCTCCGGAAATTCCGCGTTGACAGCCCGGACCGGATTGAATACAAGATCGGCGAGATATTCCACGAGCTGAAGAATAAGCTGACGAGCGGTTACCGGCTGCGGGAAATCCTGAACACCGTGGACACGATGCACTTCCGGCACTACGAGGAAATCCACGAACTCTCGCATCTCTACGAATCGAAGATCGCGAAAATGGGAAATGCCGGAAGGAACGGCGGCGAGTACTATACGCCGCGTCCGTTGATCCGAGCGATCGTCAGAGCCGTTGCACCGGAACTTGGCAAAACGATTTATGATGGCGCCTGCGGTTCTGCCGGATTTCTGTGCGAGTCGTTTGTCTATCTCGCCGGAGAGAGTGCGAAGCTCTCGACCGCGCAGATGAAGACCCTGCAAACGAAGACGCTCTACGGCAAGGAGATCAAGTCGCTCGCGTATATCATCGGCGTGATGAACATGATCCTGCATGGCATCGAAGCGCCGAACATCCTCCATACGAACACGCTCGCCGAGAACATCAACGACATTCAGGAGAAGGACCGCTACGACATTGTGCTTGCGAATCCGCCGTTCGGAGCCGGCATCGGACGCGAGATCCAACAGAACTTCCCGATCAAGACCGGCGAGACGGCATTCCTCTTCCTACAACACTTCATCAAGATTCTCCGCGCTGGCGGACGAGCGGGCATCGTGATCAAGAACACGTTTTTGTCCAACACCGATAACGCATCGGTGAGCCTAAGGAAGCTGTTGCTTGAGAGTTGCCAGTTGAACGCCGTGCTCGATCTTCCGAGCGGCGCGTTTCAGGGCGCGGGCGTGAAGACCGTTGTCCTCTTCTTCGAAAAAGGCGCGCCAACCAAGAAGATTTGGTACTACCAACTCAATGCGGGTCGCAATCTTGGGAAGACGCAGCCGCTGAGCGATAGCGACCTCGCAGAGTTTGTGAAGTTGCAGAAGACGAAAGCTGCTTCGGAGAACTCGTGGTCGGTGGATATCAAGGATGTTGACAAAACAACCTACGATCTCTCCGTCAAGAACCCAAGCAAAGGCGGCGAGGCGGTGCTGCGTGACGCGAAGGAAATCCTGGAGGAGATGCGCTCGCTCGACCGAGAGAGTGCGGAGGCAATGGAAAAGATTAGCAAACTGTTATCCGCTTGAACGGGGAATCGGTCAAATCGGTCAGATCAGACAGATCGGTCTGATCTGACCGATCAGACCGATTCCCCCGAGCCCCAGCATCCGCTAACGCACACCATGCCAGAGTTCATCACCCCCCACGGAGACTACCGCAAGCTGCGTGCCTACCAGGCCTCCGAGGCAGCATTCGACATGACGTTCCACTTCTGCCAACGCTTCCTCCGCAAGGGCGACCGAACGATCGACCAGATGGTCCAAGCTGCCCGTAGCGGCAAACAAAATATCGCCGAAGGGAGCCGCGCTTCGGGCACGTCCAAGGAGACAGAGGTCAAGCTGATGAACGTCGCGCGTGCGAGCTTAGAAGAACTGCTGCTCGACTACGAGGATTACCTGCGCGTGCGCGATCTGCCGCAGTGGAAGAGGGATTCCGTGGAGGCCACTGCTGCGCGTGATATTTATCGGTCGGATCGGGCCGATCAGACCTATCGGGCGATCTGGGAAACGCGCTCGGCCGATGTGGTTGCGAATGTGGCGATTTGCTTGATCCATCAGGCTAACTTTTTGCTGGACCAGTTGATCCGCCAGCTCGAGCGAGACTTCGTCCACCATGGTGGCATCCGCGAGCGGATGACCAAAGCACGAACCGACTACCGGAAGACGCACGGGTATGAGCCACCGCCTCAGCCGAAAAAGGCAGAGCCGCCGAAGCAGACCAATCGGTCAAATCGGTCTGATCAGACCGATCAGCATCGCGCGACCGACCAGCCTCGCTCGACCGACCCGGCCAATCCGTCCGATAAGACCGATCCGACCGATTCCCGCAACCCCGCCGCTCCCGGCAACCCGGCCCGCGGCGCTCAGCCGCGCCCCGCTGGCGCGCATGGCCGCCCACAGCCCCAAAACCACCACCGCCCATGAAAGCGAACTGGCAGACCAAGACACTCGGGGAGGTGTGCGAGATTTACCAGCCGAAGACAATTTCGGCGAAGGAGATGACGGCTGATGGGAAATTCCCGGTCTTCGGCGCAAATGGTATCATCGGGAAATACCATGCTTTCAACCACGAAGAACCGCAACTCTTGGTAACTTGCAGGGGTGCCACATGCGGAAGCATTAATGTCTCCTTGCCACGCTCCTGGATAACAGGCAATGCAATGGTTGTTCGCCCGCGCAATGGCAACTTAGATCTTCGATTCTTAGAGTATCTCCTACGAGGTCCGATTGATCTGTCGCAAGCAATTACTGGTTCTGCACAGCCGCAGATCACGCGGACTAATTTAAGTCCACTTGAAATCTCTTTCCCCGAATCCCTCCCCGAGCAGCGGCGCATCGTCGGCATTCTCGATGAGGTCTTCGCGCGCGCGGCCACCGCAAAACTGAACGCCGAGAAAAACCTGGCCAACGCGAGGGAGGTGTTTGAGTCGTATTTGCAACGGGTGTTTGCTCGAGCTTGGATGATTGCTGAGCTAGTAAGCCTCTCGGATTTGGCAACAGACATCACAGACGGTGATCACCTTCCGCCGCCGAAGGCACCCACTGGGATTCCCTTCATTACTATTTCAGATATTAACAAAGAGTCTAGAATAATTGACTTCGGTAACACCTTCAAGGTTGCGCGAAAGTATTACGAGAACTTAAAGGATAACCGACGTCCGAAGTTCGGTGATGTTCTCTACACAGTAACCGGATCTTATGGCATTCCCGTAATTGTCGATACCGAAATGGAATTCTGCTTCCAACGACATATTGGGCTGATTAGACCGAAGTCGAGTGTTAGTTCAAAGTGGCTGTACTATCTGATTCTTGCGCCCCAGCTGCGCAAGCAAGCCGATGAAGGAGCAACGGGTACTGCGCAGAAGACCGTTTCACTGAAGGTCTTGCGAAATCTCCTTGTTCCCAAAGTACCCGTAAGCGAACAAAAGAGAGTCGTTCAGCAGCTCGACGCCCTCTCCTCGGAGACGAAGCAGTTAGAATCGCTCTACAAGTCGAAGCTGTTGGCGCTGGAGGAGTTGAAGAAATCGGTGTTGCGCAGCGCGTTTCGTGGGGAGTTGTAGCCGCGGAGCGGCGGAGTACCCGCAGCCCAGGGTGAAACGAAGTGGAACCCTGGGTTCGTAGCACCAAAAAGAATTTGAAGCCCTGAAAGGGCGTTGTACGAATGTTCGATCGCGCAAACATCGCCCTTTCAGGGCTATTGAATTCAAACGCGACGAAGACCCAGGGTTCCGTCCGCTGGCGCGGACTCTACCCTGGGCTGCGAGTACTCCGTGCCTTCGGCACTAATGCAATCGACTAATGCGTAACGAATCGGAAACCCGCGCTGAACTGATCGATCCGCTGCTGCACGCGGCGGGATGGGGTGTTGTCGAGGGTTCACGCATTCGGCGTGAGTACTATTTTACGGATGGCCGCATTCAGCCCGGCAGTCCACGCGCCAAACCGGAGAAGGCCGACTACGTTCTCGTCTTCAAGAATCAAAATATTGGTCTCATCGAAGCGAAAGCCGAAAGCTTCAAACCTACCGAAGGCGTAACGCAGGCGAAGTCCTACGCGAAGAAGCTCCAGATCGGCCACACCTATTCGACGAACGGTCGCGAGATCTACGAGATCGCGATGAAGACAGGCAAGGAGGGCACGGTCCTGCGCTTCCCGACTCCGGAAGAACTGTGGGGCCGGACCTTTGCCGATTGGAATGATTGGAAAGAACGATTTAGCAAGATTCCGTTTGAGACGGTCGGTGGTACAAAAACGCCACGGTACTATCAAGAGCTTGCTACCAATCGAGTATTGGACGCGATTTCGGAAGAGAAGAATCGCATCCTGCTGACGCTCGCAACTGGCACCGGGAAGACCTTCATTGCTTTCCAAATCGCGTGGAAGCTCTTCCGCTCAAAGTGGAATCTGCGCCGTGATGCCGCAAGAAGCCCGAGGATCTTATTCCTCGCCGACCGGAATATCCTTGCAGATCAAGCCAAACGGGATTTCAATGTGTTTTCGATGGAGTATGGCGATGACGCATTGAGGCGTATCGAACCGGCAGAAATCAGGAAGAAAGGAGAGGTCCCCAAAAGCGGTGCCGTCTTCTTTACGATCTTTCAGACCTTCCTGAGCGGGCCGGAGAACACTCCATACTTCGGCGACTACCCGGCGGACTTTTTCGATCTCATCATCATTGATGAGTGCCATCGTGGCGGCGCGAACGACGAAAGCACCTGGCGGGCCATCCTCGAATATTTCTCGCCTGCCGTGCAGCTTGGTCTTACGGCCACGCCGAAGCGCAAGGACAATGTCGATACCTACAAATATTTCGGCGACCCGGTCTATGTCTATTCGCTAAAGGAAGGCATCAACGATGGCTTCCTCACGCCGTTCAAAGTCAAACGGATATCCACGACGCTGGATGACTACGTTTATACGTCTGACGACACGGTGATCGAGGGTGAAGTCGAGGAAGGCCGGATTTATGAGGAGTCGGATTTCAACCGGATCATCGAAATCGAAGAGCGCGAGCGTAACCGCGTTCGCATTTTGATGAATGAGATGGACCAGAGCGAGAAGACCATAGTCTTTGGCGCCACACAGGACCATGCGCTTGCCTTACGCGACCTCATCAATCAGATGAAGAAGAATCCTGACCCTGAATACTGCGTCCGAGTAACGGCGAATGATGCGGCACGCGGCGAGCAATATTTGCGTGCCTTCCAGGACAATGAGAAGACAATCCCCACGGTGCTCACGACTTCGCAAAAGCTATCGACCGGTGTGGATGCGCGGAATATCCGCAACATCGTGCTGCTGCGTCCGATCAAGCAGATGATCGAGTTCAAGCAGATCATCGGTCGCGGCACGCGGCTTTTCGAAGGCAAGGAATACTTCACCATCTACGACTTCGTGGATGCATACAAGCACTTTGCCGATCCGGAGTGGGATGGCGATCCTGTAGACGAGACTGCCGTGGGAGAAAATCGGTCGGATCGGACAGATCAGACCGATCAGTCGGATCAGACCGATAGGACCGATGAGCCCCAAGAGCGCCCAACGAAGCTGAGGATCAAACTCCGCGATGGCAAAGAGCGCGAAATCCAGCACATGATCCAGACCTCGTTCTGGAGTGCGGATGGCAAGCCGCTTTCGGTGCAAGAGTTTATGGAGTCGATGTTTGCGGCAATGCCTCAGTTCTTCAAGAACGAGGAAGAGCTTCGCAAAATCTGGTCGGACCCTCGGACGCGGAAGACCTTCCTCGAATCCATCGCCGCGTTAGGTTATGGCAAGGACGAACTGGAAACGCTACAGCGAATGCTGGACGCACAAGAATGTGACCTGCTCGATGTTCTGAGCTACATCTCATTTCTAACACCACGGATGACGCGGGCCGAACGGGTCGAGCATACGCGCGGCTGGGTCACGGCCGGGCAGGATGCAAACCATCAGGACTTCCTGCAGTTTGTACTGCTGAAATATCTCGAACGTGGCGTAGACGAATTGGGCGAGGAGCAACTCCCGATCCTGCTCAATCTGAAATACCATACCCCCAGCGATGCGCTGAAAGTACTGGGAAGCGTCGACAAGGTCCGAGGGATGTTCTTTGGCTTACAGAAGTCCTTGTACGCCGCTCGATAATTTTTCGTGAATTCTTTGATGGGCACCTTGCGCGAGGGGGGTGGAATGTTGTATGTTGTTAGTGAAGTGATGGGCACCCGTTTTCGGGGAAAATATGAAATATGAAGTATGAAATATGAAACGGGCTCGGGGGTACATTAGTCGAATTTTGGGAAGGAGAGGGCGTTCATTAAATGACAACTCAAAAGAGAGAATTAAAGTATTACTTTAACTTTGGGCACCTGTTTTCGGAGATACCGTATTAGTTCGTTCCTCCGTTCCGTTGTGATTTTTGATATTTAGGGTCATATGCCCGTTGATGCTTTTCCATCGCATAGAGGAGATGTA